>CAZWPR010000001.1:0-7645 GCA_964636135.1 uncultured Polynucleobacter sp.
ATTAAGGTGCCGCTACCCTCTTTGGTGAGGGAGCCGGTGCCACTGATGATGCCGGAGATGGTGGCATCAGTCGCATTACCGAAGATGAGGTTTGCGTTCAGGGTGACGTTACCAGCGCCAGCTAAAGAGGCGATGGTGTCATTGCTGCCTACGATGTAGGTGGCGCCACTATTGACGGTGACGGCTGTCGTATCAGCGAGAGTGCCGCTGACGCTGAAGGTACCGCCATTAATCGTGGTGGTGCCGCTGTAGCTGTTGTTACCGGAGAGGGTCTGAGCTCCGCCGCTGAGGACTAAAGCACCACTACCGGAAATCACACCACTAAAGTCATCACTTGCTGCGGTAATCGTGAGGACTTTACTGCCCAAAATGATAGAGCCTTGAGCTGAGCCACCGAGGCTCTTGATGCTAGCGCCAGTAGTAGCGCCACTGATGTCCACCACGCTGTTCGCAATGAGCTTCTCAGAAGCGGTGATCGATCCGCCATTGCTCAAAGAGAACTTGCCGAAGTTAACGGTGGTAGCACCACTATACGTATTGGCATTCGTCAAGATCACTTCGCCAGCACCAATCTTCGTAATCGAACCCGTACCGCTGATGATGCCGGAGATGGTTAGGGTATCGCCATTGGCGATATCAATTGTGTTTGCGCCAGTAATCGCAATCGAGCCACCCCAGCCGCTGGTTGCGTCTTTGAGGGTACCGCCATTGAGGGTGAGGCTTTCGGAGGCAACGGTGACATTAATCAGATCCAAGGTAGCGCCGCTAGCTACTGTTGTGCCGCCAGCAGCACTTCCCAAGGCATTGGCATGGCTAATGCGCAGGGTTCCGCCATTAATGAGGGTGGCGCCAGTGAAGGTGTTGTTACCAGAGAGCGTAACGGTACCGCTGCCGGCAATCGTGATGCCAAAGTTACCGGAGATAACACCATCAATCGTGATCGATTGGCCAGCGCTCGCCTCAATACTGCTGTCTGCAGTTAAGTTGATTGCGCCCGCCAGGATACCATTCATAACACTGCCGCCATTGACGGTCACTGGCTCAGTGATAGATAGGTTATTGAGATCGAGTATTCCGCCAGTAGATACGGTAGTGCCGCTGACTAGGGCGCCTAGCGCATTGATATTGCCGAGCTTTAGGGTGCCGCCATTAATTAGAGTATCACCACTGTAGGTGTTATTGCCGGCGAGGGTTAAAGTCCCTGCTCCAGCTTTTGTGAGGGTAGCGCCGGATCCGGCGATGATGCCGCTAATCGTAGAGGTACCGCTATTGGTAATGCTGATACCACTATTACTTGCCATTGTTATGTTGGCGGCATTCAGAACATCGGTATTAATTGTCAGGCCAGTTAATGGAGTGCTATCGCCTAAGGCGCCAGTAATGGTGATATCGCCTGTGCCATGGGTATTGATGGTGAGGGTCTGAGCGCCATTCACCGCATCAGCAAAGGCAATGCTGCCATTGGCTGTGGTCGTAAGGATAGAGTCTGTACCTAGGATCACTGCTCCGGTATAGGTCTGATCGCCAGAAGTGGTGATGCTATTGGCCAAAGTCGATGCGCCGGTAACGCTCAAACTCGATGCCCCTGCACTATTAGTAATGCTGTTACCACTGCCCATGGAAAGACTTGCAATCGTTTGAGCAGCTTGCAGATCCCAGATAGCAGCATTACTCATGAACACATCTGTGTTTGCAGATAAGCCGCCAGTTAAGGTCAAGGTGCCTGCGTTAATGTTAGTACTGCCAGTATAGGAGCTGGCTCCGGATAGGATCAGATTGCCTTGCCCTGTTTTGGTGATACCAAAATTGCTGCCGGAAATTTCACCAGATACGGTCAACCGTATTCCTGACACATGAATCGTGCTGTTATCAGCCAGGGTAATGATGCCAGCGATAGAGCTGCTGCCAACAGTAGAAGCCAGAGTACCGCCATTTAGCGCCAATGACTCAGCGCCAATATTTGCATTCTGAAGATCCAGAGTAACGCCGTTGGCAATCAAAGTTATGCCAAATGCACTTCCTAAGCCGGCATTATTGGTAATAACCAAAGCACCAGAGGAAACCGTCGTATTACCGTTATAGGTATTGGCAGCATTGAAGGTGGTAGTGCCGGCACCAGTAATCTCCAATGCATAGTCCCCAGAAATCACACCATTCACAACAATTTGTTTATTCAATTCTGCTTCAAGAATGCTGTCTGCAGTTAGATGAACAGAGCCAGCTAGCACGCCATTCAATACACGACCACCATCAAGAACCAAGGACTCCTCGGTACGTAATGAATTCAAATCAAGGGTTGCACCACCACCGACGATTGTTTCAGAACCTGAATCAATCGAACCTAGAGCGTTAGCATGATTCAGCTTTAATACCCCAGCGCTGACCGTTGTAAGGCCACTGAATGCATTATCACCACTCAAAGTTAGCTCGCCACTACCGGCTTTCGTTAAGCTGACCCCCGCACCAGATATCACCCCAGCGATTGCGCTGGCATTGGAATTAGTAATCGATATTGCCGCATTATCCGCAAGTGCCAATTGATTGGCAGTAAATCCTTGAGTGTCAGCGCTGAGGCCGGTTAATGGAGCAAGGCCTCCGACAATACCGGTGATGTCGATATTTCCGGATCCTGCAGTCATTGACAAGGAATGGGCGCCATCAATTCGACCGCCGAATACCAGAGAACCCATGCTGGAGTTTAAAGTGATATCGGAAGCGATCGTAACAGCGCCTACGAAATTTTGCGAGTCGGTCGTAGAAATATTGCCTGATAAATATGATGCGCCACTAATACTCAGGCTACCAACATTCATATCGCCAGCCATATTTACATCGCCATTGAGCGTCAAGGCATATGAATTCCCACTAATAGAGGATCCAAAGTTAATCGCGCTAGCAGTCAGGGCAGTATTTGCACTAAGCGTAACTGGTCCATTGAAGGTTTGACTACCACTTGTATCAATTGAACCACCACCAATAGCAATACTAATCGGCGCACTAGCCACAATCGATGTCATGCCGCCACCGAGACCAACAGCGCCATTCAGATTAATCACAAAGCCAGATGCAAGAGTAACTTCGCCAGCATCTAGGCTGCTCGAAAAATCAATACTGTTAGCAGCATTGACTGCTATGGATGACATGCTGTTAGCGCCACCCACAACGCCGCCAAAAGAAACATTGCTCTGCATAGAAGTGAGATCAACTACAACAGCGTCAAGAGTATCTGCAAAGTTAATATAATCAGCAGCACTTACCGTTAATGCTGACATGGAACCTTGAGCACCAACAGCACTATTAAAGACCACATGGCCACCAGCGACTAAATCAACAGTAGCCGCATCCAGACTATTATTGAAGTTGATATAGCCAAAGGCAGTTGCCGTAATCGAATCCATGAGGCCCAACTGATCTACTGTACCAACAAAATTAATGTGTCCAGCCTGGGAATTAAGGCTAACTGTTACAGCATCAAGTGTGCTATTAAAGTTGATGGAGTCAGAAGCATCTACTACTAATAATGAGATGCCTCCGAGTGAGCCAACGGAGCCGCCAAAATACACGTTGCTATTTGCAGAGCTTAGATTGACGGTTGTTGCATCAACGCTACTATCAAAAATGATCGCGTCAGAAGCGCTAACCAATAGAAGCGAGGTGCCGTTTAATCCACCGACAGCACCGCCAAAATGCACATTACTATTTGCAGAGCTTAGATTGACGGTTGTTGCATCAACGCTACTATCAAAAATGATCGCGTCAGAAGCGCTAACCAATAGAAGCGATGTAACGCCGAGCGAACCAACGGGGCCACCAAAATACACGCTACTATTTGCAGAATTTAGATTGACGGTTGTAGCATCTACGCTACCGTCAAAAATAATGGTATCAGAAGCGCTAACCAATAGAAGCGAGGTGCCGTTTAATCCACCGACAGCACCGCCAAAATACACGTTGCTATTTGCGGAGCTTAGACTGACGGTTGTTGCATCAACAGTGCTATCAAAAATGATGGAATCAGAAGCACTTACTGCTAACAATGACATACCGCCGAGCGAACCAACGGGGCCACCAAAATATACACTGCTATTGGCGGATGTTAGAGGCACTGTTACAGCATCAAGGCTGCTATCAAAAATGATGGCGTCAGACGCACTTACTGCTAATAATGACATGCCGCCGAGCGAACCAACGGGGCCACTAAAATACACGCTGCCGTTAGAGCTGGTTAGCGGTACAGTTATGGCATCAAGGCTGCCATAAAAATTGATTGAGTCATAAGCATTTACCACCAAGAGTGATGTGTTATTCAGGGCGCCCACAGAACCACCAAAGCTGACGCGGCTGTTAGACGATGTCAAAACTGCCTCGTACGAATCAAGACTGCTGTCAAAATTAATATAGTCGTTAGCAAAGACTGTTAGGTACATTGCTCCACTATTCGCACCAACCGCGCCACTAAATTGCACATCGCTATCGGATGTTAAGATTACCTGGCTCGCATCGAGCGTACTGGCGAAATTAATATCTAGTCGAGCAGTTGCCTCAATTACTGACATACTGCCTGCACTACCAACGGCGCCGCCAAAAATGATATGGCCATTATTTGATTCTAAATAGACCTCAATAGAATCTAAAGTAGAAACAAAATCAATGTCGCCACCCGAATTTACAGAAATCTCCGACATCACTCCGACACTGCCAACAGCGCCATTAAAATTAACATAACCTCCCGCTTGAATTTCGACCGTATCGGCATCGAGTAAGCCGCCAAAATTGATTTCTCCTGATGCACTAATGTTCAGTGCATATGCGCCACTTAAATTACCATTAAATGTAATGTTGTTTCCTGCTTCAAATGTCGTATTAGAACCAACGTGTACGTTCCCGTTGTATGTTTGGCTACCTGTTGTATAAATCGAGCCGCCATTAATGGTTGTAGTTCCGCTTCCAACAATCAAACTGGAGGCAGCAACAGGGCCATCAAACTGAATAGCTCCCGTCGATGTGATATCTAAATCACCTAAGCTGCTATTGCCGCCAATGGCGGAGCTAAACAAAACCTGGCCAGATCCAGTGAATATGGATAGTGCAGCAGCGCCATCTACTGTATCCACAAATGTAATGTTTCCATTATTGCTACTCGTTAGGGTAGTGTTTGCCCAAAGGCTCACCGCTCCCCCATAAGTCTGATTGCCAGAAGTGCTGATGCTATTCGATAAAATGGCTGATCCGCTAACAGTGAGACTCGATACCCCAGCGCTTCGGATAATGCTGGAATCTCCCGCCATAAAAAGACTATTGATAGTTTGTGTATTCTGCAGATCCCAAATGGCGTCGTTACTCATTAACACATCGGTAGTCGCAGCTAAACTTCCTGTTAACACAAGGGTGCCAGCATTCATGTTGGTTGCACCCGTGTAAGTGTTATTGCCTGACAAAGTCTGAATACCACCGCTAAGGGTAAGCCCGCCGGCACCAGAAATAACGCCGCTAAACGTATCATTGGCTGAGGTGATATTGAGTGAGCTGGATCCCAGTACGACTGATCCTGAGCCATCTAAACTCTTAATAGCAGCCTCTGTATTCAGGTTGCTAATATCGAATACACCATTGGCAACTACTTTGGCCGATTCTGCAATTGCGCCATTACCATCAAGGGCAAGGATGCCAGCGTTAATGGTGGTGGCACCAGTGTAGGTGTTGTTATTTGTTAAGGAGAGCTGGCCAGCGCCAGTCTTGGTCAGGCTACCAGCCCCCGAAATAACGCCACTGATTGTTTGCGATCCTGAGGCAGCGTGGATGATAGTCGGCGCATTCAGTGTGACAGACGAATCAATCGTGTTGGAACCAGTGCCAAATCGAATAGTTCCTCCGCCAGAAATCACTGGGTTTGCGATAGCTACTCCGCCCGATAAAGCTAACGTTGCGCCGGAAGCGACGATTACCGTAGTTGGCGTGGTGGAGGCAGTAAACACATGAGTGCTATTGGTTGCCACCGCGGATCCCAAAATAAATGTGTGCAGTACCGATGCGCCTAGATTAAGAGGGGCCCATACCGTTTGTACTGTGGTGTTGAGGCCATTGCCGGTCACCGTCCAACCCGCTGCAATCGGCGAGAGATCCAAGCCACCGCTTGTTGGCTGCCAATTACTGAAATACTCATTGCCCATCATATTGGCGTTAGTCAGTGTAAACGATGCACCAGGAGCGCCAGAACCCAATGCATCATTATTGGTTATTGTTAAGATACCCGCATTAACTTCTGTACCGCCGCTGTAGGTATTCGCTGCACTTAAGGTCAAGTTACCTAAACCTACCTTGCTTAGGCTACTACCCAATCCTGAAATCAACCCATCCACCGTGATATCGCCAGCACCGCCAATCGAGCTATTTGAATTGAGCAATACGGTATTACTTATGTAGCCTGGATTAACGGCATCGCTATTGATCACGGCACCACCCAAAGCAATACCAGTGCCGCTAATGGCTAATGGATTGAAGACGGTTTTGCCGTTGATATCCAAAACCGCGCCACTAGCGACTGTGACCGCTCCCGTGCCTAAAGCACCATCACTGATTGAGGAAGTAGAACCACTGGATGATGCACCTAACTTGAGGGTTCCAACGGCTAGTGTAGTAGCACCTGTATAGGTATTGGCGCCACTAAGTAAGGTGGTGCCTAGGCCGTTTTTGGTCAGCGCCCCATCTCCAGCCAAAACACCTGCGATGTGATCACTGATGCCAGATCCTGGTGCTATGGTGATGCCGGTACTGGTGGTGATAAGCGTACCGGCCGAGGTATTCAAACGAGAAACATCCAATGCGGTGGCCGATAAGGCACCATTGAGCATAGTCAAGGAGCCACCGCCGGACAGCGTGGTAATTTGTACCGGACCAGTATTGGCAGGGTTAACTCGTCCTGCTACCGCATCGTTAAATGTCACGACATTACCAGCACCAATTACAACTGCTTGAACGTTCGCTAAATCAGGTACCGCGCCAGCAGTAGCTGTTCCCGTTACCGCCCAATTAGCAGGATCAAACCACTGCCCTGTTGTGCCACCAATCCAAGTCACTGAGCTTTGACGCGTAATGGAGCTTGTGCTGCTATCAGCTAAGGTAACAGTATAGTTTGCGCCATTATTGCCATCATTAATAACAACATTGCTGAGTGTTACCGTCTTATTCCCATTACCTACATTCTTATTATCAAAAGTGATGGTAGCGCTAGAGACAGTATTTCCACGAACTAGCGGGGCACCAATAGTACTTAAGTTGTCGGTAGTAACTGTGTAAGTTGTTAAACCATCGTATGCTTTGCTTACGGTTGGGGTAGTCAAGGTAATTGGGCGAGCTGCAATCGCAAAGTCATTGCTTACAAAATTAATGTTGTAGTTGCTGTTGGCTAATGTGCCCCGGTTAATCGCGTAGCTTCCAACATTCTCTCCGGCTGCTCTAGCCAGGGTACCGGTGAAGGTGTCACCAGCGACCAGGCCGCGGTTAGTACCCGCGGCTTCAATCGCATAAGCGTAGGTTGGATCAGTGTTGCCGTAGATCTTCGTTTGGTTAGTATTGGCAGTGATGGTAATTGGACGTGCGGTAATTTCTAGTGCGCCGGCAGCGTAGGTAATGTCATAGTTGCTGG
>CAZWPR010000001.1:7745-160341 GCA_964636135.1 uncultured Polynucleobacter sp.
TTAGGGCATCGCCATAGACCTTGGTACGGTTATCAGCGGTTAAGGTAATCGGACGTGCGGTAATTTCTAGTGCGCCGGCAGCGTAGGTAATGTCATAGTTGCTGGCCAAGAAGCCGCCAGTTCCAGTTGCGTTGCTGGCGCTAATGTTACCGGTGTAGTTGCCGACCGCTTGGGTAGTGCTTGCGGCCATGCTGCTCGCGCTAGTTAAGGTCACGGCGGTGGCTAATTCACTATTGGCAAAGCTACCTGCAGTGCGGGTAAAGCGGGTGGTACCCAGAGTTAGGGCATCGCCATAGACCTTGGTACGGTTATCAGCGGTTAAGGTAATCGGACGGGTATTGACTACAAACGATTTTGCATTACCAGCCAAGAAACTCACGCCTGGCGCATTTGCCGAGGTTAGTGTTGGCGTGAGGGTCAGGTTGTAGGTGCCCGCATTGAGACTGCTATCCAAAGTGGTATTGATGGTGATCGTACCGGTAATGTCTCCGGTACTTATGGTCATGGTACTTTGACCTGCAGTAAAGGTTTGTGCACTGGAGTAACCGGTTATGAATCCCGGCACAAAGGAGGCGCCGGTCGAGGTCGCGCTAGTGGAGTACCAGAATGTCAGACCGCTAGCTGTTCCATAGGTGCCACTCTGCCCATCGACAATCGTCACATAAATAAAGGGTGGCAGACCACGGTAGATCAAGTTGTATCCAGCTGCTGTCGGCTGTGTAGATAGTGTTGAGTTGTATGTAGTGGTGTTATTGGTTTGGGCCTCAACATACGTCTTGATATCAGCACTCTCGGTCAACCCACCGGTATAGAAGTTAGCAACACCACCCGTTCCGACACTAAATGTACGCGAGCCAATCAAAAGGATGTTGTTGGTTGATGTACCTGCAGCATCCCCACTACCAGAAGCCAAGAGTAAAGCTGGCGCAGAACCAGATGAAGAAGTGCTAGTCGTTGCAATATTTTGACTGATGGTCAAGTTACCGGTAGTTCTGATATTGATATTGCCAGTAGAGTTAATGCCGTTATACGTTGTACCGCCCGCAACAACAGTACCAATCGTGAGGTCACCGGTATTGACGATAGTAAGCGCCCCCAATCCACTGCCGGAAGCAATACTACGAATTGCATTGCTCGTGCTGCTTAGCGTGATGGCGCGATTGCCGATGAGTGCTAAGCCATGAGTGCTAGACGAAATGGCTCCAGAGATGGTGATGGCACCCGTTGTACTGCCGATACTGGAAATACTGCCCAAGGTAACGGCTCCAGCATAGGTTGCAGCAGTACCGCTAGAGTTAGTCAAAGCACCTGCTGTACTAATGCCAGCGCCATTCAGTGTTAAAGCCTCTCCCCCACTAACATTTTGACCATTGAGGTCGAGGGCTGCGCCATCAGCGACTGTTGTACCTGTTGCTGATGTACCTAGGGCAGCAGCATTTCCAAGGCGGAGAGTGCCGGCACTAATCGTTGTTGCACCGGTGTAGCTATTAGCACCAGAAAGCGTCCATGTTCCTGTTCCTTCTTTGGTAATGGTTCCTGTTGCGGTACCAATGATGCTCGCAATGCTGCTAGCGGTAGAGCTGCCGGTCAGAGTGAGTCCAAAACCAGAACCGCTGATTGTGCCTGCATTGGAGATAACAATATGCCCACTACTTGCATTGATGGTGGTGTTAGCCGCGAGGGTAATTAAGCCGCTGTAGGTAGCCGAGGTGGTAGAGCTATTGGTCAGCGCTCCTGCTGCACTGGTGCCGGTGCCGCTCAGGGTCAAGGCTTCTGCTGTAGCTAAGGTAAAGCCGGCTAAATCTAAGGTAGCGCCACTGGCGACTACAGTACCAGCACCGGTTGTACCCAGTGGTGCATTGCTACCACTACCGGCAGCACCTAAACGCAGAGTGCCTGCAGAGACGGTGGTTAGACCGCTATAGGAATTAGCACCTGAAAGGGTCAGAATGCCGCTGCCCTGCTTTTGTAGCGTACCCGTTCCAGAAATTAGATTAGAAACGCTCAGATCATTAGAGCGATTGAAAATCAAAGCGGCATTATTAGTAACAGCATTGGTACCTAAAGAGCCGGTTGTTCCGCCATCACCGATCTGGAGGGTGCCCGCACTGATCGTAGTTACACCAGAGTAGTCGTTATTGGCGGATAGAGTCGCCGTCGACGTTTGCTGCTTTGTCAGCGTGCCCGTTCCGCCAATTGCACCAGCAATAGAGAAATTAGTTGTGCGGTCAAGAATCAACGCACCGTTGTTTGTTATGGTGCCCGAACCTAAGGAGCCAGTAGCGGTTGCATTACCCACTTTCAAGGTCCCAGCGGTAATGGTGGTATTAGCGTAGGTATTCGTGCCGGTTAATGAAACCGTTCTGCCCGTTGCATCGAGCGCAATCGAGCCGGTACCGCTGATATCACCACTGAATACTGCTGCAGTATTGAGTGTCAAGGTGCTGCTGGAATTAAAGGTGTGTATGACGTATCCAGTCGCTGAACCAGTGCCATTAGCGACCGAAGATCCGCCCGTGTTGGCTGCGCTAGATGATCCCAAGTAGCGAACGATGACCACACCGGAGCCGCCAGCGCCTCCAGATGCAGCCTCCCAGTCACCGCCGCCACCGCCACCACCTGTATTTGGTGTACCAGCAACTCCATTGATTCGATCGCCGTTCCCCCCTCGGCCGCCACCACCAAGACCGCCTTGACCTGCTCGTGCAATATCCTGAGTTTGATTGTTGTTATTTGGTCCACCGCCACCACCACCTCCATAGTAGGTTGATGTTCCAGTGATTGAATTAATTACGCCAATACCGCCATTACCACCCATGGTGTTTTGGCCCGATAGACCAGAATAAAGAGCGTTGTATTCGGCCTGAGTTAAGCCGCGTAAGCCAGCTCCGCCAGCACCGCCGCCACCTGCGGCCGAGGTTCCTGGTGCCGTACTTGGGCCGGCACCGCCTAAAGATCCTTGTGTACCGGCTCCAGCTCCTCCTAAGACGTCAGCACCTGCACCACCGCCAGAGGCCCCTGCCAAACCTGCATTCATAGCGCGGCCACCACCACCACCACCGCTAGCAGTTACGCCATTAAACACGGATGATTGACCATTGCTAGCATTTGAGCCGCCATTTGAAGGAACGCCAGCCGCTCCGCCAGCTCCAACGGTTACGGCATATGAGGAAGATGTAAGATCCGCTGTTTGAGAAACTACAGCACCTGCACCACCACCTCCAGACGAACCACCACCACCGCCGCCCACAATCAGATATTCGACAGAGTTATCAAAATTGATCGTCACGGTTCCGCTGAGCACGATATTGTTGGCAATTTGCGTAACCGATCGACCCAGTAATAGGGTTACATCTGGTGATATGGTTAAGGTGCCGCTACCAGCGGAGGTGTTGTTGTATAGGCCAAGCGTACCTGCTGATATGGTGGTGCCGCCGCTGTGGGTATTGGCTGCAATAAGGTTAAGACGACCAGCGCCTAACTTGTTCAATGTGCCACCACTGCTACCCAAAGCGCTTAAGAAAGTAACTGTTTGGCTATTGGTGTCAATGCTGTAAGCCTGACTAGCAGCTGAACTAAAACGCGCTGAATAATCCGTTGTGTTGTTAGCGGTGTATTGCAGAGTGCCGCCACCAAAGCTGATCGTGCCAGACGAACCAATCGCGTTGGCTGAGTTTAAGCTTAAAGTACCAGCATTAATGTTGGTGCCGCCGGTGTACGTATTATTACCCTGCAGTGTCAAGGTACCAGCACCCAACTTCGTCAAAGACCCACCGCTACTACTCAGGGCAGAAGCTAATGTGACATTTCTGCTGTTGGTATCGATTCGGTAAGTCTGACTGGAGGTATTGCTAAAGCGGCCAGAATAATCCGTTGTGTTGTTAGCAGTGTATTGCAGAGTGCCACCACCAAAGCTAATCGTGCCTGATGAGCCAATCGCGTTGGTTGAATTTAGACTGAAGATGCCGGCATTAATGTTGGTACCGCCGGTGTACGAATTATTACCAGACAGGGTCAAGGTATTGTTGCCTACTTTAGTCAAGGCATTGCCGCCTGATATCGCTCCGCTTAGGGTAATGTTGCCGGCTCCGCCAATACTACTTGCAGTGCTTAGTGTGACTGAGCCAGCATATGAAGCTGCATCAGTAGCACTATTAATCAAAGCTCCAGCAGCGCTAATACCAGTTCCATTTAGCGTTAATGCTTCTAGGTTCGCAATGACTTGACCATTGAGGTCTAAAACTGCGCCATCCGATACCGTTGTTCCGGCCGCAGCGGTGCCAAGGGCAGTTGCATTACCTAAACGCAAGGTACCAGCACTGATCGTTGTTACACCAGAGTAGGTATTGTCATTCGACAGAATTAAAACGCCATTACCTAATTTGGTTAAGGTGCCGCCATTACTGCTTAGGGCAGTAGCCAATGTAACCGTTTGGCCGTTGGTGTCAATACGATAGGCCTGATTATTGCCCGTGCTAAAACGATCAGAGAAGTCACTAGTATTGTTGGCGGAGTGCTGCAAAGTACCGCCGCCAAAACTGATCGCACCCACCGTACCAATTGCACCAGCGGAACCCAAGTTCAAGGTTCCGGCTGTAAGCGTAGTGCCGCCATCGTAGGTATTGGTATTGGACAGAATCAGAATACCGCTGCCTATTTTTTCCAGGGCATTGCTACCTGACACTATTCCGGAGAGGGTGAGTTGGGTGCCAGCAACGTTAACAGTACTGTTAGCGCCTAAGGTGACTGCACCGCTGAGACTCGATGTGCCGGTTGAGGTTGCTAAGGTTCCGCCATTGAGCGTAATGGCTTCTGCACCCACTGCAAGGTTCCGAATATCCAGCGTTGCGCCACTGGCTACCGTAACTCCACTAGCGGTCGTGCCAAGACCAGAGGCATGGCTAATGGCGAGAGTGCCGGCACTAATCGTTGTTGCACCGGTGTAGGTATTGTTACCGGAGAGGATTAATATACCTGTGCCAGTCTTAGTTAAGGTACCTGAAGATCCGCCACTAATGACCGCACTCACTGTGATGTTGCCAGTAGGAGTAATTGTTCCTCCTAACGAGCCCAATAGGAAGCATAAATTACTTGCGCATACCCCTTGTGACACAGTGGCAGCAGTATTGCTTGTATTAAGGAGTGCTCCACCATTTAAGGTCATTTCGTTGTAATTCGCGTGCAAAGGTAAGTTGACCCCATTTACATCATAAGATCCCCCGCTATTGATCGAGATATAAGTTCTTCTTTGATAGCTGATGGCAGCTCCCTGCCGCAAGGTAGCGCCATCATTAACATCAAATCCAGTGCTATTAGTGGAATTAATTTCAAGAATGCCGCTATTGACTGTGGTGATGCCGGTGTATGTGTCAGCGCCAGAAAGGATTAATGTACCTGCGCCGATCTTGGTTAGCGTGCCTGTGCCAGTAGCAATCGGGTCTGCAACAGTAATATTTCCTGCGCCAGCAAAAGTCAGGTTTTGAGTGTTGGCAAAAGCGCTACCACTTGCTACATTAAACGTCAAAGTACCCGCCGTGCTACCAATGGTGGTGGCGGCGCCTAAAGAAACTAGTCCGGTAATGCTATTGGAACCGCTAATATTTAAGATGGCACCAAAGCTACCTACACCTGCGCCACTCGCTGTATTGATGGCATCGGCAATGGTGATACCACCTTGTAATGCCAGCGTTGCACCCGACGCTATCGAGACACCGCCAGCGCTTGTGCCTAATGAACCAGTATTTGCTGCGACTAAAGTTCCGTTCGAGATAGTTGTTGCGCCGGTATATGAATTAACACCAGAAACAGTCATTGTCCCTGCGCCCGCTTTTGTGAAACCTATTGCTGTAGATGCTTGAGTAATCGCAGCGCTTACTAATAAATCATTACTTGCAACACCATCGGCAACAGTGAATGTGCTAGCCCCTAAATCAGCACGCAAATTGATTCTTCCTGCAATCACCGCCTCGGCAGTGGGATTAGTCACGTTAACGGTGACACCACCCCACTCCCAATAGGATGTGGCTGTAGCAGAGCTGGTTCCACCATTCGACCTTAAAGTACCGCCACCATTAAAGTTGAGAGTTAAATCCCAAATATGCTGAGCATTACCAGTGACCTCTACCAAACCTCCATTAATGTTGAGGGTTGAAACGCGATTTGTATTCCATCCAAATGCACCGGAGTTATTTGTCAACTGAACAGTGCCATTTGCATTGACTGTTAGCGTTCCAATAATCACGCCACTACCAGGAATGCCCCAGCTGTCACTCAAGATTAGGGTACCTGCATTGACTGTGGTGCCACCGCTATAGGTACTATTGGCAGTAAGGGTGGTTGCCCCCAATCCTTCTTTGGTTACACTGCCCGTGCCTGAAATAGTATTTGCGACCGTAAAGTTATTGCTTCGATCAAATATCAAAGCAGCATTATTCGTTACAGCACCAGCGCCAATTGCGCCAGTTGTTGAGCCAGATCCGATTCGTAGAGTTCCTGCCGAGATAGTAGTAGTACCACCGTATGTATTAGCTCCGGTGAAAATCACCGTTCCCGTATTTGTTGTTGGGCTATTGATAGTGAGATTGCCTGAACTACTAATAATTCCAGATAGAGTGAGCGTGTGACCCGATGGCGCATTAATGGTTGCGGCCCCACTCATTACGATCGGATTACTTAATGTCAAGGTGCTTACATTGGATAGGAGTATTGAATTTGCGCCCATCGTAATAGGAGCTGAAGCGGCACCTAAAGCGGCAGCGTTACTTACCCTCAAAGTGCCACTGTTCACAGCAATGCTGGTGCTGACCGTATTAGATTGATCCAGGTTAAACACCCCGTTTGTTCCCGCCAAGGTCAGCGCAGAAACACTAATTGGTTGCGTTTGTGAGAGCGTTGCGGTCTGCGTAATATTTAGACCGCTACCCGTAAAGCCATTGACACTCGATAAAGTGCCAATCGAAAGGTTGGAGGCCGTTTGAAAACTCAAACTACCGGTGCCAATGCTACCGGCCAGCACACTAACTACTGAATTGGATCCGGTCAATGTGTAACTTTGATTAGAAGTACCGAGGAATAAACCATAGGCGGTCATCACACCACTAATCGTTGGGGCTTCGGCATAAATATTGATTTGTCCATTGGTCGTATTCGCTGTGACGGCTCCAGTCCACCGAAGACCGATTGTTTGCGCGTTTGCCATACTGCCACTATCGACAATCGCATAATAAGGAGCAGGCACACTGCCGCTGGTATTAGCAGCTGCATTCACAAAAGTAGTTACTGTATCAAGTTTGGCGCCCTGAAAAGTCACAGACCCATTGGTAGCGGATACCGTTCTAGCAACCGACTCGATTCCATAGTGAGCAGCATTCGTACTTACCGTAGAGCCAGAAAGCGTGACATTTCCGTGACTAGAGCTAACAGAGCCAGTGGCTATGTAGATACCATGACCAGCTGTTGAGTAACCGATCATATTGACGTTACCCCTGGCTGAAACCGAGCCGGTATTACTATCCTGAAAAACACCACTTCCATTTCCAGCACCAGAAATCGAAATCGAGCCTAATGTTGCAATGATTGGAAGGCGAATATAAGTTGCGGCATACGAAGAATTACTTAAGCCATCAATCACAATATTGCCTTCATCAGCAGTCACACTGCCACCGCTTGAGCTAGTAAAGGTTAGGTAAATTCCTATGCCTTGCATTGAAACGCCTTTGAGCGTCACATTCCCTTTTGCTCTTAAAGTACTGGAGTCATTCCACAAGGTAATCCCGCCCGGAACATATGCATCGGTCGTTCCAGTTTGGGATTGATTGGAATATCCTGTAATGCTCAGATTTCCACCAAAGCTTCGAATTTGCTGACTACTGCCGAAAAGAAGAACGCCGTGTCCATTCTGCCCACCTGTATTTAGGCCGGCAGCCGCACCATTGGCATAAATGGTGATGTCACCCCACGCAATCATTCTCGTGCTATCGCCATCAAACCGAAGTGCGGCGCCCATAATGTGGCCGAGTCTTGATGAAGAATTAATAGTGATGCTTCCACCACTTGTTGGAGCAGTAAGACTATCTCCAGCGACAATACCGCCACTATGGACATAAATTCCATACCCCGCTGTTGCGGTTGCCGTAATGGAGATGTTTCCAGCGGTTGACTGTATGAAGCGACCGCCAGTTTGCCAGAGGGCCCAATTGGAAGTGCTAGTGAGATTTAGTGTGATATTTCCATTGGCCCTAAGGATGCCACTCACACTATTTGCAATATAAAAATACCCAGCATGAATGCCGCCAGTTAGCGTTAAATTCATGGTGCCATTCGAAACTAGAGACCCGCGAATTTCGGCTCCATAATAAGAAACACCAGTTGCATTAATGCTTAAATTGCCGCCTGAAGTCGGCGATGTGAGGCTGTTACCGGCGGCAATCGTTGATGAGCTATCAATATATAAGCCGCCGTCTGACCCCCTAGCATTGATTAAGATATTGCCAGAAATGGATTGTATGGCTCTGCCTCCATACACCGTCATACCCCAATCGCCAGTAGCGCCAGTTAAATTCCCCGCCTGGATGGTTATATCAGTATTTGATCGAATAGTACCGGCAGAACCCTCATATTTAAAGCTATGGTTTGTGCTGGTATTTGTTGCCGTAATATTAATAGCGCCATTCGCAATCAATGAAGCTGAAATTAATTGCAATGCATGACTACTCGTACCGGATGTAGTGATGGATATTGCGCCACCCGAGGTCGGGTTCGATTCATCATTCGCTGCAATCAATTTACCAGTTACATAGGATCCCCCTGTACCACTACTAGTCACCGTAATATTTCCTGCCGTTGATTGAAAAGTGGTGCTTCCTTCAGCCACCAAACCCCAAGAGCCTGCCGCGGATGTTGTGCTGGTAATTGCAATACCACCTACAGCAGTAATAGAGCTATTGCCTTGGAAGCGCGAACCCCAGCTGCCTGAGCTACTTGCCTGAATTGTGATGGCTGTTGCTGCACTACTGCTTGAGCTTATGGTGTTGGTACTAGAAAACCATACACCGTGGTTAGTGGTACTAATGCCATCAATCAAAATGGTGCCGGCACCACTCGTAACGGATGCGCTGCTACCAGTAAAACCGACGCCGACACCACCTCCTTGACCACGAATGATGATATTTCCGCCGCCAGAATTAATGGACACTGAAGCCCCGATGTCTGTCGCTCTAATATCATCGTTATAGCTTCGATAGGCATAACCGTCAGGAATACCGTCTGCATTACCATCCAAACCGCCGGCCAAAACAATTCTTCCGCCGTTTGAACGCAGAATATTTGATCCGCGAAGATCAACTTCAGCGTTTGCCGTACCTGATGTGATGTTAGAGCCATTACTCCAAAGAATAATATCTCCACCATTCGTAGTGTAGTCAACGTTAGTTTCTGAAACAACATAGCCGCTGGTACCACGACCTCTAATAACTATGCTGTTATTGAGGCCAGTAGACGCGACGTCAGCGGTAATATAAACGGGACCACCAAATATAGAGATTGGTCCGGTAATTGATATGGCGCTGTTGATATCAACGCTATTTGTGCTGACTGGCTTTCCAATGGTGAGGCCTCCGAGGCCTGAACCAAAAGTCCAACCAGATGTGGCAAACGAGTTTGTGAAACTATCCCCCGCAGGTTGAATACGTAAAGCACCACCCCCGGCAAAGGTTTTACTCGTTGGATTGGGTGCGTTGTTCTCCAAAACCAAAGTGCCTGCAGAAATGGTAGTGGTGCCACTGTAGGTGTTATTCGCTGTCAAAACCAGCGTACCATCTCCAGCTTTTGTCAACGCACCAGTAGTCGAGGTTGAAGCCCCTGACATGGTCAATGTTGTAGCAGCAGTGCTAACGCTAATGGTTGATGTAGTACCAGCGGTTAGGGTGAAATTGCGATCTGTAGAGGCGCTAGCACCCGTGTATAGGAGTGTGCCGCCACTAAGAACAAGATTGGCTGCTGCATTCGTAGCCTGGCCTAGATTACCGGCAACACCGCCATTACCAATAGTTGCTACGCTTAAAGTACCAGCACTGATTGTCGTTACACCAGTGTAGGTATTGTTGCCTGAAAGAGTTTATGTGCCTGAGCCTGCTTTCGTAAGGTTGAGCACTGTCGTGGCAGAATTTACGATGGAGCCAGCAAAGTCCGCTGACCCATTGTCATGGCCCAAAGATAAAGTGAATGAACTTACATTTCCTGGCGCATCTACTCTACCGTTGCCACTCAGAGCACCAATTCTAGTCACGGTGCTAGTACTTCTGGCATAAAGGTTCAGAAGAGTATTTGCACCATTTAGAAAAATAGGTGAAGTTGTATTGATGCTTTCATTTTCAAGCCAAAAGTTGCCATGGCCTGTTACTGTCACAAGGCCTGAGATCGTCGTATTTCCAACTAGGACTACTCGGTTACTATACAGGCCTCTGCCGGTAGTCGATCCAGTGACCGTCCATGTGCCGGGACCAGATGCGCCATTGATAAAAAATGTGCCCCCAACACCATTACCATTAGTTCCATCGAAAACAACGTTAGCGTTATTAACTAAGCCACCATTCATAGTGCTATCAAAGGTTGTTGATGGCGCCAACCTCAAAGTACCAGCAGAGACAGTTGTTAAACCAGTGTAGGTATTGTTACCAGTGAGGGTTAACGTACCATCTCCAGCTTTTGTCAACGCACCAGTAGTCGAGGTTGAAGCCCCTGACATGGTCAATGTTGTAGCAGCAGTGCTAACGCTAATGGTTGATGTAGTACCAGCGGTTAGGGTGAAATTGCGATCTGTAGAGGCGCTAGCACCCGTGTATAGGAGTGTGCCGCCACTAAGAACAAGATTGGCTGCTGCATTCGTAGCCTGGCCTAGATTACCGGCAACACCGCCATTACCAATAGTTGCTACGCTTAAAGTACCAGCACTGATTGTCGTTACACCAGTGTAGGTATTGTTGCCTGAAAGAGTTTGTGTGCCTGAGCCTGCTTTCGTAAGGTTGAGCGTAGATGAGGGATTTTCCAAAACACCGCTAAAGGTGCCTGATCCATTGCCATTACCCAAAGATAAGGTAAGTGACACTCCCTCCCTTGCTGATCGCACCTTGCCATCGCCACTGAGCGAACCTACTTTAAACTCGGTATTTTGTAGGTTAAACAAGTTTACGGCGGTATTTGTACCATTAAGATTAATGGCCGAACTAGTATTTATGCCAGTTCCTTCAAGAAAAAGATTGCCATTATCTGCAACTGTAACTGGACCTGTGATCGTCACAGCCCCAATTAAGATCAATCTATGCTCGTAGAACCCCTTATTAGGGGCCCCAGTAATACTCCAAGTTCCGCCACCAGATGCGTCGCGCAAAAAGATCTGGCCGTTAGTTCCATTGAATTCAATATTTGCATTATTAACAATGCCGCCAACTAACTCCCCTACGAAGTTAGTTGATGGTGCAAACCTAAGCGTTCCAGCATTTACTGTTGTGCGTCCCGTGTAAGTATTGTTGCCAGTGAGGATGACGGCACCATCTCCATTTTTAGTCAGGCCTCCAGACCCACTAATTACGTTGGATAGTGTGAACGATTGGTTTGCGGCAGAATTCAATACCAACGTTGAGTTAGTAGATATAGAACTAAGTAAAGTAGTAGTTGATGTTGCGCCAATACTAAAGCCCGTATTACTAAATGGATTAGTAATAGATCCTGACCCACTGTAGGTTGCCGCAGAGATATTGGCACCACCTAATCTTATGTTGCCGCCAATATGAATATTTCCGCCAGCGTTCATCGTGAGGCCAAATCCACCTATGTCGATGACGCCATTGAGGGTGATATTGCCATCTGCCTGCAAGTTCACGTTATGGTGAGTCATAGCAATCAGGCCCACAGAAATATTGCCGGCTGCGATTAAAGTTAAGATGTTTCCGGTGCCCTGCGGATAATCTCTTATCTCTCCGGTAATGGTGATATTTCCGCTTCCTGGATTAGTCGTCGTATTTTGGCCATTCGCAGAGGCAATAGCGGGACTATTATTTGCAGGAACTTTTGTACTGATGGTTACGTTTTGAGTACTGAGGGCCGTCCAAATATACTGAGCATCTGCTATGAAGTAATCGGGATCAATTAGCCAGGTTCCACCCTGACCCGCGTTTACTAAACCTTGCAATTGAGTAATGTAGTAACCTGAAGTTTCAATAAACCCACCTGGGCCATTGCTTGCTTGGGCATCAATGCTTGAGTTTGCATCGATTTCAAGGTACCTACTAAAAGGGATTGTTGTAGTGCCAGTGGAATCGTAGCCAACAAAAACTTTTCCGCCCGCGGTATTACCTTTTGAATATAAATGAGTATCTTTTTGAATGGTATGAGTTGAACCAGCTATACCAATCGTACCGCCCCTGCCAGAGCTACCATTCGTTTGAATTACGGAGTTGTCTAATATGACTTTCTGCTGATTGGAGGTGATTTTGATATCACCGCCATCTTGACCATTCAGTTGAATAACTGAGTTTTGAATAACGAGGTCATTTTGTGAGTTAACAATGCTAGATCCACCACGGCCGTTCGAGCCATTGGTCTGAACTACTGAATTAAAGAGATTTAAATTGCCTGCGCGGCTGAGGATCCGGATCTCGCCGCCATTTGTTGTGCCATTTAAGTATAAACCACTATTGACAAAATCAATATTCTGTAATGCATCAATAGATATGGTGCCGCCAGGGCCATTTGAGCCATTGGCCTGGATGACCGATTGGGCCTCAAATTGGGCGTTATTGGCAGAAAGCGCAAAAGAGCCACCGTTTGTGCCATTGGCACTGATCGCTCCTGCCAGTGTTGCATCGTGAGTGGTGATATTAATCACCCCACCCGGCCCGTTATTGCCATTGGCCTGAATCAGTGAGCCGCTTTGGGCATTGAATGCTTGTGCTGTGATGTTGATATAGCCACCCGTCGTGCCATTCGCTTTGATTTGGGCAGTACTGTAGAGCGTCATGTCATTTGCTGCTTGCAAATGGATGTAATTGGTTTGTGTATTGATGTTGCTTGCGCTATTGTCGTTCGCGGCTGTTGATGAATACACCTGATCGAGATTGGCGTTGCCATTGTTTTGTGATCTGAGGAAGGTTGGTAAGTCTTCTGCACGAATCAATGTGCCGTTATACGTTACGGTATTCGAGTTTGTGTTCGTGTTGCTGTTGTTATTGCTGAGTGCAGTCGATGCGCTCAAGCGTCCTGAGATATAGAGTGCTTGTGCGAGTAATTGGATTGCGGCATTGAGCGGTGAATTACTTATCGCATTGATGTTGCCATTCACATGAATGGTTTGTGCTTGTACGGTCACTTGCGATGCAGTGATGCTGGTGCCGACATTCAAGTAGGCAATCGAGCTATTGATGATGACATTCAGATTCTCACCTCTAATGTCGGCATTGAGATTAAAGATGCCAGAAGAAATGAGACGCAGTGTTGATGCGGTCGTGCCTGCTTTCAGAATGTCTGCACCGCTCGCAATGGTGAGGCTACCTGAGCCGTTCTGCGTACAGCTACCCAGGCTTGGGCAGACATTGCCATTGACTTCAATCGTGACGTTGTTGTTCTGCAGTGCTGTGGAGATGACATTCGCAGCGCCGGCATCAATCACGAGATCGATTGGGTCGAGTAACCATGTACCTAGCTTACCCATTGCAGCACTGGTATTGACCACAAAGCCCTTAGCTAACTCCACCACGCCTTTAGAGCTTGTCTCAATAAAGCCGCCATTACCGGACTGCAGGCCACCCGTTGCCTTGAGGCTACCAGCCACGATGGTCTTGATCTCCGACCAAATGGCGATGGCGCCGCCATTGCCCGACTGGGTCGCGGATGCATCGACTAGTGCGCCCTGCTCCACGGTGACGGTCTTAGCTAATTGATTATGTTGATTTGCTACTACAGCAGTTTGCTTCGCTGCTGCTTGGCGCGCATCGATGCTGCTGTTGGTATTTAAATTACTTGCAGCTGCATTGACTGCTTGCACAGCGCTGGATTTTGTATTGGTAGCAACAGTTCTGCCTAAACCAATTTCGACACTGCCACCACCCGCAGTTCCGGTTGCAGTAGTTGTAGAGTTGGCAGCCAACGTAATGTTTTCTCCGGCGATGTGGACTTGACCACCCTTGCCCGAGGTTTGACCAGAGGTTTGGGAGGTGACTGCAGCGCTATTGGCGCTGACTGTACCGGCTTGGGTCACATTGGCGGCGACTAGCTCAATGACCCCGCCGTTATTAACCATGGTATTGGCTGAAATCCGGCCGGTATTCTTGATAACAGAGCCCATCAGCTGGTTGGCAGCCCCTGCCGCGACCACGATCAGACCCCCAGAAACCTCAATAACGCGCTTATTTTCGATTAAAGCGCCATAAACGGCCTTATCGACATTGACCGAAATCAGCTTATCGCCCCGGAAATCCAGGGTAATTTGCTCGCCGGCAGCCAGGGCAACCGCGTTATTGGGGCCTTTTTGGGCCAATAAGTAGCCTTCATTACGTACTTCAGGGGCCAGGAGGGCTATATAGCCATTGGGGTCATTGACCGCAATCTTGCCCTGATTGACCACAGCACCCTTGGAATTGCCCTTGAAGGTCGATTTACCCTCCATAAAGTCCTTATTGGCGATATTCATGGTGGTGGCGACTACGGCGCCCGCATTGATATCGGCCCCTTTGCCGAAGGTCACGCCATTGGGGTTGACTAGGACTACTTGGCCATTAGCACGCACTGCGCCATCGATCACTGAAGCAGTGGCACCAGTCACGCGATTAAGGATCACTGCCTGTGCATTGGGCTGGTTGAAATTCACCTGAGCATTTTTGCCGACGTTGAAACTATCCCAATTCACAATCGCACGCTGCGATGTTTGGTTGATGTTCATCGTTGCCGATGTAGGTGTTTGTGTTTGCGAAATCGTTGCCTGTCCAGCGACAACTTGACCACCGGTTGGTAGTGCATTTTCTGCAACCTGCGCAACTGAAAAATTGACCTGACTAAAGATCATCAAACCGATCACATAATGTGATTTTTTGCATGCAAAAATCCCACTCGTTTTTTCAAACGAAACTGAAACTGACTGACGAATTTTTGCAGCGGTTTTCTTCAAAAAAAATTCTTCTGAATTGATATTACGTTGTTTAATTTTTGTACTGCGTTTGAATTGCATTTTGTGCTGCGTGGAGTGCGAAATGCATTCTGTGTAGAACTGCGATTTAGCTACTGCACTCACTGCAAATGTGCACTGCAATTTTTGTTACTTCAGCGCCTGAAAATTCATTCGGAAAATTTCAACTCGCTGCACCTGCCACTCCCCGCGGAAGCTTTATTTATATGCTTTACAGGGTAAATGATACTGACTGATTCGCTCTAGAGTGCATGGTGATCGCGGCCCAAAAAATGCTGGTTTTCTACCCTTTAAAAACAAGGATTTAGGGCACTCAAAAAACCCAAAAAAATCATGGGATTTTTCAAAAGCCTGTTTTTTACCTTTTTTAGGTGAATTTGCCCAAATCCAACCCTGACTTGAGGGCATCCAAAACGGGATCATTTGGGCTATTTTTTTACCCCATTTTTTGCTATTTTTTTATCCCATTTTTTGGTTACTTGAGGCTATTTTTTTATTCTTTTTTTAGCTCTTTTTTTATTCTTTTGAGTCGATTTTTTCATTCGCGGAAGACGCGTTTTCTAAGCCAAATTGAAGTCATTTTTTTGCGAAATATAGCGCTCGTTTTTTCTACGGTGAAGGCAATGAAAAAGCAAAAATTACTTATTCATTTTTTGTATTTTTTGAATGTTGTACTGCTCTTTTTTTATCCTTCGATTACCTGTTTTTTTGAGTCTATTTTTTCTCTTTTTGATCGCTCATTTTGCAAATTACGTTGATCAATTTTCATCGTCATTTTTGACTTTTTTTGATCCATTTTTTCTTAATTTATGTTGCTCGTTTTTTTGATTTCGCAGTTGATTGTTTTGTTTTTTTATTTGTTTTTTATTTCTTTTTTTCTTCTCTGCGAAGTAAATATTCGTGCTGAGATTCACTGCTGTAGATGCATTGCAGAGCGATTGATTGGCGATCAATGTCGTTTCTTTTTTCTTTTTCTTAGCGCTTGTTTGCGTTTATCTTTGCGCATTTTTTTACGAATGGAATTGGTTTTTCTTACTGTTTTTCTTGCGGTTTTCTTGTTCTTTTTCTTGGCTTTTTAGGGGGATTTTTACCCCCTTTTTTTAACCCGCTTTTTCTATTTTTTGAGCGTGCGGAGGTGATCATTTCAGGGGGTTTTAGCTTGTTTTCCAGGTATCCCAGACAAATACCGGTTTAGGCGCCCTGGCTGATGCCCTACCCCCTATTTTTTGATTTTTTGGCCCTGTTGGCATGGGTGGGTTGAGGCTGAACACTTGGATTTGGAGGGCTTGGGGCCCTCCCCAGTCTGGCGGAGCCCATTATTGGCTTAGATAGCGATATCTTTGGGCCGGGGATTGCTGCTTGGTGGTGGCGTGGGGATGGGTGGCTTGGTTTGGCGGTTTTTGCTGTTGGCTGCCTCTAGGAGGGCACGCTCGATGGCGGGTTTTGCTCCAGCCAGGCTAAAGCGCGTTACGGCAAAGGCGCCTGATTGCAGGGCCACTGCAAAGCCAATAGTATCGCCTGCTTGTACTGCTCTTAAGACGGTCTCAAATGGGTTCAGGATCTGAAATAGTTTGCCGCCAATGCGGGTGCATTCCATACTGAGTGCCGTGGCTACCGTCTGGCTATTTACCAATACCGAGTATTTGGTGCCGGGTTCGCAATTGAGAGCTTGGTGCAGGTAAAAGAGGCACTGCTCGCCGGCGCAAAAGACCCCGAAAGATGATTTAGCATCATTCGCGGTATAGGCTTCAGTGGTTTGCCCGCTGATGTCGACTACCCAGTTTTGGGAGATTATTTTTTGGCTGGCCTGTTGGTTTTGCTTGGGAGCATTGCCTGGGTTTGCCTGTGCATTACTTTGCAGCAAGAGGGTGCACGCAATAACAGCGCCACTCGTAACTGCTAGCAGTCTGCGCCTTAGGTTCACTGCACAATCTTCGCGTTGGTGCGCAGACCCTGAATGGCTTGGCCAAGGTATTGCTGCACTAAGGCCTGCTGCAGTTGGGGTTTGGATTCTTCAAAAGTGGGAATCTTAAAGGCGCGTTTGTCATCTAGCTTCAGAATCACCCAGCCAGCTGGCGTTTGAATCGGCTTAGGCGTAATCGCACCCTTGGCCATAGTCGGCAATACATTCGCTACCGCCGGGATCACCTGCCCCGTCATCATCCAGCCTAGAGACCCACCCTGGGCTTTTGAAGCAGTGTCGAGTGAAAACTCTTGGGCTAGGCGGCCAAACAACTCCCCTTTTTGCAGGCGGCGAATTAAATCCATCGCATCGGTTTCAGTTGAAACGACGATTTGGCTGACGCGATACTGAAATGCATTGGCTGTATCCCCCATCAGTTTGCGCTGACGGTCGTACTCTTCGCGCAACTGCGCATCGGTGATGGGATTCTTTTTAAAGTGATTCTCTAAAAATGCTTGTAAAAGTAAGTTCTGGCGGAGTTGCGCAATCTGATCTGGAAAATCAATGCTATTTGCCAAACCCAAGCGCGTTGCTTCTTGCGCAACGAGCTCTTTGTTAATCAAATCATTTTTAACCGCTTGACGTAATTCTGGGGAGTCGGTTTGCCCTTGGTTCACTAAAGTCCGAACCGTGAGGTTTAGTAAGCCTTGCGTAATGGCAGTGCCATTCACGCTGGCGACAAACTCAAAATCGGGTTTGGTCTCTGAAGTGGCAGGAGCCTTTGTGTCTGTCTGCCCTAGGACAGTAGGAGCAATGCCCGAACCAAGGATTGCGATGATGCAAGCGAGTGCGCCGCTATGAGACCTCATAATGCAATCCTTTGATCAATCAGCCCAATGAACAGGCTTTGCAATTAAAACTGATAGCTCGCGGTAATCCAACCGCGGGGATTGGTATTCGTACCATCGGTATTTACAGGGACTCCATTCTGACTATAGAGTGGATTGCTGCCCACCTTCCAAGCCACCATCGCGCCCAGGTTCCAACCCTCCCAATCCCACTTAACCCCAAAGCCAGCACCCATCAAAGTGTAGGTATTGCTGGCATTGGTTAGGCCTTTCAGTTGCTCGTAAGTGGCGCTGGATTTGTACTGCTGTACCATGCCGGCGTCAAAAAAAACGCTTGCCAATATGCGCTGCGGAAATTGATGGCGCAGCTCGGCGCTTGCAACAGCGCCTTGCGATCCACCGCCCTGCGCCACAGGATAAGCGCGTACGCCGTAGGGACCGCCCATATAAATCTGCTCAGCGGAATTTAAGTTCACCGAGGCAAGTTGGCCATTGACCGATACAAAGGCCGTAGTCGATCCGTCTGCCGTAATTTGTTGATTGCGATTACCCGAGAAAACGAGCTTCGTGAAGTTCGAAGGAGTAAAGGCGCCAAAGCCTTGCAAACTCGTTGGGGAAATATTCAAATTCCCGGACACGATGCTCACCGAACCGGCGCTAATACCACCGCCACCAAAGGAATCGTAGTGATTACCAGAAAGGCCTAATGTTGCATTGTTGATGGTGTACGCGCTAATGGTAGATAGATTGAGTAAATTCTTGTTGGTATAACTTTTGATGTCGTAATTAAATGTCACATTGACGTTAGTACCCTGCTTACGTACCAAAGGGTAAGCGGCGCTCACACCGCCGGTCCAAGCATCGCCATAACCGCCGCCAGCACTGGTGGCATAGGTACTGACGTTTTTATAATTCAGGAATGTTCCTGAGGCACCCAGGCGCAGGCCATTGGGCGAAGCCGGTAAAGAATAGGCGCCCTGGACGTATTGCGAGCCTTCGGAGTAAATGGCGTTGACCGATGCCGAATCACCAATACCCGTAGGATTAATGGCGGTGAGGGCAATCACGCCTTGATTGGCGCCAGTCGAACGGCTACCGTAGTTATTTGCTTCAACCTTGCCTTGATACCACTGCTTAGGCTGGGTCAGTTGTAGGCGCAGCGCAGTTTCGCCATCCTTTTGGCCGGGCTCCAGTTGACTACTAACGAGTACGCCGGGCGTTTCATTCAAGATAATCAGCGCGCGTTCAATTGCTTTGGTATTGAGCGGCTCGCCTAAGGCATTGGCGTAGGTAATATATTCCGCGGCCTTGTCTTTATTGAACCGGGTTTCTCCTTGCGGTGTATCGACAAACACGCTACTGAGCTTCGCCTCAGTGACCAAAATGCGCACAACCCCATCAGCAATTTTTTGCGGCGGCAAAATCGCTTGAACCGTAAAGCCGCTAGCGCGATATAGATTCACAATCGCATCGCAAGCCTTTTGTAAATCATCAAAATTAACGGGGCGCCCTACCCATTCTTTTAATACGGCCTGTACCTTTGCCTCAGGAATCGTATTGACTCCTTCCAGCACAAAAGACTTCACTTCGAAACGTACCTCACTTTGACCTGCTGGCTGCGCCGGGGATGGAGCTGGCGCTGTCGGCTCTGGCAAAGCAAGGGGGGATGGACTCGGCAATTGCTGCTCAAGACCGCGCTGCAATGCGCCAGCATCAATGCCACCGGCTTGAGCCATAACAAGACCAGAGCCCAGCACCATTCCGGAAAGAGCGAGCAAGCGCGCAACAGTTGACAAAGGAAAAGGGGATGAGCTGATCGGAGTGGGCATCTTTATTTATTAAATTCAAGGAATTGGCACGAATTATAACTAGGTTCATATGCTTCAAAATGCACCGAATTAGTGGCAATTTGAATGGCCTAGTGGCTTTGCCTTATTTGCCTTAGGCACATTCGCCCTAAGGTGAATGACAGCTCAAATCGAATTTAGTCAGTCCATTTTCGAACAGCCAACTTCCCACTCCGTATAAACCAGTAGCATTTTTAGAAATACAGCTCCAAACAGGGTAGTATTTCGTATGAATTCAGTTAAGGAAGCACCCATTCAGTTCGATTACCCACAGCAAAATGCCAGTGGGGCCACCTGTATCGCACAGGCCTGGGCAAAAGCGCCCCACCACCTAGCCCAAAATGAAAAATTAGCGGTAGTTAAGCGCATTAAGCAGCTTTTAAAGGAAAAAGATGCTGTTTTAGTGGCGCACTACTATGTGGACGGTGATATTCAAGACCTTGCCATGGAGACCGGAGGCTTTGTTTCGGACTCCCTAGAGATGGCGCGCTTTGGAAAAAACCATGCCGCGCAAAACCTGATTGTGGCGGGCGTTCGTTTCATGGGAGAAACAGCCAAAATCCTGAGTCCAGAAAAACGGGTGTTTATGCCTGACCTTGAGGCCACCTGCTCGCTTGATCTTGGCTGTGATGCGACTGACTTTGCCCAGTTTCGGGCAATGCATCCCGACCGCGTAGTAGTGGTGTATGCCAATACCAGCGCAGCGGTCAAGGCGCAAGCCGATTGGATGGTGACGAGCTCATGTGCTCTCGCTATCGTGCATCAACTGAAAGAACAGGGTAAAAAAATTCTGTGGGCGCCCGATCGTCATTTGGGTCGCTACATTCAAGAACAAACTGGTGCAGATATGCTGCTATGGAACGGCGCTTGCATCGTTCATGATGAATTCAAGGGCGAAGAATTGGCGGCACTGCGTGCCAAGCATCCTCATGCTCAGGTTCTGGTTCACCCTGAATCACCTCAAAGCGTGGTGAATCAAGCCGATGTAGTGGGCTCAACCTCTGCCATGATTAAAGCTGTAGTGGATGGCAGCGCCACCGAATACATTGTTGCTACCGATAAAGGCATCTTGCACCGCATGCGCCAGCTGGCACCCCATAAGGTGTTGATTGAAGCGCCGACGGCGGGAGATAGCGCAACCTGCAAGAGCTGCGCCCACTGCCCTTGGATGGCGATGAATGGGTTACTTGATATTTTGGATTGCCTCGAAAAGGAGAGCGGCGAAGTATTTGTAGCAGAGCCTACACGCCAAGAAGCCTTCAACTGCATTGAGCGCATGCTGACCTTTACGAAAGACCATCCGGATTTGTTGGCCAAAGCACAACACGGTTTTGTGAAGAATATTGGCGCGGCATAAATAATGTCATCACCAATGAAAAGTATGACCACTCAAAACGAAACTTTAGATGCGGCGCGTGCGCGCAATATCGCCGACGCCTTGGCAGAAGACATCGGTACCGGCGATTGGACCGCCCAACTGGTACCCGCAAACAAAACAGCCCATGCCAAGATCATCGTACGCCAAAGCGCGGTACTGTGCGGCATTGATTGGTTTGAGGGAGTCATCAGAGCGTTAGACCCAAAAGCTGTGATTGCGTGGCAATATGCCGAGGGCGATACCATGCAAGCCGATAGCACTGTCTGCACCATCGAGGCCGATGCCCGTGCACTGCTGAGTGCCGAACGCCCTGCCCTGAATTTTTTACAAACCCTGTCCTGGACTGCGACTAGTACACGCGCCCATGTGGATGCGATTGCAGGTGCTAGCCCCAATCCCAATGGCTGCGTAGTACTCGATACGCGCAAAACTATTCCGGGGCTACGTCAAGCGCAAAAGTATGCCGTTCGTATTGGCGGCGGCCACAATCAACGGCTTGCCTTATGGCATGGCATTCTGATTAAAGAAAATCACATTGCAGCAGCAGGCAGTATTACTGCGGCACTCCAGGCGGCACGGCTACTGAATGCAGGTGTAGACATTCAGGTGGAAGTCGAAAATCAGGCTGAACTAGAAGAGGCGCTTGCCGCTGGAGCGAAAAGTATTTTGATTGATAACTTCACTACTGCTCAAATGAAAGAGGCTGTTGCCTTTACAAATGGCCGCGCTTTACTTGAGGCATCGGGTGGCGTGAGCTTAGATCAACTCCGCGCCATTACTGCAACTGGCGTTGATCGTATCTCGATTGGTAAGCTCACCAAAGATGTTAGTGCGGTGGATTATTCGCTACGGATATCAAACACCTAAAGAACAGTTGTTAGTCTAGGTTGACAATGTGTAGCCTATAGGTTACACTTGCGAATGGTAGAAATAATTAAAACCGAACAGTACTCGCAGTGGCTCGATAACCTTTTTGACACCAAAGTAAGGGCACGAATTCAGGCTCGAATAGAACGCCTCGCATGGGGTCATCCAGGGGACTCAAAATCTGTTGGGGAAAAAGTTTTTGAGATGAGGGTGGACTTTGGGCCAGGCTACCGTATTTACTACACAAAAAAGGGTGTGAAACTAGTCATTTTGTTAATCGGCGGCAATAAAAGTACGCAGTCACGGGATATAAAAATTGCCCATCGACTAGCAAAGAACTTATAAGGGGTTCCAAATGAAAAAAACAATCACTTCCAAATACGATGTTGCGGAGCACCTCCGAACACCACTCGAAATGGCGGCATATTTAGAGGCCTGCATTGAAGAGGCGGATGGCGATACTGCTTTTATAGCTAAAGCATTGGGTGATATTGCGCGCGCCAAAGGAATGACTGAAATTGCACGTGATTCCGGCCTCTCCCGAGAAAGCTTATACAAAGCCCTATCTGGCGATCGTGTGCCTACATTTGACACCGTACTTCGAGTAATGACTGCTCTAGGTCTTACCATTCACATTGCGGCTGCGCAAAAGAACTAATTTATAAGCACCTTACTGCCTTGAATTGATTTATTGCTGTGAAGAAAAACTTAGTGATGGTCTACCCCATCAGTCGCAATCCCCATTTTCAGCATCGTTTCTGCATTGAGATAACCGATCGTCTTGCATGACTCACTAAACATGGCTTTATAGAAATACTGTGCTGCTTCAGTGGGCAGCATGGTCGCCAAGTAGTTCTTAATTTGCCCAACAGTCATTGGGTCATTCGATTCCGAGATACAGCGCCCAAAGAATAGATCGGAGCTAGGCTGATGTATCCCTAACTTCGATTTGCGATTAATATTTGAATCCAGATGCGCTAAACGCCTGGCACCGCCAATATATAGAAAGCTACATGCCGAGTCGCAATATTGGTGAATATCAGTCGAGACGCCAGCAGAACGCAGTTCACGACCTATGTGCATGGCCGTTGCGAGGTCGCCACCCAAAGAACGAATGATCACAATCGTTTCAACGCACTCTCGGCTGGCCAGATTCTGTAAAGCGCGGTTCATCACCGGCTCTAGTGCTGGTGCAATCTTCCCTCGCAAGGACAAGTAGCAATCACCATAATCGTCTATCACGGTGATGCTACCGCCTGGGTAGCGATAGAGCTGATCAGCCAGGCCATCTTCTCCAGTAGCACATGACAGCATGCCGCCAAGCAAGGCAGCGACGACACCCAGCTTCAGTCCGATGAGCGCCTTAGCCATCGCTTATTCGCTGCTTTACTTTACAGCCGGCTTATTACCCGATCTGGGCGTCAAAATCGTGGGGTAGGATACCGCCCAGGTCTCAGGGTAATCGCGGCTGTAATGCAATCCCCTGCTCTCCCTACGCAGCAGAGCCGAACGCACGATGAGTTCGGCACATTCCAGTAAATTACGTAACTCAATTAAGTCACGCGTTACTCTGAAATTACTGTAATACTCCTGCACTTCATTACGCAACAGCTCAATCCGGTGCAGTGCCCGCTCGAGGCGCCGGTTGGTACGTACGATGCCCACGTAGTTCCACATGAGGGAGCGTAGCTCATCCCAGTTATGGGCAATGACCACTTGCTCATCGGCATCTTCCACTTGGCTCTCATCCCAGAGAGGAAGACTTGGTAGCTGGGGTGTCTCTGCAGTGGCAATATCCTGCGCTACTGCCTTGCCAATCACCACACATTCCAGAAGTGAATTGCTCGCCAAGCGATTGGCGCCGTGCAGGCCGGTATAGGTTGCCTCACCGACTGCATAGAGGCCGGGTAGATCGGTCTTGCCGTGTAAATCGGTGACAACGCCGCCGCAGGTGTAGTGGGCTGCGGGTACTACGGGAATGGGCTCTTTCGTGATATCCAAGCCCAGGCTTAAGCAGCGCGCGTAGATCATCGGGAAATGCTCTTTGATAAACGCTTCACCCAAATGCGTCGCATCGAGGTTGACGTAATCAAGGCCGTGTTTTTTCATTTCAAAATCGATGGCACGCGCCACAATGTCGCGGGGCGCTAACTCGCCACGGTCATCGTGCTCTGGCATAAAGCGCGTACCGTCAGGTAATTGCAAGGTACCGCCTTCGCCTCGCAATGCTTCCGTAATCAAGAATGTACGGTCGCTGGGGTGATACAAGCACGTAGGATGAAACTGAATGAACTCCATATTCCCCACGCGGCAGCCCGCACGCCAAGCCATGGCAATGCCATCGCCCGTAGCGGTGTCGGGATTACTGGTGTAACGGTAGACCTTACCTACCCCGCCAGTCGCCAAAACCACCGACTTAGCAGCTACGGTTTCAACGTGATTGGTATTGATGTCTAGTGCATAGACGCCGTAGCAGCGGTTGGGGCGATTGCGTTTTTCTTTGGCGCCGAGGTGGCGATTGGTAATGAGGTCGAGCGCAATCCAATGTTCCAAAATCGTAATATTGGGATTGGCTCGAGCGTGATCAAGCAATACCTCGTGTATAGCCTTACCAGTGGCATCGGCAGCATGAGCGATGCGGCGCTGACTATGCCCGCCTTCACGCGTGAGGTGCAAACCCATTGGGCCATCTTTGTCAGTAGTAAAGGGCACACCTTGATCGACTAGCCACTGAATCGCTGCCGCACTCTCTTCCGCAATATAACGGGCGGTGTATTCCACGACGAGGCCAGCACCGGCGTTGAGGGTATCGCTAACATGTGCATCAATGCTGTCATGTTCTTTGTCGACTACCCCGACAATGCCACCCTGCGCCCAAGCCGTAGCAGCTTCACCTAGGCCGCGCTTGGCCATCAATACTACTTTTTGCGTCTTGGCCAAATCCAAGGCGACCGTTAGCCCAGCTAGGCCGGCGCCAATGATCAGGACGGGTAAGCTCTTATCGCTTAGATTGGGTGATTTAAATTGCATCTATTTATTTTTATCTTTTAATGTCACGGTAAAAATTTTCATGGGCTCCGACAGCCTCTAAATACAGAAGCCTCAGCCCATCATCTAGGCTATAGCCAAGTAAGTAAAGCTGATTTTTACTTTTGAACTTATAAACCCTTAAATTTGCTAAATCCCCTTTTTTCTTTTCGCCAAGGGTAGGTTTTTCAGATACCTGCAGCACAGCATTATCTAAATCTTTTGCAGTACTTTCATTCAATTTTTTATACTGTCTTGCAAAACGCCTAGTTTGAATGATTGCATACGGCATTAGCGTTTCCTAGAGCGAGGCACAAAAGGGGTTCCTTGCTCTCTGGGCTCAGAGAGTGATGCTAGTGCTTCGGTAATAAATGAAACAGGCAGATCCGGATTATCAATTGCAGCACGGCCCACTTTGGCCCAAAACTCAATTTGACCCGCGATTGTGCGGTGCTCAGATTTAGCTTCTGATTTTGCTAATTCATATAAATTTTCATCAATTCTTACTGGCATTCCCATAGAGCCTCCTATTAGTTCGTCTATTTTACTACAATTGTAGTAAAACTGCGTTCTACCAGCAGGCACTTAAAAGAAAAAGGCCTCGCTGTTAACGAGGCCTTTGATCTGGCTGTCTGCCTTACTGACAAATGCGGGCTAGCCGCCCTTTACGCTGGAACCGCTGCTTTGCCTTTGGGGTCGTTGGTGCCGTAACCAATCTGCGTTGCGGCCTCACCACCTTTTGTCACTGCAACAGCACAGTACTTGAACTCCGGGATTTTCCCAACTGGATCCAATGCTGCGTTCGTGATCAGGTTGGCAGCTGCTTCATAGTAGGCGAACGGTATGAAGATCACACCGCGTGGGGTGCCGTCATCCCGGCGTACATGGATGCCGACCTGGCCACGGCGTGAAGCCACCGTAATCACATCACCCGCAGTGACGCCCAGTTGCGTCATATCAGCACCATTCATCGACACGGTAGCCAGAGGTTCAATCGCATCGAGTACCGTAGCGCGGCGCGTCATACTGCCCGTATGCCAATGCTCTAACTGCCGACCTGTGATGAGCACAAATGGATACGCACTATCGGGGCGCTCATTTGCCGGAATGATATCGGCGGGAACCAATTTCACTTTACCATCCAAGGTAGGAAAATGATCATCAAATACGATTGGACGACCGGGATCCTCTTCGGATAAGCAAGGATAGGTGACGCTCGACTCTCTTTCAAGACGCTCCCAAGTAATGCCTTTGATAGCGCCATGCATGGCTTGACGCATTTCCTCATAGACGGCTGCTACACCTGCCTCTGGTCCTGTGTAATTCCAATTCAGGCCCATGCGCTTAGCAATTTCTTGAATGATCCACAAATCGGGCTTTGCATCACCCGGAGGATTAACAGCACGTTTGCCCATCTGCACCATGCGGTCGGTATTGCTAACGGTGCCCGTCTTTTCGGGCCAAGCACTCGCAGGCAATACGACGTCTGCTAGCAAGGCGGTTTCAGTCATGAAAATATCTTGCACGACTAAATGCTCGAGAGAGGCTAAGGCATGGCGAGCATGGTTCAAATCCGGGTCGCTCATGGCAGGATTTTCACCCTCAACATACATGCCACGAATCTTATCGGGATCGCTATCGGGCGCTGTGATCTTGTGCATGATCTCAACCACGGTATAACCTGGCTTCTTATCCAGCTTAGTACCCCAGAAATTCTCAAACCAAGCATGGGCAGCATCGTGGTCAACACGCTGGTAGTTGGGGAACATCATTGGAATTAATCCAGCATCGCTGGCGCCCTGCACGTTATTTTGACCGCGGAGTGGGTGCAAGCCAGAGCCTGGCTTGCCAATTTGACCGGTAATGCTCACCAGCGCAATTAAGCAACGGGCATTATCCGTGCCGTGAACGTGCTGACTGACACCCATGCCCCATAAAATCATGGCGGACTTGGTGGTCGCAAACTCACGCGCAACCTCACGTAAGGTTTCTGCTGGAATGCCGCAGATCGGCGCCATCGCTTCTGGACTGTAGCCTTTGATATTTTCCTTTAGAGCCTCAAAGTTATTGGCACGATCGCGAATGAAATTCTCGTCACACAAACCCTCTTCGATCACGGTGTAGATCATGGCATTGAGCATAGCCACATCGGTATCTGGCTTGAACTGTAACGTGCGCCAAGCATGCTTACCAATGTCGGTAATGCGTGGATCACAGAGCACAATCTTGGCTCCCCGCTTGGCGGCATTCTTGAACCATGTCGCAGCAACCGGATGGTTGGCGGTGGGGTTTGAACCAATTAGAAGAATCAGACTGGAGTTCTCAACGTCGTTCACCTGGTTACTCACCGCACCCGAACCAACACCCTCCAAAAGAGCGGCAACGGATGAGGCATGGCATAGACGGGTGCAATGGTCCACGTTATTGCTACCAAAGCCAGTACGAACCAGCTTTTGGAACAAGTACGCCTCTTCATTACTACCCTTCGCAGAACCAAAACCGGCGAGTACCTTATTGCCATATTGGTCTTTGAGTTTTTTTAGACCGCCGCCAGCAAACTCCAATGCCTCTTCCCAAGTTGCTTCCCGGAAGATATGGGACCAGTCCTGTGGGTTCTGAATCGCATTCTCGTCTTTGGGTACGCCTGGCTTGCGAATTAAGGGTTTAGTTAGGCGCTGTGGATTATGGATGTAGTCCATACCAAAACGGCCCTTCACACAAAGGCGATTGTGGTTTGCGGGACCATCACGACCTTCCACGCTAACGATTTTTTCATCCTTAACGTTATAGGTAATTTGGCAACCCACGCCGCAGAATGGGCAGACCGAGTCAACCTTGCGATCGACGGTTTGCGAGCCAATCAAGCCTTTGGGCATTAATGCCCCCGTGGGGCAAGCCTGCACGCACTCACCACAGGCAACGCAGGTGCTATCGCCCATTGGATCATTTAGATCAAATACGATCTCGCTGTGCGCACCGCGCATCGCATAACCGATCACGTCGTTAACTTGCTCTTCACGGCAAGCGCGGACGCAGCGATTACACTGAATACAGGCGTCTAAATTGACCGCCATTGCCGGATGCGAAATATCTGCAGCCGGCTGTTTGCGACGCAACGCCTTTAGTTCTGGTCGAACCTGAACATCCAGGCGCGTGGCCCAAGTGCTCAGTTCGCCGTGTTGTTGTTGGCGCTGTTCTTCGTCGCTGTCTCCTACCCACTTATACCCTTCATCTGGCATGTCCGATAACAACATTTCCAGTACTAATTTTTGACTCTTAAGCGCACGCTCGCTATTGGCTTTGACATCCATGCCGGGCGTAGCACTGCGGCAGCAGCTGGGTGCTAAGGTGCGCTCGCCGTTAATCTCGACGACGCATGCACGGCAATTACCATCGGGACGATAGCCGTCTTTAAAACACAAATGGGGAATATCCACTCCATGGCGTTTAGCCGCCTTCAGAATGGTCTCGCCTTCATACGAAATAATGGTCTTACCATCGAGCTTGAACTCCACCGTTTGCAATTGGAGTTCGTTTGGATTTACAGGGGCGTTCATTTAAGCGACCTCTTCTGGGAAGTACTTCGCAATGCAGCGAATCGGATTAGGGGCGGCTTGGCCAAGGCCACAAATCGAGGCATCGACCATCACGGTGGCTAAATCTTCTAATGTGGCTTTATCCCATGATTTAGCTTGCATGAGTTCGGCTGCTTTGCTGGTACCAACGCGGCAAGGCGTGCACTGACCACAACTCTCATGCTCAAAAAAGTGCATGACGTTCAGGGCCGCATCACGTGCTTTGTCTTTATCACTAAAGACCATCACAGCTGCAGAGCCGATGAAACAACCGTAAGGCTGCAAAGTATCAAAGTCCAGTGGAATGGTATTCAGGGTGGCGGGCAAAATTCCGCCCGAGGCGCCGCCGGGCAAATATCCATAAAAGCGATGGCCATCTTGCATGCCGCCGCAGTACTCATCGATCAGTTCCTGAATAGTGATGCCAGCTGGGGCTAATTTAACGCCAGGCAACTTCACTCGGCCACTCACGCTAAAGCTACGTAGGCCTTTGCGGTCATGGCGACCGTAGCTGCTAAACCACTGTGGGCCACGCTGCACAATGTCGCGCACCCAGTATAGGGTCTCAAAGTTATGCTCGAGTGTTGGACGGCCAAATAAACCAACTTGGGCAATGTAGGGAGGGCGCATGCGGGGTTCGCCACGCTTGCCTTCAATACTTTCAATCATCGCTGACTCTTCGCCGCAAATATAAGCCCCAGCGCCGCGACGCAGTTCAATCAAGGGCAACTTAAATGGGGGATTGGCTTGCAGCTTAGCGATTTCACGCTCAAGCAGCTCACGGCAACCGTGGTACTCATCACGCAAATAGATGTAGCAGGCATCAATGCCAACTACGCTTGCAGCAATCAGCAACCCTTCTAAGAAGCGATGGGGATCGCGCTCTAAATACGTGCGGTCCTTAAATGTGCCAGGCTCACCTTCGTCGATGTTGACGGCCATGAGTTTGGGTGCGGGTTGATCTTTAACAATGCGCCACTTGCGTCCTGCCGGAAAGCCGGCGCCGCCCAAACCGCGTAGACCGGAGTCCTCCATGGCTTTGATAACTAACTCACCATCGCGCTTGCCGCTGATGAGTTCCGCCGCTAAAGCGTAACCGCCCTTAGCGCGATACGTTTCATAGCCAACATAATCGGGTGAAACGGCTTGATCATGGCCTTGTGGCGAAACGCCTTTTTCTGCCAAATCGGCTGGCTCGAAATTACCGCTGTCGCTAGCTAAGGGATGAGATAACTGCTTATTCGCTACTGCTGCTGCAACCGTCTCTGTACTTGCAAATAAAACAGGATATTGATGCACTACGGCTACCGGTGCTTGCTCACAGCGACCGACGCACGGCGCTGCAATTACTTTGACTTTTGGATTACCTAAAATCGCAGGCAAACGACTTAAGAGCGTTTTTGCGCCAGCGAGTTCACAGGAGAGTCCATCGCACACGCGTACCGTAATATCGGCAACTGGATCATCGCCACGAACCACTTCAAAGTGGTGGTAGAAAGTGGCAACTTCATAGACCTCTGCCATTGGCAAATTCATTTCTTTGGCAAGGGCCACCAAATGACGGTCATGCAAGGCACGGTAGGCGTCATTTAATTTGTGTAAATGTTCGATTAAGAGATCACGGCGGTGCGGAGCCTCACCAATCAGCTGGCGCACTTCCGCAATCGACGCATCATCGGCTTGACGGCCTTTCAACTTGCTTTTGCGCCGAATGGTTTCCCGTAAATCATTCACTGTCGCTAGCGCAACAGCTTCGACCGCTTCGGATGGCTTGGGGTGATTCATAGTCTATTGATCTCTAATCTCGGTTGGAAACAGCCTTACAGTTACAGGCGCAAAACCATATTGTTTACATGATTTTGGTGGATTTACAGGGGTAAGTCCTTGACGGCGCTCAAGAGCGTTTTGTAGGGGTAATACTGAGGGTTTACCCTAGATTTAGGGAATGCCGAAAACCGCTTAGATCAGGCTGGGCGCTGGCGTTAAATCCGATGGTCGGCTGTAGTCCATATTGCGCTCACGAACCCGCGCCCGAAAGCAGTCCTCGTAGCCTGCGCTACCAATGCTCCAGCCGATGGAGGTGCAATCGTCGCGCGCTGCCGACTCTACCGTACCGCAGCCACTCAAACCGAGGGCAATGAAGGCGGCGAGGGAGAGACGTGCAAAATTGGATGAATTCATATGGACAAGTCTATCACCCCAGCGGCGCCAGGACCTACTTTGCGCCCAAGGCTATTTCGAGCGGAATTCCTTCACGCTGGGCTGTCACCGCTTTAGGCGCGCTTAAGCGAATGCGCTCCCCAAGGGCTGGATTGGATTTGAGCATCGCTTCTTGCGCTACACGCGCCCGCGCATTGGCCAAAGCCTGCAACTGCGCATCGTCCACCACAAAGTGGGTTATCAGTTCTTGGCGCAATTGCTGGTAGCGCTCTACCGTATCCGGCAAGGTCAGGATTCGCTGGGTTAACTTAATACGACCAATCTCCGCAGCATAGGCTGATTTAATACCGGCTTGAATGCGCTTGTCAGAAAGACTCGGCACCGGCAGTGGCGCGTTCGCCTCAAGCTTGAATCCCGATGCTGTCAATATGGCGCGATCTGCCCTCGCCCTCGCTAGCTCTTGGCGATCGAACTCAGGGTCATACGTCCCAATCAGCTCGAGCGTGGCATGGGGACGTTTGACGAGCAAGTCACCAAATTGCGTAAAGCGCTCTTGATCCGCAGGCAAGAATGCGGCCTCGCCGGGAATGGCATAAATTGCCGGATCACCCTGCATGCCCAGTAAGGATGCAAGCGCCCGAAATGGCGCAGTCACTACATTCGTCAGTACTGTACGGACAGCTTGCCATACCAGTCCAGTTGCACTGAACTCCGGTGAATTGACGTTACCTGCAATGTCAATCTTCACATCAATCACATCATCTGAGTCTTCCAGTAAGGCAACGGCTAAACCGAGAGGTAAGCGCTTACCCGTGAACTCTGGCACCTCCTCACCGAGCTCAATTTTTTTAATCACAAAACGATTTTGACCTTTGAGTTGCCCTTGGGCCGATTTGTAATTGAGTGTGAGATCAAGTCGACCGCCTAAAATGTGACGCCCAGCAAATGCCATGAAGTAGGGATTGGAATCGCTTAAAGGCAGATTGCGAAATTGCAACTGCATGTCGTGATTGAGGCGCGGATCATCAAAGGCCATTTGTCCGGTGGCGCGTACGCTCCCCGTCCCAGCCACAAGCCCATCGAGCGCAACCGATGCAAAGTGGCCTGGCTCATTGCTGATACCCAGAATTGAACCCTTCAGCTTACGAATCGCCACCTGTACCTTCGGCTTAATTGCCAGGTCTGTGAATAGCAAATTAGCATCACGCAATTGCACCGAGCGCAGATCCAGCGTAAATAGAGTGGGCTCTTTTGCTGCTGGGCTGGGGCTCGGATTTTTTTCTTCGGGCGCTTTTCCTTGGTCTTCAGTTTTGGTGGGAGCTTCAGTCGCGGGCACCTCGCTATCGCCGCCCTTCATAAACAAGCGGCGAAAATTAGAGAAGCCCTTTTCATTAATCTCATACTGAATCTCGGGCTGCAGTAATTGCAGTTCATGAACGGACAAATGGCTTCGTCCGTCATTGAATTTTTTAAACTGCAATTGCTCTATCTTGACTTCTTTCCACGCCAGCAGCGGCGCTGTCACATTTGACTCACGCACAAACAATTCGGGAATTAGAAAATTACCTTTAATTGACCACGCGCTTGGTTCCAACGCAAATTGCAATGATCCATTAAGAACCCCGCTTTGCATCACCAGCGGCTTATTACTAGGCAAAAAAGGCATCAAGGGAATCAGTGGTAACTGCTCTAACTGAATATCGCCAGAAAGGGTATCGCTTGCTGCACCCAAAAGCCAGCGTGATGTCACTTTTCCAGAATCTAAAGTGGCTGCCAAATCAATTGCCAATAGATCACCTTCACCTGCCCGAATGCCGCCTGCCAATTGCACAGCTCCCACCTGAATACGCTGCGTCGAATTGGGCAAACGGATATCGAGCTTACCCAGATCAATTTGATAGTCGCCCTCGAGAGTGCCCTGCTTACCCTGCTTGCTGAAGTTCGCCAGATCACGCAATTCCAAACCAATCGGACCAAAATCATGGCGATAGCGATTAGGCTGATCGTCTAACGATAAGGTCAAGCCCGCGATGCTAAAGCGCGCTATCTCAATTTGTTTCGGGGGCGATGCTGGATTTTTTGGAGGCAGTACTTTGCTGACTGCGGCCACAAAGGATTGCCAATTCCACAGACCCGGCTTGCCTGACTGTAATCTGCGCTCCACATGGAATTGCGGATCCGTTAACTGAATTTCTCGAATGCCGATCCGGCCGGCAAGGATGGCAGGTAAATCCAATTGCAATATACCACGGCGCAGCGTAAATAAGGGAATGGCATTTGCGTCGCGGCTCGATAACTTCACTTCATCCAATTCCAGTCGCAACTGCAAGGGCGCAATGCGCAGATCGCTGTACTCGATGCGGTAGCCGATCTTGGCGCTGTAGTCCTCAATCGATTGCTTTACGTAATGGACACCCCAAGTCATGATCAGCAGCCAAGATGCTGCGATCGATACACCAATGGCTAGCAGCGAATAGCGCAGCGCACGTGAGCGGTACAGGTTATTCAAAAAGTTAGGCATTTAAGCAATTATCAAACAAGTTGGCCTTCCACCAAATCTAATCAACGCTTTCCTAGACACTTTTCAGTAAAAGATGATGTAAGATATGTATCATAATTGGTACGCTACTTGGATGAGAATACCTGTCCTTGATATCTACTTTTATAAAACGGAACAAGGCAATTTGACAAAAGACAGGGTCAAGCAGTTAAGGGGGCGAGTATGAAGAAAAAGCACATTGGCAGTAACTTTGATGATTTCTTGAGCGAAGAATCTATCCTGGATCACGCTAGCGCGGTAGCGGTGAAACGCGTCATCGCCTGGCAAATTGAACAAGAAATGACAAAGCAAAAACTTACAAAGACAGTAATGGCAAAGAAAATGCGCACTAGCCGCGCAGCTCTTAACCGATTGTTGGATGAATCGGATACGAGCCTGACCTTACTGACCTTGACCAGCGCCGCCGCTGCGCTCGGCAAAATGATCACATTTAAGCTGAAAGCATCTTAACTACGGTAACAATGCTATCCCGAGCCTCAGGCACTTGCATTACCCATAGACACAAAGACGATGCAAGAACATGTCATTGAAATGGCTCAAGTACAAAAACTACCCGAGCGGGATTTTTTAAAAAGACTTACGAAGCCGTAAATTTCCTTGATAGAACGAATAGGTGTTAGAAAACTCTGTGGAAATTGCCGCTGATAAGCTCAGATTTTTCCGCAATTCATAGTTAGCAGAAGACACCTCGATCACAGTGGCGCGAGCATTCGTTAAGGCAATCGGTAAACCGAATTGGTAACTCGAACTGGATTGTGTAGACATATTCAGGGTTGATGAATTCCCAAAATCATACTTGTAACCCACCGATATCGAACCGCGACTCTCTTTGCTGGAGGGATCCAGCAATGTGTATTTGAAACCAAGAGTAGCCGGAATAGATAGGTAATTCATTGATGAAACGTTGAGGCCAGCGCTTGGATTGCCTCCTTGTCCACTAACAGATTCATTCATACCTTTATAAGCATAATTCGTGACTGCAAGGTTTAAAAAACCGTCCAAATTAGGCAAAGATTTAGTCAGTGGAATTGAACCCAAGATATTAACGCCATAGGTATTCACGTTTGTATTACCGGTAGCATTTTGTATGTCCGCAGAAGAGCCCAAGGCCATACCTTGAGTCAGACTTTGACGGGTGCTGTTGTAGTTATAGTTACCAACCAGTAAAGAGCCAACAAATTTTGCAGTCTCAACCTGCAGCTTTTTAAACAAGCCAAGACTTAGACCCAGACCATTACCACTTCCATCGGATCCCGCGGAATAACTTGTTGAACTTACGTTTACCAACACCCCAGCAGGTTCATCCTTAGTGCCGAATAGATTACCAAGTAAATTTAGACCCCAAAAGGAAATATTCTGTTTAGCCCCTGAGGATTGACCAACTTGATCGACCGAGCCGCCCTGAAAGTAAAAGGAAGTCTTAATGGTTGAATCACTCTTGTCATCGATCATAGAACTGACGTCCCGAGTGATCGCCTCATTTGCTCGGATAGTCGAATTTAAGGGGCCGGCTATCAAGCCAGCTGGCACCTGATTTGAAGCGCCAGGAGCATATGTATAAAAACCTGGAGCAGCTTGAGTAGCTGATGCTTGGCCAATAGAGGCAACATAACTACCGATAGGCGCAAAAGTGGCCGATGTTGACCCAGCGCTAGAAACATAAGAGCCAACTGGGGCTGGTGTCGCAGCAGAAGCGGCGCTAGTGGCCACAAAGAATCCTACGGGAGCTAAAGTGGCAGCAGTGGATCCGGAGTTCGATACGAAGGAGCCCGGTGGTGCAGGAGTTGCTGTTGTAGCCCCGGGGTTTGCCACAAAAAATCCTACTGGGGCTAAAGTGGCAGCAGTGGATCCGGAGTTAGATACAAAAGAGCCAGCGGGTGCCAGAATGGCTACAGTGGCACCCGCGGTCGGGACGTAGGATCCAGGCGCAGCAAGTATTGCTGACGTAGCCCCAGCATTCGGTTGATAAGTTCCAGGAGAGGCTAAAGTCGCTGCAGTGGCGCCAGCAGTATTTACGAAAGAGCCGGGGGGCGCAAGTGTTGCCGATGCGGCTCCAGGGTTTGCCACAAAAGATCCTGGTGGCGCAGCAGTTGCCGTTGTAGCCCCGGGGTTTGCCACAAAAAATCCTACTGGGGCTAAAGTGGCAGCAGTGGATCCGGAGTTAGATACAAAAGAGCCGGCGGGTGCCAGAATGGCTGCAGTGGCACCCTCGGTCGGGACGTAGGATCCAGGCGCAGCAAGTAATGCCGAGGTTTGGCCAGTGTTAGGCTGATAGGTTCCAGGGGACGCTAGGGTCGCCGCGGTGGCGCCAACAATATCAACAAAAGAACCAGCAGGCGCAGAGATACATCCACCGGGCGCAGTACTTTGTCCGTTTGAGCTATAGGTGCCTTGACTACAAGGAGCCGCCAAAGCCCCGCCTGACGCTGACATAGCAACAAGAAAGAGGCTTAGTGGTGTCGGTTTACTAAATTTCATTGAGTTAGTTGTAAATTATTGACATGAGCGCCCAAACACTAAGCCGACTACTTGCAGAAGCTGCTGAATGCTATCAACTTAATTTAACAGAAAAAGCTGAAATCTTATATAGAGCTGCGCTAGAGATAAACCCCAATCAAGCCAGCGCTTTATTCAATTTGGGGACACTTTTACTACGTAAATCCGACCTCGCAGGAGATCAGCTTGTACAAGATTCTTTTGACAAGGACTGTACAGGCGAAATTGATAAGCAAAAAGCGGTCGAATTAGTGATACAAATTTATCTTTCAAACGCGTACAAGAAACATGCTGAGAAGTGGCTAAGGTATGCCGAACTTAACCATATTCGCTTCGCCAGCTTTCATGAAATCAAACAAAAAATTGAAATTCCTGAGTATCTAGAGCGGATAATTTATAGCCCAACGCAAAATAAATACTTAGAGCGCTATCACCCAATAGAGTCCTCAACATATGTTTATGCGATAGATATTGTTGGCGGATGTAATTTACGCTGCCCCACCTGCCCAGTAGGAAATCAACAAGAAATGCCCAAGGGCATCATGGGGCCAGAGCTATTCTCTAAAATTCTAAAAAAAATCTCCAGGGATAATCCAGTCTACAAACCAGATATCTGGCTTTTTAATTGGAGCGAGCCCTTACTAAACCCACACTTACCTGATTTCATCAGAGAAATACGCGAAGCAAACTTAACTTCATTCATTTCAAGTAATTTAAACATTTCTGATCGCATAGACTCTGTAATGCAGGCCAACCCTGATCGATTTAAGGTCTCCATCTCCAGCCTAAAGCAGGAAATTTATGGAATAACCCATGATCGCGGCGATATCCAAACTGTTATTGCCAATTTTGAAAAACTGGCAAAAGCTAGAGATTTATACCAATCTACAACTGAAATATGGATTGGACATCACCTTTATAAAAATACAATCGATGAAATAAATCAAGTGAAGGCTCTTGCTGATCGTTACGGGTTCGGTTATCGACCATCGTATGCCATCATGGCGCCAATTGAAAAGGCATATTCAGTACTTAACGATATAAATCCATCGCCGGCGGGTATTGAAGATCAGCTCCTCTTCCCTCCAAAGTTAATAGCCAAAAATGTAAAGCAAAAAAGGTCTGGCTCGATGGACTGTGAGTTGCGATTTAATATGACCGCCATAAATTATGATGGATCCGTTGCGCTATGTTGCGGGACCACCAAAAACCTTTCAGATGAAATCGACGCCAAAATATTTTTTTTAGATAAAACATCCACTGAAATAGAAAGCCTTAAATACCAGCACTCTTTTTGCTCCACTTGCATGGAAAATAATCTACATCTCACTATTCAGGATAGTTAGATATGCAAGTTGATATTCGATCTGCCCGTCATGCCCTCAGCGTTAAAAATTTTGCCTTGGCGGCCTCCCAGTACCAGGAGCTTATTACCGAATCGCCCTCAGATCACATTCTTTACTTAGAGCTTTCTTCTGCCTTGATGGGTTTAAGTAAATTTGATGAGGCACTAGTTGTCATTAAGCAAATTGAAGCTTTTGGATCGAGCATCGATGACGAGATTCAGCTCCAAAAAGCCAACATATATATTGCGCAAGGCCGTATTGCTGAAGCCATTCCAATCCTCCAAATGCTTCAATTCGGTCACTGTGAAGATCGCGTTAGGACGTCCTTATCGAGCGCTTTTATTCAATTAGGCTTTCCAAGCAAGGCCGCCGCCCTTTTTGATAACGTTAATAAAGAGAAGTTGAGCGCTGGCGATATTAATAACTTAGCGATTAGCCTTTGTGAGCAAATGCAACCCGCTGAGGCATTAGAGCTATTAACCAATCGCATAGTGAATAACCAGCATGATGCAAGCACTATCTCAAATGTATTAATGCTTTCAAATTATATTGAAAGTGAGGGCAAGCATATTCCAATTGCCAAGGCTGCACTAAAAAAATTATACGGAGTTAAAAAAACTTCACACCCTCCTCAATCAATCAACGATATGCCGAAAATTGGATTTGTTTCGGGCGACATGAATCAGCACCCGGTTGGATGGTTTTCAATTGGATTGTTGCGAGAGCTCAGCAAAGACTACTCGGTCACGGTTTACTATACCGATAACAAAATAGATAAACTGACACACGATCTAATCTCAGCTGTTACAGATTTTCGCTTTGTCGAGAGCCTAAATGACACTGATTTAATCAAGCAGATTCAAGCTGACAATATCGCTGTGCTAATTGATTTATCTGGCCATACCGCAAAAAACAGAATATCTATCTTTGGCCACAGAATTGCGCCAGTGCAACTCAGCTACCTTGGTTATTTCGCCTCAACATATATGCCCCAAATGGATGGGGTTATTTTCGACCAATGGCACTTAAAAAATCTGTCTGAGGAGTTTTTTTCTGAAAGCATTTATCAGCTACCATGCTCACGTTTCTGCTACACGGCACCTCCCTACGCTCCCCCGATTGACCGCCTACCAGCTCTATCGAACGGCATCATTACCTTCTGTAGCTTTAGTAGCACCTCAAAAGTAAATCATGAGTGTATTGAGATGTGGTCAAAGACGCTTATTGCAATACCATTTTCGAGAATTCAGTTACGCTGGAAATCCTTGCGAGATCCCCAACTGAGGCATCAAATCAGAGAACTTTTTTTATCAAATGGCATTGTTAACTCGAGAGTTGAGCTTTATGCCGATTGCGATCATGAATCACTATTTCATTTTTATAACGAGGCAGATATTGCATTGGATACCTATCCATTTTCTGGCGCAACGACCTGTTGCGAAGCTCTCTGGATGGGTGTTCCCGTAATTACAAGAACGGGAAAGACGCCAGCCTCCAATCAAGCATCGAGCATCCTCCATGAAATTGGGCTGAGCGAATGTGTAACTAGTAGTATTGACGAGTTTATTGAGGAAGCTAAACGTTTAGCATGTGATATTCAAACGCTTTCAAATCTACGCGCAAACCTAAGGCTAAAGTTATCTGATAGCTCCTTAGGCAATGCCAAGCTATTTACTGCGCACTTCGCCGAGTTAATCAATCAAATCTACCGAGAAAAAATAGAAATGGTGAAGGGTTAACGTTTCTGATACTGAAGACATGAAAAAGCCCCTACTCTAAGGGGCTTTTTCGTTATGCTTTCAATTGCACTAAATATTAAAAAATGGCGGAGAGGGCGGGATTCGAACCCGCGGTAGGTTTAACCCTACGCACGCTTTCCAGGCGTGTGACTTAAACCGCTCATCCACCTCTCCGAAGCCATTGATTATACGGCCCGAAATGAAAATGCCGATTTAAGTCGCCATCGCCTGTTTTACGATCCTTATAAAGCCTGCTTCAGCTGCTCCAAGATGGCTGGGTTCTCTAAGGTCGAGGTATCTTGCGTCACTTCCTCGCCCTTCGCAATCACACGCAGTAAACGGCGCATGATCTTGCCTGAACGCGTCTTCGGTAAGTTGTCACCAAAACGCACGTCTTTGGGTTTAGCGATGGGGCCAATTTCTTTACCGACCCAATTGCGCAACTCCATCGCCAGCTTCTTCGCGTCTTCACCGGTTGGACGACCGCCTTTGAGGACCACGAAGGCGCAGATGGCTTCGCCGGTCATATCGTCAGGACGGCCGACTACCGCTGCCTCAGCAACCAATGGGTTGGCCACTAAGCAAGACTCAATCTCCATCGTACCCATACGGTGCCCAGATACGTTCAGCACATCATCAATACGGCCGGTGATGGTGAAGTAGCCTGTTTCTTTGTTACGAATCGCGCCATCACCCGCAAGGTACAAAGTACCACCCAACTCCTCTGGGAAATAGGCTTTTACAAAGCGATCGTTGTCACCCCAGATGGTACGAATCATCGAAGGCCATGGGCGCTTCACCACGAGGATGCCGCCACTGCCGTTCGGTACGTCGTGACCTGCCTCATCCACAATCGCCGCCATGATGCCTGGCAGCGGTAAAGTGCAGGACCCTGGAACCATCGGGGTTGCGCCGGGCAATGGGGAAATCATGTGCCCGCCAGTTTCGGTTTGCCAGAAGGTATCGGCAATGGGGCAGCGCGAGCCGCCAATGTTTTCGTAATACCACATCCAGGCTTCCGGATTAATCGGCTCACCAACGGAACCCAAGAGACGCAAGGACGATAAATCGTATTTCTTGGGATGAACCGATTCGTCAACGCTTGCCGCTTTAATCAACGAGCGAATTGCCGTCGGTGCAGTGTAGAAAATCGTTGCTTTGTGTTTCTGAATGGTGTCCCAGAAACGACCGGCATTCGGATAGGTCGGTACGCCTTCAAACACAATCTCGGTACAACCAACTGCGAGTGGACCGTAAGTAATGTAGGAGTGTCCTGTAACCCAACCAATATCGGCAGTACACCAGAAGACATCACTGGGCTTAATATCAAAGGTCCACTTCATAGTCAAAATGGCCCAGAGCAAGTAGCCGCCCGTCGAGTGCTGCACACCCTTTGGTTTTCCGGTCGAGCCAGAGGTGTACAAGACGAACAAGGGATGCTCAGCACTCACCCACTCTGGCTCACAGGTCTTGGCCTCACCGGCTACCACCTCATGCATCCAGGAATCGCGCCCTGCAGTCATTGCAATATTGCCACCGGTACGTTTGTACACAATGACATTCTTGACTTTTTCGCAGTCGCCCAAGGCAAGCGCCTCATCGACAATCACTTTTAATGGCAAGGCTTTGCCGCCGCGCATTTGCTCATCCGCAGTAATAACTGCAATTGCTCCTACGTCGACGATGCGCTCCTGCAGTGATTTGGCTGAGAAGCCACCGAACACAACGGAATGGGTTGCGCCGATACGAGCGCATGCCTGCATGGCAACAACACCCTCGATCGACATCGACATGTAAATAATGACGCGATCGCCCGACTTGATGCCCATCTTGCGTAAAGCGTTAGCGAACTGGCAAACGCGTGCGTGCAGATCGCTATAAGTAACATTCGTTACCTTGCCATCGTCGGCTTCAAAAATGATTGCGGTTTTTTGGGCGTTGCCGTTTTCTAAATTACGATCTAGGCAGTTATAAGAGGCGTTGGTTAATCCATCTTCGAACCATTTATAGAAGGGTGGATTGGTCTCATCGAGCACCTTGGTAAATGGTTTTTTCCAATAGAGGTTTTCACGTGCAAGGCGAGCCCAAAAACCCTCGTAATCTTTTGCCGCCTCCGCACACAGCGCGTTGTAAGCGTCCATTCCAGGCACAGCAGCATTTTTAACAAAATCACTGGGGGGATTAAAAATTCGATTTTCTTGCATCAACTGTTCCATGCTGTCCTACCCTTTATTTAAATGACAATAATTACCGCACTGCAAAATCCATGCAGAATAGTGTAAATCCTCTCTCTTTCTGCCTAAGATAAGGGAATTTTAGGGTCAATTGCTCTATGGCAAACCCTTAAAATAGGAAAATCCATTTAATTTGATGAAATTTATGACAAATATTAAACAAGAAGACCTCATCCAAAGCGTTGCCGACGCCTTCCAATACATCTCCTACTACCACCCCACCGACTTTATACGGGCGATGGGCAAGGCCTACGAGCTGGAAAAAGGCGAAGCGGCAAAAGACGCGATTGCGCAGATTCTGACCAATAGCCGGATGTGCGCCGAAGGGCATCGTCCGCTTTGCCAAGATACGGGCATTGCCGTGGTCTTCTTGAAGGTAGGCATGCATGTGCAGTGGTCCGATGCCACCATGAGCGTCACGGATATGGTGAATGAGGGTGTACGCCGCGCTTACCTCAATCCAGACAATATGCTGCGTGCCTCGGTCTTAATGGATCCTGCTGGTAAACGGAAAAATACGGGTGATAACACCCCTGCTGTGATTCATTATGAAATCGTTCCGGGTGATGGCATCGAAGTGATTTGTGCAGCCAAGGGCGGCGGCTCAGAGAACAAAGCCAAGATGATCATGCTCAACCCATCCGATTCGATTGTCGACTGGGTAATGAAAACGATTCCCACCATGGGTGCTGGCTGGTGCCCACCCGGTATTCTTGGCATTGGTATTGGCGGCACGCCAGAAAAAGCCACCTTACTTGCTAAAGAAGCCTTGATGGGATCGGTTGATATTCAAGAGCTGATTGCCCGCGGACCGCAGAACCGTGTGGAGGAATTGCGCCTAGAGATTTATGAAAAAGTGAATCAGCTCGGCATTGGTGCGCAAGGCCTTGGCGGTCTCTCTACTGTGTTGGATGTCAAAATTTTGGATTACCCCACCCACGCTGCCTCATTGCCTGTGGCGATGATTCCGAATTGTGCAGCGACGCGGCACATTCACTTTCATTTACACGGCGATGGTCCAGCAAAACTAGAGGCGCCGTCTTTGAGCGACTGGCCTGATGTCACTTGGACGCCTGATATTGAAAAATCCAAGCGAGTCAATTTAGACACCCTCACTCCAGCGGAAGTGGCCAGCTGGAAACCAGGCGATCGCTTGCTTCTGAACGGCAAGATCCTGACAGGAAGGGATGCTGCGCATAAACGCATTCAGGACATGCTAGCTAAAGGTGAGGAGCTCCCAGTGAGCTTTAAAAACCGCGTCATTTACTACGTCGGCCCCGTTGATCCGGTGCGCGATGAAGCCGTTGGTCCTGCAGGCCCAACAACCTCGACCCGCATGGATAAGTTTACCGAGATGATGCTGGCCAAGACCGGTTTGATTGCGATGATTGGTAAAGCTGAACGCGGTCCGGTTGCGATTGAGGCAATCAAGAAACATCAGTCGGCGTATTTAATGGCAGTTGGCGGCGCAGCCTATTTGGTCTCCAAAGCCATTAAGACGTCCAAGGTTGTTGGCTTTGCTGATCTCGGCATGGAAGCGATTTATGAGTTTGATGTGCAAGACATGCCAGTAACGGTTGCGGTAGATTCGAAGGGAACATCGATGCACCACGAGGGGCCAAAAGATTGGCAAGCGCGGATTGGAAAAATCCCCGTCGTTGTTGCATAAGGTTTTAGGCGCGCATTGGCACTCATCGGGGTATTTGATTCTGGCGTTGGAGGCCTATCCATTTTGGATGAGGCCCTGCGACAGTTGCCCGATCACGATTACCTTTACTTCGCTGATAGTGCCAATGCCCCATACGGTGAGAGGTCGCCTGAGTGGATTGCGCAGCGGAGCTTGTCGATATGCCAATCTCTAGTCGATGCGGGCTGTCAAGCGATCGTCATCGCCTGCAATACCGCGACCGCAGAAGCCATTGCGGGTATTCGGGCGCAGCTAAAGACAATTCCGATTATTGGGGTTGAGCCCGGAATTAAGCCGGCAGCTTTGCACAGCCAAAAAGGCGTGGTGGGTGTTTTAGCCACAGAAGCAACGCTCAAGAGCGATAAGTTCAATGCCCTACTAGCGACCTTGCCGGGGGACTGCCGCTTTGTAAAACAAGCGGGCGCCGGTCTGGTTCCCCTGATTGAATCCGGTCAATTGCACGCCCCAGAAACAGCTGCCCTGCTTGCACAGCATTTACAGCCGATGCGCACTGCCGGAATTGATACGCTGGTTTTAGGCTGCACCCACTATCCATTTTTAATGCCATTGATTCTGAATCAATTGGGTTCATCAGTACGCGTTGTCGACACCAGTGAAGCGGTGATCCGTCAGTTGGCACGGCAACTAGAAGCCCATCGCATTCCGACTGAAGCAGGCGGTAGAAGGAGCTTACTACTGCTAAGCACCGCCGATGGTGCCCGCCTGCACAGTATGGCGATGCAATTACTCAGCGCTAATCTTGCTGAGCTCAGGATCGATTTCAAAACGGTCGGCCTGGGTCAGGATGCACTATGCCGCTAACAAAACCAAACTCCCAAACACATCCGCTGTTTACACGGCAAGAATGGATTGTGATTGCTATAGTGCTAGCACTGCATGGCATGTTTTTTGTCAGCCTTGACCTTGGGCTCAATGTGAAAAACGATCCAACTGAAAACGAAGTGCGGGTCATGGCCAATTTAGTGGCGCCCGCAACACCGCCGGCTCCGCCTGTATCCACGCCCCCGACTCCGCAGCCAAAACAAGAGGCGAAGCCCAAAACTAAACCGGAACCCAAAACCAAACCTGAGCCAAAACCCAAAACACTCGAACCCAGCAGCACGCCACCAGCCGATGCAAGCCAAGCCAAAGCGGCTGAGGCGGCCAAAGCGGCAGAAAGTCAGCTGCCCAATGCGGCCGTTGCCCCGGCTGGCAGTCAGGGTACTGCGGGCACGCCCATCCAAACCGATATTGGTAAACTAATTGTGGTTTATCAGCCCGATGCCGATCCGTACTACCCCTCGTTTTCAAAACGGGCTGGCGAGCAAGGCGAAGTGGTGGTTCGATTGATTATTGATGAAACTGGCATCGTTGAAGAAGTCGCCTTGCTGCGCTCAAGTGGCTTTCCACGACTTGATCGCGCCGCTACCGAAATTGGCAAGCGTTACCGTTTTAAACCGTATAGCGTGAATGGCAATCCCGCCCGAATTTCAACCAATCTCCTGATTAAATTTAACTTAAAGAACTAATGCAATGAATAACCCATTTGGCTTAATGAATTTATGGATGGCAGGCGATGCAGTCACGCGTTTTGTTGCCATCCTCTTATTGGTGTCATCAATCATTACTTGGGTCATTTTGATTAGCCGCTTGTGGAACATCAAAACACTACGCGCCCTAAAGCCCGAAGCCGAGCAGTTTTGGCGCGCTAGCTCATTTGCGCAGGGTCTAGCCAGCTTTTCCGATCAAGCCAACAACCCCTACTTTCGGATTGCCAAAGAGGCTATGAGCGCCTCGGAGCACCACCAGAGCCAAACTTCCAGTCGTCGCGAATTACTGCAAGCACTCAACTATTCCGAGTGGATGTCACGCAGCATTAAGAACAGCATTGATGCCTGCAGCGCCCTCTTGCAAAAAGGCCAGACTTTTTTAGGCTCGACTGGCTCTACCGCACCATTCGTGGGTTTGTTTGGTACGGTCTGGGGCATTTACCATGCCCTGGTGGCGATTAGTAGCTCGGGTAGCGCACAGATTGATCAGGTTGCAGGCCCCATCGGCGAAGCTCTCATCATGACCGCAATTGGCTTGGCAGTTGCCATTCCGGCAGTGCTTGGCTTTAACGCGATTAACCGCGCCAATAAATTAATCGTTGCCGACCTCAATCGCTTTGGTAATGATTTGCTGGCCTATTTCGTGACTGGTGCCCGCGTTGAGGCGGGAGAGTAATTATGTCGTTTAGCAACCCTTCAGGCGATCAGGGTGACGATGCCCTGATGACCGAAATCAACATGACACCCCTCGTGGATGTGATGCTGGTCTTACTCATTATTTTTATCATTACCTTGCCAGTCATTCATCAAGCCGTGAAAGTAGACTTGCCCAAAGCCAATAGCGTGCGCAACGAAACCAAGCCTGAGTCGATTCAGGTGTCGATTGATGCGCGCGGTCAAATCTTTTGGAACAGTAATCCAATTGATCTCACTACCTATGTGAGCTATGCCGAAAAAGCAGCACAAAAGGAGCCGCAACCCGAAGTCAATTTACGCGCCGATAAGGAAGTGCGTTACGACTCGGTAGCGCAGGTCTTAGCCGCGTCCAAACGCGCCGGTCTCACTAAGCTGGGCTTTATTACCGAGCCGCAATGACACCTCTTCGACTCATCGGATTTGGATTTGTCTCGCTCGCATTGATTAGCCCACAGCAGGCGCTGGCCAAAGCAGAGTCCAGTATCCCCAGCGTGAAGATTGGCAGCCTGCAGTGGGATCAACATGAAATGACCATCGGCGAAGTCAAACGCTTTGCCAGTCAGACGGGGTTTGTGAGTCAGGCAGAAAAAAATGGGGGTGGCACAGTGTATGAACTGGGCTTTGTACAAAAGCCTGGGTGGACCTGGAAAACCCCTTACGGCGTGAAGGCCCAAGATCGCGAACCGGCAGTGCATCTAAACGCAACGGAAGCAGAACAGATCTGCCGTTTTTTTGGCAAGCGCCTACCCACCGATGAAGAATGGGTTTCGGCCGCCTTTGTAGAACAGCGTGCTAATCCACCTGCCCCCTTCGTTAGCGGAAAGCGCTACCGTTATCCCAATGGCGACAGTGCCAAAGGTTCGCATTGCCTCGATGGTGAGTGCGGCAATTACGCTGGTCTCGCGCCCAAGGGAAGCCTCTTGCGTGGCACGGGCCATGTGCTTACAGGCAGCACCGAGGCTGGAGTCAATGGCCTCTTTGATATGGGCGCCAATGTCTGGGAGTGGACCTCAACCGCAGTTGGTAATGAGCGTGTCACACGTGGTGCATCGTGGTGGTATGGCGCTGAACAGCAACGGGAATCGAATCGCGCGAGTAAGCCGCTGGACGTGAGCGTGGTCTATATTGGTTTTCGTTGCGTTAAACCGTAAACTGCAACCCTAATTCTCAAAGGCGTTTTATGTCCTACCTCTACCAGAATGGCCCTTATCTTTTCCTTGCGGTATGGATTTGCGTCGCACTTTACAAAACGCTGCAGAACTATCAGGCTATGAAAGCAGATCACAGCCAGCGCTTCAATTTATTTCAATTAATCGGGAATTTATTCTCGGAGCTTATCAAAAGCTTTGTAACGCTCGTCGTCCTGAGCGTATTGGCTGCTGGGGTGATCTATATCCTGATATTGCTGTTTGAAGAAATCACCGCCTAATTGCCAACAGTCCTTCATGTGCGCTTTTTAAGCTACAAATTGAGGGGTTGTAGCGCTTTGCTGAAATAAAAACCCCAGAAATTACAGTTCTTTTGGTGCCCGAGGCCGGAATCGAACCGGCACGACTTTTTTGAGTCGGCAGATTTTAAGTCTGCTGTGTCTACCGATTTCACCACTCGGGCGCGTGCTTTTGAAGGCATTGATTTGCAGTGCAACAAAACCAAGACAGACAAGAATCCTAACACGGGGCACCCTATTTCATTAAAAAAGCAGTGCCTATGGGCTTTAAAGGGTTTACCCGAGATGGAAATTTTAATTAGATCCTTATACTTTACGGAGTCGTTTGACCGTAGTACCTGATTGATTAAAACTAGGAGATATGAATGTCTGAAATGAAAAACCAAGCACCACGTCGTAAGTTTCTGAAAGGTGCTGCTGTTGGTGGTGCTGGTGCAGCTGCGCTCAGCTTCCCAATGATTGCAAAATCGCAAGCTGTACAAACGCTACGCTTCCAGTCCACCTGGCCAGCGAAAGACATTTTCCACGAATACGCAGTTGATTACGCCAAGAAGGTCAATGACATGACCGGCGGCGAATTAAGAATTGAAGTATTGCCAGCGGGTGCAGTTGTTCCTGCGTTCGGATTGCTTGATGCGGTTTCCAAAGGTACCTTGGACGGCGGTCATGGCGTAGTGGCTTACCACTACGGTAAGAATGCTGCCCTCGCATTGTGGGGATCTGGCCCATCCTTCGGTATGGACGCCAATATGCTCCTCGCTTGGCACAAGTACGGCGGCGGCGAAGCCTTCTTGCAAGAGCTCTACAAAACCGTTGGCGCCGACGTGAAGTCCTATGTGTATGGCCCAATGCCATCACAGCCACTGGGCTGGTTCAAAAAGCCAATCGCTAAGACAGAAGATTTAAAAGGTCTGAAATACCGTACCGTCGGTATTGCGATTGACATGTTTACTGCCATGGGCGTTTCTGTGAATGCACTGCCAGGCGGCGAGATCATCCCTGCGATGGACCGTGGCCTGCTCGACGCAGCGGAATTCAACAATGCTTCTTCTGATCGTCAATTGGGTTTCCCAGACGTTTCTAAAGTTTGCATGTTGCAAAGTTATCACCAGAATGCGGAGCAGTTTGAGATTCTGTACAACGGCGCAAAGTACAACGCACTTTCACCAAAGCTCCGCGCGATTTTGGACAACTGCGCAGAAGCAGCCTCTGCCGATATGTCTTGGAAAGCAGTGGATCGCTACTCCAAAGCCTATGATGAAATGCAAAAAACCCAAGGCGTCAAGTTCTACAAAACGCCAGACAGCATTTTGCGTACCCAGCTCAAGGTATTCGATGATGTAGTGGCCAAAAAATCTGCAGAAAATCCACTATTTAAGCGGATTGTGGAGTCACAAAAGGCCTTTGCCCAGCGTGCAGTGAAGTGGGATCTGGATACAACCACCACACGCCGCATGGCTTTTGATCATTATTTCCCATCGGGCGCTAAAAAGGCCTAATTGGGGAATATTTCATAAGCTTTAGGTTTATTTCAGAAATATGGCATAAGTTTTAGGCTTAGCTTAAAATAGCGCCCAGTAGCAATATGGGGTGGTTGCGAAGGTAACCACCCCATTTTTTATGGTTTAAATGCCTGGAGCTTCCAAAGTGCAAAAATTATTTCTAACCGTAGATAGAATATCTACCCTTATTGGTCAGTTCTTTGCTTGGCTGATTGTTGGTCTTACTGGATTAATTGGTTTTGAGGTTTTCTCGCGCTACGCGCTGAACAATCCCCATCCGTGGGCCTTTGATGCCATGATCATGATGTACGGCACCATGTTCATGATGGCGGGCGCCTACACTCTTTCTAAAAATGGCCACGTGCGCGGTGACATTCTGTATGGCTTTTTAAAGCCACGCACCCAAGCGATTTTTGATCTCATCCTCTACATCCTCTTCTTTATTCCGGGAGTAATTGCATTAGCGTACGCTGGTTACGGCTATGCCGCTGACTCTTGGCGCATTTTGGAGCATTCGTCGATTACGGCGAATGGCCCTCCTCTTTATCCTTTCAAAACCATCATTCCATTGGCCGGTGTGATTTTGCTGTTCCAAGGCATTGTTGAAATCTTCCGTTGCGTGGTTTGCATTCAGCAGGGTGAGTGGCCCTCCAGAGAGCAGGACGTGGAAGAAGTCGACGTCGATAAGCTAAAAGCGATGGTTGGTCTAGATAAGGAGAAAACCAATGCGTAAGGAACTATTTTTCGGCTTTAGCATCATGGCCTTAGTTGTGCTGGCCACAATCGTGTTTTTGCCTTGGGGCAATATTGAAAGTGGCCACATGGGCCTCCTCATGTTGTCCTTGGTAGTGGTTGCAATCATGCTGGGCTTCCCAACCGCCTTTACCTTAATGGGTATGGGCATGATTTTTACCTTCATCTCCTATAGCTTTCAGGATCCCTCGCTTGCCCTAAACAACACTCTTTCTCTGATGGTGCAGCGGGCGTATGCAGTAATGACCAACGATGTGTTGATCTCCATTCCGCTATTCGTATTTATGGGTTACTTGGTCGAGCGTGCCAACTTAATTGAAAAGCTATTCCGCTCATTGCATTTGGCCTTGGTACGCGTTCCTGGCTCCTTAGCTGTTGCCACCATCTTTACCTGCGCTGTTTTTGCTACCGCCACCGGTATTGTTGGCGCGGTAGTGACACTGATGGGCCTATTGGCCTTCCCAGCCATGCTCAAGGCAGGCTATGACACCCGCGTATCCGCAGGTTGTATTACGGCTGGTGGTTGCTTGGGTATTTTGATTCCGCCTTCGGTGTTGCTGATTGTGTACGGCGCAACCGCTGGTGTTTCAGTGGTTCAGCTGTATGCCGGCGCATTTTTCCCCGGAATTATGTTGGCTGGCCTGTACATTGGTTACGTCATTATTTTGGCCAAATTCAAGCCAAAACTCATGCCGCCACTGTCCTTGGAAGAGCGTAAAGTTCCCTTGCCGATGAGCTACACCGAGCTCGGTGAAAAAATTAGCCAGAAAGTAATTCCAGCAATATTGATTGCCTTAAAAGGTAAGCGTAATTTGCATGTGCGTCCTGCCGAGTTACTTCAGTCTCTGATGATCGCGCTATTGCCACTCTTGGTTTTTGCACTATTTACAGGCTCAATCTACAAAGTAGTTACGGCGCCTATAGATAACGTCATTAGCTCTGAACTCGTTCAAATGGGAGATGCAGGTAGTGGCGCAGCTGAAGAGTCAACCAGCGGTCTGTCCCTGCCTCCTGGCGCTGAAAAAGCCGAAAGCGGTGGCCTTTCATTGCCACCTGGTGCAGAAGAAGATAAGCCCGAAGCAGGTCCTGGCGCGCCGATTCTGAGCGCTGAAGAAGCGAAAGCGGCAGAAGCAGCTGCTGCGGCGGCGGCGGCAAAAGCGCTTGAGCCGCGTGATGCGCCGACTTGGTTCTGGGTAATGACTGCAATCTTTGCAGCCATGCTGGCCATTTATTATTTGCTGCTGACTTGGGTGCGATTGGAGATATTCAAGATGCTCTTGAGCTCCTTTTTCCCATTAGCAATCTTGATTTTGTTTGTATTAGGCTCAATTGTGTTTGGCCTTGCCACTCCAACCGAAGCCGCTGCCATTGGAGCAATTGGCGGCGTCCTCTTGGCGGCAGCCTACAAACAGCTCAATATGCAAATCATCAAAGAGTCGGTCTTCTTGACGGCCAAAACCGGAGCAATGGTTTGCTGGCTATTCGTGGGCTCCTCGATCTTCTCAGCAGCATTTGCCCTGCTCGGCGGTCAAACCTTAGTTGAGCAATGGGTCTTATCGCTGGGCTTAAGCTCAATGGAATTTTTGATCCTGGCTCAGGTCATTATTTTCTTCCTAGGTTGGCCACTCGAGTGGACCGAGATCATCGTGATCTTCATGCCGATCTTCGTTCCCTTGCTCGATGACTTTGGTATCAATCCATTGTTCTTCGGCCTACTTGTTGCGCTGAATTTGCAAACCGCATTCTTATCGCCACCCGTAGCAATGTCAGCCTTCTACCTCAAAGGGGTCTCGCCACCACACGTGACCTTGAATCAAATCTTTGCAGGTATGTTGCCGTTTATGGGCATTCAAGTTCTGGCGATTGTATTGCTCTACACCTTCCCTGCCATTGGTTTGTGGCTACCGGAAGTGCTTTATAAGTAGCAGTTCATTTCAGTTAGAGAACCCCGCGGAAGCGGGGTTTTTTATTGGTCAGGCCAAACGGAATCGAGAGCACTTAGAATAGCCCTATGGTGACAACAGCACGGCGCAGCCCTCTCGTATTACGCATCCTCAAATGGATTGCACTCGGTTTAGCTAGCGTCATTATTGTGATTGCGTGCCTTGCTTTAGTCTACCTTGCGTCGACTAAAAATAGTCCTTCTGGCAGCCAGCAGATACTGGGTCTAAATGATGCTGTGAGCATCGGTTTTGATGCCAGCGACATCCCCCACATTAAAGCAGCCACTGCGAGTGATGCCTTATTTGCCCTCGGCTATCTGCATGCAACCGAGCGTTCGTGGCAATTGGAAATTAACCGCAGATTAGCTGCCGGTCGTTTATCTGAAATTCTCGGTGAAGACACTCTAAAAATTGATCGTTTCATCCGTACGGTTGGAATTAAGTACAGTGCTGAACGGCAATATGAGCGCTACCCAGTGGAAGCCAAACGCCTACTGCAAGCCTATGCCGATGGCGTCAATGCAGGCAATGCTAAATTGGGCTGGGCTCTACCGGTGGAATACTTTTTAACTAGATCTAAGCCAGGCCATTGGTCGCCTACCGATAGTATTGCCTGGATGCTGATGATGGCCATGGATTTAGGTGGCAATTGGCAAAAGGAATTGCAGCGGCTGGAGTTATCGCGTGATTTAACGACGGCACAAATTTGGGAAGTGTTACCTCCTTACACGCAAGGTAATCCCGTTACTAAAATGGACTTTGCTGCGCTCTATAAAAATATGGGTATTTTTGCAAGTCCCGATGCAGGCAAACCCATAAAGCCCCTGGGCATTCAAGATGTACGTCAGCCAGATACGAAACAAGATCAAGTGTTGCGCGCACTTCTGCCGGGCGGCATTGAGGGTATTGGCTCAAATAATTGGGCGCTCAGCGGCAAGCGTACGGTCAGTGGCAAACCACTCTTGGCCAACGATCCGCACTTGGGTTTATCCGCCCCAGCACTCTGGTACTTTGCGCGCCTAGAAGCCCCAGGGATCAATGTCATCGGCGCCACCCTGCCCGGTATTCCGGCAGTCGTGCTGGGCAGAACGGATGCCATTGCCTGGAGTTTTACGAATACCGGGCCTGATGTACAAGACCTCTTCATTGAGGAACTCAATCCCACCAATCCGGGCCAATACCGTACCCTCGATGGTATGGCTGCGTTTTTAGTCCGCGAAGAAGTGATTGAGATTAAAAACAAACCGGCACATCGCTTTATCGTCAAACAGAGTCGCCACGGACCCATCATTTCAGAAACCTATGACCGAGCTAAAAATCTAATCAATACTGAGCGCTTTGCTTTAGCCCTGCGCTGGACCGCACTCGATCTTGATAATCAATCGGTGATCGGCTTACTCGACATGAATCGCGCTACAAATTTAGAGTCGTTCAAAAAAGCATTGCGCAAAAACTATGCCCCGATGCAGAACGTCGTGATGGCCGATACCGCTGGCAATATCGCCTTTCAGGTGGCTGGGGTTGCTCCCAAGCGGACCCTCCATCAAGGCCTCTACGGGGTTGCGCCAGCCCCTGGCTGGGATAAGCAATATGACTGGCAAGGCTATATTCCATTTGATCAGTTACCTGCGCTCGATAACCCCGAGCAAGGCTGGATCGCCACAGCCAACCAGCAAATCCTGGCCGCCAACAATCCCAATCCGCTTACTGGTGATTGGGAGCTGCCATTTCGGTATGAGCGCATTACCGCCCTGCTGCAAGCAAAGCAACAGCATGACTTTGCCTCGATGCGAACCATGCAGGGCGATACCCTCTCGCTGGCAGCAACACCGCTATTGCCACTCTTCAAAGCAACCCAATCGACTCATTCAAGCGCAGCAGCAGCCCAAGCCATCGTTTCGGGCTTTGATGGGGATATGCGCATCGACAGCAGTGGCGCCCTGCTCTTTAATGCGTGGGTAGATCAACTCACGCGCCATTTATTTTCTCGCCTGGGGGATTATTTTTCGTTTGAGTATGGCAAGCGCCATTTTAGAAACGCCTTACTCGCACAGCTATCGAATCCAAATAGTCTTTGGTGTGACTCGCCCAAAACAGAAAGCGTTGAGAACTGCGCACAAGCATCACAACAGGCGATGGATAAAGCACTGGAATACCTTAGCGCACAGTACGGCAGTGATCCAGCTAACTGGAAATGGGGAAATGCGCATATCGCCGTATCAGAGCATCGCCCCTTTAGTCGGGTTCCGTTTTTAAATCGAGTATTTAATATTACGGCACCATTTCCGGGGGATGGCTTTACGATCAATGTAGGGCGACCTGAGCTCGGCAAACACAAAAACCCGTTTGAGACTAAACAGGCGGCAAGCCTTCGAACTGTATTTGACTTAGCCGACCTAGAGCAATCGACCTTCATTTATCAAACGGGGCAATCAGGCTGGATTCAAAGCAAGCTCTATCGCAACCTCAATCCGCTTTGGGCAAATAATCAAGCTCTGCCACTGCAAATGAAGCCTAGCCACATCCAGCGCCAACTCGAACTCAGGCCAAATTAGGCCTATTGGGGTTTAAAATAAATACATCTGCATATTTAGGGGTATTACGATGAAAAAATGGCTTGCTGCTGTCGCCTGCTTGGCTGTACTTCCAATGACTACCGCCTCCGCCGCTTGGCAAGAAATTGGCTCAAACGAACAGTCGACAGTCTCCCTTGATATCAGTACCCTCAAAAGGGATGGCGACAAAGCGCAAATCATGTCGATGCTGGACTTTAGCAAACCCGGCATGGACCCTGCAACAAAAGAGCCAATTCGTTCCATCATTGGCCTGAACGAATACCTCTGCGAAAAAGCCCAATATCGCCCCATTGAATACAAAGTATTTTCAGGAAACAAGGGTGAAGGCAAGGTGGTAGCCGATATCAAATCCCCTGATAGCCAATTTGAAGCCATTATCAGTGGCTCATGGGCCGCGGGAGTTTATAGCATTGCCTGCCGAGCCAAATAAACAGAGGTTCTTTCCCAAGTATTGCCGCTGCATCGCATGGCATAGCCTGAGCTATGCCTTCATTATTGGTTTTGGCATTTTTTTTCTATCAGGCTGCGCTCTGCCTTTAGCGGCCATCGGCAGTGCCGGAACCGGTGCTGCTAACGCCGTAGGAGGTACTGTGGCCACAGCAGCAGTAGCCAATCCAAGCACCGCAGTCAGCGTTGCCTCAACCGTCACCACTGGGAAATCCCCTTTAGAGCATGCCGCTTCGCAAGCCACTAAAAAAGAATGTAATTTTTTAAACTTACTGGGTCCTAAGCCAGTTTGCCAAGAGTTTGCAATGCCGTCCATCATGGATCACAGCCAAGAAGTGATCGGCATCGCTGATCGACCGACGGATTTACAAAGGCCCGCACCCAGTAGATAAAATAGAGGCTTATACCCCCTACCGTTCTATTTTTTTATTCTTCATCATGACGACCATGCCACAACAAAACATTAACCTCACCCTAACCTGCCAAAATCGCCCCGGTATTGTTGCTGCGGTTGCCAGCTATATTTTTGAAGCAGGCGGGGATATCCAAGAGGCGCAGCAGTTTGATGATAAAGATTCAGGGCGCTTTTTTATGCGTGTCAGCTTCAGTTGCGATGCGAGTGTCGATTTACAAGCCCTACGTAGCGGTTTTACACCCATCGTTGAGCGCTTTCAGCTGTCTTGGGAATTACGCTCTACCGCGGCACTCAAGCGGGTTTTAATCATGGCCTCCAAGCTCGATCATTGTTTAGTTGACTTGCTCTACCGCTGGCGCATTGGCGAGTTACCGATGATCATTGCTGGGATTGTGTCCAATCATCCCCGCTCGGTCTATGCCAGCATTGATTTTGCGGATATTCCGTTTCACTATCTGCCAGTAACCCCGGAAACAAAAAGCGCACAAGAAGCAAAGCTGCTCAGCATCATTGAGGATGCCAAAGTAGACATGGTGATCTTAGCGCGCTATATGCAAATTCTGTCGGATGATTTATCTGCCAAGTTATCGGGTCGCTGCATTAATGTGCATCACTCTTTCTTGCCTAGCTTCAAAGGAGCAAAGCCCTACCATCAAGCGCATGCGCGCGGCATTAAGTTAATTGGAGCAACATCCCATTTTGTCACCAGCGATTTGGATGAAGGCCCCATCATCGAGCAAGACGTAACCCGCATTAGCCACAGCGATAGTGCCGATGATTTAGTACGCAAAGGCCGTGATTTAGAGCGTCAAGTACTATCGCGCGCCCTGCGCTACTACCTGAATGACCGGGTCTTAATTAACGGCAATAAATCCGTCGTATTTGCGGATTAATTTTCTGTCGCAAGACGCTTAATTAACGCCCGGTGAGGGGTTTTAACAGCCCCCGCAAATCATTGTGGTCAAGGGTATGCATTAACTCCAGCAATTCTCCTAATTCGCCCTTTGGAAAGCCTTTGCGGGCAAACCAAGACAGATAGTCTCCAGGTAACTCGGAAAGGGTGCGACCAGCATACTTGCCATACGGCATTTTCATGCGGACGAGCTTTTCAAGGGATTCTGGGGTCACTGTGGTGCAGGGGGGGGGGAATTGGGGTGGCTGATGGGGTTCGAACCCACGACAACTGGAATCACAATCCAGGACTCTACCGCTGAGCTACAGCCACCGTAGAAGAAATGAGATTATAGCTTTTTGTCGGGTTTTAGCCAAAATTTGCCAGTCGGCCAATCATGGGTCAATCTGGGACGGTTTTTAGGGTAAACACGCCATGTAAAAACGCTTAATTTCGGGGTCGCAGTGCACGTCTTTCAAGACAATAGGCCGCTCCAAGGAAATGCCTTCAATCGAGCGGCAGCGGCTAAGTGCCACATAGACTTGGCCCGATGCAAACGCCCCGGAGGATAGATCAACCTTCACTTTATCGAGGGTCTTCCCCTGACTTTTATGGATCGTCACGGCCCAGGCCAGCATCAGCGGCATTTGCTCATAAGAGCCAATCACATTGGGCTTAATCTTTCCGGAAACCATATCGTGGTCATATTTATACGATTCCCATTTGAAAGGGCTTACCTCAACCGTATTGGTATAAGCCCCGTTGGGGATCTTGACCTTAATTTTGTCCTTGCCTATTTCATGCACAATGCCAATGCTACCGTTGACCCATTTTTTAGGAAACCCATTGTCATTGGCGGTAAACATGACCTTCGAGCCCGGCTTCAGGATTAAGTTCATGGGGGAGGGTAAATTCCGCTCATCTACATTGAATTTACCTTCGAGCTTGCCTGTAAAGCTGGTGGCATCACTCGTCAGGTTTTTGAGCTCCCCATGGTTAATCATGTCTGCCCTGGCATTCGTCGTAGTCAGAGTAATCGTCATTGGATCAGGCTCTGCTGCCTTAGCAAAGCAAGCATCATTGATGGTTTCTAGTGCAACTTCAATGTCTTCATTAATGCGAATTTGATTGAGAAGCTGCGCAAAATGGGCATCTTTTTGCCGAAAGATTTTTGTGAGCTCGATCATCGTAATGTCTTTGCGGTGCAATGCCATAGCGCAAAAGAAATAGGGGCCCTCATAACCGCGCTCATGCAGGATGTGCATATCGCTACTGGATACCACTGGCGGCAATTGAAATAAATCACCCACAAACATCACCTGTATGCCGCCAAAAGGCTCACCTTTTTGAGGGCCGTTTTCACGCAAGAAAAGATCAATCGCATCCACCAAATCAGCCCGCACCATCGAGATTTCATCAATGATGAGTAAGCGAATATCCTTATACAGCTGGCGCTCACGTGAAGATCGTAGCGGCTTGATATCTTCTTCTGGAAAGATCAACCGTGGCGGCAGGCGAAAGAAGGAATGAATCGTAACGCCACGCACTTGCAGTGCTGCCACTCCTGTTGGAGCTAAGACTACAACGTTTCCAGCAATGGTTTTACGCAGGTGACTAATTAAGGTCGTTTTACCCGTGCCTGCCTTACCGCTAATGAAGATGTAGGGATCACCGCGCTCGACTGCATCCAGTGCCAATTGATAATCTGGGGTGATCTCTAGCTCCAGATCAGCGCCCGGGTTTTGCACTACGCTCATGAGGCTTCTACCGAGGCAGCATCGATCTCAAATGCAGCCCAATCCCCTAGCTCCAAACTCGCCTCAAGGAAAAAGTCGGCAATCGCTGCTTTACTCTGCACCTTAGCCAAGGCGTGGTGATCCGATAGGCGCTGGCGCCAATAACGTGAACCTGCCCTGCCATGGGCTAGGCCTAGTATGTGCCGCGTAAAGGCGCCGATGTAAAACGGCTTACCCTTGCTTTGGCATTCTTCAAACCAGCGCCATACCTGATGCACCAAACCAATTTGCACGCGATGCCACTCTGACTCACTAAAGAGATAACCTGCAGCCTCGCCATTGGTCTCGAGCAAATCATCCCAGCCGAGTAACATGGCCGGAAAGTGATAGGCGGCGCGCCCCACCATAAAGCCATCAAAGTCATGCCAGTGGCCAGCGATTTGATCATTGTTCTCCAGACCGCCATTGAGCAAAACGGCCACATTTGGAAACTGCTTTTGAAGATCCAAACGCAATTGCGCTGCCACGGCATAGTGCAATGGAGGCTTGCTGCGATTCTCCTTAGGCGATAGGCCCTTTAGTACAGCGTTACGTGCATGAATCGTGACCTGATGGGCGCCAGCATCAGCAACAGCCATCATAAAATCTAAGGCAAATTGGTAGTCTTTTTGATGCAGGCTAGCATCCATGTGATCAAGACCCAAGCGGTGCTTCACCGAGATGGGCAAATCGCAGGCTGCGCGCATTGCTCGTACACAATCAGCAACTAATTGCGGTTCCGCCATTAGGCAAGCACCAAAAGCACCGCGCTGCACCCGCTCCGAAGGACAGCCACAATTGAGATCAATTTCGTCATAGCCCCATTGGGCTGCCAAGACTGCAGCTTTAGCAAGATCTGCTGGCTCACTGCCACCCAGTTGCAGTACTACGGGGTGCTGCTCATTGGAGTAATCCAGATGGCGTGGCACATCACCATGCAACAATGCGCCCGTAGTCACCATTTCGGTATACAGAACAGCTTGCTTGGATAACTGACGATGAAAGGAGCGGCAGTGTCGATCGGTCCATTCCATCATGGGAGCAACGGCTAAACGCTTTCCCCTAGGATTGGATTGGTGTTCTTTATCGGATTGCGTCATTGCATCTAAATCCATTGCATTTCGATCGAGGAATTATCGCAATTATCCAGGACTACTGCTCCTTGGATAACGAAAAACCACCCGAAGGTGGTTTTTCGGACAATCACAGTGACTTATTCACGTGATGCTTTTTTACGTTCATGCTCTTTAAGATAACGCTTGCGTAGACGAATACTCTTCGGAGTCACTTCTACCAACTCGTCATCTCCAATGAACTCAACCGCATACTCTAAGTTCATCGCAATGGGAGTTACAAGGCGAACTGCCTCATCGGTACCCGAAGCACGTACGTTGGTTAACTGCTTCCCTTTAATCGGATTAACAACCAAATCATTATCACGGCTATGAATGCCAATAATCATGCCCTCGTACAGCGGATCTCCTGGGGATACAAACATACGACCACGATCCTGCAATTTCCATAAAGCATAGGCCACTGCATCACCATCGTCCTGACTAATTAATACACCGTTATGACGCTCGCCCAAAATGCCATCCTTTGCTGGAGCATACGAATCAAAGGTATGACTCATCAAGCCGTTACCACGGGTTAATGTCATGAAGTCACCTTGAAATCCAATCAGACCTCGGGCAGGGATACGATACTCTAGACGAGTACGGCCTTTACCATCACTCACCATGTCTAGTAGCTCACCCTTACGCTTGCCAAGCTCTTCCATCACGCCGCCCTGGGTAGTATCTTCTACGTCCACGGTTAGGTTTTCATAGGGCTCCATTTTGACGCCATTTTCTTCATGGAAAACAACACGCGGACGGGATACTGCTAACTCGTAGCCTTCACGGCGCATAGTCTCGACCAAGATCGTTAAATGCAACTCACCGCGACCCGATACTTCAAAGACAGTATCGTCATCTGTATCACGAACACGTAAGGCCATATTCGATTTAAGCTCGCGATCCAAACGCTCCCGAATCTGACGGCTAGTGACAAATTTACCTTCGCGCCCAGCGAGTGGGCTGGTGTTGACCATGAAGTTCATGGTCAAGGTGGGCTCATCAATTTTAAGCATCGGCAATGGATCAGGCTTATCAACCGCACAAATGGTGGTACCAATTGCTAGATCTTCAATGCCGTTTATCAACGCAATATCGCCCGCTACTGCTTCTTCCACAACTTCACGCTCTAGGCCTTTGAATTTCAGGACTTGATTGACGCGCCCTTTAAAAGGAACGCCGTCTGGACCATTCATGCAAACGACTTCCATTCCTGCTTTCACACGGCCACGATTAATACGGCCTATGCCGATCTTACCGACATAGCTGTTGTAATCAATTGAGGAGATTTGGAACTGCAATGGGCCGTCTGGATCATCATCCCGTACGGGTACATTTTTTAGAACCGCATCAAACAAGGGGCGCATATCGCCCGAGCGAACATCCTCTGAATTACCAGCATAGCCATTTAAGCCAGAGGCGTAAATGATTGGGAAGTCGAGCTGCTCTTCCGAGGCGCCCAATTTGTCGAATAACTCAAATGTGGCGTTAATAACGTAATCACAGCGCGCGCCTGGACGATCCACTTTATTGATCACGACAATTGGCTTGAGGCCCAAGGCCAAAGCTTTTTTAGTCACGAAGCGAGTCTGTGGCATTGGCCCCTCAACCGCATCGACCAATAACAAAACTCCATCCACCATCGAGAGAACGCGCTCTACCTCACCACCGAAGTCAGCGTGGCCTGGTGTATCCACGATATTGATGTGGGTGCCGTCATATTCGACTGCACAGTTTTTGGACAGAATCGTAATGCCACGCTCTTTTTCAAGATCGTTCGAGTCCATAACCCGCTCGGTCATTTTTTCATTGGAGCGGAAGGTGCCAGATTGGCGCAGCAATTGATCCACTAAGGTAGTTTTACCGTGGTCAACGTGGGCGATGATTGCAATATTACGAAGTGCGCGTTTAGTCATGTGAAGCTTCTAAAGTTAAAAATAAGGTTAAGGGGCTTGTGAAATCAAGCGTTTAGGGTGTAGTACGCCGGAACGGCAATCGGCAGTACCAATAAAATTGTGGGGCGCTGCAGTAGCACGATAAATTCGTACCAAGGCCTCTGCCAAGGGAAATTTAGCATTGACGGTGAGCGGAACGCGCTGCCCCATTTCTAGGCGCTTAGCTTGCTGCGCATCGACCGTAAGGTGTGGCAAGGTTTGTAACAAGGCATCTACTGGCAGTACAAAATCAGCATGGTCTGCTGTGGTCCGCAAAAGGTCATCCAAGGAGATCGACTGAACCAAGCTAAGGTGACCCACTTCAGTGCGACGCAAGCCGACCAAATGGGCGCCACAACCCAGCGCCGCGCCCAAATCTTCTGCCAACACTCGAATATAGGTTCCCTTGCTGCAGCTCACTTCCAAAGTCGCTTCGGGCCATTGCACCTCGGTCCAAACAATAGAGTGGATGACAACCGAACGGGCTTCGCGCTCGAGCTCTACACCAGCACGGGCATATTCATACAAGGGCTTACCATCACGCTTCAGCGCCGAGTACATTGGCGGCACCTGCAAAATGGGGCCGGTAAACGCAGGCAGTAAGGCATTTAAAGCAGCCCGCATGGCAGCATCATCGGCAAACTGCGGCAATGGAAAGGAGGTCACGACCTGCCCTTCAGCATCGCCTGTATCGGTATTGGCGCCAAAACGAATTCGGGCTACATACGACTTATCTGCATCCAGTAAATCCTGAGAATACTTGGTTGCCTCGCCTAAGCAGATCGGCAGTAAGCCAGTAGCCATCGGATCTAAAGTCCCGGTATGCCCTGCTTTATCAGCATTGAGCGCGCGCTTAACCGCAGTCACGGCACCTTGTGAACTCATACCCAGCGGCTTATCCAGCAGCACGACTCCATCAAGGCGTTGACGCATCAAATTTCTCAGTCTTTGCGGTCACTATCGACCGCTTGATCAATTAATCGGGACATTTGCATGCCACGCTCAACCGATACGTCGTGAACAAAATGCAGGGTGGGAACGGTATGAATATGCAAGCGCTTGAACAGTAAAGAGTGCAAATAGCCGGCTTTTTCTTGTAAGGCAGTCAGAGCGTGATCCGGGTCTGCACCAAGTACCGTGAAGAAGATTTTGGCATGCGCTAAATCCGGTGACAGCTCTACCCCTTGGAGGGTAATCAGTCCCAAACTGGTGCTGCGCAATTCGCGCGGAATCAATTCAGCTAAATCGCGCTGAATTTGATCCGCTAAGCGTTGATTGCGATGGGGGCTCGTTTTGTGCATAAAGAACGTAATCCGAATTAGAGCGAACGCGCTACTTCAGTGACTTCAAACACCTCAAGCTGATCGCCTTCTTTGATGTCGTTGTAGCCCTTCAATGACAAACCACACTCAACACCGGCACGCACTTCTTTAGCGTCATCTTTAAAGCGCTTGAGTGAGTCAAGCTCGCCTGTCCAGATAACGACGTTGTCGCGCAGCAAACGTACGCTTGAAGTACGCTTCACTAAGCCGTCAACAACCAAGCAACCTGCAATCGCGCCCACTTTAGATACCAAGAAGACTTGGCGAATCTCAACCAGACCCGTAATCTCTTCTTTCTTATCCGGAGTCAACATGCCGCTCAGAGCCAACTTCACCTCATCAACAGCGTCATAAATAATGTTGTGGTAACGAATATCCACGCCATTATTTTCAGCTAACTTACGCGCCAATGCATCGGCACGCGAATTGAAACCAATGATGACGGCTTTAGAGGCAACTGCTAAGTTGACGTCGGTCTCAGAAATACCGCCCACGCCAGCGTGGACAATCTGCACCTTGACCTCAGGAGTCGATAGTTTTTGCAAGGATTGCGATAAGGCCTCTTGTGAGCCCTGCACATCCGCTTTAATAATAATTGGCAGTAGCTTGGCTTCAATTGCACCTTCGCCCATGGTTTCCATCATGGTTTCGAGTTTCACGGCTTGCTGTTTTGCCAGCTTCACATCACGGAACTTACCTTGACGGAATAATGCAATTTCACGCGCCTTGCGTTCATCTGGCACCACTTGAACTGCCTCACCCGCAGCTGGCACTTCGGACAGCCCTTGAATCTCCACCGGAATGGAAGGGCCCGCTTCGCTACATGGCTTACCGTTTTCATCGAGCATGGCCCGTACACGACCAAAGGAAGAGCCAGCCAAAATCATATCGCCACGCTTGAGCGTTCCCGACTGAACCAATACGGTTGCAACCGGACCTTTACCTTTATCCAATCGCGCCTCAATCACGAGGCCATGGGCTGGCGCATCTTTAGGCGCCTTTAATTCAAGTACTTCAGCCTGCAACAAGACGTTTTCCAACAGGGAATCAATGCCCTCCCCACTTTTTGCGGAGACTGGAATGAATGGAATATCGCCGCCGTACTCTTCTGGCACAACCTGCTCTGCAACTAACTCTTGCTTGACGCGCTCTGGATTGGCTTCTGGTTTGTCGATCTTATTAATCGCCACCACAATCGGCACTCCAGCAGCTCTAGCATGGGCAATCGCTTCTTTGGTTTGCGGCATCACGCCATCGTCAGCAGCCACCACCAAAATAACGATGTCGGTTGCCTTCGCACCACGTGCACGCATGGCAGTAAATGCCTCGTGACCTGGTGTATCCAAGAAGGTAATCACACCACGCGGTGTTTCTACGTGGTAAGCACCAATGTGCTGGGTAATTCCACCAGCTTCACCAGACGCCACTTTTGCAAGGCGAATCTTATCCAGGAGCGATGTTTTTCCATGGTCAACGTGACCCATCACGGTGACTACCGGTGGGCGGCCCAGAAGTTCAGCATCTTGTCCTGAAATGCCGAGATCTAAATCAGGATCATCTAATTTGGCTGCAAATGCCTTATGACCCATCTCTTCCACCAAAATCATGGCGGTATCTTGATCAAGCACTTGGTTGATGGTGACCATCTGGCCCATACCCATCAGCAACTTAATGACTTCAGCACTCTTCACCGACATGCTGTGGGCTAAATCCGCAACCGTAATGGTTTCAGGCACATGCACATCGCGAACCACTGGCTCGGTTGGTACTTGGAAGTTTGTATCCGCATTGCTATCCGAGCTTTGGCGCTGACGCTTATTGCGTCCACCACCTGCCCGCCAGCCACCGCCAACACCGCCAGAGCTATCGCCACGGGTTTTTAATCCGCCAGCGCGCTTAGCGCCTTCTTCTTGCCATGTGGAAGAGGTTTCAGATGACTTAATCAGTTTTCCGCCGACCTTAGCAGGGGCTTTTTTCTTATCGTCCGCACCTTCCGCTTTTAATGGCTTGTGTAAGGTGCCTTTTTTCGCTTCTTCAGCAGCCACTTCGCTTGGAGCCTTGAGTACACGCGCAGGCGCACTCATCATGTCCCGAATCGCCAAGGCCTCCGCCTCTGCTGCAGCGCGGCGAGAACGAATATCGGCCAACTGCTTTTCACTAGCATCGGTCAATTCTTTTGCCGCAAGGTCTTTCTTCTTTTTCGATTCAATTGCTTCGGCAGATTGGGCAGCTTTCGCTTCAGCAGCTGAAGGCTTGCTCTCTACTGGCGCGGCCGCAGCTTTTTGACGAGCCTCTTCAGCCGCCCTTACTTCTGCCTCTTGACGTGCTAATAACTCGGCTTGACGGGTTGCTTCTGCAGCCCGCTTCTCTAACTCTTCCTCAGACAAGAGGGGCTTGCTTACAGCCGCTTTTGCTAGTTTTTCTTCGACAGGAGCTTCGTCCGCTTTCGCTGCTTCATCGCCCCGCTTCACGAGTACCCGTTTTTTACGCACCTCAATTTGAACCGTGCGTGTTTTTCCAGTGGAATCAGCTTGGCGGATCTCGGAAGTCTCACGCTTGGTTAAGGTGATCTTTTTACGCGCACCCGTATCAGCACTACCATGCTCTTTTTGCAAATGCTCGAGCAGTGCGGTTTTATCCTTCTCGGTAATCTTGGCATCCTCAGAATCTTTATTGATTCCGGCTGCTTTCAATTGATCTAAGAGGTCGGCTGAGGTGCGTTTAAGCTCCTGAGCAAGTTCTTTTATTGTGGTCGTTGCCATGCACTTCCTCTCATGAAGTAAACCAATGTTCGCGCGCTTTCATGATGAGCGTTTTCGCTGTTTCTTCGTCAATTTGTGTCGCCTCAACTAGCTCATCAACAGCCAGTTCAGCAAGGTCGTCACGGGTGTGAACTTGATTGTCAGCAAGCTTTGCAATCAACTCCGTCGTCATTCCCTCAAGGGAACGTAAATCTTGGGATACCTCGCCAACGCGCTCTTCTTTGGCTAACTCCATCGTCAGCAAGGAATCACGGGCACGGGTCCGCAGTTCGTTTACGGTATCTTCATCAAAGGCGTCGATCTCGAGCATTTCGCTTAATGGAACGTAAGCCACTTCTTCGAGCGTATTAAAGCCTTCTTCAATCAAAATGTCGGCAACTTCTTGATCAACATCAAGCTTATCCATGAAGATTTGGCGAACTACTGCCACTTCTTTTTCGGTCTTATCAGCCGACTCTTCTGGTGTCATGATGTTAATCTGCCAACCCGTTAATTCACTGGCTAAGCGGACGTTTTGACCGCTACGGCCAATGGCGATTGCTAAATTTTCTTCATCCACCACCACATCCATAGCATGGCGCTCTTCATCCACCACGATCGATGACACTTGTGCCGGAGCGAGGGCGCCAATCACAAATTGCGCAGGATCTTCTGACCACAAAACGATATCTACTGCTTCGCCAGCAACTTCGTTGCGAACCGCTGTAACGCGGGTTCCACGAACGCCGACGCAGGTACCGATAGGGTCGATACGCTTGTCATAAGTAACCACTGCAATCTTGGCGCGTACGCCAGGATCGCGGGCAGCACCTTTGAGCTCTAACAAGCCTTGCTCGATCTCAGGCACTTCATTCTCAAATAGCTTGATGAGGAATTCAGGGCAGGTACGTGACAGTTCGATTTGGGGGCCGCGCACTTCGCGATCCACTTTCAAAATGTAGGCACGTACGCGATCACCGGAACGCAAATTCTCTTTTGGAATCATCTGATCACGGCGCAATAGGGCCTCTACGCGACCAGATTCAATGATGAGGCCATTTTTATCAGCGCGCTTGACCGTACCGGTCATAACCAATTCACCACGCTCGAGGTAATCATTCAGAATTTGCTCGCGCTCGGCATCCCGAATACGCTGCAGAATGACTTGCTTGGCAGCTTGTGCGCCAATGCGGCCAAATGCCAAGGATTCAATCTGCTCTTCAATGTATTCGCCTACTTCCATGTCTGGAAATTGCTCTTGAGCCTCAAATAGCAGGATTTCTTTGTCAGGCTCTTGCAATCCAGCTTCGTTGGGGACAACTAGCCAGCGGCGAAAGCTTTCGTACTCGCCAGACTCGCGATCGATGCCGACACGAATATCAACATCCTCTTCATAGCGTTTTTTTGTAGCCGAAGCGAGCGCAAGCTCAAGTGCTTCGAAAACAATTTCACGATCAACGTTTTTTTCACGCGCAAGGGCGTCAGCCAACATGAGAACTTCACGACTCATGATTTTCTTCCTTTGAAATCAATGACAGGGACCAACCGAGTCTTATCGACCTCGGCAAGGGAAAACTCCAACTGAGACTCTGCACCATCGCTCGCCTCAAACAACAAACCAAACTTGGCATCGGGTGAGTCAACGCTTCCAGCGATGAGCCCTTCCAATACCCCACGAAAATTCTTACGACCAGACACCGCAACACGTAATTTCAGATCAACCTCAAAACCCGCAAAGCGCACAAAATCAGCTGCGCTTTTGACGGGGCGATCTAGTCCAGGGGACGAGATCTCCAGCCGTTCATACGGAATGTTTTCCACCGGCAAGGAGTAACTCAACTGGTGACTTACTTTTTCGCAATCCTCGACCGTAATTAAACGCTCGTAGTCTTGGTTCTCGATCGTTACACGTAGCAAGCCTCCGGCCTCGCGCTCAATATCGACTAGCGCGTAACCCAGATTTCCCAACTCGGCAGAAATAATCTGCTGCTCTCGCACAACGCCCCTTGCTACAAAAATGGCAAAAAAAAATGGGCTTCAAAGCCCATATTCCGAACTACAGAACAGGCCAGCTTACGTTGATCGCAACATCAGCCGGTAAAACAGCACTGCAAATTACTGTATTGCAAGTACAACTAGGATTATAGCTGATTAGGCCAAAACCTGAGTGAAATCAGAAGCTTTCGCTTGGATTTCGCGGTTTTTTTGGTCCTTTATGGAAGGGTTTGCGCCCTTTGGGAGCGCCCCGCTTCGGTCCGCCAGCCCCCGGTCCCTGAGGGGATTGGGGGTTAAATGCATGGCCATGGTGGACTTTTTTGCCTCTTCCGCCCTGTCCTTGACCTTGGCTGCCTGCCCGGCCGCCTTGTCCTTGGCCTTGGCTCCGACCTCTACCTGCCTGGCTTTGGCCGCCGCCGGGTTTTGCATTTTTACCCTGGTGCGTCAGTCCATGATGCTGATTGGCCATGGTTAATGCTTCACGCGAGCCCCAATAAGAGACCGAGGTTTGCATTGGATCTGGCTGGAAATCATCCCCTCTAGCCGCATTGGAGTCGCCACGACCCGATGGATTGGGGCGACCCTTATCGCTTCCTTGGGGTACCTTGAGGCCGGCTGCTTTCATCAGCTGGGCAACGCCTTCGTTTGGAATTTCTTCCCATTTGCCACGGCGCAAACGCGGGGGCAGCAAGAAAATTCCATAGCGCGTACGAATTAACCTCGAAACTGTATGGCCACTGGCCTCGAACATCCGGCGTACCTCGCGGTTTCGCCCTTCGGTTAAGGCCACGTGGTACCAGCGGTTTGCACCATCGCCACCACCAGAAGCAAGGCGCAGAAAGCGCGCTTGACCATCATCCAACTGAATGCCTGTCTTTAACTGCGACTGCTGCTCATCACTGAGCTCACCCAAAATACGTACCGCATATTCACGCTCAACGCCGTAACGGGGATGCATTAATCGATTGGCTAGTTCGCCCGAGGTTGTAAACAACAACAAACCTTCAGTATTAAAGTCGAGTCGACCCACTGCGATCCAGCGGCCTTGCCGCGGCTTCGGCAATCGATCAAATACCGTCGGACGGCCTTCAGGATCGGCTTGGCTGACGATTTCACCGGAGGGCTTGTGATACAAAATAACGCGCGGTGGCTTAGTCTGAATTTTGCGGTGTACTGCCTTGCCATTAATGCGCACTTGGTCAGTTGGGCCTACGCGCTGACCAATATGGGCGGGCATGCCATTAACCGATACCCGGCCCTGCACAATTAAATCTTCCATCTCGCGGCGCGAGCCCATGCCCACATCAGCCAATACCTTGTGAAGCTTGACGGTGTCCTCATCGTCCGCGTCATCATCAAGACCATCCAAATCAGACCATACCTCGTCCCGCAAGCTGAGTGGTAACTCATCCACGTTCGTAAACTGTAAGCTTCCCATCTCATCGTCGGTGGGCCCATCGAGATCATCGTGATCATGCTGGCGATGAGCGCTGCGCTCTACGCCGGCCTGATGGGAGACTGCAATTTCATCTGAGGAATTGGCTAAATCTGGGTTGCTGATTTCAGCTTCAGGCGCATCGAGGGCAGCGTCAAATTCACCCGATACAACCGAAGCAAACAAGGCATCGCTTTGAGCGGGATCAAATGTGGGCTTTACTTTTTGTTCGCCTGGCGTGTGGGACTTACGCTCACCACCCTCTGGGCGTGGTGGCCTATCACCGCGGGGCTTGCGATTCTTAAAGGGGTGCTTGCCAAAGCGACGAGGGCGACGTTCGCCCTGTTCGCTGCTGGGCACACCACCAGGCACTTCACTTTTATTTTCTGAAGTAGCAGCGCCTGAATTACTATCGCCGCTAACTGGTGCGGCATTCAAATTAGGTGCTGCAGAATTGGATTCGTTAGAAGATGTCATTAATGGTTTGGTGTGTTATCGAGCTTAGGCTCGTCATCGGACTGGGCACCGGCTTCGTCACCGGATGTAGGCTCGGCCTCTTGCTGATCATCAGAGCTGCTGCCCTCTTCCATGGTGATGACGGTCTCGACTGTGGCCGTTTGATCAAACTCAATCACGCCTTGACCCAAGGATTCAAAGGTCGGCGCAGCATCTTCCAATAAAGGTAGGCTTTGCAAATTAGGTAGGCTTAAATCATCCAGAAATTGTTTTGTAGTTGCATAGAGACCAGGGCGACCAATCGTTTCCTTATGGCCAATGACCTCTACCCAGCCACGGTCTTCGAGTTGCTTCATCACATTGCTACTCACAGCAACGCCGCGGATCTCTTCAATCTCGCCGCGGGTGACGGGCTGACGATAGGCGATGATGGCTAAGGTTTCCATTACTGCGCGGGAATACCGCGGTGGCTTTTCTGGAGTCAGTCGATCCAAGTACTCGCGCATCGACAGGCGACTCTGAAAACGCCAACCGGTAGCGATATGCACGAGCTCCATCCCTTTGTCTTGCCAGTCTTCCTGGATCGCGGTCAACACTTCCTCAATATCAGCCGGGCTAGTGTCATCCGTAAATAGGCGTGTGAGATCCATTGCAGTAATGGGCTCTTGCGCGCACAAGAGGGCAGTTTCAATAACGCGTTTTTTGTGATCATCCATAAAATTCGGCCTTACAGGTCAAAGCCTGAGTGGCATAAAAAGGGCTATCCGTCATGGGTTGGGGTGTTCTCTAGCTGCTTCAGGCAATCATCCAAGGCGACTTCATGGGTCAGGAGTTAAGTTTGGACGCTATTGTCTGAGCGGATACGGTATGGGAGCAACCTACAAGGCAATTCTCACAATTCGCTCACTAGTTGCGCCATTATAGGGGAGGCTGCCTACAATAGCCAAATGGAATTATTTACCCTGCCCCCTGCCCCAAATGCCCAGCGGCGTCATTTTTTAGGCATTGCATCCACCTTAGCCGGAGTCAGCGCCCTTGGATTAAGCGCTTGTGCGACCGTTACCCCAAAAAAACCCGTTGTTGGCTTGGTTCTGGGCGCGGGCGCCGCACGGGGCTTTGCCCACATCGGCGTGATTAAAGCTCTGGAGGCTCAAGGCATTTCACCCAATCTGGTGGTGGGCAGCAGTGCGGGCAGCGTGATCGCCTCCCTCTATGCTTCAGGCCTCAGTGGGAATGAGCTCAATCGAATCGCGCTCAGTCTAGATGAGGCAGCGATTGCCGACTGGGGACTCCCCTTTGCCGGTCGATTTGGGGGCTTAATTAAGGGGGATGCACTGCAGGCCATGATCAATCGGGAAGTAAAAAACCGGCCCATTGAACAGATGCGCATCCCTTTGGGTGTGGTAGCCACCGATTTGCAGTCCGGCAAAGGAGTGCTCTTTCGTAATGGCAATACCGGTATAGCGGTGCGCGCCTCCTGCAGTATCCCGGGTGTATTTCAGCCCACTACCATTCAGAGTCGCGAGTATGTTGATGGGGGTCTTGTCGCGCCAGTACCAGTGCAATACGCGAAGCAAATGGGTGCCACGGTAGTGATTGCAGTGTCAATTTCAAATGAACCTGGCCAACAAAATGCAAGTGGCACTTTAGGCGTTCTTCAGCAAACCATCAGCATCATGCAGCAAAGTATTAATAGCTACGAGCTGCAAAGTGCCGACATCGTGATTCAGCCAAAACTCCAGCAAATGGGCAGTGCTGACTTTAAGGCGAGAAGCGCGGCAATACTGGCTGGGGAGATTGCCACTCAAGAAAAAATGGCTCAGATAAAAGCACTAATCAGCGCTTAATACATCTGCGATTGTTTTTTAAACTTCTTCATCTCATTCATGAGATTTTTGCGTTCTTGCTCGGAAAACTCATCGCTACCATCGAGGCGGCGGGCGCCATCAAAACGTTTGTCCCAGTACACGCTCGTCATATCGTCCACTCGAATGCTGGCGCCTTTGGATGGCGAATGAATGAACTTATTCTCACCGACGTAAATTCCCACATGCGAGAAGGTCATCCGCATGGTGTTAAAGAACACTAAATCACCAGGCTGTAAATCATCGCGGGTAATGGACTTTCCTACCTTGCTCATCTGGGATGATTTGCGTGGAATCAAGAAGCTCAGTTTATCTTTGAAAACATAGGCGACGAAACCGCTGCCATCTAGGCCCGATTGCGGAATATCCATATTCCAGCGATACCGCACACCAATCAATTCCATTGCCTGATTAATTAGATTTTCAGAGCGACCCGATACCGAATCCACCAGCTTATCTGCAGCGCGAATGAAATACGCTTTACCTGCCTGCGTAAAGGATTCAGTTGGCGCTTCTTTGGTCTGCTCATTTGCTCCGGCAGCGGTGCAAACCACGAGCGAACACACCAGCGCGAGCGATCGCGCAAATTGGCGCACAGAGAGGGAATGGCTAAAAGTCATTGGCATTGCCGGAGTGTATCAAACTTTTTACAATCCACCAAATGGGGATTTTTAACTTAAGTCTATGTTTATATTGGATATTTTAGTATAAACCGAGGATAAACTGCCTATTTTTTAGGCAGAATGACACCGTAACAGCGCATCAACTCATTTCAGCCGCAGTAAAGAGTTGCTTGGTATAGGCCTGCTTGGGATTCGCGATCAAGGCCTCGGTCTCGCCAAACTCCACGACCTTGCCTTCTTTTAACACCATGATTTGGTGCGACATCGCCCGAATCACGGCCAGATCATGACTAATCATGAGGTAAGCCAGGTTGTATTTTTTCTGGAGCTCAGTCAGAAGCGCCAGCACTTGCTTCTGAATCGATACATCCAAGGCCGAGGTAGGCTCATCTAAGATCAAAATTTGCGGCCGCAATACTAAGGCACGCGCAATCGCAATCCGTTGACGCTGCCCTCCTGAAAATTCATGGGGATAACGCTGCAAAGCCGATCGATCTAAGCCAACCTCTTTGAGCATATCGAGCACTCGACCCTCGCGTTCGCCTGCGGTTAGATTAGGAAAATGGACATCCAGTCCTTCAGACACAATTTGCAAGACGGTCATGCGCGGTGACAGCGATCCAAATGGATCCTGAAAAATCACCTGCAAGCTAGAGCGCAGATTGCGCTTCGCCGCAGAGTCCAGTGCTTGCCAGTCATTGCCGAGCACATTGACCGTACCGCCAACTTGGGCAGCAGAATCGCCCAGCAAACCCAAAATTGCCATGCCTAAGGTTGTTTTACCGGACCCAGATTCACCAATCACCCCAATCGTCTGACCTTGGCGCAACTCAAACTGCACTTTCTTCAGTACGGTATGGCGGGGTGGTTTTTTAAAGAAGGATAAGAGCTGCAGAGGATTCCCCGATTTCGATCCGGGATAGGACACATGGAGATTCTCAGTGCTCAGGAGCACCGGAGCTAGGGGCATCACGGGTAGTAACTCGCGAACTGGCTCACTATTGACCAAGGCTTCGGTATAACTGTTTTCGGGGTGCTCGAAAACCTGCCGAGTCGGACCGCACTCCATTAACTTACCTTGATTCAACACCGCGACACGCTCTGCAAAATGGCGCACTAAATTCAGGTCGTGAGTAATCAACAGGATGCTCATACCTTGATCGCTCTTCGCCTCGGCTTGTAGCTCGATGAGGAGTTCCAAAATTTGCATGCGCAAACTAACGTCTAAAGCGGTCGTAGGTTCATCGGCAATCAGCAAGCGGGGTTTGCAGGCCAAGGCCATGGCAATCATGGCGCGCTGACGTTGTCCACCGGAGAGTTGGTGCGGATAGGAATAAAAACGGCGCTCTGGCTCAGGAATACCGGTCTTACGCAAAAGCGCAATGGCTTTGTCGATGCACTCTGCTTTTGGTGTGAGAGGTTCATGCACCAAGACTGCTTCAACAATTTGATTGCCAATCGTAAACAGTGGATTTAAAGCCGTCATCGGCTCCTGAAAAATCATGGCAATATCGCGCCCCCGAATTTCCCGGATGGCGGGCTCTGAGAGCGTAAGCAAGTCGGTCGACTCCGGCGTGAATGGGGGTGTTAATTGAGTTTGCTTTGCACTCACCGGAGTCCAAACTAACTTTCCATCTACTTTGGCACCCTCGGGCAAGAGACGCAGCGGAGCTAAAGCAGATAGCGTTTTTCCAGAGCCAGACTCGCCCACCAGCGCTACGCGCTCGCCGACACCAATTTCCAGATTCAGATTTTTAACTGCAAACTTTTCACGTCGCCCGGATCCAAAGGAAATCGAGAGATCGTCGTATCGCAGCAAAGGGGTGACCAATGTTGACTGTTCGCTCATCAGCGCGCCCCCAATACTGCGCCACTCTTACGGGAATCAAATGCATCGCGCAGGGCTTCGCCCATAAAGGTGAGCAATAGCAAAGTGGAAACTAAGACGACAAAAGTAGATAGCGAGATCCACCATGCGTCGAGGTTGCCTTTTCCTTGGGCCAATAACTCACCCAAACTCGGCGTACCCGGTGGTACCCCCAGGCCCAGAAAGTCGAGACTAGTGAGGGATAGGATTGCCGCACTCATGCGAAATGGCAAAAAGGTAATCACGGGCGTTAAGCTATTAGGCAGAATATGGCGCCGCATGATTTGCATATTGGTTAAGCCCAAGGCCCGTGCTGCTCGAACGTATTCCAAGGCGCGGTTGCGGAAAAATTCAGCGCGTACGTAATCGGATAAACCCATCCAACTAAATGCGGCCAACAAAATTACGAGAAGCCAAATGCTCGGGGTAAAAATGGACGCAAAAATAATCAGCAAATACAACTCCGGCATCGCGGACCAAATCTCAATAGCGCGCTGGGTAATTAAATCGAACTTACCGCCAAAAAATCCCATCAGCGCCCCCGTAATAATCCCCACCGTCACGCCTACAAACGTCAACGCAAGACCAAACAAGATGGATAAACGAAAGCCGTAAATTAAACGCGCCAACACATCGCGTCCACGATCGTCGGTGCCAAGCCAGTTGTCCACGGAAGGCGCGGCTGGATTGGGCGACTTTGCAAAGTAATTAAGGGTTTCAAAACTATAGGGAATCGGCGGATAGACTGCCCAGTTCCCCTTGGTCGTAATATTGCGACGAATATCCGGGTCCAAAAAATCCGTCGGCGTAGCAAAGTCACCACCAAAAACGGTTTCAGGCTGACTCTGCAAAATCGGAAAATAAAACTGGCCTTGATAACGCACGATGAGCGGTTTGTCATTAGCGATGAGCTCTGCACATGCACTCAGACCAAATAGAATCAGAAAGATCCATAGGCTGGCATAACCCAAGCGATTGGCTTTGAAGCGCTGCCACCGATTCATGAGCCGCCCCCAGCGCCAAACTGAATACGTGGATCCACTAAGACATAGCAAACATCCGAGATGAGTTTGGTGAAGAGTCCAATCAGAGTAAAGAGGTACAGGGTGCCAAAGACCACCGGATAGTCACGGCGCATAACGGACTCGTAGGCTAGCAGACCCAAGCCATCCAGTGTGAATAAGGTTTCGATCAAAAGCGAACCCGTAAAAAAAGCGCCTACAAAGGCAGCTGGAAATCCTGTCACCAAGGGCAATAAGGCGTTACGGAAAACGTGCTTCCAGAGCACCTGTCTCTCACTTAAGCCTTTGGCTCGCGCTGTTAATACATACTGCTTACGAATCTCTTCTAAAAAGGAGTTTTTAGTTAGCATCGTGATGACAGCAAAACTGCCGAGTACCGATGCCGTTATCGGCAGCACCAAATGCCAGAGGTAATCCAGGACCTTACCCATCATCGATAGCTCAGCCCAGTTATCGGATGTCAGCCCCCGCAATGGAAAGATTTGCAGAAAACTACCGCCGCCAAAAATAACCAAGAGCAACACACCCAGTACAAATCCCGGAACCGCATAACCCACCAAGACCATGGTGCTGGTGATCGCATCAAAGCGGCTGCCCTCGCGTACTGCTTTGGCAATGCCCAAGGGAATGGATATCAGGTAACTTATAAAAAAGGTCCATAGGCCAATACTGATCGAGACCGGTAACTTCGATACGATCAACTGCCAGACACTTTGATGTTGGTAGTAGCTTTGCCCCAAATCAAACTGGGCAAAACGTTTGAGCATCGCAAAGTAGCGCTCCAATGGCGGCTTATCAAAACCGTACAAGGCCTTCACTTCAGCTAGGCGTTCTGCATCGATGCCTTGGCGGCCACGGTAATTGCTGCCGCCACCGGAGGATTCGGCCCCGCTCACCGCAGCATCACCCTTCCCTTTGAGCTCGAGCATTAACTGCTCTACTGGACCACCGGGAACAAACTGTACTACCGCAAAAGTTAAAGTTAGGACGCCAAGCAAGGTTGGAATCATCAGCAAAATGCGTTTAATGATGTAAGACAGAAGTTGACCGTTCATTGCGATTTATCTGCCTTCCACCAGTTCAATAAGATCCACGATTCTGCCGTGTAATACAGCGGCGGTTCGGGATAACGCATTTCTTTCTTAAAGGCCACGCGATGCGTTGGGTTGTACCACTGCGGAATCACATAGTAACTATTCCATAACACCCGATCGAGTGCGCGTGTGGCTGTTTGCAATTGCGCGCGCGTCTCCGCACGAACAATCGCATCAATCAAGGCATCGACTGCTGGGGAGCGAACGCCGATGACGTTATCCGACCCTTTTTCTTCAGCGGCTTTACTGCCAAAGCGATCGTAAAGCTCGTTACCTGGACTTTGCGAATCGGGAAAACGAATCGTGGTCATATCAAAATCGTACTCATTCATGCGCTTTTGATGCAGGGCAAAATCGCTGGTACGCACATCTACCTTAATGCCTAATTTTTCTAAGTTACGCACATAGGATGAGATCACCCGCAAAAAGAAGGGGCCATCCTCCACAATCTCAAAACGAAATGGCTCGCCTTTGGCATTGCGCAGCGCGCCATCACGGTAAGTCCAGCCAGCCTGAGCTAATAGATCACGAGCTTTGAGTAAGTTTTGGCGCAAGCTACTCGGCGCTACTGTGGTAGGGGGTGGCGGCATGGGCAAAAACACAGCATCGGGAACTGCTTGCGGGAACTGCGCTTTGAGTTTTTGTAAGAGCTTTAACTCATCGCCTTCGGGTTTGGCTGGCCCGTCAAAATTAGCACTGAGGTCGCTATTCATGAAGTAACTACTAATGCGGCCGTATTGATCGTAAAACAGTTGGCGATTGAGCCACTGAAAATCCAGTGCATAACCGAGTGCTTGACGTACCCGCTCATCCTGAAACAAGGGCCTACGAATATTGACAGCAAAGCCTTGCATGCCGGCGCCATTGTGATTGATAAAGGCCTTTTTCAATAAGCTGCCATTATTGAATTTAGGTCCCACATAACTCTTCGCCCAATTTTTAGCGCGGTACTCCACCAAGGCATCAAACTCACCGGCTTTAAATGCTTCTAAGCGCACTGCATCGTCAGCATAGAGTTTGTAATGAATGCGGTCGAAGTTAAAAAAACCAACTCGGACATTGACGGTTTTACCATCGCGATCACCCCAGTAATTGGGATTGCGCTTAAACACCATGGTCTTACCGGCGCGATAAGACTCAATCACATAGGGGCCGCTACCGATGGGATGCTCAAAGGCCAACTTATCAAATGGGGTTATCGTGCCATCCGGTTTTTTACCCCAACTGCGCGAAAAGATCGGCAAGCCGCCAACCATCACCGGCAACTCACTATTGGGCTCTTTGAAGTCAAAGCGGATCACGCGGTCTGAGACCACAACCGCGACGCGGCACATTCACTTTCATTTACACGGCGATGGTCCAGCAAAACTAGAGGCGCCGTCTTTGAGCGACTGGCCTGATGTCACTTGGACGCCTGATATTGAAAAATCCAAGCGAGTCAATTTAGACACCCTCACTCCAGCGGAAGTGGCCAGCTGGAAACCAGGCGATCGCTTGCTTCTGAACGGCAAGATCCTGACAGGAAGGGATGCTGCGCATAAACGCATTCAGGACATGCTAGCTAAAGGTGAGGAGCTCCCAGTGAGCTTTAAAAACCGCGTCATTTACTACGTCGGCCCCGTTGATCCGGTGCGCGATGAAGCCGTTGGTCCTGCAGGCCCAACAACCTCGACCCGCATGGATAAGTTTACCGAGATGATGCTGGCCAAGACCGGTTTGATTGCGATGATTGGTAAAGCTGAACGCGGTCCGGTTGCGATTGAGGCAATCAAGAAACATCAGTCGGCGTATTTAATGGCAGTTGGCGGCGCAGCCTATTTGGTCTCCAAAGCCATTAAGACGTCCAAGGTTGTTGGCTTTGCTGATCTCGGCATGGAAGCGATTTATGAGTTTGATGTGCAAGACATGCCAGTAACGGTTGCGGTAGATTCGAAGGGAACATCGATGCACCACGAGGGGCCAAAAGATTGGCAAGCGCGGATTGGAAAAATCCCCGTCGTTGTTGCATAAGGTTTTAGGCGCGCATTGGCACTCATCGGGGTATTTGATTCTGGCGTTGGAGGCCTATCCATTTTGGATGAGGCCCTGCGACAGTTGCCCGATCACGATTACCTTTACTTCGCTGATAGTGCCAATGCCCCATACGGTGAGAGGTCGCCTGAGTGGATTGCGCAGCGGAGCTTGTCGATATGCCAATCTCTAGTCGATGCGGGCTGTCAAGCGATCGTCATCGCCTGCAATACCGCGACCGCAGAAGCCATTGCGGGTATTCGGGCGCAGCTAAAGACAATTCCGATTATTGGGGTTGAGCCCGGAATTAAGCCGGCAGCTTTGCACAGCCAAAAAGGCGTGGTGGGTGTTTTAGCCACAGAAGCAACGCTCAAGAGCGATAAGTTCAATGCCCTACTAGCGACCTTGCCGGGGGACTGCCGCTTTGTAAAACAAGCGGGCGCCGGTCTGGTTCCCCTGATTGAATCCGGTCAATTGCACGCCCCAGAAACAGCTGCCCTGCTTGCACAGCATTTACAGCCGATGCGCACTGCCGGAATTGATACGCTGGTTTTAGGCTGCACCCACTATCCATTTTTAATGCCATTGATTCTGAATCAATTGGGTTCATCAGTACGCGTTGTCGACACCAGTGAAGCGGTGATCCGTCAGTTGGCACGGCAACTAGAAGCCCATCGCATTCCGACTGAAGCAGGCGGTAGAAGGAGCTTACTACTGCTAAGCACCGCCGATGGTGCCCGCCTGCACAGTATGGCGATGCAATTACTCAGCGCTAATCTTGCTGAGCTCAGGATCGATTTCAAAACGGTCGGCCTGGGTCAGGATGCACTATGCCGCTAACAAAACCAAACTCCCAAACACATCCGCTGTTTACACGGCAAGAATGGATTGTGATTGCTATAGTGCTAGCACTGCATGGCATGTTTTTTGTCAGCCTTGACCTTGGGCTCAATGTGAAAAACGATCCAACTGAAAACGAAGTGCGGGTCATGGCCAATTTAGTGGCGCCCGCAACACCGCCGGCTCCGCCTGTATCCACGCCCCCGACTCCGCAGCCAAAACAAGAGGCGAAGCCCAAAACTAAACCGGAACCCAAAACCAAACCTGAGCCAAAACCCAAAACACTCGAACCCAGCAGCACGCCACCAGCCGATGCAAGCCAAGCCAAAGCGGCTGAGGCGGCCAAAGCGGCAGAAAGTCAGCTGCCCAATGCGGCCGTTGCCCCGGCTGGCAGTCAGGGTACTGCGGGCACGCCCATCCAAACCGATATTGGTAAACTAATTGTGGTTTATCAGCCCGATGCCGATCCGTACTACCCCTCGTTTTCAAAACGGGCTGGCGAGCAAGGCGAAGTGGTGGTTCGATTGATTATTGATGAAACTGGCATCGTTGAAGAAGTCGCCTTGCTGCGCTCAAGTGGCTTTCCACGACTTGATCGCGCCGCTACCGAAATTGGCAAGCGTTACCGTTTTAAACCGTATAGCGTGAATGGCAATCCCGCCCGAATTTCAACCAATCTCCTGATTAAATTTAACTTAAAGAACTAATGCAATGAATAACCCATTTGGCTTAATGAATTTATGGATGGCAGGCGATGCAGTCACGCGTTTTGTTGCCATCCTCTTATTGGTGTCATCAATCATTACTTGGGTCATTTTGATTAGCCGCTTGTGGAACATCAAAACACTACGCGCCCTAAAGCCCGAAGCCGAGCAGTTTTGGCGCGCTAGCTCATTTGCGCAGGGTCTAGCCAGCTTTTCCGATCAAGCCAACAACCCCTACTTTCGGATTGCCAAAGAGGCTATGAGCGCCTCGGAGCACCACCAGAGCCAAACTTCCAGTCGTCGCGAATTACTGCAAGCACTCAACTATTCCGAGTGGATGTCACGCAGCATTAAGAACAGCATTGATGCCTGCAGCGCCCTCTTGCAAAAAGGCCAGACTTTTTTAGGCTCGACTGGCTCTACCGCACCATTCGTGGGTTTGTTTGGTACGGTCTGGGGCATTTACCATGCCCTGGTGGCGATTAGTAGCTCGGGTAGCGCACAGATTGATCAGGTTGCAGGCCCCATCGGCGAAGCTCTCATCATGACCGCAATTGGCTTGGCAGTTGCCATTCCGGCAGTGCTTGGCTTTAACGCGATTAACCGCGCCAATAAATTAATCGTTGCCGACCTCAATCGCTTTGGTAATGATTTGCTGGCCTATTTCGTGACTGGTGCCCGCGTTGAGGCGGGAGAGTAATTATGTCGTTTAGCAACCCTTCAGGCGATCAGGGTGACGATGCCCTGATGACCGAAATCAACATGACACCCCTCGTGGATGTGATGCTGGTCTTACTCATTATTTTTATCATTACCTTGCCAGTCATTCATCAAGCCGTGAAAGTAGACTTGCCCAAAGCCAATAGCGTGCGCAACGAAACCAAGCCTGAGTCGATTCAGGTGTCGATTGATGCGCGCGGTCAAATCTTTTGGAACAGTAATCCAATTGATCTCACTACCTATGTGAGCTATGCCGAAAAAGCAGCACAAAAGGAGCCGCAACCCGAAGTCAATTTACGCGCCGATAAGGAAGTGCGTTACGACTCGGTAGCGCAGGTCTTAGCCGCGTCCAAACGCGCCGGTCTCACTAAGCTGGGCTTTATTACCGAGCCGCAATGACACCTCTTCGACTCATCGGATTTGGATTTGTCTCGCTCGCATTGATTAGCCCACAGCAGGCGCTGGCCAAAGCAGAGTCCAGTATCCCCAGCGTGAAGATTGGCAGCCTGCAGTGGGATCAACATGAAATGACCATCGGCGAAGTCAAACGCTTTGCCAGTCAGACGGGGTTTGTGAGTCAGGCAGAAAAAAATGGGGGTGGCACAGTGTATGAACTGGGCTTTGTACAAAAGCCTGGGTGGACCTGGAAAACCCCTTACGGCGTGAAGGCCCAAGATCGCGAACCGGCAGTGCATCTAAACGCAACGGAAGCAGAACAGATCTGCCGTTTTTTTGGCAAGCGCCTACCCACCGATGAAGAATGGGTTTCGGCCGCCTTTGTAGAACAGCGTGCTAATCCACCTGCCCCCTTCGTTAGCGGAAAGCGCTACCGTTATCCCAATGGCGACAGTGCCAAAGGTTCGCATTGCCTCGATGGTGAGTGCGGCAATTACGCTGGTCTCGCGCCCAAGGGAAGCCTCTTGCGTGGCACGGGCCATGTGCTTACAGGCAGCACCGAGGCTGGAGTCAATGGCCTCTTTGATATGGGCGCCAATGTCTGGGAGTGGACCTCAACCGCAGTTGGTAATGAGCGTGTCACACGTGGTGCATCGTGGTGGTATGGCGCTGAACAGCAACGGGAATCGAATCGCGCGAGTAAGCCGCTGGACGTGAGCGTGGTCTATATTGGTTTTCGTTGCGTTAAACCGTAAACTGCAACCCTAATTCTCAAAGGCGTTTTATGTCCTACCTCTACCAGAATGGCCCTTATCTTTTCCTTGCGGTATGGATTTGCGTCGCACTTTACAAAACGCTGCAGAACTATCAGGCTATGAAAGCAGATCACAGCCAGCGCTTCAATTTATTTCAATTAATCGGGAATTTATTCTCGGAGCTTATCAAAAGCTTTGTAACGCTCGTCGTCCTGAGCGTATTGGCTGCTGGGGTGATCTATATCCTGATATTGCTGTTTGAAGAAATCACCGCCTAATTGCCAACAGTCCTTCATGTGCGCTTTTTAAGCTACAAATTGAGGGGTTGTAGCGCTTTGCTGAAATAAAAACCCCAGAAATTACAGTTCTTTTGGTGCCCGAGGCCGGAATCGAACCGGCACGACTTTTTTGAGTCGGCAGATTTTAAGTCTGCTGTGTCTACCGATTTCACCACTCGGGCGCGTGCTTTTGAAGGCATTGATTTGCAGTGCAACAAAACCAAGACAGACAAGAATCCTAACACGGGGCACCCTATTTCATTAAAAAAGCAGTGCCTATGGGCTTTAAAGGGTTTACCCGAGATGGAAATTTTAATTAGATCCTTATACTTTACGGAGTCGTTTGACCGTAGTACCTGATTGATTAAAACTAGGAGATATGAATGTCTGAAATGAAAAACCAAGCACCACGTCGTAAGTTTCTGAAAGGTGCTGCTGTTGGTGGTGCTGGTGCAGCTGCGCTCAGCTTCCCAATGATTGCAAAATCGCAAGCTGTACAAACGCTACGCTTCCAGTCCACCTGGCCAGCGAAAGACATTTTCCACGAATACGCAGTTGATTACGCCAAGAAGGTCAATGACATGACCGGCGGCGAATTAAGAATTGAAGTATTGCCAGCGGGTGCAGTTGTTCCTGCGTTCGGATTGCTTGATGCGGTTTCCAAAGGTACCTTGGACGGCGGTCATGGCGTAGTGGCTTACCACTACGGTAAGAATGCTGCCCTCGCATTGTGGGGATCTGGCCCATCCTTCGGTATGGACGCCAATATGCTCCTCGCTTGGCACAAGTACGGCGGCGGCGAAGCCTTCTTGCAAGAGCTCTACAAAACCGTTGGCGCCGACGTGAAGTCCTATGTGTATGGCCCAATGCCATCACAGCCACTGGGCTGGTTCAAAAAGCCAATCGCTAAGACAGAAGATTTAAAAGGTCTGAAATACCGTACCGTCGGTATTGCGATTGACATGTTTACTGCCATGGGCGTTTCTGTGAATGCACTGCCAGGCGGCGAGATCATCCCTGCGATGGACCGTGGCCTGCTCGACGCAGCGGAATTCAACAATGCTTCTTCTGATCGTCAATTGGGTTTCCCAGACGTTTCTAAAGTTTGCATGTTGCAAAGTTATCACCAGAATGCGGAGCAGTTTGAGATTCTGTACAACGGCGCAAAGTACAACGCACTTTCACCAAAGCTCCGCGCGATTTTGGACAACTGCGCAGAAGCAGCCTCTGCCGATATGTCTTGGAAAGCAGTGGATCGCTACTCCAAAGCCTATGATGAAATGCAAAAAACCCAAGGCGTCAAGTTCTACAAAACGCCAGACAGCATTTTGCGTACCCAGCTCAAGGTATTCGATGATGTAGTGGCCAAAAAATCTGCAGAAAATCCACTATTTAAGCGGATTGTGGAGTCACAAAAGGCCTTTGCCCAGCGTGCAGTGAAGTGGGATCTGGATACAACCACCACACGCCGCATGGCTTTTGATCATTATTTCCCATCGGGCGCTAAAAAGGCCTAATTGGGGAATATTTCATAAGCTTTAGGTTTATTTCAGAAATATGGCATAAGTTTTAGGCTTAGCTTAAAATAGCGCCCAGTAGCAATATGGGGTGGTTGCGAAGGTAACCACCCCATTTTTTATGGTTTAAATGCCTGGAGCTTCCAAAGTGCAAAAATTATTTCTAACCGTAGATAGAATATCTACCCTTATTGGTCAGTTCTTTGCTTGGCTGATTGTTGGTCTTACTGGATTAATTGGTTTTGAGGTTTTCTCGCGCTACGCGCTGAACAATCCCCATCCGTGGGCCTTTGATGCCATGATCATGATGTACGGCACCATGTTCATGATGGCGGGCGCCTACACTCTTTCTAAAAATGGCCACGTGCGCGGTGACATTCTGTATGGCTTTTTAAAGCCACGCACCCAAGCGATTTTTGATCTCATCCTCTACATCCTCTTCTTTATTCCGGGAGTAATTGCATTAGCGTACGCTGGTTACGGCTATGCCGCTGACTCTTGGCGCATTTTGGAGCATTCGTCGATTACGGCGAATGGCCCTCCTCTTTATCCTTTCAAAACCATCATTCCATTGGCCGGTGTGATTTTGCTGTTCCAAGGCATTGTTGAAATCTTCCGTTGCGTGGTTTGCATTCAGCAGGGTGAGTGGCCCTCCAGAGAGCAGGACGTGGAAGAAGTCGACGTCGATAAGCTAAAAGCGATGGTTGGTCTAGATAAGGAGAAAACCAATGCGTAAGGAACTATTTTTCGGCTTTAGCATCATGGCCTTAGTTGTGCTGGCCACAATCGTGTTTTTGCCTTGGGGCAATATTGAAAGTGGCCACATGGGCCTCCTCATGTTGTCCTTGGTAGTGGTTGCAATCATGCTGGGCTTCCCAACCGCCTTTACCTTAATGGGTATGGGCATGATTTTTACCTTCATCTCCTATAGCTTTCAGGATCCCTCGCTTGCCCTAAACAACACTCTTTCTCTGATGGTGCAGCGGGCGTATGCAGTAATGACCAACGATGTGTTGATCTCCATTCCGCTATTCGTATTTATGGGTTACTTGGTCGAGCGTGCCAACTTAATTGAAAAGCTATTCCGCTCATTGCATTTGGCCTTGGTACGCGTTCCTGGCTCCTTAGCTGTTGCCACCATCTTTACCTGCGCTGTTTTTGCTACCGCCACCGGTATTGTTGGCGCGGTAGTGACACTGATGGGCCTATTGGCCTTCCCAGCCATGCTCAAGGCAGGCTATGACACCCGCGTATCCGCAGGTTGTATTACGGCTGGTGGTTGCTTGGGTATTTTGATTCCGCCTTCGGTGTTGCTGATTGTGTACGGCGCAACCGCTGGTGTTTCAGTGGTTCAGCTGTATGCCGGCGCATTTTTCCCCGGAATTATGTTGGCTGGCCTGTACATTGGTTACGTCATTATTTTGGCCAAATTCAAGCCAAAACTCATGCCGCCACTGTCCTTGGAAGAGCGTAAAGTTCCCTTGCCGATGAGCTACACCGAGCTCGGTGAAAAAATTAGCCAGAAAGTAATTCCAGCAATATTGATTGCCTTAAAAGGTAAGCGTAATTTGCATGTGCGTCCTGCCGAGTTACTTCAGTCTCTGATGATCGCGCTATTGCCACTCTTGGTTTTTGCACTATTTACAGGCTCAATCTACAAAGTAGTTACGGCGCCTATAGATAACGTCATTAGCTCTGAACTCGTTCAAATGGGAGATGCAGGTAGTGGCGCAGCTGAAGAGTCAACCAGCGGTCTGTCCCTGCCTCCTGGCGCTGAAAAAGCCGAAAGCGGTGGCCTTTCATTGCCACCTGGTGCAGAAGAAGATAAGCCCGAAGCAGGTCCTGGCGCGCCGATTCTGAGCGCTGAAGAAGCGAAAGCGGCAGAAGCAGCTGCTGCGGCGGCGGCGGCAAAAGCGCTTGAGCCGCGTGATGCGCCGACTTGGTTCTGGGTAATGACTGCAATCTTTGCAGCCATGCTGGCCATTTATTATTTGCTGCTGACTTGGGTGCGATTGGAGATATTCAAGATGCTCTTGAGCTCCTTTTTCCCATTAGCAATCTTGATTTTGTTTGTATTAGGCTCAATTGTGTTTGGCCTTGCCACTCCAACCGAAGCCGCTGCCATTGGAGCAATTGGCGGCGTCCTCTTGGCGGCAGCCTACAAACAGCTCAATATGCAAATCATCAAAGAGTCGGTCTTCTTGACGGCCAAAACCGGAGCAATGGTTTGCTGGCTATTCGTGGGCTCCTCGATCTTCTCAGCAGCATTTGCCCTGCTCGGCGGTCAAACCTTAGTTGAGCAATGGGTCTTATCGCTGGGCTTAAGCTCAATGGAATTTTTGATCCTGGCTCAGGTCATTATTTTCTTCCTAGGTTGGCCACTCGAGTGGACCGAGATCATCGTGATCTTCATGCCGATCTTCGTTCCCTTGCTCGATGACTTTGGTATCAATCCATTGTTCTTCGGCCTACTTGTTGCGCTGAATTTGCAAACCGCATTCTTATCGCCACCCGTAGCAATGTCAGCCTTCTACCTCAAAGGGGTCTCGCCACCACACGTGACCTTGAATCAAATCTTTGCAGGTATGTTGCCGTTTATGGGCATTCAAGTTCTGGCGATTGTATTGCTCTACACCTTCCCTGCCATTGGTTTGTGGCTACCGGAAGTGCTTTATAAGTAGCAGTTCATTTCAGTTAGAGAACCCCGCGGAAGCGGGGTTTTTTATTGGTCAGGCCAAACGGAATCGAGAGCACTTAGAATAGCCCTATGGTGACAACAGCACGGCGCAGCCCTCTCGTATTACGCATCCTCAAATGGATTGCACTCGGTTTAGCTAGCGTCATTATTGTGATTGCGTGCCTTGCTTTAGTCTACCTTGCGTCGACTAAAAATAGTCCTTCTGGCAGCCAGCAGATACTGGGTCTAAATGATGCTGTGAGCATCGGTTTTGATGCCAGCGACATCCCCCACATTAAAGCAGCCACTGCGAGTGATGCCTTATTTGCCCTCGGCTATCTGCATGCAACCGAGCGTTCGTGGCAATTGGAAATTAACCGCAGATTAGCTGCCGGTCGTTTATCTGAAATTCTCGGTGAAGACACTCTAAAAATTGATCGTTTCATCCGTACGGTTGGAATTAAGTACAGTGCTGAACGGCAATATGAGCGCTACCCAGTGGAAGCCAAACGCCTACTGCAAGCCTATGCCGATGGCGTCAATGCAGGCAATGCTAAATTGGGCTGGGCTCTACCGGTGGAATACTTTTTAACTAGATCTAAGCCAGGCCATTGGTCGCCTACCGATAGTATTGCCTGGATGCTGATGATGGCCATGGATTTAGGTGGCAATTGGCAAAAGGAATTGCAGCGGCTGGAGTTATCGCGTGATTTAACGACGGCACAAATTTGGGAAGTGTTACCTCCTTACACGCAAGGTAATCCCGTTACTAAAATGGACTTTGCTGCGCTCTATAAAAATATGGGTATTTTTGCAAGTCCCGATGCAGGCAAACCCATAAAGCCCCTGGGCATTCAAGATGTACGTCAGCCAGATACGAAACAAGATCAAGTGTTGCGCGCACTTCTGCCGGGCGGCATTGAGGGTATTGGCTCAAATAATTGGGCGCTCAGCGGCAAGCGTACGGTCAGTGGCAAACCACTCTTGGCCAACGATCCGCACTTGGGTTTATCCGCCCCAGCACTCTGGTACTTTGCGCGCCTAGAAGCCCCAGGGATCAATGTCATCGGCGCCACCCTGCCCGGTATTCCGGCAGTCGTGCTGGGCAGAACGGATGCCATTGCCTGGAGTTTTACGAATACCGGGCCTGATGTACAAGACCTCTTCATTGAGGAACTCAATCCCACCAATCCGGGCCAATACCGTACCCTCGATGGTATGGCTGCGTTTTTAGTCCGCGAAGAAGTGATTGAGATTAAAAACAAACCGGCACATCGCTTTATCGTCAAACAGAGTCGCCACGGACCCATCATTTCAGAAACCTATGACCGAGCTAAAAATCTAATCAATACTGAGCGCTTTGCTTTAGCCCTGCGCTGGACCGCACTCGATCTTGATAATCAATCGGTGATCGGCTTACTCGACATGAATCGCGCTACAAATTTAGAGTCGTTCAAAAAAGCATTGCGCAAAAACTATGCCCCGATGCAGAACGTCGTGATGGCCGATACCGCTGGCAATATCGCCTTTCAGGTGGCTGGGGTTGCTCCCAAGCGGACCCTCCATCAAGGCCTCTACGGGGTTGCGCCAGCCCCTGGCTGGGATAAGCAATATGACTGGCAAGGCTATATTCCATTTGATCAGTTACCTGCGCTCGATAACCCCGAGCAAGGCTGGATCGCCACAGCCAACCAGCAAATCCTGGCCGCCAACAATCCCAATCCGCTTACTGGTGATTGGGAGCTGCCATTTCGGTATGAGCGCATTACCGCCCTGCTGCAAGCAAAGCAACAGCATGACTTTGCCTCGATGCGAACCATGCAGGGCGATACCCTCTCGCTGGCAGCAACACCGCTATTGCCACTCTTCAAAGCAACCCAATCGACTCATTCAAGCGCAGCAGCAGCCCAAGCCATCGTTTCGGGCTTTGATGGGGATATGCGCATCGACAGCAGTGGCGCCCTGCTCTTTAATGCGTGGGTAGATCAACTCACGCGCCATTTATTTTCTCGCCTGGGGGATTATTTTTCGTTTGAGTATGGCAAGCGCCATTTTAGAAACGCCTTACTCGCACAGCTATCGAATCCAAATAGTCTTTGGTGTGACTCGCCCAAAACAGAAAGCGTTGAGAACTGCGCACAAGCATCACAACAGGCGATGGATAAAGCACTGGAATACCTTAGCGCACAGTACGGCAGTGATCCAGCTAACTGGAAATGGGGAAATGCGCATATCGCCGTATCAGAGCATCGCCCCTTTAGTCGGGTTCCGTTTTTAAATCGAGTATTTAATATTACGGCACCATTTCCGGGGGATGGCTTTACGATCAATGTAGGGCGACCTGAGCTCGGCAAACACAAAAACCCGTTTGAGACTAAACAGGCGGCAAGCCTTCGAACTGTATTTGACTTAGCCGACCTAGAGCAATCGACCTTCATTTATCAAACGGGGCAATCAGGCTGGATTCAAAGCAAGCTCTATCGCAACCTCAATCCGCTTTGGGCAAATAATCAAGCTCTGCCACTGCAAATGAAGCCTAGCCACATCCAGCGCCAACTCGAACTCAGGCCAAATTAGGCCTATTGGGGTTTAAAATAAATACATCTGCATATTTAGGGGTATTACGATGAAAAAATGGCTTGCTGCTGTCGCCTGCTTGGCTGTACTTCCAATGACTACCGCCTCCGCCGCTTGGCAAGAAATTGGCTCAAACGAACAGTCGACAGTCTCCCTTGATATCAGTACCCTCAAAAGGGATGGCGACAAAGCGCAAATCATGTCGATGCTGGACTTTAGCAAACCCGGCATGGACCCTGCAACAAAAGAGCCAATTCGTTCCATCATTGGCCTGAACGAATACCTCTGCGAAAAAGCCCAATATCGCCCCATTGAATACAAAGTATTTTCAGGAAACAAGGGTGAAGGCAAGGTGGTAGCCGATATCAAATCCCCTGATAGCCAATTTGAAGCCATTATCAGTGGCTCATGGGCCGCGGGAGTTTATAGCATTGCCTGCCGAGCCAAATAAACAGAGGTTCTTTCCCAAGTATTGCCGCTGCATCGCATGGCATAGCCTGAGCTATGCCTTCATTATTGGTTTTGGCATTTTTTTTCTATCAGGCTGCGCTCTGCCTTTAGCGGCCATCGGCAGTGCCGGAACCGGTGCTGCTAACGCCGTAGGAGGTACTGTGGCCACAGCAGCAGTAGCCAATCCAAGCACCGCAGTCAGCGTTGCCTCAACCGTCACCACTGGGAAATCCCCTTTAGAGCATGCCGCTTCGCAAGCCACTAAAAAAGAATGTAATTTTTTAAACTTACTGGGTCCTAAGCCAGTTTGCCAAGAGTTTGCAATGCCGTCCATCATGGATCACAGCCAAGAAGTGATCGGCATCGCTGATCGACCGACGGATTTACAAAGGCCCGCACCCAGTAGATAAAATAGAGGCTTATACCCCCTACCGTTCTATTTTTTTATTCTTCATCATGACGACCATGCCACAACAAAACATTAACCTCACCCTAACCTGCCAAAATCGCCCCGGTATTGTTGCTGCGGTTGCCAGCTATATTTTTGAAGCAGGCGGGGATATCCAAGAGGCGCAGCAGTTTGATGATAAAGATTCAGGGCGCTTTTTTATGCGTGTCAGCTTCAGTTGCGATGCGAGTGTCGATTTACAAGCCCTACGTAGCGGTTTTACACCCATCGTTGAGCGCTTTCAGCTGTCTTGGGAATTACGCTCTACCGCGGCACTCAAGCGGGTTTTAATCATGGCCTCCAAGCTCGATCATTGTTTAGTTGACTTGCTCTACCGCTGGCGCATTGGCGAGTTACCGATGATCATTGCTGGGATTGTGTCCAATCATCCCCGCTCGGTCTATGCCAGCATTGATTTTGCGGATATTCCGTTTCACTATCTGCCAGTAACCCCGGAAACAAAAAGCGCACAAGAAGCAAAGCTGCTCAGCATCATTGAGGATGCCAAAGTAGACATGGTGATCTTAGCGCGCTATATGCAAATTCTGTCGGATGATTTATCTGCCAAGTTATCGGGTCGCTGCATTAATGTGCATCACTCTTTCTTGCCTAGCTTCAAAGGAGCAAAGCCCTACCATCAAGCGCATGCGCGCGGCATTAAGTTAATTGGAGCAACATCCCATTTTGTCACCAGCGATTTGGATGAAGGCCCCATCATCGAGCAAGACGTAACCCGCATTAGCCACAGCGATAGTGCCGATGATTTAGTACGCAAAGGCCGTGATTTAGAGCGTCAAGTACTATCGCGCGCCCTGCGCTACTACCTGAATGACCGGGTCTTAATTAACGGCAATAAATCCGTCGTATTTGCGGATTAATTTTCTGTCGCAAGACGCTTAATTAACGCCCGGTGAGGGGTTTTAACAGCCCCCGCAAATCATTGTGGTCAAGGGTATGCATTAACTCCAGCAATTCTCCTAATTCGCCCTTTGGAAAGCCTTTGCGGGCAAACCAAGACAGATAGTCTCCAGGTAACTCGGAAAGGGTGCGACCAGCATACTTGCCATACGGCATTTTCATGCGGACGAGCTTTTCAAGGGATTCTGGGGTCACTGTGGTGCAGGGGGGGGGGAATTGGGGTGGCTGATGGGGTTCGAACCCACGACAACTGGAATCACAATCCAGGACTCTACCGCTGAGCTACAGCCACCGTAGAAGAAATGAGATTATAGCTTTTTGTCGGGTTTTAGCCAAAATTTGCCAGTCGGCCAATCATGGGTCAATCTGGGACGGTTTTTAGGGTAAACACGCCATGTAAAAACGCTTAATTTCGGGGTCGCAGTGCACGTCTTTCAAGACAATAGGCCGCTCCAAGGAAATGCCTTCAATCGAGCGGCAGCGGCTAAGTGCCACATAGACTTGGCCCGATGCAAACGCCCCGGAGGATAGATCAACCTTCACTTTATCGAGGGTCTTCCCCTGACTTTTATGGATCGTCACGGCCCAGGCCAGCATCAGCGGCATTTGCTCATAAGAGCCAATCACATTGGGCTTAATCTTTCCGGAAACCATATCGTGGTCATATTTATACGATTCCCATTTGAAAGGGCTTACCTCAACCGTATTGGTATAAGCCCCGTTGGGGATCTTGACCTTAATTTTGTCCTTGCCTATTTCATGCACAATGCCAATGCTACCGTTGACCCATTTTTTAGGAAACCCATTGTCATTGGCGGTAAACATGACCTTCGAGCCCGGCTTCAGGATTAAGTTCATGGGGGAGGGTAAATTCCGCTCATCTACATTGAATTTACCTTCGAGCTTGCCTGTAAAGCTGGTGGCATCACTCGTCAGGTTTTTGAGCTCCCCATGGTTAATCATGTCTGCCCTGGCATTCGTCGTAGTCAGAGTAATCGTCATTGGATCAGGCTCTGCTGCCTTAGCAAAGCAAGCATCATTGATGGTTTCTAGTGCAACTTCAATGTCTTCATTAATGCGAATTTGATTGAGAAGCTGCGCAAAATGGGCATCTTTTTGCCGAAAGATTTTTGTGAGCTCGATCATCGTAATGTCTTTGCGGTGCAATGCCATAGCGCAAAAGAAATAGGGGCCCTCATAACCGCGCTCATGCAGGATGTGCATATCGCTACTGGATACCACTGGCGGCAATTGAAATAAATCACCCACAAACATCACCTGTATGCCGCCAAAAGGCTCACCTTTTTGAGGGCCGTTTTCACGCAAGAAAAGATCAATCGCATCCACCAAATCAGCCCGCACCATCGAGATTTCATCAATGATGAGTAAGCGAATATCCTTATACAGCTGGCGCTCACGTGAAGATCGTAGCGGCTTGATATCTTCTTCTGGAAAGATCAACCGTGGCGGCAGGCGAAAGAAGGAATGAATCGTAACGCCACGCACTTGCAGTGCTGCCACTCCTGTTGGAGCTAAGACTACAACGTTTCCAGCAATGGTTTTACGCAGGTGACTAATTAAGGTCGTTTTACCCGTGCCTGCCTTACCGCTAATGAAGATGTAGGGATCACCGCGCTCGACTGCATCCAGTGCCAATTGATAATCTGGGGTGATCTCTAGCTCCAGATCAGCGCCCGGGTTTTGCACTACGCTCATGAGGCTTCTACCGAGGCAGCATCGATCTCAAATGCAGCCCAATCCCCTAGCTCCAAACTCGCCTCAAGGAAAAAGTCGGCAATCGCTGCTTTACTCTGCACCTTAGCCAAGGCGTGGTGATCCGATAGGCGCTGGCGCCAATAACGTGAACCTGCCCTGCCATGGGCTAGGCCTAGTATGTGCCGCGTAAAGGCGCCGATGTAAAACGGCTTACCCTTGCTTTGGCATTCTTCAAACCAGCGCCATACCTGATGCACCAAACCAATTTGCACGCGATGCCACTCTGACTCACTAAAGAGATAACCTGCAGCCTCGCCATTGGTCTCGAGCAAATCATCCCAGCCGAGTAACATGGCCGGAAAGTGATAGGCGGCGCGCCCCACCATAAAGCCATCAAAGTCATGCCAGTGGCCAGCGATTTGATCATTGTTCTCCAGACCGCCATTGAGCAAAACGGCCACATTTGGAAACTGCTTTTGAAGATCCAAACGCAATTGCGCTGCCACGGCATAGTGCAATGGAGGCTTGCTGCGATTCTCCTTAGGCGATAGGCCCTTTAGTACAGCGTTACGTGCATGAATCGTGACCTGATGGGCGCCAGCATCAGCAACAGCCATCATAAAATCTAAGGCAAATTGGTAGTCTTTTTGATGCAGGCTAGCATCCATGTGATCAAGACCCAAGCGGTGCTTCACCGAGATGGGCAAATCGCAGGCTGCGCGCATTGCTCGTACACAATCAGCAACTAATTGCGGTTCCGCCATTAGGCAAGCACCAAAAGCACCGCGCTGCACCCGCTCCGAAGGACAGCCACAATTGAGATCAATTTCGTCATAGCCCCATTGGGCTGCCAAGACTGCAGCTTTAGCAAGATCTGCTGGCTCACTGCCACCCAGTTGCAGTACTACGGGGTGCTGCTCATTGGAGTAATCCAGATGGCGTGGCACATCACCATGCAACAATGCGCCCGTAGTCACCATTTCGGTATACAGAACAGCTTGCTTGGATAACTGACGATGAAAGGAGCGGCAGTGTCGATCGGTCCATTCCATCATGGGAGCAACGGCTAAACGCTTTCCCCTAGGATTGGATTGGTGTTCTTTATCGGATTGCGTCATTGCATCTAAATCCATTGCATTTCGATCGAGGAATTATCGCAATTATCCAGGACTACTGCTCCTTGGATAACGAAAAACCACCCGAAGGTGGTTTTTCGGACAATCACAGTGACTTATTCACGTGATGCTTTTTTACGTTCATGCTCTTTAAGATAACGCTTGCGTAGACGAATACTCTTCGGAGTCACTTCTACCAACTCGTCATCTCCAATGAACTCAACCGCATACTCTAAGTTCATCGCAATGGGAGTTACAAGGCGAACTGCCTCATCGGTACCCGAAGCACGTACGTTGGTTAACTGCTTCCCTTTAATCGGATTAACAACCAAATCATTATCACGGCTATGAATGCCAATAATCATGCCCTCGTACAGCGGATCTCCTGGGGATACAAACATACGACCACGATCCTGCAATTTCCATAAAGCATAGGCCACTGCATCACCATCGTCCTGACTAATTAATACACCGTTATGACGCTCGCCCAAAATGCCATCCTTTGCTGGAGCATACGAATCAAAGGTATGACTCATCAAGCCGTTACCACGGGTTAATGTCATGAAGTCACCTTGAAATCCAATCAGACCTCGGGCAGGGATACGATACTCTAGACGAGTACGGCCTTTACCATCACTCACCATGTCTAGTAGCTCACCCTTACGCTTGCCAAGCTCTTCCATCACGCCGCCCTGGGTAGTATCTTCTACGTCCACGGTTAGGTTTTCATAGGGCTCCATTTTGACGCCATTTTCTTCATGGAAAACAACACGCGGACGGGATACTGCTAACTCGTAGCCTTCACGGCGCATAGTCTCGACCAAGATCGTTAAATGCAACTCACCGCGACCCGATACTTCAAAGACAGTATCGTCATCTGTATCACGAACACGTAAGGCCATATTCGATTTAAGCTCGCGATCCAAACGCTCCCGAATCTGACGGCTAGTGACAAATTTACCTTCGCGCCCAGCGAGTGGGCTGGTGTTGACCATGAAGTTCATGGTCAAGGTGGGCTCATCAATTTTAAGCATCGGCAATGGATCAGGCTTATCAACCGCACAAATGGTGGTACCAATTGCTAGATCTTCAATGCCGTTTATCAACGCAATATCGCCCGCTACTGCTTCTTCCACAACTTCACGCTCTAGGCCTTTGAATTTCAGGACTTGATTGACGCGCCCTTTAAAAGGAACGCCGTCTGGACCATTCATGCAAACGACTTCCATTCCTGCTTTCACACGGCCACGATTAATACGGCCTATGCCGATCTTACCGACATAGCTGTTGTAATCAATTGAGGAGATTTGGAACTGCAATGGGCCGTCTGGATCATCATCCCGTACGGGTACATTTTTTAGAACCGCATCAAACAAGGGGCGCATATCGCCCGAGCGAACATCCTCTGAATTACCAGCATAGCCATTTAAGCCAGAGGCGTAAATGATTGGGAAGTCGAGCTGCTCTTCCGAGGCGCCCAATTTGTCGAATAACTCAAATGTGGCGTTAATAACGTAATCACAGCGCGCGCCTGGACGATCCACTTTATTGATCACGACAATTGGCTTGAGGCCCAAGGCCAAAGCTTTTTTAGTCACGAAGCGAGTCTGTGGCATTGGCCCCTCAACCGCATCGACCAATAACAAAACTCCATCCACCATCGAGAGAACGCGCTCTACCTCACCACCGAAGTCAGCGTGGCCTGGTGTATCCACGATATTGATGTGGGTGCCGTCATATTCGACTGCACAGTTTTTGGACAGAATCGTAATGCCACGCTCTTTTTCAAGATCGTTCGAGTCCATAACCCGCTCGGTCATTTTTTCATTGGAGCGGAAGGTGCCAGATTGGCGCAGCAATTGATCCACTAAGGTAGTTTTACCGTGGTCAACGTGGGCGATGATTGCAATATTACGAAGTGCGCGTTTAGTCATGTGAAGCTTCTAAAGTTAAAAATAAGGTTAAGGGGCTTGTGAAATCAAGCGTTTAGGGTGTAGTACGCCGGAACGGCAATCGGCAGTACCAATAAAATTGTGGGGCGCTGCAGTAGCACGATAAATTCGTACCAAGGCCTCTGCCAAGGGAAATTTAGCATTGACGGTGAGCGGAACGCGCTGCCCCATTTCTAGGCGCTTAGCTTGCTGCGCATCGACCGTAAGGTGTGGCAAGGTTTGTAACAAGGCATCTACTGGCAGTACAAAATCAGCATGGTCTGCTGTGGTCCGCAAAAGGTCATCCAAGGAGATCGACTGAACCAAGCTAAGGTGACCCACTTCAGTGCGACGCAAGCCGACCAAATGGGCGCCACAACCCAGCGCCGCGCCCAAATCTTCTGCCAACACTCGAATATAGGTTCCCTTGCTGCAGCTCACTTCCAAAGTCGCTTCGGGCCATTGCACCTCGGTCCAAACAATAGAGTGGATGACAACCGAACGGGCTTCGCGCTCGAGCTCTACACCAGCACGGGCATATTCATACAAGGGCTTACCATCACGCTTCAGCGCCGAGTACATTGGCGGCACCTGCAAAATGGGGCCGGTAAACGCAGGCAGTAAGGCATTTAAAGCAGCCCGCATGGCAGCATCATCGGCAAACTGCGGCAATGGAAAGGAGGTCACGACCTGCCCTTCAGCATCGCCTGTATCGGTATTGGCGCCAAAACGAATTCGGGCTACATACGACTTATCTGCATCCAGTAAATCCTGAGAATACTTGGTTGCCTCGCCTAAGCAGATCGGCAGTAAGCCAGTAGCCATCGGATCTAAAGTCCCGGTATGCCCTGCTTTATCAGCATTGAGCGCGCGCTTAACCGCAGTCACGGCACCTTGTGAACTCATACCCAGCGGCTTATCCAGCAGCACGACTCCATCAAGGCGTTGACGCATCAAATTTCTCAGTCTTTGCGGTCACTATCGACCGCTTGATCAATTAATCGGGACATTTGCATGCCACGCTCAACCGATACGTCGTGAACAAAATGCAGGGTGGGAACGGTATGAATATGCAAGCGCTTGAACAGTAAAGAGTGCAAATAGCCGGCTTTTTCTTGTAAGGCAGTCAGAGCGTGATCCGGGTCTGCACCAAGTACCGTGAAGAAGATTTTGGCATGCGCTAAATCCGGTGACAGCTCTACCCCTTGGAGGGTAATCAGTCCCAAACTGGTGCTGCGCAATTCGCGCGGAATCAATTCAGCTAAATCGCGCTGAATTTGATCCGCTAAGCGTTGATTGCGATGGGGGCTCGTTTTGTGCATAAAGAACGTAATCCGAATTAGAGCGAACGCGCTACTTCAGTGACTTCAAACACCTCAAGCTGATCGCCTTCTTTGATGTCGTTGTAGCCCTTCAATGACAAACCACACTCAACACCGGCACGCACTTCTTTAGCGTCATCTTTAAAGCGCTTGAGTGAGTCAAGCTCGCCTGTCCAGATAACGACGTTGTCGCGCAGCAAACGTACGCTTGAAGTACGCTTCACTAAGCCGTCAACAACCAAGCAACCTGCAATCGCGCCCACTTTAGATACCAAGAAGACTTGGCGAATCTCAACCAGACCCGTAATCTCTTCTTTCTTATCCGGAGTCAACATGCCGCTCAGAGCCAACTTCACCTCATCAACAGCGTCATAAATAATGTTGTGGTAACGAATATCCACGCCATTATTTTCAGCTAACTTACGCGCCAATGCATCGGCACGCGAATTGAAACCAATGATGACGGCTTTAGAGGCAACTGCTAAGTTGACGTCGGTCTCAGAAATACCGCCCACGCCAGCGTGGACAATCTGCACCTTGACCTCAGGAGTCGATAGTTTTTGCAAGGATTGCGATAAGGCCTCTTGTGAGCCCTGCACATCCGCTTTAATAATAATTGGCAGTAGCTTGGCTTCAATTGCACCTTCGCCCATGGTTTCCATCATGGTTTCGAGTTTCACGGCTTGCTGTTTTGCCAGCTTCACATCACGGAACTTACCTTGACGGAATAATGCAATTTCACGCGCCTTGCGTTCATCTGGCACCACTTGAACTGCCTCACCCGCAGCTGGCACTTCGGACAGCCCTTGAATCTCCACCGGAATGGAAGGGCCCGCTTCGCTACATGGCTTACCGTTTTCATCGAGCATGGCCCGTACACGACCAAAGGAAGAGCCAGCCAAAATCATATCGCCACGCTTGAGCGTTCCCGACTGAACCAATACGGTTGCAACCGGACCTTTACCTTTATCCAATCGCGCCTCAATCACGAGGCCATGGGCTGGCGCATCTTTAGGCGCCTTTAATTCAAGTACTTCAGCCTGCAACAAGACGTTTTCCAACAGGGAATCAATGCCCTCCCCACTTTTTGCGGAGACTGGAATGAATGGAATATCGCCGCCGTACTCTTCTGGCACAACCTGCTCTGCAACTAACTCTTGCTTGACGCGCTCTGGATTGGCTTCTGGTTTGTCGATCTTATTAATCGCCACCACAATCGGCACTCCAGCAGCTCTAGCATGGGCAATCGCTTCTTTGGTTTGCGGCATCACGCCATCGTCAGCAGCCACCACCAAAATAACGATGTCGGTTGCCTTCGCACCACGTGCACGCATGGCAGTAAATGCCTCGTGACCTGGTGTATCCAAGAAGGTAATCACACCACGCGGTGTTTCTACGTGGTAAGCACCAATGTGCTGGGTAATTCCACCAGCTTCACCAGACGCCACTTTTGCAAGGCGAATCTTATCCAGGAGCGATGTTTTTCCATGGTCAACGTGACCCATCACGGTGACTACCGGTGGGCGGCCCAGAAGTTCAGCATCTTGTCCTGAAATGCCGAGATCTAAATCAGGATCATCTAATTTGGCTGCAAATGCCTTATGACCCATCTCTTCCACCAAAATCATGGCGGTATCTTGATCAAGCACTTGGTTGATGGTGACCATCTGGCCCATACCCATCAGCAACTTAATGACTTCAGCACTCTTCACCGACATGCTGTGGGCTAAATCCGCAACCGTAATGGTTTCAGGCACATGCACATCGCGAACCACTGGCTCGGTTGGTACTTGGAAGTTTGTATCCGCATTGCTATCCGAGCTTTGGCGCTGACGCTTATTGCGTCCACCACCTGCCCGCCAGCCACCGCCAACACCGCCAGAGCTATCGCCACGGGTTTTTAATCCGCCAGCGCGCTTAGCGCCTTCTTCTTGCCATGTGGAAGAGGTTTCAGATGACTTAATCAGTTTTCCGCCGACCTTAGCAGGGGCTTTTTTCTTATCGTCCGCACCTTCCGCTTTTAATGGCTTGTGTAAGGTGCCTTTTTTCGCTTCTTCAGCAGCCACTTCGCTTGGAGCCTTGAGTACACGCGCAGGCGCACTCATCATGTCCCGAATCGCCAAGGCCTCCGCCTCTGCTGCAGCGCGGCGAGAACGAATATCGGCCAACTGCTTTTCACTAGCATCGGTCAATTCTTTTGCCGCAAGGTCTTTCTTCTTTTTCGATTCAATTGCTTCGGCAGATTGGGCAGCTTTCGCTTCAGCAGCTGAAGGCTTGCTCTCTACTGGCGCGGCCGCAGCTTTTTGACGAGCCTCTTCAGCCGCCCTTACTTCTGCCTCTTGACGTGCTAATAACTCGGCTTGACGGGTTGCTTCTGCAGCCCGCTTCTCTAACTCTTCCTCAGACAAGAGGGGCTTGCTTACAGCCGCTTTTGCTAGTTTTTCTTCGACAGGAGCTTCGTCCGCTTTCGCTGCTTCATCGCCCCGCTTCACGAGTACCCGTTTTTTACGCACCTCAATTTGAACCGTGCGTGTTTTTCCAGTGGAATCAGCTTGGCGGATCTCGGAAGTCTCACGCTTGGTTAAGGTGATCTTTTTACGCGCACCCGTATCAGCACTACCATGCTCTTTTTGCAAATGCTCGAGCAGTGCGGTTTTATCCTTCTCGGTAATCTTGGCATCCTCAGAATCTTTATTGATTCCGGCTGCTTTCAATTGATCTAAGAGGTCGGCTGAGGTGCGTTTAAGCTCCTGAGCAAGTTCTTTTATTGTGGTCGTTGCCATGCACTTCCTCTCATGAAGTAAACCAATGTTCGCGCGCTTTCATGATGAGCGTTTTCGCTGTTTCTTCGTCAATTTGTGTCGCCTCAACTAGCTCATCAACAGCCAGTTCAGCAAGGTCGTCACGGGTGTGAACTTGATTGTCAGCAAGCTTTGCAATCAACTCCGTCGTCATTCCCTCAAGGGAACGTAAATCTTGGGATACCTCGCCAACGCGCTCTTCTTTGGCTAACTCCATCGTCAGCAAGGAATCACGGGCACGGGTCCGCAGTTCGTTTACGGTATCTTCATCAAAGGCGTCGATCTCGAGCATTTCGCTTAATGGAACGTAAGCCACTTCTTCGAGCGTATTAAAGCCTTCTTCAATCAAAATGTCGGCAACTTCTTGATCAACATCAAGCTTATCCATGAAGATTTGGCGAACTACTGCCACTTCTTTTTCGGTCTTATCAGCCGACTCTTCTGGTGTCATGATGTTAATCTGCCAACCCGTTAATTCACTGGCTAAGCGGACGTTTTGACCGCTACGGCCAATGGCGATTGCTAAATTTTCTTCATCCACCACCACATCCATAGCATGGCGCTCTTCATCCACCACGATCGATGACACTTGTGCCGGAGCGAGGGCGCCAATCACAAATTGCGCAGGATCTTCTGACCACAAAACGATATCTACTGCTTCGCCAGCAACTTCGTTGCGAACCGCTGTAACGCGGGTTCCACGAACGCCGACGCAGGTACCGATAGGGTCGATACGCTTGTCATAAGTAACCACTGCAATCTTGGCGCGTACGCCAGGATCGCGGGCAGCACCTTTGAGCTCTAACAAGCCTTGCTCGATCTCAGGCACTTCATTCTCAAATAGCTTGATGAGGAATTCAGGGCAGGTACGTGACAGTTCGATTTGGGGGCCGCGCACTTCGCGATCCACTTTCAAAATGTAGGCACGTACGCGATCACCGGAACGCAAATTCTCTTTTGGAATCATCTGATCACGGCGCAATAGGGCCTCTACGCGACCAGATTCAATGATGAGGCCATTTTTATCAGCGCGCTTGACCGTACCGGTCATAACCAATTCACCACGCTCGAGGTAATCATTCAGAATTTGCTCGCGCTCGGCATCCCGAATACGCTGCAGAATGACTTGCTTGGCAGCTTGTGCGCCAATGCGGCCAAATGCCAAGGATTCAATCTGCTCTTCAATGTATTCGCCTACTTCCATGTCTGGAAATTGCTCTTGAGCCTCAAATAGCAGGATTTCTTTGTCAGGCTCTTGCAATCCAGCTTCGTTGGGGACAACTAGCCAGCGGCGAAAGCTTTCGTACTCGCCAGACTCGCGATCGATGCCGACACGAATATCAACATCCTCTTCATAGCGTTTTTTTGTAGCCGAAGCGAGCGCAAGCTCAAGTGCTTCGAAAACAATTTCACGATCAACGTTTTTTTCACGCGCAAGGGCGTCAGCCAACATGAGAACTTCACGACTCATGATTTTCTTCCTTTGAAATCAATGACAGGGACCAACCGAGTCTTATCGACCTCGGCAAGGGAAAACTCCAACTGAGACTCTGCACCATCGCTCGCCTCAAACAACAAACCAAACTTGGCATCGGGTGAGTCAACGCTTCCAGCGATGAGCCCTTCCAATACCCCACGAAAATTCTTACGACCAGACACCGCAACACGTAATTTCAGATCAACCTCAAAACCCGCAAAGCGCACAAAATCAGCTGCGCTTTTGACGGGGCGATCTAGTCCAGGGGACGAGATCTCCAGCCGTTCATACGGAATGTTTTCCACCGGCAAGGAGTAACTCAACTGGTGACTTACTTTTTCGCAATCCTCGACCGTAATTAAACGCTCGTAGTCTTGGTTCTCGATCGTTACACGTAGCAAGCCTCCGGCCTCGCGCTCAATATCGACTAGCGCGTAACCCAGATTTCCCAACTCGGCAGAAATAATCTGCTGCTCTCGCACAACGCCCCTTGCTACAAAAATGGCAAAAAAAAATGGGCTTCAAAGCCCATATTCCGAACTACAGAACAGGCCAGCTTACGTTGATCGCAACATCAGCCGGTAAAACAGCACTGCAAATTACTGTATTGCAAGTACAACTAGGATTATAGCTGATTAGGCCAAAACCTGAGTGAAATCAGAAGCTTTCGCTTGGATTTCGCGGTTTTTTTGGTCCTTTATGGAAGGGTTTGCGCCCTTTGGGAGCGCCCCGCTTCGGTCCGCCAGCCCCCGGTCCCTGAGGGGATTGGGGGTTAAATGCATGGCCATGGTGGACTTTTTTGCCTCTTCCGCCCTGTCCTTGACCTTGGCTGCCTGCCCGGCCGCCTTGTCCTTGGCCTTGGCTCCGACCTCTACCTGCCTGGCTTTGGCCGCCGCCGGGTTTTGCATTTTTACCCTGGTGCGTCAGTCCATGATGCTGATTGGCCATGGTTAATGCTTCACGCGAGCCCCAATAAGAGACCGAGGTTTGCATTGGATCTGGCTGGAAATCATCCCCTCTAGCCGCATTGGAGTCGCCACGACCCGATGGATTGGGGCGACCCTTATCGCTTCCTTGGGGTACCTTGAGGCCGGCTGCTTTCATCAGCTGGGCAACGCCTTCGTTTGGAATTTCTTCCCATTTGCCACGGCGCAAACGCGGGGGCAGCAAGAAAATTCCATAGCGCGTACGAATTAACCTCGAAACTGTATGGCCACTGGCCTCGAACATCCGGCGTACCTCGCGGTTTCGCCCTTCGGTTAAGGCCACGTGGTACCAGCGGTTTGCACCATCGCCACCACCAGAAGCAAGGCGCAGAAAGCGCGCTTGACCATCATCCAACTGAATGCCTGTCTTTAACTGCGACTGCTGCTCATCACTGAGCTCACCCAAAATACGTACCGCATATTCACGCTCAACGCCGTAACGGGGATGCATTAATCGATTGGCTAGTTCGCCCGAGGTTGTAAACAACAACAAACCTTCAGTATTAAAGTCGAGTCGACCCACTGCGATCCAGCGGCCTTGCCGCGGCTTCGGCAATCGATCAAATACCGTCGGACGGCCTTCAGGATCGGCTTGGCTGACGATTTCACCGGAGGGCTTGTGATACAAAATAACGCGCGGTGGCTTAGTCTGAATTTTGCGGTGTACTGCCTTGCCATTAATGCGCACTTGGTCAGTTGGGCCTACGCGCTGACCAATATGGGCGGGCATGCCATTAACCGATACCCGGCCCTGCACAATTAAATCTTCCATCTCGCGGCGCGAGCCCATGCCCACATCAGCCAATACCTTGTGAAGCTTGACGGTGTCCTCATCGTCCGCGTCATCATCAAGACCATCCAAATCAGACCATACCTCGTCCCGCAAGCTGAGTGGTAACTCATCCACGTTCGTAAACTGTAAGCTTCCCATCTCATCGTCGGTGGGCCCATCGAGATCATCGTGATCATGCTGGCGATGAGCGCTGCGCTCTACGCCGGCCTGATGGGAGACTGCAATTTCATCTGAGGAATTGGCTAAATCTGGGTTGCTGATTTCAGCTTCAGGCGCATCGAGGGCAGCGTCAAATTCACCCGATACAACCGAAGCAAACAAGGCATCGCTTTGAGCGGGATCAAATGTGGGCTTTACTTTTTGTTCGCCTGGCGTGTGGGACTTACGCTCACCACCCTCTGGGCGTGGTGGCCTATCACCGCGGGGCTTGCGATTCTTAAAGGGGTGCTTGCCAAAGCGACGAGGGCGACGTTCGCCCTGTTCGCTGCTGGGCACACCACCAGGCACTTCACTTTTATTTTCTGAAGTAGCAGCGCCTGAATTACTATCGCCGCTAACTGGTGCGGCATTCAAATTAGGTGCTGCAGAATTGGATTCGTTAGAAGATGTCATTAATGGTTTGGTGTGTTATCGAGCTTAGGCTCGTCATCGGACTGGGCACCGGCTTCGTCACCGGATGTAGGCTCGGCCTCTTGCTGATCATCAGAGCTGCTGCCCTCTTCCATGGTGATGACGGTCTCGACTGTGGCCGTTTGATCAAACTCAATCACGCCTTGACCCAAGGATTCAAAGGTCGGCGCAGCATCTTCCAATAAAGGTAGGCTTTGCAAATTAGGTAGGCTTAAATCATCCAGAAATTGTTTTGTAGTTGCATAGAGACCAGGGCGACCAATCGTTTCCTTATGGCCAATGACCTCTACCCAGCCACGGTCTTCGAGTTGCTTCATCACATTGCTACTCACAGCAACGCCGCGGATCTCTTCAATCTCGCCGCGGGTGACGGGCTGACGATAGGCGATGATGGCTAAGGTTTCCATTACTGCGCGGGAATACCGCGGTGGCTTTTCTGGAGTCAGTCGATCCAAGTACTCGCGCATCGACAGGCGACTCTGAAAACGCCAACCGGTAGCGATATGCACGAGCTCCATCCCTTTGTCTTGCCAGTCTTCCTGGATCGCGGTCAACACTTCCTCAATATCAGCCGGGCTAGTGTCATCCGTAAATAGGCGTGTGAGATCCATTGCAGTAATGGGCTCTTGCGCGCACAAGAGGGCAGTTTCAATAACGCGTTTTTTGTGATCATCCATAAAATTCGGCCTTACAGGTCAAAGCCTGAGTGGCATAAAAAGGGCTATCCGTCATGGGTTGGGGTGTTCTCTAGCTGCTTCAGGCAATCATCCAAGGCGACTTCATGGGTCAGGAGTTAAGTTTGGACGCTATTGTCTGAGCGGATACGGTATGGGAGCAACCTACAAGGCAATTCTCACAATTCGCTCACTAGTTGCGCCATTATAGGGGAGGCTGCCTACAATAGCCAAATGGAATTATTTACCCTGCCCCCTGCCCCAAATGCCCAGCGGCGTCATTTTTTAGGCATTGCATCCACCTTAGCCGGAGTCAGCGCCCTTGGATTAAGCGCTTGTGCGACCGTTACCCCAAAAAAACCCGTTGTTGGCTTGGTTCTGGGCGCGGGCGCCGCACGGGGCTTTGCCCACATCGGCGTGATTAAAGCTCTGGAGGCTCAAGGCATTTCACCCAATCTGGTGGTGGGCAGCAGTGCGGGCAGCGTGATCGCCTCCCTCTATGCTTCAGGCCTCAGTGGGAATGAGCTCAATCGAATCGCGCTCAGTCTAGATGAGGCAGCGATTGCCGACTGGGGACTCCCCTTTGCCGGTCGATTTGGGGGCTTAATTAAGGGGGATGCACTGCAGGCCATGATCAATCGGGAAGTAAAAAACCGGCCCATTGAACAGATGCGCATCCCTTTGGGTGTGGTAGCCACCGATTTGCAGTCCGGCAAAGGAGTGCTCTTTCGTAATGGCAATACCGGTATAGCGGTGCGCGCCTCCTGCAGTATCCCGGGTGTATTTCAGCCCACTACCATTCAGAGTCGCGAGTATGTTGATGGGGGTCTTGTCGCGCCAGTACCAGTGCAATACGCGAAGCAAATGGGTGCCACGGTAGTGATTGCAGTGTCAATTTCAAATGAACCTGGCCAACAAAATGCAAGTGGCACTTTAGGCGTTCTTCAGCAAACCATCAGCATCATGCAGCAAAGTATTAATAGCTACGAGCTGCAAAGTGCCGACATCGTGATTCAGCCAAAACTCCAGCAAATGGGCAGTGCTGACTTTAAGGCGAGAAGCGCGGCAATACTGGCTGGGGAGATTGCCACTCAAGAAAAAATGGCTCAGATAAAAGCACTAATCAGCGCTTAATACATCTGCGATTGTTTTTTAAACTTCTTCATCTCATTCATGAGATTTTTGCGTTCTTGCTCGGAAAACTCATCGCTACCATCGAGGCGGCGGGCGCCATCAAAACGTTTGTCCCAGTACACGCTCGTCATATCGTCCACTCGAATGCTGGCGCCTTTGGATGGCGAATGAATGAACTTATTCTCACCGACGTAAATTCCCACATGCGAGAAGGTCATCCGCATGGTGTTAAAGAACACTAAATCACCAGGCTGTAAATCATCGCGGGTAATGGACTTTCCTACCTTGCTCATCTGGGATGATTTGCGTGGAATCAAGAAGCTCAGTTTATCTTTGAAAACATAGGCGACGAAACCGCTGCCATCTAGGCCCGATTGCGGAATATCCATATTCCAGCGATACCGCACACCAATCAATTCCATTGCCTGATTAATTAGATTTTCAGAGCGACCCGATACCGAATCCACCAGCTTATCTGCAGCGCGAATGAAATACGCTTTACCTGCCTGCGTAAAGGATTCAGTTGGCGCTTCTTTGGTCTGCTCATTTGCTCCGGCAGCGGTGCAAACCACGAGCGAACACACCAGCGCGAGCGATCGCGCAAATTGGCGCACAGAGAGGGAATGGCTAAAAGTCATTGGCATTGCCGGAGTGTATCAAACTTTTTACAATCCACCAAATGGGGATTTTTAACTTAAGTCTATGTTTATATTGGATATTTTAGTATAAACCGAGGATAAACTGCCTATTTTTTAGGCAGAATGACACCGTAACAGCGCATCAACTCATTTCAGCCGCAGTAAAGAGTTGCTTGGTATAGGCCTGCTTGGGATTCGCGATCAAGGCCTCGGTCTCGCCAAACTCCACGACCTTGCCTTCTTTTAACACCATGATTTGGTGCGACATCGCCCGAATCACGGCCAGATCATGACTAATCATGAGGTAAGCCAGGTTGTATTTTTTCTGGAGCTCAGTCAGAAGCGCCAGCACTTGCTTCTGAATCGATACATCCAAGGCCGAGGTAGGCTCATCTAAGATCAAAATTTGCGGCCGCAATACTAAGGCACGCGCAATCGCAATCCGTTGACGCTGCCCTCCTGAAAATTCATGGGGATAACGCTGCAAAGCCGATCGATCTAAGCCAACCTCTTTGAGCATATCGAGCACTCGACCCTCGCGTTCGCCTGCGGTTAGATTAGGAAAATGGACATCCAGTCCTTCAGACACAATTTGCAAGACGGTCATGCGCGGTGACAGCGATCCAAATGGATCCTGAAAAATCACCTGCAAGCTAGAGCGCAGATTGCGCTTCGCCGCAGAGTCCAGTGCTTGCCAGTCATTGCCGAGCACATTGACCGTACCGCCAACTTGGGCAGCAGAATCGCCCAGCAAACCCAAAATTGCCATGCCTAAGGTTGTTTTACCGGACCCAGATTCACCAATCACCCCAATCGTCTGACCTTGGCGCAACTCAAACTGCACTTTCTTCAGTACGGTATGGCGGGGTGGTTTTTTAAAGAAGGATAAGAGCTGCAGAGGATTCCCCGATTTCGATCCGGGATAGGACACATGGAGATTCTCAGTGCTCAGGAGCACCGGAGCTAGGGGCATCACGGGTAGTAACTCGCGAACTGGCTCACTATTGACCAAGGCTTCGGTATAACTGTTTTCGGGGTGCTCGAAAACCTGCCGAGTCGGACCGCACTCCATTAACTTACCTTGATTCAACACCGCGACACGCTCTGCAAAATGGCGCACTAAATTCAGGTCGTGAGTAATCAACAGGATGCTCATACCTTGATCGCTCTTCGCCTCGGCTTGTAGCTCGATGAGGAGTTCCAAAATTTGCATGCGCAAACTAACGTCTAAAGCGGTCGTAGGTTCATCGGCAATCAGCAAGCGGGGTTTGCAGGCCAAGGCCATGGCAATCATGGCGCGCTGACGTTGTCCACCGGAGAGTTGGTGCGGATAGGAATAAAAACGGCGCTCTGGCTCAGGAATACCGGTCTTACGCAAAAGCGCAATGGCTTTGTCGATGCACTCTGCTTTTGGTGTGAGAGGTTCATGCACCAAGACTGCTTCAACAATTTGATTGCCAATCGTAAACAGTGGATTTAAAGCCGTCATCGGCTCCTGAAAAATCATGGCAATATCGCGCCCCCGAATTTCCCGGATGGCGGGCTCTGAGAGCGTAAGCAAGTCGGTCGACTCCGGCGTGAATGGGGGTGTTAATTGAGTTTGCTTTGCACTCACCGGAGTCCAAACTAACTTTCCATCTACTTTGGCACCCTCGGGCAAGAGACGCAGCGGAGCTAAAGCAGATAGCGTTTTTCCAGAGCCAGACTCGCCCACCAGCGCTACGCGCTCGCCGACACCAATTTCCAGATTCAGATTTTTAACTGCAAACTTTTCACGTCGCCCGGATCCAAAGGAAATCGAGAGATCGTCGTATCGCAGCAAAGGGGTGACCAATGTTGACTGTTCGCTCATCAGCGCGCCCCCAATACTGCGCCACTCTTACGGGAATCAAATGCATCGCGCAGGGCTTCGCCCATAAAGGTGAGCAATAGCAAAGTGGAAACTAAGACGACAAAAGTAGATAGCGAGATCCACCATGCGTCGAGGTTGCCTTTTCCTTGGGCCAATAACTCACCCAAACTCGGCGTACCCGGTGGTACCCCCAGGCCCAGAAAGTCGAGACTAGTGAGGGATAGGATTGCCGCACTCATGCGAAATGGCAAAAAGGTAATCACGGGCGTTAAGCTATTAGGCAGAATATGGCGCCGCATGATTTGCATATTGGTTAAGCCCAAGGCCCGTGCTGCTCGAACGTATTCCAAGGCGCGGTTGCGGAAAAATTCAGCGCGTACGTAATCGGATAAACCCATCCAACTAAATGCGGCCAACAAAATTACGAGAAGCCAAATGCTCGGGGTAAAAATGGACGCAAAAATAATCAGCAAATACAACTCCGGCATCGCGGACCAAATCTCAATAGCGCGCTGGGTAATTAAATCGAACTTACCGCCAAAAAATCCCATCAGCGCCCCCGTAATAATCCCCACCGTCACGCCTACAAACGTCAACGCAAGACCAAACAAGATGGATAAACGAAAGCCGTAAATTAAACGCGCCAACACATCGCGTCCACGATCGTCGGTGCCAAGCCAGTTGTCCACGGAAGGCGCGGCTGGATTGGGCGACTTTGCAAAGTAATTAAGGGTTTCAAAACTATAGGGAATCGGCGGATAGACTGCCCAGTTCCCCTTGGTCGTAATATTGCGACGAATATCCGGGTCCAAAAAATCCGTCGGCGTAGCAAAGTCACCACCAAAAACGGTTTCAGGCTGACTCTGCAAAATCGGAAAATAAAACTGGCCTTGATAACGCACGATGAGCGGTTTGTCATTAGCGATGAGCTCTGCACATGCACTCAGACCAAATAGAATCAGAAAGATCCATAGGCTGGCATAACCCAAGCGATTGGCTTTGAAGCGCTGCCACCGATTCATGAGCCGCCCCCAGCGCCAAACTGAATACGTGGATCCACTAAGACATAGCAAACATCCGAGATGAGTTTGGTGAAGAGTCCAATCAGAGTAAAGAGGTACAGGGTGCCAAAGACCACCGGATAGTCACGGCGCATAACGGACTCGTAGGCTAGCAGACCCAAGCCATCCAGTGTGAATAAGGTTTCGATCAAAAGCGAACCCGTAAAAAAAGCGCCTACAAAGGCAGCTGGAAATCCTGTCACCAAGGGCAATAAGGCGTTACGGAAAACGTGCTTCCAGAGCACCTGTCTCTCACTTAAGCCTTTGGCTCGCGCTGTTAATACATACTGCTTACGAATCTCTTCTAAAAAGGAGTTTTTAGTTAGCATCGTGATGACAGCAAAACTGCCGAGTACCGATGCCGTTATCGGCAGCACCAAATGCCAGAGGTAATCCAGGACCTTACCCATCATCGATAGCTCAGCCCAGTTATCGGATGTCAGCCCCCGCAATGGAAAGATTTGCAGAAAACTACCGCCGCCAAAAATAACCAAGAGCAACACACCCAGTACAAATCCCGGAACCGCATAACCCACCAAGACCATGGTGCTGGTGATCGCATCAAAGCGGCTGCCCTCGCGTACTGCTTTGGCAATGCCCAAGGGAATGGATATCAGGTAACTTATAAAAAAGGTCCATAGGCCAATACTGATCGAGACCGGTAACTTCGATACGATCAACTGCCAGACACTTTGATGTTGGTAGTAGCTTTGCCCCAAATCAAACTGGGCAAAACGTTTGAGCATCGCAAAGTAGCGCTCCAATGGCGGCTTATCAAAACCGTACAAGGCCTTCACTTCAGCTAGGCGTTCTGCATCGATGCCTTGGCGGCCACGGTAATTGCTGCCGCCACCGGAGGATTCGGCCCCGCTCACCGCAGCATCACCCTTCCCTTTGAGCTCGAGCATTAACTGCTCTACTGGACCACCGGGAACAAACTGTACTACCGCAAAAGTTAAAGTTAGGACGCCAAGCAAGGTTGGAATCATCAGCAAAATGCGTTTAATGATGTAAGACAGAAGTTGACCGTTCATTGCGATTTATCTGCCTTCCACCAGTTCAATAAGATCCACGATTCTGCCGTGTAATACAGCGGCGGTTCGGGATAACGCATTTCTTTCTTAAAGGCCACGCGATGCGTTGGGTTGTACCACTGCGGAATCACATAGTAACTATTCCATAACACCCGATCGAGTGCGCGTGTGGCTGTTTGCAATTGCGCGCGCGTCTCCGCACGAACAATCGCATCAATCAAGGCATCGACTGCTGGGGAGCGAACGCCGATGACGTTATCCGACCCTTTTTCTTCAGCGGCTTTACTGCCAAAGCGATCGTAAAGCTCGTTACCTGGACTTTGCGAATCGGGAAAACGAATCGTGGTCATATCAAAATCGTACTCATTCATGCGCTTTTGATGCAGGGCAAAATCGCTGGTACGCACATCTACCTTAATGCCTAATTTTTCTAAGTTACGCACATAGGATGAGATCACCCGCAAAAAGAAGGGGCCATCCTCCACAATCTCAAAACGAAATGGCTCGCCTTTGGCATTGCGCAGCGCGCCATCACGGTAAGTCCAGCCAGCCTGAGCTAATAGATCACGAGCTTTGAGTAAGTTTTGGCGCAAGCTACTCGGCGCTACTGTGGTAGGGGGTGGCGGCATGGGCAAAAACACAGCATCGGGAACTGCTTGCGGGAACTGCGCTTTGAGTTTTTGTAAGAGCTTTAACTCATCGCCTTCGGGTTTGGCTGGCCCGTCAAAATTAGCACTGAGGTCGCTATTCATGAAGTAACTACTAATGCGGCCGTATTGATCGTAAAACAGTTGGCGATTGAGCCACTGAAAATCCAGTGCATAACCGAGTGCTTGACGTACCCGCTCATCCTGAAACAAGGGCCTACGAATATTGACAGCAAAGCCTTGCATGCCGGCGCCATTGTGATTGATAAAGGCCTTTTTCAATAAGCTGCCATTATTGAATTTAGGTCCCACATAACTCTTCGCCCAATTTTTAGCGCGGTACTCCACCAAGGCATCAAACTCACCGGCTTTAAATGCTTCTAAGCGCACTGCATCGTCAGCATAGAGTTTGTAATGAATGCGGTCGAAGTTAAAAAAACCAACTCGGACATTGACGGTTTTACCATCGCGATCACCCCAGTAATTGGGATTGCGCTTAAACACCATGGTCTTACCGGCGCGATAAGACTCAATCACATAGGGGCCGCTACCGATGGGATGCTCAAAGGCCAACTTATCAAATGGGGTTATCGTGCCATCCGGTTTTTTACCCCAACTGCGCGAAAAGATCGGCAAGCCGCCAACCATCACCGGCAACTCACTATTGGGCTCTTTGAAGTCAAAGCGGATCACGCGGTCTGAGACCACAACCGCTTGCTTCACATCGGCATACACCGTCCGAAATTGCGGATTAGCCAATTTACTCATCAAGGTATCAAAGCTGTGCTTGACGTCTGCAGCCAAGATTGGGCTATCGTCAGAAAAACGGGCCTCCGGCCGAATTCGAAACGTGACTGACATCTTGTCAGCCGCAACCGCAATGTCCTCTGCGATCAAACCATAAGCACTGGATACCTCATCGGCACTACCCACCGCCAAGGACTCAAACATTAATTGGGACACACCAGGAGCGGTCACCCCACGTAAGGTAAACGGATTGAACTTATCAAAACTGGTACGGCGATCGGGATTGGGCAGGGTTAAAGTGCCACCCCGGGGCGCATTGGGATTGACGTAATCAAAATGGGGGAAACCATCAGCGTACTTGGGTTTGCCATATTGCGCTATACCTTGGGCTGCGTCAGCCTTACCCCCGAAGCCAATCATCCCTAAGAGCAGTAGGACTGCGATTCGACCGAAATAAATCCGAGCAAAAGGCGTGAGTAAGGGGGGTAAGTGAACCATATGCAACAATTGTAGATAGCAAATCACATTTGAAGCAAAGGATCTCATCATGGGCTTTTTATCGGGCAAGCGGATTTTAATCACCGGCCTCCTTTCTAACCGCTCCATTGCCTATGGCATTGCCAAGGCCTGCCACCGCGAAGGCGCTGAATTAGCCTTTACCTATGTCGGTGATCGCTTCAAAGAGCGCATCGTCGAATTTGCAAATGAATTCAATTCCAAGCTGATTTTTGACTGCGATGTGGGTAGCGACGAGCAGATTGCCGCGCTGTTTAGTGATTTAGCCAAAACCTGGCCCCAGTTTGATGGCTTTGTGCACGCTATTGGCTTTGCTCCGCGCGAAGCCATTGCCGGCGACTTTTTAGATGGACTCAGTCGTGAAGGCTTCAAGATTGCCCATGACATCTCCGCCTATAGCTTTCCAGCCATGGCCAAAGCGGCCTTGCCCATGCTCAAAGCGAATGGTGCACTGCTGACCTTGACCTATTTAGGCTCGATGCGCAATGTCCCTAACTACAACACCATGGGCTTAGCGAAGGCTTCCCTCGAAGCGTCGGTCCGTTACCTTGCTGGATCACTTGGCCCCAAAGGCATTCGGGTCAATGGCATTTCAGCAGGACCGATTAAAACCTTGGCCGCTTCCGGTATCAAAGGCTTTGGCAAAATTTTGAGTGCGGTCGAGGCCACTGCGCCACTGCGCCGTAATGTCTCGATTGACGATGTAGGCAATGCAGCATCCTTCTTGATGTCCGATCTTGCCAATGGCATTACCGCTGAAATAATCTACGTAGACAACGGCTTTAGCCAAGTCGTTGGCGGCATGGACGAGGCTTGAAGGTTCCGCTCACCGAGGCCCTGTGGTTTTGGGCTAAGCTAGGCTTCATTAGCTTTGGTGGGCCCGCGGGTCAAATTGCGGTTTTACATTCTGAATTAGTTGAAAAGCGCCGCTGGATTTCTGAGCGGCGTTTTTTACATGCGCTGAACTATTGCATGTTACTGCCCGGTCCAGAGGCGCAGCAATTGGTAACCTACATCGGCTGGCTAATGCACCGTAGCGTCGGCGGTATTTTGGCAGGAGCCCTCTTTGTGCTGCCTTCCTTATTGATCCTGATTGGACTGGGTTGGGTCTACCTCACTTTTGGTCAGACTCCTTGGATCGCGGCCCTCTTTTTTGGTATTAAACCTGCAGTGACTGCAATCGTCTTGTGCGCAGCCCTCAAAATCGGTCGGCGCGCCATTACGCACCGCGCCCTGTGGCTAATTACTGCGCTCTCCTTTATCGCCATCTTTATTTTTAATGTGCCCTTCCCAATCATCATAATCTGCGCTGCCCTGATTGGTGTTTGGGGTGGTAAAAAATACCCCGCCATTTTTAGCCCGAAGGCACACACCATTGACGCGGTCGGTGCGCGGCAAAATAGGGATGCCATCATTGGCGACAGTACGCCCACCCCAGAGCACGCCATTTTTAGTATTCGCAGTTCAGTGCGCAAGGCCGTGGTAGGCGCACTTTTATGGATTCTGCCGATTGCCATGCTGAGTCTCTTTTTTGGCTGGAAGACCCTCTACCCCCAGCTTGCTTGGTTTTTCACTAAAGCCGCCTTACTCACTTTTGGTGGCGCATACGCCGTACTGCCCTATGTCTATCAGGGCGCAGTTGAGCATTATCAGTGGGTGACCGCCAGTCAAATGATCGATGGACTCGCTTTAGGCGAGGCCACGCCAGGACCGCTCATCATGGTGCTTGCGTTTGTTGCTTATATTGCGGGCCATGTTCAAGAAACACTCGGACCCGATTTGGCTTTTTGGAGTGGCGCGGTAGCGGCATGCATTGCCACCTGGTTTACTTTTTTACCGTCCTTCTTATTCATCCTCATTGGCGGTCCATTGATTGAGTCCACGCATGGCAAGTTAGGCTTTACGGCGCCCCTGACCGCGATCACCGCTGCAGTTGTCGGCGTAATCGTGAACTTGGGTCTATTTTTTGCACACCATGTGTTCTTTCCAGCTGGCTTTGCTGGATCGGTATCGGTGCCATCAATATTGATTTGTGCGGCAGCTGCCATTGCCCTAATACGCTTTCAGCTGGGCATCATGACGGTTCTAGCTGGTGCCGCATTGACTGGGCTTTTCTTAGGCTGGCTGGGGTAAAAGCGCGCCCTATCTGAATCACCCATTGCATAATAGGGTGATGCGAATCGAAGATCAAACCATTAAACACCTGCAGGAGTGGATTGGTAAATCCGAATCCATCTCGGATACCGTCACTGCTGCGCCAGTCAGAGCCCTCTCAGCCACATTGGATCGACCTGACCCAATGCCAACGATGGGGACTTTCTTACCCGAACTGTGGCACTGGCTTTATTTTTTACCCCATGCCCGCCAATCGGAAATCGGTCCAGATGGCCACCCCAAGCGCGGTGGTTTTTTACCTCCAGTACCGCTCCCCCGCCGGATGTGGGCAGGTGGCCGACTCGAGTGGATCAAGCCGCTAGTCGTTGGTGATGCAATTGAGCGCACCTCCACCATCCAATCTGTTACCCATAAATCAGGGCGTACCGGTGACCTCATCTTCGTCTTAGTACGCCATGAAATTAGCAACGCCACAGGCATTGCGCTCACGGAAGAGCATGACATTGTGTATCGCGATGCGCCTGCGCCTGACGACAAACCAGTTGCACCAACTCCAGCACCAACGGATGCCACTTGGACCAAGACCATCCATCCCGATGATGTCTTGTTGTTCCGTTACTCTGCCCTCACCTTTAATGGCCATCGCATTCATTACGATCGGCGCTACGTCACTGAAGTGGAAGGCTATCCAGGTCTTATCGTCCATGGGCCTCTAATTGCCACACTCTTGGTTGACTTGGTTCGCCAATCGATTTCAGGGGCCACATTAAAACGCTTCGAGTTTCGCGCCATCCGGCCGACCTTTGATATCAATCCCTTCTCGGTTTCAGCAACGCCAGACCTAGCGCTTGACCCCAGTGGCAAGACCATTCGTGTCTGGGCGCAGGATCACGAGGGATGGTTAACCATGCAAGCAACTGCGGTACTCAATTAAGATGAGCGCGATTCATTACTCCAAGGTCTTAGCTGACTTTGCCGCAACACTGAAGCCGGCAGATATTCCCGAGGACGTTATGCGCCGCGGCGAAGACTTGCTGGTGGATTGGTTCGGCTCTGCCGTCGCCGGCAAAGGTGCTAGTCCCGTTGAAATCCTGACCCGGTTTGTAGAACAAATGGGTCCAACTAGCGGTCCATCTGAAATCCTGGTTCACCGCAGTAGCAGTAGCCCCTATTTGGCAGCGATGTCTAATGCTGCGGCATCGCATGTGGTTGAGCAAGACGATTTACACAATAGCTCCGTCTTCCATCCAGCGACGGTGGTGTTCTCTCCTGCTTTAGCCTGCGCTCAAGCGCTGGGTCGATCGGGAACCGAGTTTTTGACGGCGGCGATCGTAGGATATGAAGTGGGCATCCGCGTGGGTGAGTTTTTGGGTCGCTCGCACTACAAAACATTTCATACGACCGGCACTGCCGGCTCCTTAGCATCTGCTGCTGCAGTAGGTCATCTCCTAAAACTTAGTCCAGAGCAAATGCTACATGCATTTGGTTCTGCTGGAACCCAATCCGCTGGCCTTTGGGAATTCTTACGCGATGCTGCTGACTCGAAACAACTGCATACCGCGCATGCTGCCGGAACGGGATTGATGGCTGCGTATTTGGCCCGTGATGGATTTACTGGAGCCCAGCACATTTTGGAAGGCAAGCAAGGTTTGGCCGCTGGAATGTCGAGTGATGCCGATCCAAGTTATTTAGTTGATCGCCTCGGCACGCGCTGGGCTAGTGCAGAAACGAGTTTTAAGTACCACGCCTCTTGCCGTCACACCCACCCTGCTGCCGATGCGCTGTTGCATACGATGCAATCGAATCATATCCAGGCTCAGGAGATTGATCGCATCGTGACGCATGTTCACCAAGGAGCGATTGATGTCTTGGGCCCCGTCACCCATCCCACCACCATCCACCAATCAAAGTTCTCGATGGGTACGGTGCTGGCGATCATTGCGCATTATCAATTTGCGGGCCTCCAAGAATTTGCTGATCACTTTAACGATCCTGAAATCTGCGCTTTACGCGATCGGGTGACGATGGAGCTGGATCCTGAGATTGATGCAGCCTACCCAAAGCGCTGGATTGGAAAGGTAACCGTCATTCTGAAAGATGGTCGCCAGTTGCATGGTCGCGTGGATGAGCCCAAGGGAGATCCTGGCAATACACTATCGCGCACGGAGATTACCGATAAGGCAATGCGCTTAGCGGCCTTCAGTGGTGGCGCCACCCCACTGGAAATGAGGAGCGCCATCGATGCTCTGTGGAATATCCGCAATCAAACGAAGGTCGGTTTTTTACTAGGCCCATCACCATGAACGCCATGAACCCGATTGATAATCCGATTGGCTATGCCAGTACTTTTTTATTTGTCCCGGGTAATCGGCCTGAGCGGTTTATAAAAGCCCTCAATAGCGGTGCCCACGCCATCATCATTGATTTAGAAGATGCTGTAGCCGAAGAAGACAAAGCAGCAGCACGTTCAGCGATTAGGCAAGCGTGGTCCGGTTTTTCGGCAGAGCAGCGCCAGCGTATCGTCATCCGTTCAAATGCACCCGGCACGCGCTTTTATGGTGAAGATTTAATCCTAGCCGAAGAGCTTGCAGTTGCCAGTCTGCTTATTCCCAAAAGTGAATCGCATGACCAGATTAATGGTGCCGCAGAGGTCTTACCGAATACCGCCATCATTCCCATGATTGAAACCGCACGCGGACTACAACAAATTGATTCCATCGCCAATGCGCAGCAAGTCATTCGCTTAGCACTCGGCAATATTGATTTGCAAGCCGACCTGGGTATGGTGTGCGACGCACAAGAGACTGAATTGCAAGTTGCACGCTTTCAGTTGGTCTTGGCCTCCCGTCTGGCTGAAATAGCCCCGCCAGTGGACGGTGTTACTACCGCAACCGACGATATCGACCGCATCACCGCAGATACCCTGCGGGGAAAGCGCCTCGGATTTGGTGCAAAGCTCTGCATCCATCCGGCACAAGTCCCCATTGTTTCTAAGGCATTTACACCCACTGAGGACGAGCTCCACTGGGCAAATCAAGTGATAGAAGCCGATAAAGCCTCTAAAGGTGGGGTAGTCAAGCTAAACGGCCGTATGATTGATCGTCCCGTTGTACTTTTGGCCAAACGTCTATTGGTGCTTGCTGGTAAACACTAATGCCCCGGTAGACGCCGAAAATGGCAAAATCACAGGGCTTTAAAAAACTGGAGACCGTAATGAAATTGAAGAAAACCGTATTAGCTGGATTGGCTGCTGTTGTCAGCGCCAGCGCCTTAATTGCTAGCAATGCTGCTACCGCACAAAGCAAGTGGCCCGATAACAAGCCAATCACCATGATTGTTCCGTTCGCAGCTGGCGGTCCAACTGATACCGTGGCTCGCTTAATCGCAGTGCCTATGGGCAAATCCTTGGGCACCACCGTCATCGTTGAGAATGCACCTGGCGCCGGCGGCACCGTTGCATCTGCCAAAGTAGCACGCGCTACACCAGACGGCTACACCATTTATCTGCACCACATGGGCATGGCTACAGCACAAGCCTTGTATGACAAGTTGCCATACGACCCACTCGTCGATTTTGAATACATCGGTCAAGTGGTTGATGTGCCTATGCTTCTTTTGGCTCGCAAGAATTTCCCACCCAATAACTTTAAAGAACTCGAGGCTTACATCAAAGCCAATGGTAATAAAGTAACCATGGGCAATGCCGGTCCTGGCGCGGTATCGCAGCTGTGTGGCCTGATGTTCCAAAGCCGTTTGGGCGTTCGTCTGACCAATATTCCTTACAAAGGTACTGGCCCTGCATTGACCGACTTGATGGGCGGACAGATCGACCTATTGTGCGATCAAACAACCCAAACAATCGGTGTTGTCAAAGACAATCGCGTCAAGGTATATGGCACCACAACACCGAAGCGTCTGTCTGCGCTGCCTGACGTTCCAACCCTCGACCAAGCTGGCTTAAAAGGCTTTGAAGTGAAGGTATGGCACGGCATGTACACACCAAAGAATGTTCCGCAGGCAATTCAGACTCGCCTCAATACTGCCCTCAAAGCAGCCTTGAACGATCCCGATGTCAAAAAGCGTTTAGCTGATTCGAACATTGATATTGTTTCAATGGACAAAGTTAGTGCGAGCGGACTGAAAACTCACCTCGACAGTGAGATCAACAAATGGGGTCCTGTGATTCGTAAAGCCAATATTCCAGACTAAGCATTTTGATAGTCAGCGGATTTTCTTCCGCGGAGTAAAAAACCAAAAACCAGCGATACGTCGCTGGTTTTTTTATGCCCATTAATATAGGCTTTTACCTTAGGCGACTCAGCCTTTACGAAAGAGGTATCCGGTTTGTGCGCGTGCAGCACGCGCCCGCCAACTCGATCGAATCAGAGAGCCAATTGCCCATAAGCCCAAGAATGGATCCAGGATGTAGTCCCATAGATTGGCAGATTCATGCCATCCAGCTGCCCAAGCCAAAATAGCGATAGCCAAAATAATTGCAATGCGATTGGATCCGACAAGCCAGGCAACGAATCCGGTAGCAAGCACCCCGACCAATAAGGCAATCGATCCATATCCCCAAGCATAGGGATCCAGCATCCCAACACCCAAGGCAAGTGGATAAAACGCAATGGCAACAAGCGCAATCCAAACTTTCATCACCGCTGGCACACGGATTTCTTTTGCAGAAAAATAAGCCGTCCACAAGAGCAGCATCGAAGTAATACTCAGCTCACCTGTAAAGCTCCGAACGTAAGCAGCCAGGGGCAACTCCAGCGGCGTGAATAGGGTGAATACCGGCCAGAAGAATAGGTTAGCCAGCACAAAACAAACGAGTACTCGAAGGGCTACGATCCGCCCACTGCCATCCTCTTTAAAAAACAATGCCTGTGCAAGCCATGCTAATAGGACTGCAGAGCTGATGGCAATCTCAATTAAGGAAGTCACTTGTACTACCGCATTGGGAAGCATTAGGAACCCTCCCTCAAATTCTTTTTACTCTCAATCCAGCGGGGATCAAACTGAATGTGCTTCATCTTTTTGCGATCGTAGGTATAGATGAGATGGACCTCCCCATTCGCGCCTAGCAATAAAGAAGGATAGGAAAATTCGCGATAGAGGCCATTGGTCATGGTTTGATCGCTCTCCAATTCCGCAATCACATCCCAGTTGTTGGTTCCGGCAGGCGCTATCGCCAATACAAGGCGATGGCGCGCAGACTCTAAATCATTCAGCGCGATGAGGCGATCGCCATTAGGGAGTTGCAGGCCTGCAATCGCTGCATTGGGATTAGCCAAATCCAAATCAGCTCCACTTACCCAAGATTGGCCCGCATTGTCGGTCAGGGTGCTGGCAATGCGGGGTGGGCCCGCGGACCTTGCCTGTCTAAAGTAGGCAACCGCTTTTTCAGGGGAATCTATAAAGACGATGGGTTGTAATAAAGCACGGCCCGAACTCATGCGGCGCTTATCGATCACGCGCCCACCATCCACCCGAATGAGCTCTCCAAACTTACCCATCCACTCGTGATACACCGGCAAGCCCAAAGTGCCGTCGGTAAAGTCAAATCCAGGGGCCTTGATCAAGGTACTTAAGTTGAGTGCGGGCGAGGTGATGAGGCGCTGCGGACGCGACCAGCTGATGCCCTCATCGCCAGACTCCATCCAACTGATGGAGCTGCCAGCCCAGCCGCCGACTGAAACCGTCACAAAGTACAGTTGCAATTTGCCTTGGCTGGAACGGACCGGCAATGGGTTACCGAGTTTTTTAATGTAGCGCGATAGACCCCTCTCGGCGGTAACCCGGTCAATCACTACTTCAGGGCTAGACCAACTACTTGCCTTGGTATCAAACACAGCTGTTTGAATGACGACGTCGGCGGCACCCTCTCTTGATCCAGCAAACCAAAATGCACGCAGATTGCCATCATTCAAAAGAATTGCAGAGCCGGCGTGAACCGACGGCGCCGCAGTCTCTGGAATAAATTGGGCTCGTGGCTCAGGAATGCTGACTTGCGCAGTCGCTGGCGTTTTTTTTCCTACTACTACAGACGCTGATTCAGCTAACTGTAATTCAGGCTCCAGGACTGCTGGGATTGCAAATGGCGCCCATGGCAAGCGACCTTCGATCTGCAGGTAGCCCGCAACACCAGCCAAGGCCAAGATACATAGACTCGCAATGCGCATCATCGGCATGCATCCGGTGCGGCACTAACGACAGCCGATGGGGAATGGATAAGGTATTCGTTCACGAAAAGGTATTGTCCCATCTCGCCCCGAATGATGGCCAAAATCTCCGCTTGTGTATGGCGTGCTCGCATCTCCATGCGCTTACCCAATATTTGGCAGTCATCACAGAATACGGGTGGCGCGCCTGGCGCTGCATAAGCCGTGAAATACGGATACCGTTTTGCTAACTCAATCCCATTTGCAGCTTCGCTAGCCGGATAACCCTGTAAACGCGCGCCCGGCAATAACAATCGGTATTCCTCATCTTTGGACCGAAAATCACAGGGCACCGCAACTAACTTATCCTGCACACGAGCAATCGCCTGTGCATCGTAACGGCCAATTTCCCCTTCGAGTGGTGCCAGTCCGGTATTTAGGGCCAAGTAGCAAATAAAGCATGCCGCCAATGCCATGAGCTTCGTTGCATTGGTCTGGACAAATCCCCACACTACCAGTGCTATACCCGCGCCAAGCAAGAGCCAATGCCAAAACGAGTATTGCCAAAGCAGTGGACTTGCCCAATCTCCACCCTCCAGATGAATGCTGACCCAAGTAAGTGCTAGCAAGACAATAAGCTGGAGGACTAGCGCAAACCGAAATCCCCATAAGGGCAAGCGCTGCCAATGCAGTGAAATTAATGCAGCAAGCGCAGGCATTATTGGCAGCAGATAGCGACCTGAGCGCTGGCTTGGCAGGCTAAATACAATCACAAAGGCAAGAACCAAAAGCCACAATAGGCGCTCTTCGATATCGGTGACGGCACGTTCACGCCACGATTGCCAGCCCAGCGATAGCAACACAAAAGCAAAGAGGCCGGCATTACCGATGGTTGTTAGGAGTAAGAGCCAAATACTGTCGCCACCGCGAATCAAGTCCAAAAAGTAATTACTAGTACGCGCACCAAACTTTCCTGCGTTCTCACCCAAAACAAACTCACGCCAAATGGCTTCTGGATTGGGATCCAGCGCAAACCACAAACCAAAAATACCCAGCGACAGTAAACCAATCACGATGAGCTTGTAGAAGTCGCGCTTGAGCACATCGATGAGGCGCCAGTCGCGCCAGCGCCCGTACCAGAGCAGTAATGCAAAGCAGGCGGGCAATACGTAGGCAAAGGATTTGTACAAAAGTCCTAAGCCGATACTGATTGCAGCAAATAATGGAAAGAGGATGCGCGAGTCAAATGCAGCGCGGCCCCAATAGAGCAATGCAAAAAATGGCAGGCTCAAGAAAAAGACTTCAGGCGGATCAGTAAGGTAAGGACGCCCATAGCGATAGCTTGCAAAGAACGATAACCAAACGACAGCAGCAAGTAAGCCAGTCTGGGCATTCCCAGAAAAGCGTGCTACTGCCAAGAATAGAAACAGCGCTGTTAAGCCGGTATACAGAACGCTAGGCCAACGTAACTCCAGTAAGCCCCAATGAGCGGCCCAGTCTGTACTGACAATTCCCTGCCAAAAGACCAGCGGCGGCTTGGTATTACGCATCGCCTCCATCTCAGATTGCAAAGGTAACCATTGCCCCAAGTCGGCCGTAATACGGGCAATGTGCATATAGACATACTCATCGCCATTTTTTGGGGCAAAGCGGCTATCAAGGGCAAAACAATAGGTGAGGATTGCTAAGGCCAGAATCAGAAGCAGAAAACGGAAGTGGGTCTGGCTACGCATCCCGCCATTTTATAAGGCTTAGGAAAATCCCCTATAAATTAGGGTAAACCTGCAGGCGCTTAGATTAATTAGTTGCAACAATATAAAAAAACAGTCTATAGGAAGCGTTTTTTATCCCGAAATTACTAATAAGATAGCAATCTAGATAGAAAGAGCGGTTGTTTTAATCATTATTAATGGAGAGCATTCAAATGCACATTACCCTTCGCAAACTAAGCTTAGGACTTGCAGCCTTTTTAGGCTTATCGCAGATCAGCCTATTCGCTGCCGCGCAAAATGCCGACGCGACCAAGCTATACCATCGCAGCCTTGCAGCTACCTGCGCAAACTGCCATGGCACGGACGGCAAAGGCGTGCCGGAAGCAGGTATGCCGCTGATTAATAACCTCACCAGTGAGCAGATACTGACCACGATGAAGGCTTATAAGTCCGGCGCACGTGAGGGCACCATCATGCATCAGCTGGCGAAGGGCTATACCGACGAACAATTGCAAATCATTGCCAACCAACTTGGCAAGAAATAAGGAGATGACTATGAATCGTCGACATTTTATGGGCCAAAGTGCTGCAGCCCTGGGTTTATTGACCGGCTTATCCGGCCCTGCCCGTGCAGCTAATTTACAAAAAGCCGAGATCCTCGTGATTGGCGGTGGTTACGGCGGCGCTACGGCTGCAAAGTATCTGCGCTTATTCTCAAACAACACCGCACGCGTCACCATCATTGAACCCAATCCTGAATTTATCTCCTGCCCGATGTCCAACCTCGTTGTGGGTGGCTCGCGCAAGCTTTCGGAATTAACGGTTTCCTATGATGGCCTCAGCAAGCGCCATGGCATTAAGATCATCAAAGATAGCGTGGTGAGTATTGATGCCGCGAAACAAACGGTGCAACTGGCCTCCGGCAAATCCATGCGCTTTGATAAAGTGGTCCTCTCGCCCGGGATTGGCTTGATGATGGATAGCATTCAAGGTTTAGCGCAAGCGAATCAGGCTGGAGTAACTTTGCAAGCTTGGAAAGCCGGCCCTGAAACTGTCGCCCTGCATAATCAAATCGCGGCGATGCGTGAAGGCGGCGTCTTTGCCATTACCATTCCTGAGGCACCCTATCGCTGCCCTCCCGGCCCTTATGAGCGTGCTTGCCAGGTTGCATCCTACTTAAAGGCCAACAACCCAAAAGGCAAGGTATTGATTTTGGATGCCAACCAAGATGTAACCTCTAAAGGCGGTCTCTTCAAAAAGGTCTGGGCTGAGCAATACGCCGGCATAATCGAATACCGACCCAAGCACAATGCGGTCGGAGTCGATGCGAAGACCAAAACTATCAAGTTTGATGTACAAGACGACGTGAAGGCTGACGTCTTAAATATTCTTCCTGCCATGCGCGCTGGTGATGTGGCAGTGAAATCCGGTATTGCCAACTCCAACGGGCGCTGGGCGAATGTGAACTACATTAACTTTGAGTCAACCGCCGCGAAGAATGTGCACGTGATTGGTGATGCGATTCAAATTGCGCCGCTCATGCCTAAGTCTGGTCACATGGCAAACCAACACGCCAAAGTAACGGCTGCAGCAATCGTTGCCGAACTCAGCGGCTGGGAAGTTAATCCAGCGCCTGTGCTAACTAATACCTGCTATAGCTTTGTGAATGCCAGGGAAGTGGTGCACGTCGCTAGCGTGCACCAGTACAACGCGGCCGAGAAAACCTTCAGAACTGTTCCGGGTTCGGGCGGTCTCTCAGCAGAACCAACCACCCTGGAAGGTGTGTATGCCTGGGGCTGGGCACGTAACATCTGGGCTGATAGCTTAGCGTAGTGGCGTTTTAGCCGGCGCTAGGCCGGACGTGAAAAAGGAGCTTATTCGTAAGCTCCTTTTTTTATTCCACCTTAAACGCCCTAAGATGAAATAGCATTACGCGCATTGCGCGCCCGGCGGCGTTTACTAATAACAAAGAATGCTGCGGCCACAATCGGCGCAGCAATCGCTGCGGTAATCTCCGGATAAATTGGTAAGCCCGCTTCTTTGCCGCCTTTAGCCACATAAAACAGAAGGCCGACCAAGTAATAGGTCAAAACCAATACCGATAAGCTATCGACGGTTTCTTGCATACGCAATTGCAGTTTTGCCCGCTTATCCATGCTGGCTAACAAAGCCTGTGTTTGCTCTTCATTGACGAACTCAATCCGCGTACGCAAGGTTTGGGTTGTTCTGGATACGCGATCGGATAATTCTTTTAAGCGGCGCTGGGTCCATAAGCAGGTACCCATAGCCGGTTGAAAGCGCCGATCCATAAATTCCACTAAAGTCTGAATACCTGGAATGGCTTCTTCATGCAGCTCGGCTAGATTTTTATTAACGAGCTGACTATAGGCCTCTGCAGCGGTAAAGCGCAGACCGTACTCCGAAATCCATTGCTCCGTCTTCGATGCAAGCTGGGAAAGTTCAGCCAAAAATTCACCATTCTTTTTTAGCTGAATACCCGTGTCCGTTTGTAGCAAAGCAATCTCTTTCGACATCTGCGCTAAATCCGACTCGGCGTTGCGCAGGGGTAAGGACAGCCCCTTGGCGACTGGGAAGGCCAGCATCGCTGCCATGCGGTAAGTTTCTACTTCTGTAATACGGCGCGCTACCCGGCCCGCCTGACGCGAGCCCAAAGTATTGTGCGGCACGTAATAGGAGATAAATCCATCCTCATTTAAGTTGAGATCAGTCCAAAGCTGCGCCCGGCGATTTGACATGATGTAGCTGCCCAGCAGCGTATTGCCATTAAAAATGGCAGAGACTTCTTCTGCATCATTAAATAGGCTGCGGTCTTCAAAGGCAATATCAATTGCTGCAATCCGCTGGCCGCCCGCCGCTTCAATTGATGGGCAAGCCATTTTGTTTAATACTGCATTGAGGCGATCCAAAATGGCATAGCGTGTTTGGATAAGCGGCTTATCCACCGGAGTGCTTTGTTGAACAATCGCAGCAATGGTCGCAAACTCGCCATGTAGCTCCCACTTAATGATGATGCGCTCCGGAGCAGCAGATAATTCGATCGATCGAAAGAAGTGATCTTGGCTCGCATTGCCTTTGCTTTGGAAGGCTTTAGAGAGGCATTCGATCCAATTGGTTTGCAACTGACGTGACTCGGCATCCAGTAAGAATGCCTGCGACAAAATACGTTCTTTTGGCCACTGCGCAACGGGCGGCCTAGAATGCACTTCTTCATGCAGCACCTGCCGTAAGGGGTGATCATAGGGTTTCATGTTGCGCACATCCCGTTCATGGTCATATTGAATTCTCAAATGATACCGCTAAATATTGACCCAAAAGCAGCTTCGGGCGGCAAAATAAGACGCCCCTATAGAATAGAACTTCATTTGCCACTCAAGACCCGAAAGCCGTATGTCACTTGATCACCCCTTTAGCTCCGAGCAGATAGTCCGCGTTCATTTAGCTGCATGCTATCGCCTGTGCGCACTTAATCAGTGGGATGATCTGATTTATACGCATATTTCGGCTGCCATTCCAGGGGAGCCCGATCACTATCTGATTAATCCCTTTGGGATGCAGTTTGACGAGATTACAGCCTCTAGTTTGCTCAAAGTTAATGTGCAAGGGGAATTACTTCCTGGTCAATCTGGCATGGTGAACCCAACCGGGTTTGCGATTCATGGCGCTATCCACCGAGCCCGCGCCGATGCTCAATGCGTGATGCATTTACATAACACTGCCGGCATCGCGGTCTCGGCTCAGCGCGATGGTCTGCTGCCTTTATCGCAGCATGCCATGCGCTTTATGGGGCACCTCGGCTACCATGATTATGAGGGTCTAGCCCTGACCGAATCCGAAGGAGCACGTTTAGTTACCAACCTGGCAAATCACCCGGCCTTGCTATTGCGTAACCATGGCACCCTCACGGTAGGCCGCACGATTGCTGAAGCGTATGTCGTGATGGCCACCCTGATTAAGGCCTGTGAAATTCAAGTGGCGGCATTAAGCAGTCCCAACTTGATTACGCCCAAACCGAGGGTCATAGAGAAAACGGCTGCCGACCTACATGACTTTGGAGCAGAAGAAGGTGCTCTCGAGTGGCCTGCCTTGCTGCGTAAGCTGGACCGAATTAGTCCCAGTTATAAAGAGTAAATGAAAGCGATGTTTTAACCTGAATCTTCACCTGAAAGGAAAATGCTATGCCCACCATTCATGTTCAGTTATTTGCCGGCCGTACCCATGAGCAAAAACGCCAGTTCGTTGAGGCCGTGACACGCGTCACCTGCGAAACCCTCAACTGCTCAGCCGAATCAGTTGACATCATCTTGACGGATGTCACGAGAGACAATTGGGCCAGCGGTGGCGCCTTGTGGATCGATAAAAAGTAGTGCCTACAGTTGCGCGTCTGTCTTGGTGAGTGATGCTCCCCCCTCAGCAGCAAGGTAAGGGCGCTCGCCGCGGATAAGGCAATTACGCACATAGTCCATGCTACTGCGTAAGCTGTAATACTCGCTGGCCATTTTTTTGGGCACCTTGATGCTGAGCGCATCAGCTTCCATTTGATTGATCCTGCTCAGGTATGCATCACATTGGCTTGGATCGAAGTTGGCTGCCAACTCCTGTTCAAAAGTCCATAGGGTGCCATACATTTTGTTAATCCGAGCCTGCACACGTTTATACCGATAATTTGGTAGGCTAGAAACAATCGGATAGGCAAATGCCAAAAATGGAACGATCAAAATAAACATCCGATGAACGAATTCAGCCACCCAGAATGGCAGGTAGTTCATGATCGGCGGAGCTCCACTCTTTTCAAAGCGAGCAGCGACGGGGCTCTCTGGAAATGCAGAATGATTAAATTTAGGAAACTCCCCGCGTTTAGCAAAGAAGGATTGCTTACCATTGATCGCTTCGGCGGCCTCTAAGAATAGGTACTGTAAGGCTGGATGCATCCGATCATCAACCAATAGTTGTGTCGTGGTGGATAGCAATTGAATCGTCTGCGGGGGAAAATCATGAACGAGGCTAAAGCTTGCTGTGGGTACCGTCAGAATTTCGAGGTAAGGCAGTATCCGGGTGTAGGCTTCAGCGCGATTAAACCCGATTAGACTCAACTTAGGATCACTGAGTAGTTTTTGAATATTAGGTGACTCGAGTTGATCGACTAAAAAAAGCACATCGATCTCGCCGTGTAATAGAGCATTGACTCCATCTGCCGAAGGTAAAGTTAGAAATTGAGGAATGTATTGCTCTAAACCCGCTGCCTTCAGAATATGAAGTGCTTGACTATGCGTTCCGCTACCCACATCCCCAATCGAGGTCTTCATGCTTAAGAGTTTCTTTAAACGATCGCCCTGAAGATGAAAATGAGAAGCCTCTAGCGGCGGTCCGCGGTAAAAAAACCAAACCGGCTCATAAGCCACACTACCGAGGGATATGATGCCGGCTATGCCAGTTGGGTTATAAATGCCTGCCTGGACAAACCCTGCCTGAACTGGGTCTTTTCGGTCACTCAGCCGCGCGATGTTTTCTTGGGCACCACGAGAAGGAACGAGCTCTAGAGTGACCCCTTTTTTTGCAAAATAGTCGACGTACTTTTTTGCCAGCATCTGATACGAGCCACCCTCGGTACCAGTCACCATCAAAATCCGCTTGGGTGGAGGCGGGTCTGCTAGCCACCATACCAGCATTAATCCGGCAAACAACAACAACAGCAATGGCCACGTCTCACGCAGAAACTGAACAAAATTACCCCACCTATCCTGCACCGCCTCACAGAATCCAAGCCAGGTATCTTTTACGTCTTCTTTTACGCTACTCATGCACAGCCAGTCTATTAAAATAGTTAAACATCATAATAATGATCTTATGTACACATTGGGCATTTGTGTAGAAAAAGACATCTTCTTAAGAGGGACAGCATGCCAAAGATCGTCGTTATAGGTACCGGGACAATGGCGGCTGGTATTGCGGCTGGATTCATTGCTGAGCAATATTCTGTAGTCATTTTGGGCCGGACTGTAGAAAAAGCGGACTCCTGCCTCACAAAAGCGGTTTCCTTGGTCCAGGGCCTTGGATCGACCAAAATCCAACATCAGACCGGATTAATTGATACCTGGGATGCGTGGGATAACTGCATTTGGGTGATTGAAACCGTTACCGAAAACCTAGCTATTAAACAGGCCATTTTTAAGGCCTTAGATGCGCGCGTACCAGCCGGCACTCCGATTGGCAGTAATAGCTCGGGCTTTCCCATAAGCAAGATTGCCGAGGGACTTCCGACTGCCTCCCGGATGATGGGCGCGCACTACTTTATGCCTGCGGATATTGTTCCCTTAGTTGAGATTGTGCTGGGCGAAAAGACCGACCCGGGGCTAGCAGAGCAGGTATGCGCATTGTACAAATCGATCCAGAAAAAACCAGTACTAGTAAAACGCGATATTCCCGGATTTTTAGCCAATCGCATTCAGCACGCACTCATGCGGGAAGCGCTCGCTTTAGTAGACGCTGGAATAGCAACCCCAGATGATATTGACGATGCAGTGCGTTATAGCTTTGGCTTTCGCTATGCCGCAGTTGGACCGATGACCCAGAAAGAAATCTCGGGATGGGATGGAATGGCCAACGCCGCCAAGGAAATCTACCCTTCCCTTTCGAATATTGATGCGATTCCGCCCAGCTTAGCCAAGCTGATGGCAGAGGGCAAAACCGGTATTAAAGCAGGAGAAGGCTATCGCAAATGGAGCCCGGAAGAAAGTAAGGCCGTACATGCACAATACACACGTAGATTGAAAGCAGCATTCGATGTTTTGCAAATGGAATAAGGCAGCAGCACATGATTGAAATTTCTGAAAAGCGCCTCATTGGCCCTGTAATTCGCTTGCATCCTAACGATAACGTTGTTGTCGCTCGGGTCGATGTGGGGATTGGCACCGAAGTGCCAAGTGAACACTTCACTAGCCGTAGCCAAGTTCCAGCGGGTTACAAAATTGCGGCACGGTTAATTAAGAAAGGTGAGCCCATTCTGAAGTACAACGTCACGGTTGGCTTTGCGAATGTAGACATTGAGCCTGGCACCATGGTGCATGGTCACAATACCGACTTCAAGGAGTTTGATCGGGACTACGCCTACGCCAGTGAATTTAAACCCACCGTTCTTTTACCAGAATCCGAGCGCGCTACCTTTCAGGGCTACGTACGTGCCAATGGCAAAGTGGGTACGCGGAATTTCATTGGTATTTTGTCCACGGTCAATTGCTCAGCGACGGTAGTCAATAAAATTGCCGAATGGTTTACGCCCGAGCGTTTAGCCGAGTATCCCAATGTGGATGGTGTTGTTGCTTTTAGTCATTCGATTGGGTGCGGCATGGAAATGACGGGCGAACCAATGCAATTGCTTCGTCGCACCATGGCTGGTTATGCCAAGCACCCTAACCTCGCAGCCGCTTTGGTGATTGGCCTAGGCTGCGAGCGCAATCAGCTCAAAGGCCTAATGGAGCAGGAAGATCTTAAAGAAGGCTCAACCTTGCATACCTTCATCATGCAAGAAAGTGGTGGCACCCGCAAAACTATTGAAGCCGGTATTGAAGCGGTTAAAGCGCTCTTGCCCAATGCCAATAAAGTAAAGCGCGAGACGGTCTCGGCAAGTCACTTATGTGTGGGTCTGCAGTGCGGCGGCTCTGATGGTTTTTCATCCATCACCGCCAATCCGGCCCTGGGCGCCGCGATTGATATCTTGGCAAGGCACGGAGGCACCGGAATCCTCTCAGAAACGCCTGAGATTTATGGTGTTGAGCACACCCTCACCCGGCGCGCTGCAACGAAAGAGATTGGTGAAAAACTCATCCAGTGTATTCGCTGGTGGAAGGATGAGTACTCGGTTGGCCGTGATGTCCAAATTAATGGTCAAGTAAGTCCTGGCAATCAAATCGGCGGCCTCGCCAATATTTTTGAGAAGTCATTAGGCTCTTCTATGAAAGGCGGCACAGGTCCATTAATGGAGGTTTACCGCTATGCCGAGCCAGTAACTACTAAGGGCTTCGTCTTTATGGATACGCCAGGTTTTGATCCAGTATCGGCAACCGGCCAAATCGCAGGTGGTGCCAATTTAATTGCCTTCACCACGGGTCGCGGCTCAATGTTTGGCAGCAAGCCTGCGCCCTGCATCAAATTAGCGACCAATACGCCGATGTACTTACGATTAACGGAAGACATGGATATTAATTGCGGTGAGATTGTAGACGGCACCGTCTCCGTACAAGAAATGGGGCAGCGTATTTTTGAACTCTTTTTGGAAACCGCCTCTGGTAAACCATCGAAAAGTGAGTTGCTGGGATTGGGCGACTACGAATTTGTGCCCTGGCAAATTGGCATTATGAGTTGAGCTCAAGCAATGGCGCGTAGGTCTATGAATTGCTATATTCGGATGCGGTAAAGATCTGTAAAATGGATTAAACCGCATTCCAACACCACTACAGGATTCGCTTTCGTCTAATGAAATTCAAAGACTATTACGAAACGCTCGGCGTTGCCCGCACCGCAAGCCCAGATGAGATTAAACAAGCCTATCGCAAGCTGGCCCGCAAATACCACCCCGATGTCAGTAAAGAAGCAGGTGCAGAAGAACGCTTTAAAGAAGTTGGCGAGGCATTTGCCGTATTAAAAGATCCCGAGAAGCGTGCGGCCTATGATCAAATGGGCAGCAATTGGAAGAGCGGGCAAGACTTTAACCCACCACCCGATTGGAATAGTGGCGGATTTGCAGATGGCGAATTTAGCGGCGACCAAAGTGATTTTTTTGAATCCTTGTTTGGTCGAGGTGCTCGCGCCCAAGCTGGGCGGCAATCGCAAGCGCGATCTGCCAAAGGCCAGGATCAGCATGCCAAGATCATGATTGATTTAATTGATGCTTACCAGGGTGCCAAACGTACTATTGGATTAAGCATGCCGGCTTACGATGATCAGGGTCAGTTGTTCATGCAAGAGCGCAAATTGGATGTCAGCATTCCGCAAGGCATTCGTGCGGGCCAGAATTTACGTCTCGCCGGTCAAGCCGGTCCTGGCTTTGGTGGCGGGCCCGCAGGCGATCTGTATTTGGAGATCGGCATTCATCCCGATCCAAAATACCGAGTCGATGGCAAGGATGTATTTTTTGATTTACCGCTGAGCCCATGGGAGGCAGCCTTGGGCACTACCGTCAATGTGCCGATGCCAACTGGCACTTTGCTTGAGCTCACCATTCCAGCCGGCACTGCTACTGGGCGTAAGATGCGCCTCAAAGGCAAAGGCATCCCTAGCAAAGAGCCTGGTGATCTCTATGTTGTACCGAACATTGTTTTACCCAAAGCAGAAACCGAGGCACAAAAAGAAGCCTATCGCACACTACAAGGCGCATTTGATTTCAAGCCGAGAAGTTACTAAAAGGGATAAATGGTATGGCACAAACTCACATTACTTGGATTGAAGGCAGCATTGTTGAACACGATGTGCATATGACAATGGTGGAATTGGCGCAGGCGACTCAGACCCCAGAAGATCTCATCATGGCTTGGGTCTCTGAAGGCGTTTTAAGCCCAGCTGGAGCATCGCCAGAAGATTGGCGTTTTAGTGGGAACTCCCTGCAACGAGCCAAAACGGCTGCGCGCCTCATGCACGACTTGGAGCTTAATCTCCCGGGCGTGGCATTAGCCCTGAATTTGCTAGAAGAGCTTGATCAGCTCCGTAGCCAGCTCCAGCTTGCCAATCTCCCCAATACCAGCTCTAGCAAAGAATAAGAAAGCCCAAGGCTAGGCTTCTGATCGGCTTAGCAATAATTCCCAGCGCTGCAGCATCGCATCGATCAGGTTCGTAAGCTCAGTTAAGCGCGCCTGCATACTCGCAGCCAGTTCAGGCTCATTTTTGTATAAATCAGGATTACTCATCGCTAGGCCAATCTCAGCCTGCTCTGCCTCAAGTGTTTCAATCTGCAAGGGTAATGCCTCTAGCTCTTGGCGCTCTTTGCCATTGAGTTTTTGAATGCCGCCTTTCGTTGCAGCTGGCTTTGCATCCTTACTTTCTTTTTCTGCTGACTTGATGCTTGCTTTTGCAGCGGGTTCTGACTTTAGGCTGCCGTTTTCCGAGCGAATTTGATCGGACCGCGCCTTCTGAATTTTCCAGTCCTCGTAACCACCTTCGTACTCGCGCCAAAATCCATCGCCTTCATTGGCAATAATGCTGGTCACCACATTATCCAAAAAGTAACGGTCGTGACTGACTAAAAAAACCGTACCCTTGTAATCCTGAAGCAATTGCTCCAAGAGATCCAAAGTATCGATATCCAAGTCATTAGTAGGTTCATCGAGCACTAAGACATTCGCCGGTCTTGCAAATAAGCGGGCAAGTAACAAGCGATTTCGCTCACCACCCGATAAGGTGCTCACCGGTGAATTGGTACGCTCCGGTGCAAATAAGAAATCACTTAAGTAACTCTTGACGTGCTTGCGATTGCCATTGATTTCAATCCACTCACTTCCAGGGCTGATGTAATCTTCCAGCGAGGCATTGAGGTCAAGGCCCTCGCGCATTTGATCAAAGTATGCAACCTCGATCCGCGTGCCCATCACGGCCGTGCCCGAGTCTGGAGTAATGGTGCCAAGAATCAGTTTTAGCAAGGTTGTCTTGCCAGCACCATTGGGACCAAGGAGACCGACCTTGTCGCCGCGCAAAATGGTGGCGGTAAAGTCTTGAACGATGGGGCGATCATAGGATTTCGATACGTTCTGTAAGTCTGCCACGATCTTACCGCTGCGATCTCCCGCAGAGACGGCCAACTTCACTTGACCCATTTCATCGCGGCGTTGTGCGCGACTAGCACGTAATTTTTCTAAGCGGGCGATGCGACCAACGCTACGGGTACGTCTTGCCTCAACCCCCTTACGTATCCAAACCTCTTCTTGCGCCAGCAGTTTATCTGCCCTGGCATTAGCTAAGGATTCTGCATTGAGCTCTTGATCTTTTAAGACCTCATAGGCTGAAAAGTTCCCAGGGTAGCTGCGCAAAATGCCGCGATCCAGCTCGACAATTTGGGTGCAAACCGCATCCAAAAAAGCACGATCGTGGGTAATCAAGACCACGGAGCCTTGATACTCGCGCAGCAATTCTTCTAACCAAGTAATGGAGTCGAGATCTAAGTGATTGGTTGGCTCATCGAGCAGCAGTACATCTGGAACGGCGACCAAGGCTTGCGCTAAGGCGACTCGCTTTTTCGTGCCGCCCGATAGTGCTGTGATTTTCATCTCAGCTTGCAAATGCAATCGATCTAGGGTTTCGTGGACGCGCTGCTCCCAATTCCAGCCGCTCACTGCCTCTAAGGCTGACTGCAGTTCATCGAGGCGCTGATGGGATGCATCATCCCACTCCCCTACGCTGAGAGCCTCGTATTCTTCCCTTAAGGACTTCGCCTGGGATACGCCTTTCGCGACTGCATCAAATACGGTCTCCGTCGCCTCAAAGATCGGCTCTTGGGGCACATAGGCAATGCGCAAACCTTGTTGGTATTGCAATAGACCATCATCTAGCTTTTCAAGGCCAGCAAGAATTTTAAGCAGGGATGATTTACCAGTACCATTACGGCCAATTAAGCCGATGCGCTCTCCTGATTCAAGGGAAAAAGCGGTGTTCGCCAGTAAGTCAACGTGGCCAAAGGCCAGTTTTGCATCTGTAAGTACGATTAAAGCCATGCCGCATTATCGTCTGTTCTGAAAACCCAGGCCGATAAACGCCATGATTAAGGCTTCCCCTATTGGGGGTGCTGAGCTAAATACTCCAATGCGAGGGCCTCGGCGACTTTGATGCCATCAATTCCGGCGGACATAATGCCGCCAGCATAGCCTGCACCCTCTCCTGCGGGATACAGACCTTTTATATTCAGACTTTGGTAATTGGCGCCGCGCGTGATCCGCAATGGCGATGAAGTGCGCGTCTCAACCCCAGTCAATACGGCATCGCTCATTGAAAAACCCGGTATCTGTTTTTCAAATGCAGGAATTGCCTCACGAATCGCCTCAATCGCATAGTCCGGCAAGCTACTAGCGAGATCCGTTAAGTGGACGCCAGGTTTGTACGATGGCAATACGGCACCAAAATCAGTGGAAGGCCTTTGCGCCAAAAAATCACCGACCAATTGACCGGGAGCTTCATAGTTTTTACCGCCCAGCTCAAATGCCTTGGATTCAATGGCACGCTGAAACTCAATTCCAGCCATCGGCCCGCCCGGATAATCCTCTGGAGTAATGCCGACTACAATGCCGGCATTCGCATTGCGCTCATTGCGCGAATACTGACTCATGCCATTGGTGACCACGCGGTTCGGCTCGGATGTGGCCGCCACCACCGTGCCGCCTGGGCACATGCAAAAGCTATAGACCGAACGTCCATTTTTAGCATGGTGTACTAATTTGTAATCGGCTGCCCCAATCAAGGGGTTGCCTGCATGTGGCCCTAGGCGCGCCCGATCGATCATCGATTGCGGATGCTCAATCCGAAATCCAATTGAAAATGGCTTTGCCTCAAGATATACCCCAGCATCGTGTAGCGCCTGAAAGGTATCGCGCGCACTATGCCCCAAAGCCAAAATCACCTGACTGGCAGCAAGACGTCCACCATCTTCCATTACAAGGCCGCGTATCGCCTGATCTTCGATCTCAAAACCAGTCACTTTTTGGGAGAAGCGAATTTCACCGCCCAGCGCAATAATCTCTTGGCGCATTTTTTCAACCACGCCAACTAAGCGAAAGGTGCCGATGTGGGGTTTGGCAACGTAGAGGATTTCTTCAGGGGCGCCGGCTTTGACAAACTCATGCAGCACTTTGCGGCCATAAAACTTCGGGTCCTTTACTTGGCTCCACAATTTACCGTCGGAAAAAGTACCAGCGCCACCTTCGCCAAATTGCACATTGGACTCGGGATTGAGGGTGCTCTTGCGCCACAAGCCCCAGGTATCTTGGGTGCGCTCCCGCACCGCTTTTCCGCGCTCCAGGACAATCGGCTTAAAGCCCATTTGTGCAAGCAATAGCGCTGCAAAAATACCGCAGGGACCAAAGCCAATGACGACTGGCCGCTGCTCCATTTTTTCAGGTGCTTTTGCTATGAAGTGATAACGCGTATCTGGCGATGGTCGTACATGAACACTGCCAGCAAAGCGAGTTAATACTTGCGCTTCATCTTTGACCGAGACATCGACGGTATAAATAAAAGCAAGGGATACATTTTTACGTGCGTCGTAGCTGCGCTTAAACACCTCAAAAGAAATCACGTCTTTTGGGGCAATTTTAAGAAAACGCACGATCGCTGCCTCCAGCGCTTCTGGGGCATGGTCAATCGCAAGGCGTAGCTCGGTAATTCGGATCATAGGGCTATACGATACACAGTCTTGGGTGGTAAGTAATCATCTGTTACGACTACTGTTTTTTGGTTATATTAGACGCCATGCAATCCACGCCCCTGTTTCAGTCTCGCATTGGCCTAGGCACATGGCAAATGGGCGAAGACCCCAGTCAAGCTAAGGTAGAGTGCGCAGCCATCGCGCATGCCCTTGAGGTGGGATATCGCCTGATCGATACCGCAGAAATGTATGCCGACGGAGCAGCTGAATCACTGGTCGGCAAGGCACTTGGCTCCTTTGCCTCCAGTCGCCGCGAGGAGCTTACCTTGGTTTCTAAAGTGCTGCCGCACCACGCTGATAAAAGGGGCACGATTAAAGCCTGCGAAGCCAGTTTGAGACGCATGCAATGCGACTACCTAGATCACTATCTACTGCACTGGCAAGGTAGCCATTCCTTCGAGAGCACCATTGAGGGATTTTTAACGCTTCATGAGCGTGGGCTGATCCGCCATTTTGGTGTGAGTAATTTTGATCCAAAGGCCCTGAATTCCTGGCGCAAAGCCGAAGCGAATGTCGGCTCACCCTCCCACTGCCAAAGCAATCAGGTGTATTACGCCCTCAATGAGCGTGGTATTGAGTTTGATTTACTGCCCGCCATGGACGTGCTCAATGTCGCGCTAATGGCGTACTCGCCACTGGGCACCGGCAATCTTGCGCAGCATGCCGGCCTATCGTTACCGGCCACTGAGCATGGCCTGACTGCTGCCCAGTTAGCACTGGCGTGGATTTTGCGCCACCCGCATGCAGTCGCCATACCCAAATCAACTCACTTTGCCCGTATTGAAGAAAACTGGCAGGCGAGTCAAATCCAATTGAGCACTCCTGTGTTGAGTCAATTGGATGCCCTTTTTCCAGCGCCGACGCGCGCTCGCCCATTAGCCATCATTTAATTTTGTAAAGCATGATTACGATCGAAACTCAAACATGGTTAGAGGCACGCGATACCGCATATGCGATTCGCTATGCCGTTTTTGTGAAAGAGCAAGGCATTCCGGCCGAATTGGAAATCGATGATTACGACCCCATTGCCGAGCATGCGCTCGCCTTCGTCGATGGTCAGTGCGTTGCCAGCGCACGAATCTATCTAGATGAGCAAGACCCCAATAAAGCCAAGATCGGACGAATGGCAGTTCTCAAGGAGTTTCGCGGCCAAGGAATTGGAACAGCCCTTCTGGGTGAGGCGATTCGTACTGGCATGATGCAAGGCGCAAGCGTATTTGAGCTCCATGCACAGCAAAGTGCAGCTCCCTTTTACGCCAAACTGCAATTTAAGCCAGATGGTGCCATCTTTGACGAAGTGGGCATTCCGCATCAGTGCATGCGGCTGGTTCTGGGCGCTCCAGCACCCTAATACCCCAAGGGGATTATGATGGTCTGTTTTCCGCAGCCAATCAGGGCACACAGCGGATCAACTAAGGGATTTATTCATGGCATTGCGCGCAACCATTCATAAAGCAGAGCTCCACATCTCCGATGGGGATCGCTACTACTATGCTAGCCACCCCTTAACGATCGCAAAGCATCCCTCTGAGACCGATGAGCGCATGATGATTCGCATCATTGCCTTTGCTCTCAACGCACAAGAGCAGTTGGTTTTTACTAAAGGACTCAGTGATACCGATGAGCCTGATATTTGGGTGAAAGATCTCACCGGCGCCATCAATCTCTGGATTGATATCGGCCAGCCTGATGAGCGTCGCATTCTGAAAGCCTGCGGCCGCTCCGATCAAGTAGCAGTCTATTGCTATGCCGGCAACACCAGTAAATTATGGTGGGATGGCATCAAAAATAAGTTAGAGCGCGCGCGTAACTTGACCATTGTCGCCATCCCCGAGGAGCAGTCAAAAGCCTTAATTGCACTGGTGGAGCGCAGCATGATTATTCACATCAATATTCAAGATGGCGAGATGCTGGTCTCCGCAGATCAAGGTCAAGTTACCGTGGTTCCGGAGATCTGGAAAGCACCTACTAACTAAGATATTTACTCTCCAAGCAAATACTGCCTTGACTGATATAAAACCGCGCTTGGTGCTGGATACCAATGTCATTTTGGATCTGCTGGTGTTTAAAGATCCGACTGCAGACCCCATTCGGCATCTACTCGATACCAAGCTCGTGGATGCAGTGCGGAGCGAAGCATCCATGATAGAGCTCATCGATGTGATTCAGCGCCCGACCTTTAAGCTAAGCCAAGAAGAGCAAGTCCTTATTTTGAAGGCATGGGAAAGTGTTACTCGACTGATGGAGAATGAGGCAATAGAGCCAGCCCCCTTCACTTGCCGAGACCTAGACGATCAAGTCTTTCTGGATATGGCCTACAGCATCCGACCGGCCTTGCTGCTTAGCAAAGATCTGTTGGTATTAGAGTTACGTACCAGCGCCAAACCTCACGGCGTTGAAATTAGCAATCAGTACGATCGTCTTCAGACCTTGCTCAGCTCATCATCACGATGAGTGCTCGGCTCTAGGCTACGAATTACCTCCCCCGCAATCTCAAACGAGCGTAGACGCGCTGCATGGTCGTAAATTTGACCAGCAACTAAAACCTCATCGGCCCCACTAATTTTCAGTAAGCGCTGCAATCCATCGCGTATGGTTTTTGGTGAACCAACCACCGAGCAGGCTAAGGAGCGCATTACGCCGGCTTTTTCATGGGGCTCCCAAAATGAGTCAATATTTGCAATGGGTGGTGGTAACTGCCCACGGGTATTGCGCCGGGCCCGCGTGTAATGCTGCTGCAAGGTGGTAAACAAGTATTGCGCCTCCTCATCGGTATCGGCCGCAATCACATTCACCCCAAATACAGCATAGGGCTTCTTCAGCTGCGCTGATGGGCGGAAGTGCGTGCGGTAGGTCTGGATGGCTTCTTCCAAATAATCGGGGGCAAAGTGCGATGCAAAGGCATAGGGCAAGCCGTAATTTGCTGCCAATTGCGCGCCATATAAACTGGAACCCAATATCCAGATAGGTAGCTCTAAGCCCACTCCGGGGATAGCGCGTACGCGCTGACCTGCTTGATCCGGTGCAAAGTAGTGCTGCAGCTCGCGCACGTCTTGTGCAAACTGGTGATCACTGCCTTGCAAATCACGGCGCAGCGCTTGGGCCGTCATCTGATCGGTGCCCGGCGCTCTGCCAAGCCCGAGTTCAATCCGGCCCGGATACAGCGATGCCAAGGTACCGAATTGTTCTGCAATCACGAGTGGGGCATGATTAGGCAGCATGATGCCGCCCGAGCCAACGCGAATGGTCTTCGTACCTTCGGCAATATACCCAATCAAGACTGCTGTAGCCGAGCTTGCATTACCTGTCATATTGTGGTGCTCAGCTACCCAATAGCGCGAATACCCCCACCCCTCCGCATGCTGCGCTAAATCACGCGAGTTGCGCAGTGCAATAGCAGCAGTCCCACCTTCGGGAATGGGTGATAAATCAAGAATCGAGTAAGCAATGGACATGGCTAGTTTTATAAGGAAACGGTATTCTGTAGATCAATGCATGCTGTAATGTCACTTGATCATAAAAGAAAGTATGTGATGACACAAAAACCCCGAATGGCGCAAGCATCCGATGGACGCTTTGCGCCCAATACCCAACTGAAACATGTGAAGACCGGCGGTCTGTATCGGGTGGTTTGTTTGGCCAATATCGAAGCCGACTTAGCGCCCGCCTATGTATATGAATCCCTGCAAACCCATGATTTTTGGATTCGGCCCCAAGCCGAAATGGAAGATGGCCGTTTTGTAGTAATGCCATCGCAAACCAATTAGGAGGTAATGCCATGTCCAGCGAAGAACGCATTACTACTTTAGAAGTGAAGCTCAGTTTTGCCGAGGACTTGATTGAGAACCTCAATCAAACGATCTACAAACAACAGCAGCAAATTGAATTTTTATACAGAGAAATGAAATCGCTCAAGGAGCAGATGAGCGCGAGTGGCTCTGAAGGACTGGGTGGCGGTAACGACGCGAGAGACTTGCGCGACGAAATACCGCCCCACTACTAAGCTGCAATTAGGCTGCTACTGCGGCCACCGACTGAATCTGGTCCATGGCTTTTTCCAGATGAGCCACAGTACGATCCACGTGCGTCAACTTCTCTAAACCAAATAAACCGATACGGAAGGTTCTGAAGTCTGGGCGCTCATCGCACTGCAATGGCACGCCTGCAGCGGTTTGTAAGCCCAAGGCAATGAACTTCTTACCCGTCTGAATATCCGGATCTTCGGTGTAACTCACCACCACTCCGGCCGCCTCGAATCCGGGAGCAGCCACTGATGGGTAGCCACGCTTAACCAACATCGCGCGTACTTTTTTACCCAGCTCGATTTGCTGATTGCGTAAGTGATCAAAGCCCAAGGCTTGGGTTTCTTTCATCACGTTACGTAAAATTTTCAAGGCGTCGGTTGGCATCGTGGTGTGATACACATGACCACCACTTTCATAGGTTTCCATGATCTGCAACCACTTTTTCAGATCGGTTGAAAAGCTAGTGCTCTGTGTACTGTCGATCTTAGTGCGGGCACGTGCGCTCAGGCCAATTAAGGCGCAGCATGGCGAACTACTCCAGCCCTTTTGTGGCGCGCTAATCACAACGTCTACCTTGCACGCTTTCATATCGACCCACATTGCGCCAGACGCAATGCAATCAAGCACAAACAAACCACCAACCGATTCCACTGCATCACCCACTGCACGCAGATAGTCCGCTGGCAAAATAATACCGGCTGAAGTTTCTACGTGAGGCGCAAAGACAACGGCGGGCTTCTCTTTTTTAATGTAGGCCACTACTTCTTCAATCGGGGCTGGCGCATACGGTGCCTGAGTCGCGTTTTCGACTTGCCTGCCCTTAATCACATGAATATCTTGGGTGATGTTGGCCATATCGAAAATTTGCGTCCAGCGGTAGCTAAACCAACCGTTACGCAAAACCAAGATCTTTTCTTGGTTTGCAAATTGACGTGCCACTGCTTCCATCCCAAACGTGCCGCTTCCAGGCACCACAATTGCGGAGCTAGCCTGATAGGCGTCCTTGAGTACGCTCGAGATATCCACCATGACTTTTTTGAACTCTTCGGACATGTGGTTGAGCGAGCGATCGGTATAGACCACTGAAAACTCTAACAACCCATCGGGATCAACGTTTGGAAGCAAGCCAGGCATGCTATCTCCTTAATTATGTAAGCAATAACCCACAATGATACTGGTCATCGGGAAACTACGTGTTTCTGGGGATATCGCCTAGCGATAAGGCCGCGTAGCCGTTTCTAGGGCCACAGATTGGCCTTTTTCCGCCATATGGTGGAGTTTAGCCAACAGCTCTTTAATCTCCCGATCACTCAAAGGGGCGAGTTTTTCGGGGATTAAGCCATAATTTTCGACCATCAGGCGGATGGCGCTGCGGCGGCCCAGGATCTTAATTAAGAGGTAGAGACCCAATAAAACGGCTAATGCAATGGCGAGAATGGACATAAATTGAGCGTAAAAGGAAGCGCGATCAGAAATAAGCTTGAATCTTAGCAAACCCAACGGGCTTATCTGACAAACGGCAATTCATCCCAGCAGGTGGTGTAGTGGGGAGAGCGATTTTCAGAGCGCATGGCCCAGCCCACCGTATTTCCCATTGCTGCCGAATGCACGGTCTTTTTTCCAAAACGGGTATTGAGGGAGTCCATTACCTTCATTAACTTAGCTGATTTGTGATTCCAGCTGCGGTCATCAAATAAGCTGTGTTGTTGCTGCGCTTTTTCTGAAATGCCACTCAGCACAACGCCCGCTTTTTTATAGCGGTAACCGGCTTTAAAAATCCGCCCTAAACCGCTTAGTGCAGCATCCGTTAAGACCAAGGTGTCGTCACATGCCTCCACCAGTCCAATTGCAATACTTGGGCTATATTGCGGCTCACTCGGCTTAAAACGATTGGTCCGCACAAATACCTGAATCATCGCCGCTACCGACGATTGTGCGCGCAACTTTTCGCAAGCTCTGGCCATATGGGTGGCGACGGATTCCTCGAGCTCCTCGCGGCTGATCACCGCCCTACCAAAACTACGTGACGCAATGATTTGCTGTTTTGCTGGAATCACCTCCTCCAGCTCCAAACAGGAAATGCCATTGAGCTCACTACAGGTACGCTCCATCACCACACCAAAATGGGCTCGAAGTATTTTTGGCGAGGTAGAGCGCAGATCCCATGCCGTCTCAATACCCATGGCCCGTAGACGTAAGGTGATTTGACGGCCGACTCCCCACACCTCACCGACATCAGTGATCGATAGCCAATGTTCGAGTTCTGGGCCTGTCAATGCATTCAGATCACATACCCCATTGAATACAGGGTGTTTTTTGGCCAGATGATTGGCTAACTTAGCCAAGGTTTTAGAGGCGCCCATGCCCACACACACCGGCAATCCAGTCCATTGCCGAATGCGACCGCGCATGATCTCGCCCATTGCAATGGAGCTTGGATAAAGATGGGTGACGGCATCGATGCGCAAGAAGCTTTCGTCAATACTATAGACCTCCATGTCTGGCGAAAAGTCCCGCAGGATCGAGACCACACGCTCACTCATGTCACCGTATAAGGTGTAGTTTGACGATAACGCTTGTATGCCGTGCTGGGCCGCTAAGTCCTTGAGCAAAAACCAGGGCGTTGCCATCTTCACGCCCAATGCTTTCACTTCGCTGCTGCGCGCTACAGCGCAACCATCATTATTGGATAACACCACCAATGGCACACGCTCTAGGCGCGGCTGGAATACCCGCTCGCATGAAACGTAAAAGTTATTGACATCCACTAAAGCAAAATGCGCTGCGCGCGACGCTGCCCCCATCGCTGCCCCCATGGTCAAGAATGAGTGACGTGGCGCTGCTGGGCATGCGGCACCGCTTTATTTATGTATTTACGGACTACACCAACCACGACACCCCAGACTTGCAACTCAGCGCCATCCGTAAAGGTGATTGCCGGGTAATTCGGGTTTTCAGGGCGGAGCTCGATCGTGCCGCGGTATTTGTATAAACGCTTCATGGTGTAATCGCCATTCACCACGGCGACGATGATGTCCTGGTGCTTAGGCTTGAGTGCTCGGTCCACCACCACCTTATCGCCATCCTCAATGCTGGCACCCATCATCGAATCGCCACGCACTGTAAACAAAAAGGTAGCGGGCTTATTCTGAATCAAGTACTGATTCAGATCGAGCGCATCCTCGACGTAGTCTCCTGCAGGCGAGGGAAAGCCGGCAGACAAGCCGTGCACCAGCAGGCGTAACTCGGAGGGTGGCGCATCAAAAGCAAAGCGTTCGGGGGTTTGGCTAAGACCCAACTCAGAAACGGCCTGAATTGGCCTTAAAACAGGGGAATTCATGGTGGCTGTTCGTTAAAGTACTGTATAAAAACACAGTATAAACACCCCAGCCTAAAAATGCCAAATTTACTAATAGAACTGGTTTTTTAATACTACTAGCCCTGAATTCAGGGGGCCTCGGCTGGTAAGATCAATTGCATCCTTATTCAGAAAGCACTTCGCTATGCCAAACCTCCTCCCCTTTTTCGCGCAATGGGGCCTCACTGCCCTCTCCCTATGGGTTGCGAGTTTTATTTTTGATGGCATTCAGTTTGAGGACACAGCAGCGCTCATTGTTGCCGCCCTCGTATTGGGTTTTGCCAACGCGATTGTCAAACCCATCCTCATTTTGCTCACGCTACCACTAACGGCCTTGACGATGGGCCTCTTCTTACTGGTGATCAATGCCTTGGTGTTGATGCTGGTCTCAGCCGTGGTGAGTGGCTTTACGATCTCCGGCTTTTGGACTGCCTTCTTTGCCGGCATCTTTATTTCTGTGTTTAGTCTTTTTATTGGCGCCAGCGTTTTTAAGACTGAAGTGCGTTACGAGCGTAAATAAATACGCTCCCAACTGTGCATAGCCTCACGGCAGGGGTGGGTCTTGTTCATGACCCCTTCGGCATTCTGGGCGACGATCGATGCACCGCCCGTTAAAAATCCGAGGCCCAGTGTCAAGGCTTGATGCACTGCCGCTTCTTTATTAATACCAACTTGCGGCTTTACCAAGCTACCCTGTAGGCGCACTAGGCTAGCCAAATCGAGGCCTGCCGTGAGGCCCGATTTTTCTTTGGGATAAAAAGCTAAATTAATCTGCTCGGTATTCAGATTAACAGCTCCAGTTAACACAATATTTAAACGGTCGGTTTCGATACCAATGGAATCCCGAACCGTCACTAGTCCATTCTTGACTGGCAAATAGGCTACTGCACACTCGAGCGTTGTTTCATTCGTCTTCTTGCGCATCGGATTAATCGCATCAAATAAAGTGATGAATACATCGCCACCTTGGTTCATGAAGCTCGATGCAAGGCGTGCGCTCCCAATCGTGATCTGGCTTTGGCCATTTAAGCTCGAAGCAATTTGGTGCGGACTTTTACCACTACTCGTGAGATTAAATGCAGTACGCATGTCACCGCCACTCACCTTTCCTTTGGAATTGGTTGAGGCCAGCAATTGCTCTAAGGTAAAGCCGCTGGCCTGACCTTTGAATGCCCAGTTGGGTGAACCCTGCAGATTATCAATGCGGGCAGAGCCATCAAACTGGCCATTCCCCAACTGAAATACCGCCTTAGGAATGTCAATCTGCTGCGGGGTGAAGCGCGCCAGCATGGCTACTTTTTTGAGTACTACCTTACTGGGGAGTACTAACTGAGCGATATCAACATTCAGGGTGCCATTGCCATTGGGCAGATAATCGAGCGGCAATGGCGCATCACTAAAGAAACGCTCGGTAGCACGTGCAGTAGTTGGAGTCTGGCTGGGTGGCGCGATGGTATTAAATACTTTTGTGGCGGTCGTATTTGCATTGGACGCTACAGATGTTGTAGGCGATGCAGGGGGGCTCAATGCCGGTATGGCCGATAAATCGAGCTCGGCTGCTTTAAACGAAGCATCAAACTGAGTAGGCTTGGCTGGATTAAGTGCCGCCCTTCCCTTGAGTTGGGATGGCTTGCCGCCCAGCGCCACTTCAAAATCAAAATTGACGTCGATTGCTTCTGCTCCCATGCTACGCAAGACCTCTCGAATCGAGGTCATCTTACCTTTGAGTGCAATCGTAAACGTACCTTGCTTTAGGTCAGCATTGATCGCCGTCTCAGCGCCATTTTTTTGCATCGACAAACGCGAAATCCCATAACTACTAACGGTAGCCCCACTCGGCTGATAATGAATCTGGCCATTGATTAGATTAAGGTTCTCAATCAATACCAGATTACGATCCATGGCATCGGTATCACTGGCCGCTTTTTTAGGATTGTCTTGTGCCGCGCCGGATAAGGAGGATGCCGTTGAACCATTCGGCGCAGCAATATCACCCATTAGCCAATTGCCCTCGCCCTTTGCATTGGTTTCTAAATGCAAGACCAATCCAGATAATTGAATGCTGCTTATTTCAATCTGGCGACTCAGTAGTGGCAAAAGGCTGATTTCTAAGTCTACTTTTTCTAGGCTTGCCATTTGAGGACTCTTAGCCCAAGCCGCATTACTGAAGCGCACTTGCTCCGCTGATACGGCGATCCTTGGTAAAAAGTCCAAGCTGACTGGCCCAGCAATCATCAACTCGCGCCCTGTTGCTTCACGCACTTCTTGAATCAGCATCTGCGTTAGTTTGGCGGGGCTGATGAGGGTACTGAGATAGGCAAGCCCAATCAGCACAGCAGCGATGAGTGCGCCAAGCGTCATCAATACTATTTTCAATGGTCGACTCATCTTGCCTTATATGTCCTTTTGCCTATATGCCAATATAGCGCAATCGGCTTGGCAGGGGTGGTATTGAAAGGTATACAGTATCGGTATGAACACAATGAACACGATGACACACCTCCGTAGTCGATCGCTGATCGCTGCACTTTGTTTTAGTTTTAGTGCATGGGTCCCCTTAGCATCGGCTCAAGCCCCAGCTAGCGAGGTATCACCTGCGCCGCTCGAAGCAATTGCTTCACTGGATGTAGCTCGATACATGGGCACATGGTACGAAGTCGCCAAATATCCCAACTGGTTTCAGAAGCGCTGTATTGCGAATACCAGCGCAACGTATGCCATCCAGCCCAATGGCATGCTACAGGTTCTGAACCGCTGCCAAAAAGAAGATGGCTCCATGAGCGAAGCGCTCGGCGCAGCTAAACAAGTAGGTGATGCAAACTCACCCAAATTAGAAGTGCGCTTTGCGCCAGCCTGGCTCTCCTTTCTGCCTTTTGTTTGGGGTAATTATTGGGTCATTGACTTAGACCCGCAATACCAGCTTGCCGCCGTCAGTGAGCCGAGCCGTAAATACCTATGGGTTTTGTCGCGCAGTAAAACCGTTGAACCCAAAGCCTACGAAGCCCTATTGCAACGTTTAAAGCAAAAAGGATTCAATCTCGATGCAATTGAGATCTCTAAACAAACGACAGCAAATCCAGTCACGCAATAAACCATGAGCACGATTACACGCATTTGTTTTGCCCGTCATGGCGAAACCGACTGGAATGCCGAACGCCGTATGCAGGGCCATATCGATATCCCACTCAATAGCCATGGACAAGTGCAGGCACAGCGCTTAGCGCAATCCTTACAACGCGCCGGCCATGCCTTTGATCATCTTTACTCCAGTGATTTGCAGCGCGCTGCCGATACCGCTAAGCAGGTATCGCATGCACTGGATCTGAGCATCACTATTGACCCCATCTTTCGGGAGCGCCATGTTGGGGTTTTACAGGGCCTGCGCTTAGACGATGCGCCGCATGCAGCACCAGAAGTGTGGCAAGCCCACCTAGCGCGGGATATTCAGCACGACTTGGGCGGCGGTGAGAGTATTCAACAGTTTCATGAACGGGCGCAGCGCGCCTTGGCCATGCTAGTGGCCGCACACCAAGGCCAAACCATTCTGGTGGTGAGCCATGGCGGAACCCTCGATATGATGTACCGTATCGCCACCAAACAAGCATTGGATCAGGCCCGGGTGGCGGTAGTCCCGAATACGTCCTTAAACTGGATTGCCTACGATGGAAAGACCTGGTCAGTTGAGCGCTGGGCCGATACCGATCACCTCAGCACTCTAGCCCTGGATAACGTGGACCTTTAACTGAGGTCCGCAGTAGATGTGCTTACTTCGTTAGCTTTGTAATCTTGTTGCCCTGAATACCAATACCTGCCATGGCACCTTTTTGAGCGGTGATGAAGGCATAAATATCGTCTTGGGCAGTGATCGAGGTTGTCGAACTAGCTACGCCTTGGTCAACTAAGACAACGCTTGGTCCCACCCCGATCTCAAATCCCTGAGTCGAATCTAAGGCATTTAGTGCAGACTCTTTCATGAAGAATAAGACGTAAGCAAACTGCTGTGCTCCGGCCTGAAGACCATATGAGCCACCCGCAGTGTTGTAATAGGCTGCTGGACTTCCGCCCCGCAATAAAACACCATCACCATATTGGCCGCCCACAATTAAACCAGCCTTGGTCACCACTGGAAATACCAAGGTAGCAATCGCTTTCTCATTCAATTTTTTTGCATTGGCATTACTGGCAATTAATTGATTGAGCACAGTCCGCGCACTTCGATCTAGTTCTGCCCTGCTTTCTGCATGAGCAACACCAGCACAAAGGGAGAACGATAAGAGTAAAAACGCAATATAACGCTGAATAAAGGGCATGATCGGTATCGAGTAAGGTATGTCTATTGGCAGAAGAATAATATGTAGTAAATACTAGCAGAATTGCTTTATAGGTCATTAATTGAGGATTGCCTCCTCATTCCCATCGATTTGCCCTCAGGAGCAAGTGATGCCAAGTCCTAGCCCGGCTAGCTCAAGCGCTCTTTAGTCGCCCCTTGAACTCAGCAGCGCCATAGGTTTCGAAGAACAAATTAATGGAATTTGGTTGAATAAAAAATACTTGAGTGTTTTATACGTTCGCTGCCGTACATATTTAATTGAAATGAAGGAGTACAACATTCTATATACAGATATAGGATACATATGCTTACTAGGCCGCTCAAAGAACAAAATCAGTTGTTTCACTCCATTCCTTTGGCCGATTGGGAGGATTTACTGCCCTATATTGAGTTAGTACAGCTGCCGCTAGGGAAAATGATCAGTGAGCCAGATACAAAAACTGCGTTTATCTACTTTCCGGTTACTGCGATTGTTTCCATACTGCATGAGCTTTCCGATGGAACCTCAGCAGAGGTAGCAGTGGTTGGATGCGAAGGCCTTATCGGAATTTCTATTTTTATGGGGGGAGGAAGTACATCTAGTACCGCAGTAGTGACCAGTCCAGGCGTTGGATACAGAATACCCTCGGCAGTAGTTCTCAAGGCATTTAATCAAAGCGTGCCTGTCATGCATCTATTTCTACGCTTTACTCAGGCACTCATCACCCAAATGACACAGGTGGCCGTGTGCAATCGACACCATCGACTAGAGCAGCAACTATGTCGATTTTTACTCGAGAATTTTGATCGCATTCTGAGTAATGAGCTACTCATGACGCAAGAATTGATCGCAAAAATGTTAGGCGTTCGCCGTGAAGGCGTTACAGAATCAGCCCTGCGCATTCAAAAAGCAGGACTGATCAAATATGCACGTGGACATATTACGATGGTTAATCGAAAAGGGTTAGAAAGTTCTTGCTGTGAATGCTACAAGGTGGTGAAGTCTGAATATTCTAGACTGCTACCAGACAGCATTGCCGCATAAAGCTAGGAGCAAGCTCCAAAACGGGACGCATCAATAGCTTGCAATGTTCGATAACAGACAGACTCAGGCTTTGAATTCCACTGTAATTCACTTCATAGTATGTGCATTCAATATTCAATTCAGCATACGCACTAGAAGTTGACATATCGATTTTTTGAGCAGCAGTCAGCATAGACAAAAACATGCTGTGCCTCACCTATTTATTGTTTTATTTAATCGAAGTAATTAAGCATAAAGGATGTCTAACATGAAGAAATCAGCCCTAATCGTTGCCCTTGTCGCAACATCAACCATTGCACTGGCGCAAGAAAACCCGTTTGAAGGCCCCTCTATTGGGGTTAATGTCAGCTCCGTTGGTGGAAGTACGAACATTTCCGGCAATCGCTCCGCCAATATTGGCGAACAGTCTGTCGTACCAGCCGCCGAATTAGGCTACACCTACGGCGCAAGCAAAGAAATCGCCCTGGGCCTAACCGGAACATATGATCTCGCTGACACCAAAGGTGGTTCAGGTGGAAGCGGGAACCTCGTTGGCAAGAAGCATTACAGCATTAACTTCAAGCCAGGCTATGTCTTAGGATCCAGCGCCATGCTGTACGCGTTAGTAGGCTATAACCGCATGCAGGGCACCTTCAATGACGGCGGATACACTGGATATAGCAACTTAAATGGTATTGGCTACGGAATTGGTATCCAAGCTCTGCTTGATAAGCATTTCTATGTCAAGCTTGAAGGTCAACAAGTTCAATACAGTAGCGCATCTGTCGGCGGCATTACCTACAAACCGAGCACGACGATCGCGACACTTGGCGTTGGCTATAAATTCTAAATTGCTGTAGGTTGCAGCCGCCATTTAGGGAAAAATAAAGCCACCCATTCTGGGTGGCTTTTTTATGAGCAGTCAACACGCATTGATGGATTAAGCAACTACTTCTGCAGCCGTCTAAGCACATTGACCTACTGTATAAAGATAAAAAAGCCGCCCTTAGGCGGCTTTTTTACGAATCATGCCAATTACATCCGGACGACACGCCATGCGCCATTGGCCAAGTTGTTGCCGTTCGTTTCATCGGGCTTATTATCCAAACGGTAGTAATACAGCGGCTTTCCTTTGTATGCAAACTGCTTTTTTCCATCATCGCGCGTGATGATGGAATAGTCGCCATAGGATGTCGCATTTTGGTCTACCAAAAGCGGCGGCCAATTGATTGCGCACTCGCCATAACAGGATGAGCGACCCGAGCCGGCTTGATCACCCTCAAAGGTATATACCGTCATGTTGTTCATGCTAACCAGTATTCCATTTTCTGTCTTGACAATGCTTTTTCCGTCGGACATCGAAACACAAGCGGCCAGGCTAGAAGCAAGCAGTACGGCTAACCCTATTTTTTTATATAAGACCATTCAATCTCTCCTTGTTTAATAATTACATTTTGCTTTTAATCTTGGACTTAGCATCACCAAACGTAGCCTGGACTTTTCCGGCTGCCTTTTGCGTTATTCCCTTTGCCTCAAGTGATTTATTTCCTGTAATGCTTCCAGCAACCTCTTTAACCTTGCCTTTTACTTCCTCAACACGGCCCTTCACTTGATCTTTGTTCATTTTTATTCCTTTAGTTTTTTTAATTATGTTGGTTATTTATAAAATGGATTGTTACTACCTTTGACGCGCATATCATTTTTTACTGACGTAACCCCAGGTATGGTTTTGGCAATCTCAACTGCTTTTTTTGTTTGCTCAATTGAGCTTACAAATCCACTTAACTGCACTTCGCCTTTATAGGTTTCAACTGAAATCTCCGATGATTTCAAGCTGGGCTCATTGAATATTGCGGTCTTTACTTTCGCTGTAAGCACACTGTTATCAACGTATTGGCCTGTGCTTTCTTTTGTATCTGTTGCTGCGCACGCCGATAAAGCGATAACAAACCCGCCAATGGCTGCGATTGATAGCTTTCTGATCATGTTCATTTGCTTCTTTCGTAAATTGATAATCGACTTTGTTCAGGCGTCGACCCCTCCTGAATTACAACTTGATCTTAGAGCGTGGTTTCTCAACGCTGTGTTCGATATCAAACATAAAACCGTATATTTTTTTATGTGCGGGAACAGACTATAAAAATACTTACTTCGCTTTAAAGTCAATTGTGGGTTTTGCACCCACTGGAAAAGAGAACTCTCTAGTCCAATTGTTAAGGAGAACTACATGACATTTGATCCAAAAAAGCACGACCTTCAATCCGATTCAGCGCATGGCAACCACATGAAGGCCGCCGAGCATTGTGACGCTGCATCTGTCGCACATAAAGAAGCGGCGAAACACATTGAATCGGGTGACAGTAAACATGCTGGCTACCATGCCGCTATTGCCCAGGGTCACACCATTCAGGCAACGGAGCACAGCGATACGGCCTGTAAGAAGATAGCGAGTGCTGTAACACCGCAAAAATAAGCAAGGCCGCTCTTTTAGGGTTGTTTGAGTAAATAGAGTGGTAAGTATGTCTAAAACCCGCTGGGCTAAACCTGGTGGGTTTTCCGTATTTTCCGAATGTGCGTTATCGTACAAAGAGTTGGATGAATGACCCTGTCCTAGTCAATGAAAGCCGTACCCATGAAAATAATGGACAAAAAGCCGCTAAAAGATCAAAACCTGCTGTTTCATTCGATACCTCAGGCGGAATGGGATCGGCTGTCACCGCATTTAGAGCCGATTGCAATGCCTTTAGGAAAAGTTCTCTATGAGCCCGGTGTAACGATGAGCCACGTGTATTTTCCGACTACTGCAATTGTTTCATTGCTGTATGCCTTGGAAAATGGATCCTCTGCGGAAATTGCGATTACAGGCTATGAAGGATGCGTCGGTGTATCGATCTTCATGGGCGGTGAATCCACCTCTAGCCGTGCTGTGGTCCAAAGTGCGGGTAATGGCTATCGCATTAAGTCGGACATTCTTTTGGATGAATTTAATCAAAATGGGCCCGTTATGCATTTACTGCTGCGCTATACCCAAGCCTTAATTACGCAAATGTCACAAACTGCCGTGTGTAATCGACACCATACTTTGGATCAACAATTTTGCCGCTGGCTCTTGTTAAGCCTTGATCGCCTATCCGGAAGCCAGCTGAATATGACCCAGGAGCTAATTGCGAATATGCTTGGTGTACGGCGTGAAGGTGTCACCGAGGCGGCACTAAAGGTGCAGAAAGCAGGATTGATATCCTACTCACGCGGTCGTATCAGCATTTTAGATAGAGTAGGACTAGAAAAACGAACCTGCGAATGCTATCAAGTGGTCAAGACAGAGTATGACCGTCTTCTACCTGAAAAATTAGCCACTTAGTTTGCTAGCGGACAGACGGCATTACTTGCGGCGGAGATACTAATTGCAGTTAGCGGTCATAGGACGCTATCAATCAGACCCCTGCAACTAGGGTTGCATTACCACCCTAGAGCTTAGCAAATGAATAAAAATTTACTACTTGATTTGCTCCCTAAAAAAATTCAAGGGGCCGTTTTAAATCGAGCAGATCTGATCGAGCTGACCGTATCGCAGATTATTTTTGTAGCAAACGAACCCGCGGAGTATGTTTACTTTCCGGTTGATGGCTTTATATCCATTACTCAAAGCGTTGATACGCAATTGCCCATTGAAATCGGCATGATTGGGCGAGAAGGCGTCTTGGGTGCTGAATTTACCCTCGGCCTTGGAGTTAATGCATTTGGCGCCATTGTTCAGGGCTCTGGATTTGCGTGGCGTATGCGAGCAAAAGCCCTTGCGTCAGAGATGAAGAAGAGTACTGAATTGAAAATCGCCATTAATGGGTATATTGCCGTACGCATGCGGATGCTAGGCCTTTCAGCAGCATGTGAGCATTTTCATGAAATCGGTCCGCGCTTTGCAAAATGGCTATTAATGAGTCAAGATCGCGCGCAATCAAGCACTTTCTTTATGACCCATGAATTTATTTCACTAATGCTGGGTGTGCGGCGCGTAGGAGTGACAACTACGGCATCTGATTTTCGCCGGCGCGGCTTGATTGACTACCGCCGAGGTGAAATCAAGATATTGAATCGGGTTGCCCTAGAAGATGAAGCATGCAGCTGCTACAAACAAAATTGTTTGCTTTTTTTACGACCCGCGCATTGATACTCAATCCCAGACTTTCACCTTAAATTGCAGAGAAACCGAGCCTGCAATGCGATTGGGTATCGTGGGTATCACAATCAGATTCAAACCAAACAGATCACCCTCAAGCGAAATGGCTGGTAATGCCGCTGGAAACCATGCACCATTGTTGGTATTGTTATAGCCATTAAATACGCCCGCAACCATGCCCAGCTTGAATGGACCAAGGGTAATGGGTTGCCAATAGGCGCCAATGTACTGTGAGTGCTGATAATAGCTATTGCGATAGAAGCCAGCGGTAATCGATCCCACCGTAGAAAATTGATATTCGGCCCCAAATCCAATGTTTATCGGATTGAAATCCTGTTTTTGATCAAAGTGATAGGAATAGAGGCCGGGATTTAGCCAAACGGCTTGTTTTTGAGCGGGCTCAATCCATTGGATAAGTTGATTATCAGAGGCTAGTGCGTTGTAGCAACATACCTGAAGAACGACAAGTAAAGCGATGCGGCTTGGCATGAAGCTCCATGGACTACAAAAGAGCTGGCTACACTTATTTAGAAATCGCTAAAAAACTAAGCTAAGTAAGCCAGCTCCGTTGATGTTATTTTGTTGCGCTTGGTTTGTATTCTTTATTCTGATCTTCAAATATCTTCAGCTGGTTTTCCGCCTCTTCAATCGTTAGGCCATATAGCTCTTGAATTTTTCCTGCGAGTTCAGTTCGCTTGCCTGCAATTAAATCCAAGTGATCATCGGTCAACTTCCCCCAGCGCACACGAATGCGTCCTTTAAATTGCTTCCAGTTACCTTCGACAATATCCCAATTCATATCAGCCCCTCCCTGTGTAAAAACTGATCCTATGCCTCTTTTTTTGGATTGTTTGTTCGATTGCGCACCGAGCAAAATTAATCTACCAATGTCTGATAGCGAACAGTCCAAAAAGATCGATTGCCTTACATTGATTCTAGGAATTAAGTAAGGAGTCGACATGTTAGAAACCGTTATTTTGGTGATTCTAGTTTTAATGTTGTTAGGCGCTCTGCCGACGTGGCCCCATAGTAAAAATTGGGGCTATGCACCAAGCGGAAGTTTGGGATTGGTAGTGCTAATCCTGCTTATTTTGATTGTGCTGGGCAGAATTTAAATTGAATAAGGAAAATAAAATGAACATGGACAATAGCTTTAAGGCTGTATTTGCATCGATGATGATTGTGTCTGGCTTAGCGGCATGCGACAAGCCAGGACCTGCAGAATCTGCTGGCAAAAAGATAGATCAAGCAACTGAGAATGTATCTACATCGGTATCCAATTCTGCTGAAAAAGCAGGAAATACGATTGCAGAATCCAGCAGATCTACTGGCCAAGCGATCGACGATAGTGAAATCACTGCCAAGATTAAGGCCCTACTCCTCAACGAGCCGGGACTCAAATCACTAAAGATTTCAGTCAATACTGAAAAGGGTGAAGTCATCCTGACCGGTAAGGCTGATACGCAAGCCAATAGAACTAAGACGACAAAGATAGCGGAGTCCGTTAATGGCGTCAGCTCTGTAAATAATCAGCTGTCTGTTTCAAAATAAGGCAGCATCGATTGATAAAAAAGCCGCGAAAGCGGCTTTTTTAATAACTCCCGGTCCCGAAATCTATTTTGTATTGGCTGGCTTTGGGGGATTTTTCTTTTGGTCCTTCTCATACTGATCATAGACATATCCGCCAACTGCTCCAATGGCAGCCCCGCCAGCGGCGCCCCAGAGTAACCCCCCGCCCGTGAGGGCCCCAATGCCAACGCCTGCAGCAGTACCGATGGCAGCCCCTGAGAGTGTTCGCTGTGAAGTATCACTCATGCCGGTACACGCACTGAGGGTCAATATCGCTGATGCCGAAGCAATAACAAGAATTTTCTTCATAATGGTCTCTTTCATAATTAGCGAACAATCTTATTGATTGCGTTTTCAGGAGAAGCTCCTGAGGATTGGCATGGAAAACGCACTGCCAAGAATCGCAATAAGGAGTCTGCTGCAGGACTGTTGTTGTAATTCGGATTTTGCTTTACCCAATCCATAAATTGATTCATGACATCCCTTCGTGCCGGCGCTGGCTGCACCACACAGATAAAGTCGGGTGCCACCCTAGTATGGCGTGTCACCAAGTAACCGTCATATACACCCTGACCATAGACATCACAATAAATTTGTGGGCTTGGGCTAGATTGATCGCCGCAAACCCCAGCCAACTCCAATGTGCTAATTGCTCGGGGCGACTGAGGCGAGGCCATTAACAAAGAGGATGCGGTTAATAATGGAATAAAAACAAGCGCTATTTTTTTCATAATCTGCTTTCCGTATAGAGTGATTAATACGAAATCAGTTTAGGAAAGCGTTCGCTTTACGTCTGTTCGATAGCAGACATTGAAAACTGAGGAACAACAGCTGATGGATAAGCTAAAACCTAAAACCACCAAAATCTACTACATGGGGTGGGCAGATTGCACTTAATCTGAATCAGAGGATATTTTTGGGAAAGATGGCGAATCTAAAAGGACTTCTGTAACAGTGTCTACCAAACCACACAAAAACAGTTCCTGTGGTTTGATTAGATAGAGGAAATAGATATCCCCACAAAATTTATAACCGTCATGCTATCTAAAGGTAATATA
>CAZWPR010000002.1:0-135364 GCA_964636135.1 uncultured Polynucleobacter sp.
GCTGCATTCGCGCATTGATCTGATTCAGCGCCACCGCGAGCTTGATTCCACCCCTCCAAAAGTAGCCTGATCGGCTGAGGAAGTCCGTACTGCTCGAGCATATCCAGCTCGGCCCAAATAAACTGAGTTTCAGCTGACTCAATCATCCTGTCCAACTCTTTTTTTGCCGCGGCATTCAGGGCAATCTCATAGGTCTGAATCTGTAAAACGCGGTGGCTAAAAATATGTTTTATGCCCTTACCCGTTCTTACCAACCGCCCAAACAAAGCCGAAGTTTTTTTAGGTAATCGGTTTGGCAGAATCAAGTCGAATAGCTGCTCGCCCGTGAATGGCTCTGCCTTTACTTCGAAGCTTGCATCCATTGCTGTTTGTGCTTGCCATGGACTCTCCGGCAGCGACCAAAGGCCTCCCCAGATAGCTTTAGCGGGACGCTTTTGCAATAGCACTGAATTGCCGTGGGTCAAAATGCCAACTGCACACGCAAATTGCGGCGACTTCTTTTTTATTGCTTTTTTTGGAATCGTAAGCACTTGATCTAGGGCATTTGCCTGACAGGAGCCCTCAAATGGGCATGGTGTTTTTTTCGTCAAGCAAACCGGTTGCTTTGCGGTGCACCAGGTGGCACCAAAATCCATCAGTGCTTGGGTGTACACCGGCATATGCTGCGGCGAGCGCGGAAGAAGTTCCGTAGCCAATTGCCATAGCGAATCCGTCACCTTCTTTTCTTGCAATGCGCCACTAATACCAAATAGCCGCGCCAATACACGCTTTACATTGGCATCCAAAATTGGTGCCCTAGCCTGAAAGGCAAAGGCGGCTATAGCGCCCGCGGTAGATCGGCCAATTCCGCTAAGGCCTTCTAGGGCCAGAGGATCAGACGGAAATTGCCCTTGATATTGCGTTACGACTTGTTTTGCACAAGCATGTAAATTGCGCGCCCGCGAATAGTAGCCAAGGCCGCTCCACTCAGCCAATACCTCATCAATATCCGCGCGAGCCAAATGCACTACCGATGGAAAGCGCTTCATCATTTTGGGGTAGCGCTCTAACACAGTAGCTACCTGCGTTTGTTGCAGCATGATTTCAGAGACCCACACAGCATAGGGATCAGTAATGCTTTGCCATGGCAAGCCATGGCGCCCATGCTTTTTATGCCACTGAATCAGTTGCTTTGAAAAGGATGCAATGAGAACAGCATCGTACGTCGGCTGCGTACTTAGCGCTTTTGGCATACAGGGCAAAAGTAGGTGGAACGCTGACCTTGAACGATCTGCCGAATCGGCGTCTTGCATACTCGGCAGGGCTCGCCCCGTCGATCATAGACCTTGCTTTCCATCATGAAGTAGCCTTGCTTACCCTCGCTATCAACAAAGTCACGCAAGGTACTACCGCCTGCGGCAATGGCTTTCGTTAACACCATGCGTACAGCACTCGCTAAACGCGCACATTGTGGCTTGGTTAATTTTCCTGCTTGCTTGGCAGGATGTATCCCGGCCTCAAACAAACTCTCTGAGCAGTAAATATTCCCAACCCCGACAACGGCCTGCCCCGCAAGTAAAAATGATTTCACTGCAATACTCCGTCCGCGCGAACAGCGGTAGAGAACCGCGGCACCGCGCTCGTTCGCAAAATCAGCGGAAAAGGGTTCTGTTCCTAACTTATTAAGCAAGGGGTGATCCTCGACGGGACCGCTCTTATTTGCATGCCACAGTACCGCCCCAAATTTACGCGGATCATGTAAACGTAAGCTGCGCTTACCGAATACCACTACAACCCGGTCATGGGGTTTGAATGGCTCTTTCACTGGCAATACCCGCAGTACTCCGGTCATGCCCAAATGGATCAGCAAATACCCTTGATCCATTTGCAATAGCAAATACTTTCCCCTGCGCTCAATACCGTGTAGGGTTTGGCCCAGTAAGATTGATCGCAAATTACGCGGCACAGGCCAGCGTAACCTACCATCAATAATGAGGGTATCGGTAATCCGCTCCCCCTCGAGGTGCGGCTGTATTCCAAGGCGAGTGACTTCAACTTCTGGGAGTTCTGGCATAGGTGAATTGTAGATTCGGAGATTAGAATGTGCTTATGTTCCATTTAATGCATTTGCGCCTCACTAAGGCCCTGTTGCCTGCTCGCAAGCGTGCCATGCTGTTACTGGCAAGCGCATGCCTCGGTTGGGGCTCATTGGTGCATGGCAACCAAGGCGCTAGTGGTGAGCAGGTTTTTGAGATCTTAGCCTCTGAAATTGCCCTCCAGCGGGGCGAGCCGGCGCTTGCCTACCAAACCTACCTTAGCCTTGCCCGTCAAACTGGTGATCCAAAGTTGGCACAGCGCGCCATGGAGATTGCTATTGCAGCTAATGCCCCTGAGCTTGCGCTCGACGCAGCTAGCGTATGGGATAGCCTTGCTCCTGTTGGGGATAGCAAGCCAAAAGAAGTGCTGGTTACCTTATTAATGCTCAATCAACGCTGGTCTGATTCAGTAAAACCCGCAATCGCCTTATTACAAAAACAAGATCCTGCGAGTCAAGAGCGCACCTTGAAACAGCTGCAACCTCTACTAGGCCGCGCAGTCGATGAGGGCGCAGCAATGCGCGCCTATTTTGAAATTATCTCAGCGCTCAGGCCCTTGCCCAGCGACTCGGGCATTGTGTATACCTATGCGATGGCAGCGGAAAAAGCGGGTCGCTTTGATGTCATGGAATCAACACTGCGGCAGATTCTGAAAAAAACGCCGAACGATGCCAACGCGCTAAACGCCCTCGGTTACTCCCTAGCCGATCGCAAGCAGAACCTACCAGAGGCATTTGCCCTCATAACGAAGGCACATAACCTAGCACCACAAGATGCGTTTATTTTAGATAGCCTCGGCTGGGTTAATTTCCGCCTCGGCAAACTGGAGTTGGCACGCGACCAACTCAGCAAAGCAGCTCAGATGAAGCCCGAAGCAGAAATATCAGCGCACTTAGGTGAGGTGTATTGGGCCATGGGGAATCTGAATGCTGCCGAAAGCGCATGGCGTGATGCCGAACGAATGGATGCGAACAATGCCACCTTGCGTGAAACCTTAAAACGCTTCAAGCCGAACTGGGTAATGCCCAACCAATCAACCAAGATTGTTTGGGATGGCCGTTTTTCGATTCGTATGAATGGCGGGGCGGACCGACCCGCAGAGGGAGGCTCGGGCGGCTTCACCCTTAGCCAAGACGCGCTGAACGACACTTTGGAGATTCGTAATCCAGTCGGAGGCTCGATTGCAAAAATTACCATTACCCCGGGCGAAGCAGTATTAGAACGCGGCGGCAAAATAAGCAAAGCGATTGATGCAGATACCCTGATTCAGTCTGCATTAGGGCTTCCTTTACCTGCGCGTGGCCTATCAGACTGGTTGCGCGGCCAAGTGAGGCCTGGCAGCCCAGCCAGCTTGGAACGCAGTCCCAACGGTATTGTTTCGAAAATCAGTCAAGATGGCTGGAACCTATCCTATGTTTGGGGCGACAGTAGCAGCAAGCTAGAAAAACTGAATATGACCCGAAACACGAAAACAGGGCCCATCGATATCCGCCTTGTTTTTGATCAAATTGATGACTGATACGCTCACCCTTTTAGCGCCCGCCAAACTCAATTTATTTCTGCACATTATTGGTCGCAGGAACGATGGCTATCACCTCTTGCAGTCCGCCTTTCAGCTCATTGACTGGTGCGATAGCGTTACGCTCAGCAGAACCAGTAGCAAACGCATTTCCCGCATCAACCCCGTTCCCGGCATCGCTGAAGGCAATGACTTGGTGGTCCGTGCGGCGGCACTGCTTCAACGCGAATGTAACGTGGGGGTGGGCGTTGAAATCAACCTCCATAAAGAATTACCGGTCGGGGCTGGCCTAGGCGGCGGGTCATCTGATGCCGCATCCACCATGATTGGCTTAAATCACCTCTGGAACCTTGGCCTTTCACGCCCAGAGCTCATGGCACTGGGCCTGCAATTGGGCGCCGATGTGCCTTTCTTTATCCATGGAAGCAATGCCTTTGTGGAGGGAATTGGGGAGGTAATTCAAGCTGTTACCCTGCCCGATCAAGGCTTTATCGTGATTTTCCCCAATCGCGGTATCGCCACCAAAGCGCTTTTTGAGCACCCTGAATTGACCCGTGATCACGCCCCGATTACAATAGATCGCTTTCTTGCATCTTCACTACCCCATCAGGCATACATCAATGACTGTCAGGCGGTAGCGATGCAGATTTGTCCTGAAGTGAAGGATGCGATAGATTGGATCACCGGGGCCCTGCCAAGCGCTAAGCCCCAAATGTCTGGTTCTGGTAGCAGCGTCTTTGCTGCGCTTCCGAGCCAGCTTGACGGTGCAAGTGCCGCCGCTCTATTGCAAAATTTACCTCGGGAGTGGATAGGCCGGATTGTTCGGGGGATAAATAAAAATCCCGCTTACAATTCCATATCTTCAGATTGACACTGTAGGGGAATCGCCAAGCTGGTTAAGGCACTGGATTTTGATTCCAGCATGCGAAGGTTCGAATCCTTCTTCCCCTGCCAACTTTCTTCTGAACAACGTGCTATGCGATATTCTGTCTAAAACTCCCCCAAACCTTCATAAGCCAAACTGCCATCATGAATTCTGAATTTCTGACTCTATTTACTGGCAATGCAAATCCTGTTTTAGCGAACGCAGTGGCCAAAGAATTGAATCTTCCGCTCGGCAAAGCTTTTGTCGGTCGCTTCTCAGACGGTGAGATTCAGGTTGAGATTCAGGAAAATGTACGCGGCAAGAATGTCGTAGTTATTCAATCGACGTGTGCCCCCACCAACGACAATGTGATGGAGCTCATGATCATGATTGATGCTCTGAAGCGAGCATCTGCAAGTCGCATAACCGCAGTGATTCCTTACTTCGGCTATGCACGGCAAGACCGTCGCCCCCGTTCCGCGCGGGTAGCCATCTCGGCCCGTATTGTGGCCAATATGCTGCAATCGGTTGCCGGCATTGAGCGCGTTTTAACCATGGATCTCCATGCAGACCAAATTCAAGGCTTTTTTGATATTCCAGTCGACAATATTTATGCCTCGCCCGTCCTGTTGGCCGACCTGCAAAAGCAAAAAAGCAAAGACCTGATTATTGTTTCTCCCGATATTGGCGGCGTGGTTCGTGCCCGGGCGATGGCCAAGCAGCTGGGTTGTGATTTAGCGATTATTGATAAACGCCGCCCCAAAGCCAATGTCTCGGAAGTGATGCACTTAATTGGCGAGGTAGAAGGCCGTCACTGCGTCATCATGGATGACATCATTGATACTGGCGGAACACTCTGTAAGGCGGCTGAGGCCCTTAAAGAGCGTGGTGCCAAGGGTGTAACGGCCTACTGTACGCATGCTGTTTTGTCTGGCGGCGCAGTTGCCCGCATTGCTGCCTCGCAACTGGATGAACTGGTGGTTACCGACACCATTCCCCTGACCGACGAAGCCCGCCAAGTCAAAAAAATCCGCCAGCTCAGTGTCGCCCCCATTTTGGCTGAAACCCTCTCCCGTATCACCAAGGGCGATTCGGTCATGTCGATGTTTGCGGAATAAGCTTAAAAACAGCACTTTTGGCCTGTTTACGGTCTAAATAGGCCAAAAATACCAAGTTCACGCTATAATTGAAGGCTTTTCTGTTTGGTCGCGAACGGAAATTAACCTTAATTTGGGAGTCATCATGAAAATCGTAGCTTTTGAAAGAAGCGTACAGGGAACGGGTGCGAGCCGCCGCCTGCGCAACTCCGGTAAAACTCCGGGCATTATTTACGGCAGCAAAAACAAGCCTGAGGTCATCGAACTTGACCACAACGCCCTGTTCCATGCTCTCCGTAAAGAAGCATTCCATTCGTCTATTTTAGACATTGAAGTGGGCGGCAAGTCACAAAAAGTATTACTACGTGACTATCAAATGCACCCATTTAAGCCTTTGGTCTTGCACATTGATTTTCAGCGCGTTTCAGCGACTGAAAAAATCCACATGCGCATTCCACTGCACTTTACCCACGCTGAAGAATCGGCTGCAGTCAAACTCGGCGGCGCCATCATCAGCCACATTGCTAATGACATTGAAGTTACCTGCTTACCTGCTGATTTGCCAGAGTTCATTGAAGTGAACTTGAGCAAGATTGAAGTGGGTCACTCGATTCACGCTAAAGATGTTGTTCTGCCTAAAGGCGTTTCTTTGGTCTTGCACGTTGAGCAAGAGAATCCAGTTCTGGTTAACGCACGTGTGCCAACCGTTAAAGCTGAGGCTGTGGAGGCTGCAGTTGCAGCGCCTGCAGCGGCGGCAGATGCGGCAAAAGAGAAGGATGCCAAAGCGTAATTTGCTTTGGTATTTGAATCAGAAAGCCCGCTTCTGCGGGTTTTCTTTTTTGTAAGTAATGCTGTATTAACATTCCAGCCTCTAATACACTTTGGATCATGATTCGATTAATTGTTGGCCTTGGCAACCCCGGCAGTAAACACGAAACCGATCGGCATAACGCTGGATTTTGGTTTGTGTCTCTCTTGGCAAAACAGGCTGGAGTAACCCTCGAACAAGAAAAACGCTTTCATGGAAAGGTGGCGAAGGCATCCCTATATGGGCGTGACATCTGGCTATTGCAACCCGATACCTTTATGAACCTCAGCGGTCAATCGGTGAGTGCATTGTGCCGCTTTCATCAAATTCAACCCGAAGAAATCCTGGTTGTCCACGATGAGCTCGATCTCAAAGCAGGGGTTGCGCGCCTGAAGTTTGCTGGCGGCACCGGTGGCCATAACGGACTAAAAGACATTCTGGCTCACCTGTCTAGCCCGGATTACTGGCGCCTGCGCATCGGGATTGGGCATCCTCGCGACCTACCTGGCCGCCTGATGGATGTTGCTGACTTCGTTCTGCGTAAGCCGCTTCTAGAGGAGCAAATTGCAATTGATACCGCCTTATCGCGGTCGCTGGATGCAATGCCTTTGTTCTTAAAAGGCGAAACAGCAACTGCGGTAAAGGACTTGCATTCCAGCTGCTAAGGGCTGACTTCAGTCTTTTATGCTGACTTGGCTGCCGTTAGGCGGTAGTACTTTTGCATTAAATCGTCATGCGATTCCACATAATCGGGATGCAAAGGAATGCAATCAACGGGGCAGACTTGGCGGCATTGCGGGGCGTCAAAATGACCCACACACTCGGTGCACTTGTTGGGGTCGATCTGATAAATCTCAATCCCCATAAAAATCGCATCATTAGGGCACTCGGGTTCACAGACGTCGCAATTGATGCACTCGTCGGTAATTAATAAAGCCATGTCCTTATTTGCCTTCGCCCTTCATTGCAGCCGTTTTTTGTAACAGCCATTTTTCCACCGATGGAAAAACAAACTTACTAACATCGCCGCCCATGATGGCGATTTCACGCACAAAGGTGCCTGAAATAAATTGATACTGATCGGATGGCGTTAAGAATAAGGTCTCCACATCTGGCAAGAGGTAGCGATTCATCCCAGCCATTTGAAACTCATACTCAAAGTCAGAGACCGCACGCAAACCACGCACAATCACGCGCGCCTGATGCTCGCGTGCAAAATCTTTTAAAAGGCCTTTAAACCCGGCAATCTTGACATTGGGGTAATGTCCGAGGACTTCTTTCGCAATCGCAATGCGCTCGTCTAAATCAAAGAATGGGCGCTTACTGCGGCTATCGGCCACGCCCACAATCACTTGACTAAAAATACTGGAGGCGCGACGCACTAAGTCCTCATGACCCCGGGTTAAGGGATCAAATGTTCCGGGATATACAGCAATGGTCATACATTGTTCTTTCGCTCTAGCTACAGATAGCCAAAGTTTAGCCCCTTCTGAGCTGAAATAGGAGCGCTTTTACTTGGCCTGCCGTCATTTCTTTGCTGCATTCCCATTCAGGAATAAGGCTGTTTAACGCTTCTACATCGCAGCCAACTGCGGTCTCAATGTAGATTTGACCGCCGCCAGGGCCATCGCAAACGCGCCTCGCCTCGCGAACGGAGGACTCCAGAGCCACGAAATCATCAAACGGGGGGTCTAGAAAAACCAGGTCCCAAGAAGCGTTAGCCTGCCTTTTTAGAAAGCCTATGCCGTCGCCGTGCACCAAGTCAATTGCAGCATCAACCGGAAACGACTGCAAATCGCTTAAGTTCGCCCGTAAATTGGTAAAGGCGATTTTATCCCGCTCAACCAAGGTAACCGTTCGTGCTCGCCGCGATGCTGCCTCAAAGCCAAGAGCACCGGCGCCGGCAAAGACATCCAAACATCGCAAGCCATCCAAATCTTGACCCAACCAATTAAAGAGGGTTTCTCGAACCCGATCGGTAGTCGGGCGCAATCCAGGCGCATCAATCACTTTAATCAAGCGACTGCGCCAAACTCCGCCAATGATGCGTATCTTTTTTGACTGCATCGACTGCGGCATTACTTACTTATTAATTCCAACCACGACAATTTGCATGCGGTTCATATCCAAATGCCGCTGAAAGGCTGCGCGTATTTGGTTGAGTGTGACCGCCTCAACCTGTTTGGTCCAAGTTTCCATGGTGTCGAGTGGCAAGTCATTCCAAGTGATGCCCGATAGGTTATCCAGCAGTTTGCGATTGCTATCGAGTCGCAATGGATAGCCATTGATTAAATTCGATTTAGCGGCTAATAACTCTTCTTCGCTTGGGCCATCAGCAATAAATTGACTAATCGTTTTCTGCATCACTTCTAAGCCCAAAATAGCTTGGTCCTTTTTGGTTTGCATGCCAGCTTCAAAAAACCCCGCATCCTTCCCAGGTGCAAAATAACTATTAATGCTGTAAGCAAGGCCGCGCTTTTCTCGAACCTCAGCCATCAAGCGGGATACAAAACCACCGCCACCGAGAACATAATTGCCAACTAGCAGTGGGAAAAAATCCGGATTGTTGCGGGTAATGGCCGTCATCCCCATGGCAATATGAGCCTGCTGTGTATCAAACGGAATCCGCACTTCGCGCTGACTCAATGGCCCTTGGGGGGTTTGCTGCATCACCGGCAGCGGGGCAATGGCCGGCCCCGATTGTGGTAGGCCAGCCAATAGAGACTGCACGATGGCATTAGCCTGCGCGCGATCTAAGTCACCAACAATATTGACACTGATCCGATCGCCACGATATAAAGTGCTATGAAAATTTCGCAAATCAGCGGTGGTGATGGCGGCCACTGTTTTGGGTGTCGGAAAGTAGGCTAGCGGATATTTTCCGTAAACTGCTTTACGCAAGTTTTGCTGCAAAATGGTTTCTGGCTTAGTTTGGGCCTCGAGTAGTGCAGTAATCAGACGTTGCTTTTCACGATCAAGCACTTTGCTGTCATAACTCGGCTTTGCCAAAATCAACGCGGCTAATTGCACCACCTGCTCACGCAAATCAGCACGGCTTAAGCTGCGTATACGTAATACCGTACGTTCACCGCTGGCGACTACACTAATGCTAGCGCCAAGGTCAGCAATCTGATCCGCAATTTGTGCTTCATTCAAGCTCGACTTGCCGCTGCCCGTGCCCAAGGTCAATAGCTGTGCTGTTAAAGCAGCAACGCCGTTTTTATTATCGGGATCATACCGACTGCCGGCATCAATCGACACTTCCACATCAATAATGGGCAATGATTTAGTTTGAATAAAGTATGCTTTTGCTCCCTTAACGGTATCGAGCGTTTCAATGGGCAAGATAGCATTGGCGTTACTAGCAAAAACAAGGCAAGCTAAGCCAATAAATTGAAATAGGCTTGACTGAATACGGGTAATTAGACTCATCATTTTCTCGTTCAAAATGCCTTGTATGGCAATTTAGATGCTCCTCTGGCTTGCGGCTCTAGCGTCGCAATCGTGAGCGTATCGTCAATCAAATATTTCTTGGCTACTGCCTGTACCTGTTCTGGTGTAACCGCCTGAAGTCGCTCTAGGATAAGATCAAGCTGCTTCCATGAGACGCCTGCAATTTCAGCACTACCAATTTCCATGGCTTGACCAAAAATAGAATCGCGTTTGTATATTTTGTCAGCCAAAATGCGTACCTGAATGCGCTTTAACTCGGCAGCCGTAATGCCTTTTGTTTTTAGATCGGACAAAACTGTCCGGATACCGTTTTCCAGTTGCGTCACTGTCTTGCCTTGGGCAACGGTACCTAAGATAAAAAAGAGTTGTGGGCCACGGGCAACCATGTCGTAACTCGCATCAATCGTATTGGCTACTCGGTCTTGTTTTACTAAGGCGCGATTCAGCCTTGCGTTGTCATAACCATCCAATACCGCCGCCAATAAAGCGAGTGCGTATGGCTCGTATTCTTCTATTTTTGCTGGATCAATGTGCGGCACCTTCCAGGCCATCGCCAATTGCGGCGTATCGGCAGGGGCTTTGACAATCACTTGCTTAGTACCGCGTTGGGGTGGCTCGATTTGTGGCTTACGAATGGGTAACTCACGTGCACTCAATTTTCCGTAGCTTGCTTCAGCGATGGCCCTTACTTTTTCTGGATCGACATCCCCAGCAATCACAACCGTGGCATTGTTTGGCGCATACCAATCCCGATACCACTGACGCGCATCATTGGGCACCATGTTTTCTAAATCATTCATCCAGCCAATAATGGGGTGACGGTAAGGCGTTGCTTTAAATGCGGTTGCCATGAGGTTTTCAAAGAGCAAGCCCGATGCTTTATCTTCGGTGCGCAGCCGACGCTCTTCCATGACCACCTGAATTTCTTTGGCAAACTCGGCATCATCAAAATTCAGGTTATTCATCCGGTCTGCTTCGAGGTGCATCACTTCAGCTAATTTGCTCCGCTCAATTTGCTGAAAATAAGCCGTGTAGTCCATGGAGGTAAAGGCATTCTCGCGGCCGCCCATTGCGGCGACCCGCTTTGAAAAGTCACCGGACTTGACGGTTTTGGTGCCTTTAAACATCATGTGTTCGAGAACATGAGCTACTCCTGTTCGGCCATTGGTTTCATCCATTGAGCCGGCCTTGTACCAAACCATATGCGCTACGGTTGGAGCGCGATTGTCTTCTCGAACAATCAATTTCAGGCCATTGGCTAGCCGGTATTCATGGGTCTGTGCCGAGTCGGACTTCGCTTGCGCCTGTGCTGGCTGAAATCCAGCCAGGGCCAGCTGGCACAGCAACACGAGAACGCCATGACGTAAATGGGAAGATTGCATTGATAAGACCGCCATCATGTTAGATTTAGTTGATAAGATGCACTTATAGAACACATATGCCCTCAAATGGATTGTATCGACAATGTTTGGATTACGTAAAACCCTAGGGTCCCTGTTTAAATCAAGCCGTACCGATGAGGCATGGTTTGACACGCTTGAAGAATCGCTGATTCAAAGTGATGTTGGTTTACCCACCACACAGCGGCTGATGGAGACATTACGTGCCGCCGCGAAATCAGAAAAAGCTGCATCCCCAGAAGCGCTGCAAGCACTTCTGATAGATGCTGTTAGTACTCTGCTTTCCAGCCTAGAAGCCAATCCCAATCCCCTATTCATGCAATCGGCACACCAGCCTGAAGTATGGCTCGTCGTTGGTGTCAATGGGGCTGGCAAAACCACAACGATCGGTAAACTCTGTCACCACTTTCAATCCCAAGAACGAGCGGTATTATTAGCGGCTGGCGATACGTTTCGAGCAGCTGCACGCAATCAGCTCAAGGAATGGGCTGTGCGTAATGGCGTAGACCTAGTCAGCCAAGAAAGTGGTGATGCTGCCGCTGTAGCGCACGACGCCATCCACGCCGCCATTGCTCGGAAAAGTGATGTCTTGATTATTGATACGGCTGGTCGCCTAGCTACTCAAGATAACTTGATGGAAGAACTTAAAAAGGTCAAGCGCGTGATTAGCAAGGCCTTACCCGGAGCGCCACATCAAATCCTCTTGGTCTTGGATGGCAATACCGGTCAAAATGGGATTAGCCAAGTTAAAGCCTTTCATGCCGCCTTAGGTCTCACTGGATTAATCGTTACTAAACTGGATGGTACGGCCAAAGGGGGAGTGATTTGCGCCCTGGCACAAACCCTCCAAGGGGAGGCTAGGCCGTTGATTTTTGCTCTGGGCAAGGGAGAGGGGATTGAGGACCTTGTACCCTTCAATGCAAAGCAGTATTCTGCAGAATTATTCAATTAAATCAGTAATTTATAAAATTATACTTAAATTAGCACTCTCTCAAATAGAGTGCTAAAATGGTTATATTCTTACTACTGATAATCACAAGTTAACAATGGTCCAAAAGAACATAATGAAGTCTCCTATAGCTGCTGCGCCATTTTCGTATCAAGGAAGTATGAGCGCCAGCCTCAGCACATCGATGCTGCCCTCCCTCGGGGTTGGCACATTGGATTCCTATATTGCGTATGTCAATCGTTTACCGATGCTCAGCGCTGCGGAAGAGTTGCACCTAGCCCAAGAGTTTCGACGCACTGAGAGCGTTGATGCAGCGAAAGGCTTGGTCCTCTCCCATCTGCGCCTGGTGGTATCGGTTGCGCGCCAGTATTTGGGTTACGGCATTCCGCATGCAGACCTGATACAAGAAGGCAATCTTGGTCTGATGAAGGCCGTCAAGCGCTATGACCCAGCGCAAGGTGCGCGCTTAGTTTCGTATGCGATTCATTGGATCAAAGCAGAGATTCATGAATACATTCTAAAAAATTGGCGCTTAGTAAAACTCGCAACAACCAAGGCGCAACGCAAATTGTTTTTTAATCTGCGCAGCAATAAGCCCACACTCAATGCACTCAGCGCAAGCGAGGTCGAGGCCTTAGCAAAGGCTTTGGATGTCAAAGGAGCAGAGGTGCGCGAAATGGAAATGCGCTTAGCAGGTGGTGATGTTGCCTTGGATGGCGATGACTCTGATGAAGAGGCCTATGCACCAATTCAGTGGTTGGCCGATGAAAGCCAAGAGCCAAGCCGGGTGATGGCCGCAAACGACGCCAACCGTTTACATGGGCCCTTATTGGAACAAGCGTTAAGTGAGCTGGACGATCGCAGCCGTGACATTGTGCAATCGCGCTGGCTTTCGATGGATGCCGATGGCAATGGTACGAAAACATTGCATGAGTTAGCCGCAGAGTACGGCATATCAGCAGAACGGGTACGCCAAATCGAAACAGCCGCTCTGAAGAAAATGCGCGGCCTGCTCGAAGCATCGGCGGCCTAAAGCATTTCTGTTTTTTATTGCAGAATATTCTTCAAGTCGTGCGCCAAGACCTCCGGTCCTTGCGCATGCTTGATGTAAAGCCGTAACTGACCATTTTGATCAAATACGTAACTTCCCGCTGTATGGTCGATGGTGTATGAGCCCGGCTTGGATCCAGGTACTTTTTTGTAATAGATCCGAAAGTCCTTCGTTACTTTCTCAAGGCCGGCCTCGTCTGCAGGACGAAGTCCAACAAAGCGTGGATTAAATGCGGGCACGTACTGCGCTAGTACGCTTGCCGTATCGCGCTCAGGATCTACTGTGACAAAAATGACCTGTACCTTATCCGCTTTTGGCCCAAGTAATTTGAGCGCCTCCTCCATCTCCGTTAAGGTAGTGGGGCAAACATCGGGGCATTGTGTAAAACCAAAAAATAATACGACTACTTTGCCTTTGTAATCGGCCATGGTTTTTGTATTGCCATTGGTATCGAGCAAACTAAAGTTGTTACCAAAGGCAGTACTGCCTGTGATATCGACGTTCTTAAAGCTTGGTTTTGGACTGCACCCAAGCATGCTAATGATGAGTAGTGTCAACAAACCCAGTCCCATTATCCTGATTGGGGCCAGCTTCAGAATGGGACTTACATTCAAACTAAACATAATGGTCTATTAGTAAGACAGCAAACAGCAGGGATAGGTAGGTGATCGAATAGCGAAAGGTCTTCTTCGCCAGTTGATCGCTATAGGACATATACAAGGCAATTGCGTAGGCCAAAAAAATCAGGCCCAAAATAACTGCACCAATCAAATAGAGCAAACCGCTCATGCCATAAATGTAGGGCAATAAAGTAGCTGCAATCAAAATTAAGGTGTAAAGCAAGATATTCAATAAGGTAAAGCGTTCGCCGTGGGTTACCGGTAGCATCGGGAGTCCAGACTTTTCATAATCCTCACGGCGATACAAAGCAAGCGCCCAAAAGTGTGGGGGAGTCCAGGCAAAAATAATTAAGACCAATAACCACGCCTCAGCAGATAGCGAGTTTGTGACTGCAACCCAGCCCAGCGCAGGTGGCATCGCTCCAGAAAGGCCGCCAATCACGATGTTTTGCGGTGTTGCTGGCTTTAACAACCAGGTATAAATCACGGCATATCCCACAAAGGTGGCAAAGGTCAGCCACATCGTTAACGGGTTCGTAAAGTACCACAGCACCACCATCCCAATGCCGCCGATAATGATCGAGAAAATAATAATGTGGGAGGATGAAATTTCACCAGTGGCTGATGGCCGCCATGCAGTACGACGCATCTTGGCATCCACTGCTTGCTCAATTAAACAGTTGACCGCAAAAGCAGCGCTGGCCAACATCCAGATACCAATTGTTCCACCAATGAGTATCGAGAGTGGCACCATGCCTGGAGTAGCCAAGAACATACCGATGATGGCGCAAAAAACAGCTAGCATCGTGACCCGCGGCTTTGTTAAGACCACGTATTGACGCCACTTCGGCATTGGCCTCACCGCAGATCCAACGGCATTGGGTTGAGTACTCATACGATTCGCCTAGGGCTAAGTAAAGTATTTTTCCATGAGGCCCATGCCGCCATTCGGACTAAACACAAGACCAAAGCAGCAGCGCCTGCAGTGTGCAATAAGGCAGCCACTAGCGGCCACTGAAAGACAACATTCGAAATGCCGGTTAGCACTTGCAATAGTAGCAAGGTGACAACCGCTAGCGCCCAGCGACGTAATGTGGAATAAGTCTCCCCAGCAACACGCCAGGCATGCCAAGCAAAATAACCCAATACCAGCATGACCGCTATGGCAAACACCCGATGTGTCCAATGAATCGTCTGCAGTGCGATGGTTGAAATCACATCTCCTTGCGCATCAAGCCCTAGCTTACGCCACAAGGTAAATGCATTACCCCAATCCGTCTCAGGCCTAAAGCTGCCCATGCAGGTTGGAAAATCCGGGCATGCCAATACAGCATAGTTGGTACTAACCCAGGCCCCTAAAAATACTTGCCAAAACAAGACCCCAAAACTAATCGCAAGGAGCTTGCCAGATAGCAGGGGCTTATGATCATGGGCACTATTGCCCTGCCAAGGCTGCTGTGCATACCAGGTGAGGAGGGCTAATAAAATTAAAGCGAGCATTAAATGAATCGATACGATGATGGGCTGTAATTTTAACGTCACCGTCCATGCACCAAACGCACCTTGCAGGCAGACCAATACCAATAAACCAAGGCTGCCAATAACGGCTTTTGTACCCAAGGCTTTTACTTTGGCGATTGCAAGAGCGACTTGCAACAGAATCAATGCGCCAACCGTCATAGCCAAATAGCGGTGGAGCATTTCAATCCAGGCTTTGACTTCGGTCACAGGGCCGTCTGGCATGGCCGCTTCCGCTAAACGAATCTGCTCCATTGCGCGAAATGGATTTGAGGTGCCATAACATCCGGGCCAGTCTGGACAGCCCAGGCCAGAGTCGCTTAAGCGTGTAAAGGCGCCGAATACGATTAGGTCAAATGTCAGAAAGACGATGGTCCAATTAAGCCGCTGAAACAGATTGAGGCTTGGGCGTGAGAATAGATATGCGAGCGGTATGCCTGCAAACACGATTGCGATTGCAGCTAACTCGAGAAAGAGGACTGCGCTATTGCTCATTGAATCTTTTCACCTGCCTGGTTTACTTTAAGTAACTTTTCTAGATCCTTGCGCATTCCAGCAAACTCTTTTGGATCGGCAGTGACCGCAAACTGCATCATCTTTTCCCCAAACGGATTGAGGAGCTGAATGTCGTTCCCGCCTTGCCTCGCATTGAGCCAATCGGTCCACTGTGCTTTCTCTGCGGCAGCGGTAGGTGCATTCACAATAAAAAATCCGGCTGTCTGCTCATCATAAGCACGCCTGACCTGGGGATCGACCGGCATGCCATCGGTGACCACCCAAACCAATTGGGTGCGCGGACTTTGCTTACCGAGTGCAACGCGTACCTGACGCATTAAAAACAAGGCTTGCAAACATGCTTCATTTTGGCTGACGCACTCGGCTGCAGGTCGCGCAACGAGCAGCGTCCACTTTCCTTCTAGAGGCAGATTAAACCAGGCTGATTGGGCCTGCTCTGGAGGGGTAACTAAGCGGCCGTAATTGGTTTTCCCGCCCTCTGGTTTTAATACATAAAACGTAAAGTAAGAGGCAATCACCGGCAGAGCGCATGCAAACAAGAGCAACAGCATTTGAATGCGGCCACGGCGCGTTTGTGCGTTTGGTATCGGCGCCTCATGTTGCGCCGCCGGTATCAACAGCTCTTTATCTTCCACTATCGTTCTACCTTTTTGTTGTTTGGCGAATTCGCAGCAAACCATGAATCAACCAAAATAAGAAGGCACTCAGCGCGAGTGCAAACCACTGGAATGCATAAGCATAATGGCGTTCGACGCCGCTTGCTGCTGCGGTCCAATTACGCATTAAGCCATCGTTTTCAGAATCACCAATTTGCTTCAAAACGAAGGGGATTTGTTGCCACCGATGGCGCTCTGCCTCCTTCATTAGATCCAGATTTTGCTGTATTCGCACGGGGCTGTTGTTGCCCACCCCGCCATCCCCTAGCTCAAACACTCGGTCGGGCTGAGCAATCGCGATCCCTTCGATACGCAAGGCACCAGTGGGGGTATTGATCGGTGGCAGTGCTAAGCGGTCTTCTCGATTTCGAGGGCCCCACCCTCGCTGAACCCAAATGACGGTGTTCCCCATACCGGCTACCTGAAACGGCATCAGGACATAGAATCCAGACTGGCCTGAGCCTGCTTTAGATACTGATGCACCCGGCTGTGGGCGGTTATCCAACCATATCGCTTGATCGGCCAAAAACACACCTTCCACAACTAGGCGGCGACTATCGGCCTCGGCTAAAGTCCATTGGGGTTTTGTATTTAGATTCAGTGGCGGTAGCGCAATCTGGGATGCGAGCTTTTCTGCTTTCTCAATTTTTCCAGCAGCGCGGCTCATTTGCCATAGGCCTGCGCCAATCCCGATCGACATCACCACGACCATGGCAATGGTCGGAATGATGCGATTGCGGAGCAAGCTAGAAAGAATATTCAATGGTAGGATTCGCTTATGAAATGGATCATGCCTGCTGCCCTTTTACTAATTATTGCGAGCCTCGGCTCGGCTTTGTATTACATGATGAAAGACAAAGGCAATAGCTCTCGGATGGTTCATTCACTCATGCTTCGCATCGGCCTATCCATTGCTCTTTTCTTAGGCATTTGGCTTGCTTATTCCTTAGGCTATATCCAGCCCACCGGAATCAAAATCGGCCAATAAACTTGGCCGATTTGATCGTTGATTGAACTTGCCATTGCTGGCTAGTTCATCCTACCCTTACATCCAGTAGATAACGACGTAAAGTCCAAGCCAAACGACGTCAACAAAGTGCCAATACCAGGATGCGCCCTCAAAGGCAAAGTGGTTGTCTGCAGTAAAGTCGCCACGAATAGCTCTGCGCAAAACCACAGCCAACATCAATGCGCCTAAGAACACGTGGAATCCATGGAATCCAGTCAACATAAAGAAGGTTGAGCCATAAACGCCGGATGTTAGTTTTAAATTTAAGTCACGGTACGCATGAATGTACTCATACACCTGGAAACCCAAGAAGATCGCGCCCAAAAATACGGTTGCTGCGAGGCCCCATACCGCATGCTTTTGATTATTCTCACGAATGGCATGGTGAGCCCAGGTTACTGTGACGCCTGAAGTCAACAAGAGCAAGGTATTAATGGTTGGGATCGGCCATGGACCAATGGTAGAAAACTGCTCTACTAAGCCGGCAGGTCCATCGTTTGGCCATACTGCTGTAAAGGTAGGCCAGAGTAATTTACTTTCAATATCGCCAAGCCAAGGCATCGAGATGCTACGCGCATAAAACAATGCGGAGAAGAAGGCCGCAAAAAACATAATCTCCGAGAAAATAAACCAGCTCATTGACCAACGATAAGACACGTCGACGTTAATGCTGTTTTGACCTGAGTTGGACTCCGAGATGGCATCGCCAAACCACTTGTAGAGTACGAACAGAACATACACCACGCTGGCAATCGTTAGCGGGGCACCCCATGAATAAGCGTTCACCCAGCCAGTCATGCCGCTTCCAAAACCCAATAGGCCAATGCTAGCCATCACGGGGTGTCTGGATAAACCAGGAACGAAATAGTATGGGGTTGAATTAGACGACATTGTGCTCTCTCTATTTACTCAAAATTAGTATTAACTTGATACAACCATTTTTACAATCAATAACAAGACAGCCATAAAAACAACTGCCCCTAAAATCCCTGCAAGGATGATGTGCACAAAACTCAAACTGGCCGCATCATCTTGTAATCCCGACTGCTTACGCACTCCTAAAAACCCCCACATCACCGCCTTCATCGACTGCAGAAAACTGCTTTGCTTTTTCATAAGGCTGTCTTCACCGCTTGCGGCGTACTTGATCCGGCTGGCTTTATGCCTACACCCAGCTCAAAAAAAGTATAAGACAAGGTAATTGTTTTCACGTCTTTGGGTAAATTGGGATCAATCACAAAAACCACCGGCATATCGCGCATCTGGTGGGGATTGAGGGTTTGCTGCTGAAAACAGAAACACTCCAACTTCGTAAAGAATTCGGTGGCTGCTTTAGGCGCATAACTCGGGATAGCCTGCGCGTCCACTGGACGATTCAGGTTATTGGAAACCTTGTAAACAATCTCCGCCATTTCGCCAGGATGCACTTCGAGGTAATTCTTGACTGGCTTAAATGAAAATGGCCCACGGGTATTGGAATCAAACTCAATCGTGACCGTACGCGAATAATCGACCTGGGTATTTTCTGGCTTGCTTGCCCCATGAGCACGCACGCCATAATTATTCTTATTGGTCACGACATTGATGCCAGTGACTTCACACAGTGCCTTATAGAGCGGCACTAAAGCATAGCCAAAACCAAACATCAATATGGAAGCCAGCAACAGCTTCAAGAAAATTTGACGATTGATGGTTTTGATATTCGCCATAACTTTTTAGGCTTTAGCCCAACATCACCCGTTTCATCACAATACCCATAAAGAAAACAAAGGCGACGCTGAGCATAATCAGGCCCAAGCGGCGGTTACGCGCTGCCTGAGCTGATTTATACATGTCCTTGGTTTCCTGGGTCACAGTGTGAATTAGCTAACCCGAGGAGGTGTTTCAAAAGTATGGTGCGGTGCTGGCGAAGGCACAGTCCACTCCAGACCCTTTGCGCCATCCCATGGGCTATCGGATGCTTTGATGCCGTGGCCACGGTAAGCAGGCATCACGACAAACAAGAGGAAATAAACCTGCATCAATCCGAAGCCGAGACCACCAATCGATGCAATCATATTGAAGTCAGCAAACTGCGTTGGGTAATCAGCGTAACGGCGTGGCATACCTGCTAAGCCCAAGAAGTGCATTGGGAAGAAGGTGAGGTTGAAGAAAATCATCGAACCCCAGAAATGCACTTTGCCGCGGAACTCATTAGCCATGTAGCCAGTCCATTTTGGACACCAGTAATAAAAGCCAGCGAACATAGCAAAGAGGGAGCCTGCAACCAAGACGTAATGGAAGTGGGCGACAACATAGTAGGTGTCTTGTACGCCGATATCAATTGGGGCTACAGCCAGAATTAAGCCAGTAAATCCACCCATCGTAAATACGAAGATAAAACCAACCGACCACAACATCGGAGTCTCGAATGTCATCGAACCTCGCCACATGGTTGCAACCCAGTTAAAGATTTTGACGCCAGTAGGAACGGCAATCAACATGGTTGCATACATAAAGAACAGCTGGCCGGTTACTGGCATGCCGGTAGCAAACATATGGTGAGCCCAAACAATGAAGGACAGAATCGCAATCGACGCAGTAGCGTAGACCATTGAGCTGTAACCAAATAAGGTCTTTCTTGCAAATGCTGGAACTACTTCGCTGATAATTCCAAATGCTGGCAGAATCATGATGTAAACCTCTGGGTGACCAAAGAACCAGAAAATATGCTGGTACATCACAGGGTCACCACCGCCAACAGCGGAGAAGAACGAAGTACCAAAGTGGCGATCGGTCAGAACCATCGTAATCGCGCCTGCCAACACTGGCATCACTGCAATTAACAAGTAGGCTGTGATCAACCATGTCCATGCAAACATAGGCATCTTCATTAGCGTCATGCCAGGCGCACGCATGTTCAAGATGGTCACGATGATGTTAATCGAGCCCATGATGGAAGAAGCGCCGAGCAAGTGAAGGGCGAAAATCGCCATGTCCATGCCGGGACCCATCTGCAAGGTTAGTGGGGCATACATCGTCCAGCCGCCGGATGGCGCGCCACCGGGAGCTAAGAATGAACCAAACAATAGGATCGCTGCAACGGGCAAAATCCAAAAACTAAAGTTATTCATCCGCGCAAAGGCCATGTCGGATGCACCGATCTGCAAGGGAATCATCCAGTTTGCAAAACCGACGAAGGCCGGCATGATGGCGCCGAACACCATCACCAGACCATGCATGGTTGTTAGCTGATTAAAAAACTCGGGGCGCAGGTATTGCAAGCCAGGCTGAAACAACTCCAAGCGAATACCAAGGGCCATAACACCACCAGCCAGCAAGCTGACAAAGGAGAAGATGAGGTACATCGTTCCAATGTCTTTGTGATTGGTTGCAAACAACCACCGACGCCATCCATGTGGCATGTCATGCGCGTGATCGTGTGCGTGATCGTGTGCTGTATCGTGGGTAGTAGAGACTGTGCTCATGAGTTGCTCCGAGATGATTTTTTAATTAAGTTGTTATTTAGTCCGTGCTGCCATGAGGTCAGGCGTTTGATACACATCGCCTGTTTTATTGCCCCACGCATTCCGTGTATAGGTAATCACTGCCGCAATATCGCCGTCTGAAATCACGCCGCCCCACTTCGGCATAGCGCCTTTTCCGTTCAGCATGATCTGGAAGTTAGCTTCTTTAGGTCCTAAGACAACTTTGCTTCCGTCCAAGGCAGGGAACGAGCCAGCGCCCTTACCGTTTGGCTGGTGGCATGCTGCGCAGTTGGCTGCATATACTTTTGCGCCCCGTTCCATTTGCTCGGCCAAGGTATAAACCTTACTTGGATCATCTGCCAATGCGGCCATTTCTTTTTTCTTTTCTTCTACCCATTTGGTGTAATCCTCATCGGATACAACCCGAACAACGATTGGCATGAAGGCATGTTGGGCGCCGCAGAGCTCGGAGCATTGACCGCGGTAGGTACCGATTTTTTCTGCTTTAAACCATGTGTCGCGCACGAACCCAGGGATAGCATCTTGCTTAACGCCAAATGCAGGGACCGCCCACGCATGAATGACGTCGTTGGCTGTGGTGATCATGCGAATCTTTTTATTGACTGGCACCACCATTTCGTTATCGACTTCCATCAAATACGTATTTGATTTGGGTGCCAAGTTATTGATGGACTCACGCGAGGTCGATAGGGTAGATAAAAAGCTAATGCCTTCGCCTTCGCCTTTGATGTAGTCGTATCCCCATTTCCACTGATAGCCCGTAGTTTTAATGGTGATGTCCGCGTTGGTGGTGTCTTTCATAGCGACTACGGTTTTGGTCGCTGGTAACGCCATACCAATCACAATCAGAAGGGGGATCACTGTCCAAATAACTTCAACTGTGGTGCTTTCATGAAAGGAGGCTGACTTCGCACCTTTCGATTTGCGATGTTTGAAAATGGAATAGAACATCACCCCAAACACGCCTAAGAAAATCACCGTACAGATAACCAGCATCATCCAATGTAGCCAATGGATTTCGGCCATGATTTTGGTTGCTGCGGCAGGGAAATTGAGTTGATTTACTGCGGGTCCGCCGGGCATATCTTGATTCGCAAATACCGTTCCGGTACTAATTGAGGCAAGGGTTAAGAGCAGTGCTCTCACGGCTTTTCCAAGTAAATTCATCTTTATCTCTATTAATAATCGTAATTTTTAAATGCATCACCACGCATAAATAAGCAAAAGCAAGCTGGCTTTACATATTGATGCGTAATTATAGGGTTTCTTATCTTAATCAACAATTTAGATACGTGCTGAGGGGGTTCAATAGTGGTATTACTTAATAGTAAAGTAAGTACTTACTCTTATTAAAGATCTCACCCATTCTTACGTTTAATTTGATCAGGTGAAATAAAGGCTAAAGTGTCCTTTGTTGCAGACAGGTGTTTACCTACTACCCAAGCATGTCCATACACCACTTCAAGCGTCATTTTTTGCGGTAATTTCGCGGTTTTATCTACAGAAATTGCCTGCGCCTGCTGCGCTGAAAGGAGTCCAAGAGCCAGAGCATCCTGCAGATAAAGGGCATCGGATTCATATTCCAGGTAGAGGTACTCCATGTCCATTACCGGATCAGAGAATCGGCTTTCCACCAAAGCATCCCCCAAATCATGCATATCCCATGCTCCAGGAAGAGGTGCCAGTGCAGACCCATCCATGGCATTGCATTGCATTGCACGCAACTCTTTACCGGTATCCGGGCCAAGATAGCTGAAAGAAAAGAGACCGCCCTCGCGCAAGACCCGCCATGCTTCCTGAACGAGCCACTTCGGCTGATCTAGGGAGTGGATCCATAAATTACTAAACACCATGTCTTGCGATTGATCTGGAAGAGCAAGTTCGCCCTCGCGCATGACTGGAAAGCGCGATAGGCCATTGGTAATAAAGCGGCATGTTCGAGCCAACTTCATTTTTGTCATTTCGGCCCAGCTGAGATCTGACTCCGGAATACTTGAGAGCGCGGCTTTTGGGAATCGCTTAGCCAAGCGATTTGCGTGTACTCCAGGCGCATCCGGAATGATCAATAGTGAACGTGGCTCATGTTTGAGCAGCTCGAGCTTTTGCATCATGCGCAAGGCAATATCGTCTTTAAGCCATCTTAATGATCGGGTCATGCGCTCAGTATACTCAGCGCCCCATGCATTTTTTACACACTCTCTTTCAGCATTTATTACCCACCGCATGCATCGTGTGCACCCGCCATCAAACTCAAATGCTGTGCCATGCTTGCTGCGCTTTTTAGAAAACCAATCACTCTTTCATTACCCTTGCTGCATCTGCTGCGGCGTTGACCTTGATGACCACAACACCAAACAAAAGCAATGCAGCGCCTGCCTATCAAAAGCCCCAGCTTTTGATCGAACATATTGCCTTGATCGATACGATGGCGTCTTGCAGAACGCAATGCATCAGCTCAAGTACCAACGGCGCCTCGCCATCGCAGACGCCTTTGCCTTTGCCTGGAACCGTTTGGCACTAACGCACCTCAATACCTCGGAAGCAGCCGTGTTATTGCCTGTGCCGCTTAGCATCCAAAAACTCAATCACCGCGGCTTTAACCAGTCCTGGGAAATAGCCAGGCGCATTCGATTGCCGTCTTCCATTGAGCTGATTGGAAATGCCTTAGGGCGACACCACTCGGACGCAAATCAAGTAGAGCACAATCGTCTCGATCGGCAAACCGCCTTACGTCATGCGTTTTACATTCGCCCTGAGGCACTAGCAAAAATATGTAATAAATCGATCGTGGTATTTGATGACGTCATGACCACCGGTTCAACCCTGCAAGAGATCGCAACCCTGCTGAAGGATAATGGTGCACATTCCGTTGTCAATTGGGTTGTATTGCGTACCTTAAGGCCCCAAACACAGATCGATTTAAGGAATCCATAGCGATGTTTAATGTTGTTTTATTCGAACCTGAAATTCCGCCCAACACGGGCAATATTATTCGCTTGTGCGCCAACACCGGAGCAACACTACACCTCATCGAACCATTGGGTTTTCCACTGGAAGATGCCAAATTGCGCCGGGCGGGCTTGGACTACCATGAATTCGCCAACCTCTTGGTCTATAAAAACTGGGTTGATTTTTTAGACAAAACCAAGCCAGATCCAAAGCACTTATTTGCGCTCACAACCAAAGGCAAGGCTAGCTTTGCACAGGCGCGCTTTACTAAAAATGACTACTTTGTTTTTGGTTCAGAAACCAAAGGGATCAGTGATGAAGTACGCAATGCCGTCCCTGAGCAAAACCGGGTTCGACTGCCCATGCGGGCAAACAGCCGTAGCCTCAATTTATCGAACAGCGTCGCTATCTTGGTATATGAGGCCTGGCGACAAAATGGCTTTGTGGGTGGCGCCTAAAGACCGAACTCAATGCTCTGGTTTTGGCTCGCGGCCCATCAGTTTTTGTACTGCCTGGTGCGCGGTAATCTGACCCGAGAGAACGTCGCACATATTGCTAGTAATGGGCATATCCACATTGAGGCGCTTTGCTAAATCAGCTACTGCAGCTGCGCACAAAACGCCCTCGGCAACATGGCCTAAATTATCCAATACGGTTTGCAAAGACTGCCCTGCAGCCAGCAATAAACCGACACGGCGATTGCGTGATAAATCACCCGTTGCGGTCAAAATCAAATCGCCCACCCCCGTCAATCCCATGCAGGTCTCCGGCTTTCCGCCAGCAGCCTTCACGAGTCGCATCATTTCTGCAAGGCCTCGGGTTAACACTGCAGCGCGTGCATTAAGACCCAAGCCTAGGCCATCACCGATGCCAGCAGCAATTGCCATAATATTTTTTACAGCGCCGCCAAGCTCTACACCAATCAAATCATCGCTGGCATAAATGCGCATATTGCCATGATGAAAGGCGGTCTGCACTGCTTGACACAATGCGGTTGATTTACTAGCCACTGTTAACGCACATGGCAAACCACGTGCTACCTCATTAGCAAAGCTTGGGCCTGACACAACACCAACCGCATGTGGAATACCGCGGCTATATTTAGCTAACTCTCGTTCAACCACTTGATGTGGCAGAAGCGCCGTAATCGGCTCTAAGCCTTTACATAACCAAACAATATTAAGGGGGGATGCTGCTTGCTGCAAGACATAGGCAATTGTTTCAGATAGGCCGGACATCGGCGTCGCAATCACAAGCAAATCGCTTGGGCGCAAAAGTCCCAATGTGTGTTTTAAATCAGATTCCACCTGCAGCGCAGTTGGTAAGGCAACATTTGGAAGGTAGCGCTGATTTTGGTGCTCCACCTGCATCGCTTTTGCTTGCTCAGAACTGCGAGCCCAAAGCCTGACTGAGCCGGGTGGTAAATGTTGCGCTGCTTGCGCAGCCATGGCCGTGCCCCATGCCCCGGCTCCCAGTAGTGTCACATTCATCGTACGTGACTCATCCAACGTTTAGTTGGGCAAAATGATTTTGCTTTCCTGAGTCGATTCATTGCCATCGCCTCCAGCAGAGCCTTGAGCCTGCAATAAGCGCTGCTGATACAGGCCGTGGAAATTAATTTCACTCAGGTGGATCGGCTGAAAGCCAGCACGACTGACGATATCGGCCACATTGGAACGCAAATAGGGGAACAAAATGGTGGGGCAAGTTACGCCAAGCATGGGATCAACCTGCTCTGGCGGAATGAGAACGAAGTGAAAAATACCAGCCTGCTTTGCTTCAACCAAGAACAGCACCTTGCCATCAACACGCGCAGTCAAGGTTGCAATCAAGGCAACCTCAAAAATACCTTCAGCCAATGGATCAACGGCCACATCAATCTCCACCTGAATCTGTGGCTCTTCTTGAACCAACAAAATAGCAGGGGCATTGGGCTGCTCCAGGGATAAATCCTTCAGGTAAATCCGTTGAATATTGAAGCTTGGCTCTAGCGCTTCGCCGGCTCCATCTTTTGGGGATGCTGTTTGCTCGCTCATACAGGACTTTCTCGTTAAAAATTAGATCGGATCAGCCAATAAGGCATCCAACTTACCTGCACGATCTAGGGCAGCTAAGTCGTCATAACCGCCGACATGGTGATCGCCGATATAAATTTGTGGGACGGTACGACGCCCGGTTCGAGTCATCATGACCTCGCGCTGGGCAGGATCAACATCAATCAGAATTTTTTCCAATTGCGCCACCCCTTTTTTCTGCAGTAGCTTTTCAGCCATTACGCAGTAAGGGCACACGCGGGTGCTGTACATGAGAACGGAGGGCATCGCTTAGCTTTTAGCCAATGGGAGTCCAGCCGTGGTCCATGCTTGCACACCGCCATCGAGGTTTTTAACCTCTGCAAATCCAGCTGACTGAAGAGCCTTAATCGGGCCGCGTGAAGCGACGTTACTTTGGCAAACCACAATCACAGGTAATTTGCGGTCCAGTTTGAGTTTATCGATCCCGGAAGCAATTTGATCCTCCGCAATTCGCTTTGCATTAGGCAGGTGCCCGGCCTGAAAATCCGCCTCTGGGCGCACATCAATAATTTGTGCCTTTTTTCGATTGATCCACATGGTGGCTTCGGTTGGCGAAAGTCCACCCCCCATAATTAGGGTTGATAATGTAGGCAGAAAGAGCGCTACGCCCGTAACTAATACGAGCGCAATAAGCGCCATATTTTCGATTTGCATTAAAAAGTTCATCATTAGATTATAGAATGGCTCCATGAAACAACTTGTCCTTATCCGCCATGGCGAATCTGCCTGGAACCTTGAAAACCGCTTCACCGGCTGGGCCGATGTCGATTTAACCCAAAAAGGCATTGATCAGGCCATCGCGGCAGGTAAAAGCCTTAAAAAAGCGGGATATGAGTTTGATATTGCCTACACCTCGGTTTTGCGCCGCGCCATCCGCACACTTTGGTACATTCAAGATGAAATGAACCTCATGTGGATTCCGGTGGTGCATAGCTGGCGCTTAAACGAGCGGCATTACGGCGCCCTGACCGGTCTAGATAAGGCTGAAACCGCAGCCAAGTACGGCGATGAGCAGGTACATATTTGGCGCCGCTCTTTTGATGTTCGCCCACCCTTACTGGACCCGAGCGATGAGCGCAACAGCCACGGTGATCGCCGCTACACTAAGCTAGAACAGGGTGATATTCCCCTCGGTGAGTGCTTGAAAGATACGATTGATCGGGTAATGCCGCTGTGGAACGAGTCGATTGCGCCCGCACTCAAGCTAGGTAAACGGGTTGTCTTAGTTGCCCACGGCAATAGCATCCGCTCATTGATTAAATACCTGGATGGAACCTCCGACACGGACATCATGGAGGTCAATGTGCCCAATGGCAAACCCCTGGTGTATGAATTGGACGACGATTTGAAGCCGAAACAGCATTTTTACCTAGACTAGAGCAAAATAGGCGACATACTTAATCCAGTATCAAAAATCACCCGATCGCCCACATGCGCCATTTATTTAAAAGCCTTGCTCTTGTTTCCGTTGGTCTCATCGCCGGCGTTGCCGCGACGATCCAATTTTCTGCAACAGCGCAACAGGGCGGCACAACGCTTCCATTGGATGAGTTGCGCACACTATCAAACGTGTTTTCCCAGATTAAGCGTGAGTACGTTGAGCCAATCGAAGATAAGCAGTTATTGACTGATGCCGTAAAAGGCATGGTGAGCAGCTTAGATCCCCATTCTTCGTATTTGGATAAAAAAGACTTTTCAGAAATGCAAGAGCAGACCGCAGGTAAGTTTGCCGGTCTTGGTATTGAAATTACCTCGGAAGATGGTTTAGTAAAAGTTCTCAATCCCATTGAAGACAGTCCTGCAGCCCGTGCCGGCCTTCAAGCCGGTGACCTGATTACGCGACTGGATGACAAGCCGGTGCGCGGCATGTCATTGGATAAAGCAGTGCGCACCATGCGCGGCAAACCAGGAACAAAAATTACGCTAACCATTTTTAGAAAAAGTGAAGAGCGTAGTTTTCCAGTGACGATCACCCGCGCTGAAATCAAAGTGCAGTCGATCAAAACCAAAATCGTCGATCAGGATATTGCCTGGGTTCGGATTACTAGTTTTCAAGAGCGCACTGTTCCTGACCTAGCGAAGAAGCTCAGTGAGATTGCCGAAAAAAATCCCAATCTAAAAGGGCTTATCTTGGATTTGCGAAACAATGGCGGAGGCCTGCTACAAGGTGCTGTTGGGGTTGCAGCGGCCTTCCTGCCAGCCAATGCCGTGATTGTTTCAACCAAGGGGCAGGCGCCTGATTCCACACAGATTTTCAATGCAACGCCTTCGATGTATCGCCTCAGCGAAGCAGGCGATCCATTGGCATCAGTGCCTCCATTGTTTAAAAAGATCCCGATGGTGGTTCTAGTTAATGCCTTCTCTGCTTCTGCTTCTGAGATCGTTGCAGGAGCCCTGCAAGATTACAAGCGTGCCACCATTATTGGTAAGACTACCTTTGGCAAAGGCTCAGTGCAAACCGTTCGCCCCCTATCGAATGACTCTGCACTCAAGATTACAACTGCCTACTACTACACACCCAAAGGTCGGTCGATTCAGGCTTTCGGCATTAAACCTGATATCGCAGTAGATCAAAATAAAGATGGCGATCCGGATGATGTATTAATCACACGCGAAATTGATAGTGAGAAACACCTGCGCAATAAGCAGTCATCTGAAGAAAAGTTAATCTTGGATCGTCAAAAACGCCGGATTGAAGAATTGCAGCGCATTGAGGAAAAGAATGCCAGCAAGACCCCAGAGGAGCGTGAAAAAGACAAGTCTAAAAAGCCTGTTGAGTTAGGTGGTCCGGATGACTTCATGCTCCAACAGGCCGTTGCCTTCATCGAGGGCAAAGAAGTACAGCGTTCGGCCTCCAAGCTCGAATAAGCGAAGTCTATGAACGACGAGCAGTTACTGCGCTACTCTAGGCATTTACTGCTGGATGAAATTGACCTAGCGGGACAAGAAAAACTCCTCAATTCCCATGCTCTGGTCATTGGGGCTGGCGGTTTAGGTTCCGCTGCCGCGCCCTACTTGGCTGCAGCCGGTATTGGCACGATCACCCTCATGGATTTTGATGCCGTTGAGTTAACCAACTTGCAGCGCCAAATCATGCATACCCAGCATAGCGTGGGTAGTAGTAAAGTGGATTCGGGTAAGCGTTTTCTGGAGGCGCTCAATCCAACTGTTCGCGTAACCGCGCTGCAAGAGCGCGCCACTGCTAGCAACTTAGGGGCACTTTTGCCCTCCGTCGATGTAGTTTTAGATTGCACTGATAACTTTGCTACCCGTCAGTTAATTAATTCGGTCTGCGCGCAGCATCGTGTCGCCCTGGTGTCTGGTTCGGCACTGCGCCTTGATGGGCAACTGAGCGTATTTGATGTGAAGCACCCAAACTCCCCTTGCTATGCCTGTATTTTTTCACCCGACGAAGCCGCAGAAGAAATCAATTGCGCCACTATGGGTGTTTTTTCGCCTTTGGTTGGCATTATCGGGACGATGCAGGCGGCGCAAGCTCTGCAGGTACTCATTGGTTTTGGCAATCCCTTGATCGGTCGCTTAGTCTTGTGGAATGCGCGCAATACTCAAATTGAAACCATTCAAATTAGCCGCAATCCGGACTGCTCCGTCTGCGGCCAGCGTAACCCCGCATAACTCAATTCGTAATTAGGCTGCAGCGAGTGCCGCCAGTGCATCCGCCTGCTCAGCAGGATCAATTGCACTTAGTACGGCAGCTGTTGGCGCCCTTAATTTGCTGACGTCAGCCTTAAGGATTTCGCGCTTAACTAATAGTAGCTGACTAAAGTGCATCGAGAAATCCGTTAAGCCCATACCGAGCAAGAGTTTAGTCAAGCTTGGATCACCTGCCATCTCGCCGCATACTGCAATCGGAATGCCTGCCTGATTCGCTTGCTGAATGATATTGGCTAGCAAATTAAGAATCGCAGGATGGTAAGGATCATACAAATGGGCTACCGCATGATCTGCGCGATCAATTGCTAATGTGTATTGAATCAAATCATTCGTACCAATCGATAAAAAATCAAAGTGCCGAATGAATAAAGGTAATACCAAGGCTGCGGCTGGAATCTCGATCATCGCCCCAATTTGAATATTGGGATTAAATAATTGATTGCGCTGTTGCAGTTGGGCCTTGGCTTTTTCAAGCAAACGCAAGGTCTCACTAATTTCTTTTGCATGCGCCAGCATCGGAATCATAATGCGCGCTTGACCATGGGCAGAGGCCCGTAAAATCGCCCTAAGCTGGGTCAAAAAAATCTCCGGCTCAGTCAAGGACCATCGAATCGCGCGCAATCCAAGGGGTGACGTTCCAGTTTGCGACAAGTCGCTATTTGAACCTAAGGCTTTATCAGCACCGACGTCAATGGTTCGAATATTGACCGGCAGGCCATGCATGGCCTCAATCACGCGGCGATATTCTAAATACTGCTGTTCTTCTCCTGGAAGCGCCTCTTTGCGATTCATAAAGAGAAATTCGGAACGAAACAAACCAACACCTAAGGCCCCAAACTCAACTGCCTGCTCTGCATCTTCCGGTAATTCAATATTAGCAAAGAGTTCAATCTGAACACCATCGCGCGTCTTCGTATCGGAATACTTAATCTGCTGTAACTTCTGCGCTTCAGCCAGTTCAGCCTGCTGTAAGGCGCGGTAATCGGCCAACAATCGATTACTGGGCGATACCACGACCACGCCGCGGTCACCATCCAGCACCAGCCAGTCGCCGTGGCGAATAATCTCGCTGGCATGGCGTGCACCCACAACCGCTGGAATTTCCATGCTCCGAGCCACAATCGCTGTATGCGAGGTGCGGCCGCCAAGGTCGGTCACAAAACCTTTAAATGCATAGTCCTTAAAGCGCAACATATCGTGTGGTGCAATGTCGTGCGCCACAATAATGGCGTCGACTCCTGCATCGGTTGGCGCTAAAAAATCAGGCTGGGATAAACCTTCTTTGTGTTGGGAGTGCAGCGCTTTTAAAACCCGCTCTGCCACTTGCCGAATGTCGTGGGCACGCTCTTTCAGGTAAGGATCTTCGATTTCGGCAAACTGCTCTAGCAAATCGTTGAGCTCGGTCGTCAAAGCCCATGCCGCATTAAGTCGCTCGGTCCGAATCAACCGTAACGGTTTTTCAGCCAAGGTAGGGTCGGCCAAAATCATGCTGTGCACATCTAAAAACGCTGCCATTTCTTGTGGCGCATCTTTCGGCAAGCCCGCGCGCAGGGTAGTTAACTCGGACTGAACTTGTTTAAACGCTGCTAGCAGTCGCCTGGCTTCTGCATCCTCTTGCCCGGGGTCGATGAGGTGATGACTCACTTCTAGGGCGGCCCTCGAGATCAGAACAGCTCGGCCAATGGCAATGCCCTTGGATACCGGAATGCCATGCAATGAAAAAGTCACGGTTTACTCGCCCTCACCGAAACGATCATTTATCAACGCAGTAATGGCCTGCATAGCCTCTTCTGAATCTGTGCCAATGGTTTCTAGCGTCACGGTGCTACCAATACCTGCAGCTAGCATCATCACACCCATAATGCTCTTGGCATTAATTTGGCGACCGCCTTTACTGAGAAGCACTTCGCACTGAAATTGCGCAGCGAGTTGCGATAGCTTGGCCGATGCCCTAGCATGAAGCCCGAGCTTGTTGATGATGGTGAGTTCAGCGACTGGCATGATTAATCCTGCACTTCTGTAGTTTGTAGATTGGTGACGCCACCCAAACGCAGGATGCCATTTTGACCACCCTGCAGCGTTTTTTGGGTCAAGGCATCAAGCGCATCGTCTTTATAGGATACTGCGCGCATCAGCATGGGCAGATTCAGTCCTGCCAAAATTTGAACTTTTAATTTCATGCCTGAGCTATTTTGTTGGGTCATCAAGCGCGAAGCAACGTTCGCTGGGGTTGCCCCCATGACATCGGTTAAGACTAAGAGCTCGCCATGCTGTTCAACTGCCTTGGCAGCAGCCAATACTCGCTCGAAACTAATTTTGGCATCCTCATGTGCTGGTATATCGACTGCCTGAATGTGCTCTGGTATCAATCCATATACATGCTCAGCAAAACCAAGCATAGCGCTGGCTATGGGAGTGTGGGCGACGATCAGAATTCCGGCCATATTAGTGCAAGGCTTTTTCTAGAGCGCGCAGCCAAATGGCAGCAACATCGCAATCGGTCTGCTCGGTAATTTCCACAAAACACGTTGGGCTGGTCACATTGATTTCCGTCAGGTAGCCGCCAATTAAGTCTAAGCCTACCAAGAAAAGTCCTTTTTGCCAAAGCAGTGGTGCCAAATATGCCGCTACCTTCGTTTCCTGAGGGGTCAGCGGCATCGCCACGCCCTTACCGCCGGCAGCTAAGTTACCCCGAATTTCGGTACCCTGGGGAATACGTGCCAAGGCATATGGAACGACCTCACCAGCGATCAGCAAAACGCGCTTATCGCCATGCGTAATCTCTGGCAAGTAGCGCTGAACCATTAATGTACGCCCGCCATTTTCGCCGAGGGTTTCAACAATGCTAGCTAAATTGAGGCCATCGTCTCCCACCCGAAAGACGCCCATGCCGCCCATACCATCCAGGGGCTTAATCACGATATCCCGATGGCTCGCATGAAACGCCTCCACCTCCGCAAGGTCTCGCGTGACCAAGGTAGGGGGAATCAAGTCAGGGTACTCTGTAATGGAGAGTTTCTCGGAGTGCTCCCGTATAGCACCCGGCTGATTAAATACCCGCGCGCCCTGACGAACAGCAGCAGAGAGAAGCCAGGTGGTATTGAGGTACTCGATATCGAAAGGCGGATCTTTACGCATCAACACCGCAGAAAAATCAGCCACTCGGCGTGACTCAATTACGCCAACCTCATACCATGATGTACTGCTAGGCTTAATCGCCAACGACCGGCAGTCAGCTACGACGCTATTGTCTTTCCAAACAATGCCACGCGTTTCTACAAACCACAGGCGATGCCCTGCCGCTTGCGCCGCGCGCATCATTGCCAGTGTGGAGTCCTTCTGTATCGCGAAGGAATCCAAGGGGTCGGCAATGAATAAAAAATCCAAGGGAATATCTCGGTGGTTTTACTTACGCCACTTCTGCATTGGGATCGGTACGCTCTAACTCGAGCGATGACGCCAATAAAGCAAGGCGGGCTACTACACCGTATAAATAGAATCGATTAGGAGCTGCACTGCCAGGTTTGGCATGGTGATCCGGCATCGCATTTTGTTCGAAGGCCAAGGGTACAAAATGCATACCAGGTGCATTGAGATTCTCATCGGGACCTCGGTCTGTATGAACACGATAAAAGCCGCCAACCACATAGCGATCAATCATATAGACCACAGGCTCAGCAACGGCCTCATTCACTTTTTCGAAGGTATACACACCCTCCTGAATAAGTACATCACTAACCTCAAGACCTTCTTTGACAATACTCATCTTATTGCGCTCACGGCGATTGAGGTTTTTAAGCTGGCTTGCATCATTGACTACCATCACACCCATGCCATAGGTGCCAGCATCAGCCTTGACGACGACATAGGGCTTTTCTTTAATGCCATATTCACGGTATTTTTTAGCCGTCTTTTTTAACACCTGCTCTACTGCCGCTTGCAACTCTTCTTCGCCCTGACGCTCATGGAAGTTAATATTGCTGCAGCTGGTGAAATAGGGATTGATCATCCATGGATCAATATTCACGAGCTTGGCAAACTTCTTAGCCACTTCATCGTAAGCCTCAAAGTGATTTGACTTACGGCGAATATGCCAACCCGCGTGCAATCCCGGCAATAAGTATTGCTCGTAAATATTTTCCAGTATGGGCGGAATGCCTGCAGACAAATCGTTGTTCAGCAAAATAGAGCAAGGGTCAAAATCTTTAATGCCAAGGCGTTGCTTTTTTAGACCTAGTCGCGCAAGCGGTTCGAGTAATAAGCGATTGCCATCTGGTAAATCAATCCAAGTGGGTTTCTTAATTTCTTCGGACAAACTACCAAGACGCACATTCAATCCCGCTTGACGCAGAATCGAAGAGAGGCGGGCAATATTCTGTAAATAAAAGGTATTGCGAGTATGGCGCTCCGGAATCAAGAGTAAATTTTTTGCTTCGGGGCAAATCTTCTCAATTGCGGCCATCGCTGCTTGCACTGCAAGTGGCAGCATTTCTGGGGAAAGGTTATTAAAACCGCCCGGAAATAAATTGGTATCAACGGGTGCTAACTTAAAACCCGAGTTGCGTAAATCAACGGAGCAATAAAAAGGTGGTGTGTGTTCTTGCCACTCCAAGCGAAACCAACGCTCGATGGCAGGGGTTGCTTCTAATACCTTAGTCTCGAGTTCGAGTAAGGGGCCACTGAGGGCGGTAATGAGATGTGGGACCATCTCACTATTGTAAGTTTTTTTATAAAAAAGGCATTGGATCTAAAGAACCCAATAAAAAGGCTAAATAGGCCACTAGGGCCTATTTAGCTTTAATAACACGCCTAATTAGGATTCGTAGGCTGTTTCACCGTGGGAAGCAATATCCAAGCCTTCACGCTCTTCCTCTTCCTTCACACGCAAACCAATCACGATATCGACTAATTTGAATGCAATAACAGAGACTACACCGGACCAAATGACGGTAGTAATAACGCCCTGAGCCTGCAGCCAGACTTGGCTACCCATGGAGTACTCGGCTGCTGCTGCATTCGCAACATAGTCCCAGATTCCGGAGCCGCCCAGTGCGGGGTCCGCAAATACACCGGTCAAGATTGCGCCGATGATGCCGCCAACGCCATGGACCCCAAAGACGTCCAAGCTATCGTCTGCGCCAAGCATGCGCTTTAAGCCCGATACACCCCACAAGCAAACCACGCCAGCAATCAAGCCAATGGCGATTGCGCCCATTGGACCAACAAAACCAGCCGCAGGGGTAATCGCCACTAAACCAGCAACGCAACCCGATGCGCCACCCAGCATGGAAGGCTTACCTTTGGTAATCCACTCGGCGAATGTCCAGCCCAATACTGCAGCAGCAGTCGCCACTAAGGTATTGAAGAAAGCCAATGCAGCAGTTCCGTTTGCTTCCAATGCCGAGCCGGCATTAAATCCAAACCAACCAAACCACAAGAGTGAGGCGCCAATCATGGTGTAAACCAAGTTGTGGGGCTTCATTGCTTCTTTACCAAAACCGATGCGCTTGCCGACCATGTAGGAACCAACCAAACCAGCAATCGCTGCATTGATGTGCACCACGGTACCACCAGCAAAGTCAAGAACACCCTTCTGCCATAACCAACCTGCTTTAGCAGTAATGGCTTCTAGTGAGGCTGCATCTTTGATGTCATCTGGGCCTGGCCAGAACCAAACCATATGAGCTACCGGCAAGTATGCAAAGGTAAACCACAGAACCGTAAATGCCAAGATCGCAGCAAACTTAGCACGTTCTGCAAAGGCGCCAACGATTAAGCAGCAAGTAATAGTTGCAAACGCCGCCTGAAATCCAATGAAGGTAAATTCAGGAATAACAACGCCCTTACTAAAAGTTGCAGCCACGCTATCTGGTGTTACGCCAGCTAGGAACAGTCGATCCAATCCACCAATAAATGCACTTCCTTCCGTGAACGCAAAGCTGTAACCATAAATAGTCCACAACACCGCAATCAAGGAGAACACCACCATGCACTGCACCAAGATCGACAGTACATTTTTACTGCGCGTTAAGCCGCCATAAAATAAGGCAAGGCCTGGCAGCGTCATCAGCACAACCAATGCTGTAGAAACCATAATCCAAACCGTATCGCCTTTATTTGGAACCGCCGCAACAGCAGCTGCTGCTGCGGGTGCTGCAGCAGCTACATCTGCTGCATACGCAGGCACCATCGCCAACATGCCGGTCGCGCCTAAAGCCACAGCCTTAGCGCCTCCCGAAATGCATTGTTTCATCCAAGTAAGCATTTTGAACCCCTCTTTAAAGTGCCGCCGCGCCGGTCTCACCGGTACGGATACGAATGACGTGCTCAACGGGTGAGACAAAAATTTTGCCGTCACCAATCTTGCCCGTGCGCGCTGATTTTTCAATTGCCTCAATCGCACGCTCCAAAATACCGTCGTCTACTGCAGCCTCGATCTTTACCTTAGGTAAAAAGTCGACCACGTACTCTGCACCACGGTACAGCTCGGTATGGCCCTTTTGTCGTCCAAAGCCCTTCACCTCCGTCACGGTAATGCCCGAGACACCCACTTCCGAGAGCGCCTCGCGCACTTCGTCAAGCTTGAAGGGCTTGATGATTGCGGTTATTAATTTCATACGTTTCTCCGTTAGGAAGGGTGATTAGAAAGTCTTTGTGAGAGCAACTACAGCACCGCCGCGGCCGGATGACGAGTACTGAGGGGTATAGTAAAAATTTGGGTTTGCATTGGTGCTGATATATGAAGCCGATAGCGCCAAGCCTCCTCCAAAATCCTTCGTTAAGCCGAGCTTCCAATCGGTGTAGCTGATGTTATTTAACGGCTGACCAGCTGGACCTGCAGTGTTTGGCTGTCCAGCAACGTACTGGTATCCAACGTGTCCATTTGCTGTCACACCCCAAAAACCAGTATCGTAATTTACTGTTAAATCTGGATAAAACGATCCCTGACTGTTTGGCGTACCAAAGAGTGTTGTGACTGCATAAGAGAATTTTAAAAATCCTGTTACTGGCCCAAGAGTGAAGTTTTGTGCTGCATATAACTCGGTAGTATTGGGGTTCAACATGTAACTTGAATTTAAGCCAGTTGAAGGATAGTAATACTGCAAAACACCGAAGTCCGATGCGAATCCAGGGGCGATAAGTTCCTTCTTAAAGCCACCATAAAAGTTCATTTCGATTGGCGCGGAAGCGCCTCGATTGCCATCGCTGATCCAGCTAATACTCGAGTTCCAGTTACCAATATAGAAGCCGCTTTCATGGGCGTAATCGAAACCACCTTGAATCGCGGGTTTGTAGTTTGACTGTGTAATACCGCGGAAACGGTAGTCACTGACTACAGTAACGTTGGCGGTGACTGGGCTCGCCTCTGGTGCTGGTGTTGCTTGTGCAAACGCCACTGGAGCAAAGAGTCCAGAAATTGCAGCAGCAATCGCGGTTTTTTGTAGTGTGTTCATGAAATACTCCTGTTTGAGGTTATAAAAAATTCGCTTTGGTTGTTGTTTCAATCGCTTGAACCCATCTGTGGCGGTTCATGGATCTCATAGTGATCTGTGCGACTCTTTCCAGATTCGGACTTTTCCCTCTTTTAAGGCATATGCACCAAAACAGCTCATAAAATGGCACCAATTTGGACCATAACGCTGTTTTAGGGGCAATTTACCCTGATTTTTTAGGATTTCGAACCCCCTGAATTTCTGGGAACTCCTAAAATGAAGCATTCACTCACACTAAATGGACATCATTCATGCAAAAGCCAGGCCAAATCCTCGAGCAAATTCAGCGTATCGCTGAAGAGATGCAAAGCAAAGTGGGTGATGCCATTCGCAATTCACCTGCGCAAGAGATTGAGAAAAATGTGCGCGCCATGATGAATCAAGGTTTTCAGAAAATGGATTTGGTCACGCGCGATGAATTTGAATTGCAAGCCAAAGTGCTCTCTAAAACACGTGAGAAATTAGAAGCGCTCGAGTTAAAAGTAGCTGAAATGGAAAAGCATCGCGTCTAGTTTTAAAGCGCATCCGAAATGATGGTCGCCGGAAAATATTTCGGCGATAGTAAGAACCAAGCAAATGCGATTGCTTGAGCAATCAAAAACACGCCTAGTGCGGCATCAAACGCGGTAGCATGCGACCAGCCTGCGGCAATTCCCAAATCGACTAAATAGCCAATCCCCCACTGCACAATAAATGCCCCAACAAACAGGGATAAGTTATAGGTAGTGCTAACGCGTCCTGAGTAGGCTTTTGGAAAGTAAGTGACGATTAAGCTTTGTGCTAATACATAGGAAGCGCACGCCACTGCCACCAGATACCACCAAGCCCATCCCCACGGACCGCGCCAATAAAATGCGCAGGCCTGCAACACGATCGATGCGCCCACCATCCATGTCATGTAGCGCATAGTATCAATACCAATACTAGCTAGTTTCGGCAAGATCCACGCATTCGTTAAATAGGCGCAGAGCAATACCGCATTAAAGCCAAATAAGATTTGTGCAGCAGTAGTGGCACTGTAATCCATCACTTGAATTAACCATGGGCCAAACCACAGGGTTTGAATCGCAATAAATCCACCGTAGCAAAAAATACCGAGTGGCAGGATCCGCCAAAAAAAAGCATTCGTCATAATCGGGCGATAGCTTTTCCAAGAGAGGCTGGCCCTCTCATCCGAATTGATTTCATCACCCAGAGAGTCTGGCTGCAAACGCGCTTTAACTGGTAAGCCGATATACAAAACAAATATGGCAAGAGTAGATAAAACAGCCATCGCAACAAATACGCCCCGCCATCCGATAAAGGGCAGCACCTCATGTACCGGCCAGCTCGTCATTAAGGCGCCAAAGGTACCAAACACCAACATGGCAGAGACTAACTGGGGTTGCTGCTCTGCTGGAAACCAAGTCCGAAAAGCTGAGAAGGCCGACATCAAACACGCTGACACACCAATTCCGATGCAGACCCGTCCAATCACTAAGGTTAAAAATTGATCGGCAACAGCAAAAATCAGGGCACCAATAATGGCAAAGCTCATTAATGCCATTTCAGTTGCGCGCGGCCCAAAGCGATCAAGCGCTAATCCCACTGGGATTTGTGTCGCACCAAAGCCAATAAAGTAGGCTGAAGACAAAAAACCCAGCTCGGCGTGACTCAAATGTAGATCACGAATGAGCTCAGGAGAAATAACGGCATTAATGGAACGGAAGGCATACGAGATGATATAAGCCAAGGCAAAGGCCATGAACACGCGCAAGGCATAGCGGCCCTGCAGTGGGAGCTGTATCGCCTGCTGCGGATCGCGATACCAATGCAAACTCATTTATTGCACCCGGAACTCGTCAAAAAATGGGTCCCACTTTTCTGCAGTAAGTTCAGACTTAAATGCCTTCACATTCGCAGGCGCTAAGATCAACAGCGATTGTTGATAGATGCGACTGCCGCCCTCACCATCGGGGCGCATAATCCAGCGTACACGCATCCAGCGCTTGCCGCTTGGACTCTGGATTTCAAACAAATAGTCCTCAGCCAATCCTTTGCTACGACTCGGCCCTGCAATTACATACTGGGATAGGTGTTTGATTGGTGTAGTTTGAAGTGCATTGGCCGACTGTAAGATGGCTTTTTGTACTTGTTCGAGTAGGGCGCCTGCTTGGGCGTTGATGCTCGATGGCACAATAATCGTGGTGATCGACATGATCGCATCATCAATCTGCACTACTTCCAGTGTTTGCTGTAACTCGAGTCCAGCATAGGGCAGGTTCCGCTCTGCTTGCTTTGGCTTTTCAGGAAAGAGTGCGGTGTAGCCGAGGCGCTCAGTATTCACGGTGCGCCAATCCAACTTAGGACTACAACCTAAAATGGCCGCGCCCACCAACATGATTCCGACTACTTTTACCGAGCCTAGCGACTGCATTGCTCGGCTCAACATCCTAAAACTAAACAACCCCCGCTCCATGGGCCTGCTGGTCAGCATGGTAACTTGAACGTACCATCGCGCCGACCGCTGCATGGGTAAAGCCCATAGCATAGGCTTCGCGCTCGAACTCCTTAAAAACATCTGGATGGACATAACGCTGCACTGGTAAATGGTGACCCGATGGCGCCAAGTACTGGCCAATGGTCAGCATGTCGATGTTGTGCGCGCGCATATCACGCATCACCTCCAGAATTTCTTCATCGGTTTCGCCCAGGCCAACCATCAGTCCGCTCTTTGTTGGAATTGAAGGAAAGCGCTCCTTAAATTCCTTCAGCAACAATAATGAGTGAGCATAATCTGCGCCGGGGCGGGCTTGCTTATATAGCCGAGGTACTGTTTCTAGATTGTGATTCATGACATCGGGCAGGCCCATCGCGACATTAGCTGAGAACACATCCAAGGCCTTTTCTAAACGGCCTCGAAAATCAGGCACCAATACCTCGATGCGTGTTTTTGGCGACAAGCTGCGTGATTGCGTAATGCAGTCCACAAAATGCTGTGCGCCGCCATCACGCAAATCATCGCGATCCACACTGGTGATCACCACATAATTTAATTTAAGGGCAGCAATCGTGCGTGCTAAATTGTGCGGCTCATTCGTGTCCAGAGGATCGGGGCGGCCATGGCCCACATCGCAGAAGGGGCATCGGCGTGTGCACTTATCACCCATGATCATGAAGGTAGCCGTACCGCTACCGAAACATTCGCCAATATTTGGGCAACTGGCTTCCTCGCAAACTGTGACTAATTCATTCTCGCGGAGAATTTTTTTAATTTCTGCAAAGCGGGAGTTATTTGATGCCGCCTTAACCCGAATCCAATCGGGCTTTTTTAATACTTCTTCAATCGGCACAATCTTGATCGGAATGCGCGCTGTCTTTTCAGCCGACTTCTGCTTTCGCAGGGGGTCGTACTCTGGGGTGGCTTGCACCTGAATACTGGATTTATCTACTGTCATGGTTTCCTATATGCACTGCACATCACGCAATTGGGGTTAACTGCTGCCGCAGCTGATCAACTAGGCGCTGAGCGACTGATGCCATATTGTCTTCGATCCCCAATGTTCTCATATCTACTGTACGCAATCCCGCATAACCACAAGGGTGGATTTGCTCGAATGCCGCCAAATCCATATTCACATTAAGGGCAAGGCCATGGTACGAACAATGCCGCGTTACTTTTAGACCTAATGCTGCGATCTTAGCGCCATGCCATTCGGATGCCCCCTGAAATGATGGCGCAATATAGATGCCCGGCGCTCCCGCCTCGCGAACTGCTGGCAATCTATATTCAGCCAGGGTATCCATGACTGCCTGCTCAATCCGATAAACAAACTCTTTGACATGTAAGCCATACCGGCGGAGATCTAACAATAAATAGACAACGAGCTGTCCGGGGCCGTGATAGGTAATCTGCCCGCCCCGATCTACCTGTACCAACGGAATGGTGCCATCTGCAGCATGCAGGTTCGCAGGATCGCCTGCGAGTCCTAGCGTAAAAACGGGGGGATGCTCTAAGACCCAGATTTCGTCTAGGGTCGATGCAGTGCGCTCTTTTGTAAATAAACGCATGGCTTCATACGTTGTTACATAATCCACTACGCCAAGCTGTCGAATGGCTATAGTCATGCCATATCAACTAAAGAACAATACTAACAAGAGGGTGGGTTGATAAGGTGCGATAGAGCTCATCCAGTTGCTCGCGACTGGTTGCATTAATGCTGAGCGTCAGCCCCATGTATTTACCATTCTGAGAGGGCCGCTTCTCAACGGTTTGCTCGTCGAAAACAGGATCAAACTGTTTCGCTATGTGCACCATGGCCGGTAAAAATTCAGGGGCATCTTTTCCCATGACTTTAATCGGAAAAATAGAGGGGTATTCAATCAGTGATTTTTCTTCCATGGTCCTTACCCTTGGTTTGGCCAAGCTGGCTGACCCAGCCACTCGCCCAAAATAATATTCCGAATGCAGTGCAATTTACGGTGAAAAAAGTGATCTGCGCCCGGCACCACTTGGATAGTTAGCTCTTGTGGCCTTGCCCAATCAAATACGTTCGACAAGGGAATAGTCTCATCCAGCTCGCCATGAATCATGATCGTATCTTTGGGCACTTCGAGCAATTCCCACTTACCTGCGGCACTGCCCACCATGACAAAGCGTTCTGCAGGGCGTCCCAAATCAGCCAAAGCCTTTATCAAATGACTGCCGACAAAACTACCGAACGAGAATCCTGCAACCACTAGCGGCAAGTTCGCAATTGAATTGGTCCAAATGTACTGCTCAGTTAATTCGTTATTCATCCACGTCTGTGGATCACGCATCCAATCCGATACATGCAGTAAGTCAGCCAATTCACCAACACCCTCATCATGAACACCTGCTGTACCGCCAACACCGCGAAAATTGGGGCGCACACTGACATAACCCAATTGATTAAACGCCCGAGCAATCGTTTGCGCAACCTTGTTATCCATAGTGCCGCCTAGCAAAGGATGTGGATGAGCAACCAAAGCAAGGCCGCGAACCATAAAACCGGGATCACTTTTGAGTAAATCAGGTAAGTCAATTGACATTTCAATTGGGCCGACGATGCCATCAATCGAAATCACTTGGGTACGGCTATTCATGCGCGCGTCTTTTTAGAAGAAGAAAAATTAAGCTGCCAGCAAACGTTCAACGGGCTTGCCTTTAATCAAATGGGATTGAATGATTTCCTCGATATCATCCGCATCAATAAAGGTATACCACGTCCCCTCTGGGTAGATCACCATCACGGGCCCGAGATTACATGCATCTAGGCAGCCCGCTTTATTGACGCGAATCTTGCCAGCGCCGGAAAGCCCGAGCTCTTTAATGCGATTTTTAGCATAAGTGAACAACTCAAATGCGTTGTGCTGGGCGCAGCAATTCTCGCCATTACTGCGTTCATTAAGGCAAAAGAAAAGGTGGTGTTTAAATGGCATATAAAAATTATATCGGTCGTTTCGTTATTCGGGTATCGAACTGATTTTGTAACACCCAAGCTATTGCAAATGGAAGCCAAAGGAAAGAGGCCCATTTCATCAGATCATTGAAATGAAGGAGGCGACCCTGAAACCATGCCTTTAGAGTCAAAGCAAAGTAGGGGTTATCAGGAAACAAGTTAACTAGCAAAAGCATGGCCGCCAAACAACCTAGGCCGACCCATAAGCGGTAGTGACTGCCCCAGCGAATAGCCCATAGCAGTAAAGCACTCCCAATCAACATGCCCCAAATGGCCCCTGTAGTCAGCCAGGCTAGGCTAAATTCCCCACCAAACTGCAAACCAGTGAAGAGGCTCTTAATCAGTACTGAAGCGCCCAGCAAACTCATGAGCAATCGCCATTGCGGGGCTGTGGCTCGCATTCCGAGGGAGAGGATTAACCCAACCCCAAGCCAGCAGCTGGCGGTAATCAAGCCCTCACGTAGCATCTGATTCATGACTAAAGTTCCCCAATCTGCTGCGCCAACGAGTTGTCGCCATGCTCCCATGCCAAGCCATGCACTTTGGGGATAAATCTGCGCCCACGGAAACAGGATAAACAAGGTTGCCGCGCCCCAGTTGAGCCCAAACCACACATCAAATTGCCGCCGCAGAGCACTACCAGAAAGCCATTGAGGCCCTAGCGGAACCGCTAATAGAGCGCCAATAAAACCGCCCAGAACATTAGCCCACCAGTCTGTTTGGCTAGGGATTCGCGTGGGTAGCCAGGTTTGTAAACTTTCTACACCTGCGGCAAGTAGCGCGCAGCAAACCAGCGCAATCGACAAGGCGACAAAACGGCGCCAGCGCGGAAAGACGACGCACACCAGCAAAAAACCCAAGGGGATGTATGCCAATACATTGGCCACTACATCAAATAAGGGAATGAAGCGCGGCAATGGGGCTGAAATCCAAGCGGTCCCCTTCACCCCATTTTGAAAATAAAAATCAAATGGATTCAGGCTGGTGTAAATAATCAAGAAGCCATAGATTAAGGCCATGGCTCGCGCCAGCGGCATAGCCTGTAGAGGCCATACTAATTTACGCGGACGGGGATTTTGCCCTGATTCTGCTGACATCCTGCAATTTTAGGTCAGACCTTTCTACAATAGTGAAATGAACGGAAACTGCATCCTTGAGCGCGTCGCCCAAACACGGTCAACCAACGATGACCTCATGGCGCGGTGGCGTGCTGGTACGCTGATCGATCCAGTTGCCCGCCTGAGTAAAAAACAGACCCATGGCAAAGGGCGTGCTGGCAGAACCTGGTATGCCAATGCCGAGGACTCGCTCTCTTTCTCCTTGGCATTCCCTTTTCACAAAAGTCTTGGCGCATTAGGCGGCCTTAGCTTGGTTGCAGGGTTGGCAGTCATTGAGGGTATCTGCAGTGCACTCAATACGAGTGAACGCGTTCTCTATCAACAAGGACTCCGCTTGAAATGGCCCAATGACATTGTGATTGGTCATGCAAAGCTGGGTGGCATCTTGATTGAGGGCGGTCAAACTGCACCCACAGAACCAAGCTGGATGATTATTGGAGTTGGCCTTAATATGCACTCCCATATTAGCGATGCCGCTGAATTAAAAGCCATTCACTCCGGCCCCATTGGGGGACTAGACCAACTATTAATGCAAGGGCAGGCGCTACCGGATCAGGATTACATCTGGCTTAATCTAGTCAATGCGTTTGAGCACTTATGCGCTGAGTTTGATCAACATGGCTTTGAGCCATTTATGGAGCGGTGGTCGGATTGGGATGCCTTTCAAGGAGAACCTGTCTTTACAAGCGTGCGCGGAGAGAAAAACATTGAGGGCGTAGCATCCGGCATTGACCATACTGGGGCGTATCAAATTCAAACGGACCATGCACTCGTTGCGGTTCATGCCGGTGACGTATCACTGCGTAGGCAAGCATGAGCATGTACCTCCTATTTGATGTCGGCAATACCCGGCTGAAATGGGCGGCGGTTGAGTCACAACAAAATCCGATTGACCGTAATAAAAAGCTTTGGCTTTACTCTGGGGCAATCGATACCCAATTACTGCTTTCCCCAGAACACTGTGCTGAGTTAGCGCATTACATTTTGCAAACGATTCCAAAGCCGGATGCTATTGGGGTGTGCTGTGTTGCTGCAGAAGAATGTGCCACCAACCTCAAGCAATTGTTTGCGCAGTGGCAAGATGTGGCCTGGTTTCGCTTGCGCGGGAACTCTCCTGTTGACGGACTTCGCTCACGCTATACGCACCCCGAACAGCTTGGCGCCGATCGGTGGGCTGGCCTGATTGCAGCCCGCACTTTATCAAGCGGTAATAGCGTCATTGTCAATGCCGGCACCGCTACTACGATTGATTTCTTAGGAGCTAATGGCATTCACCACGGCGGCTGGATTATTCCTGGCTTAGGCTTAATGCAATCGAGCTTGGCCTTGCATACTGCAAAGCTGCCAGCCACCAGCGAGGCAGAGCGAGTGGATGGTTTTGGATTATCGACGGATGCGGCAATCTATAAGGGCTGCCTTGCCGCTCAAGTGGGTGCAATTCATGAGGCATTACACGTCGCTAAAGAAATGCACCAGCCGATCGATCGCATTTGGATTGATGGCGGGAATGCAAAACATATTGCTGCCGAACTAAAGCAGCACAGCCTTTCTCAGGCCATTTCCACTGAGGCCATCAATGGCCTTGTGCTACGCGGACTTTGGTCTTGGATGCGCCAAGAATTACGCTAACTCATTCGCTGCGAATTCGTCCAAGTAGGCTAGTGGTGGAGCGCTCATAGATAAAAGGAATGGCTATCGCAGTTCCGCCCCAGCTTTTAACTAGCCGGGTTTCCTCTAGTGCATCGATCGCATAATCACCGCCCTTGACATAGATATCAGGTCGTACACGCTTAAGTAACTCGACTGGCGTTTTTTCTGAAAATAGCACTACCAAATCAACGCTCGCCAATGCGGCCAACAGCGCTTGCCGATCTGCCTCAGAGTTGATCGGCCTATCATCGCCCTTACCTAACATCTTGACTGAATCGTCGGTATTCACACCCACCACCAAACTGCCGCCCAGCTGGCGTGCTTGATCTAAATAACTCGCATGACCGCGATGCAAAATATCAAAGACGCCATTCGTAAATACGATCGGGCGTGGAAGGGTAGCTAGCGCTGCAGCTAGGCTGTCTGCGTGGCATATTTTTGACTCGAAACTGGGTTTGCTTGGAATAGTCATCGCAATTAATTGTCTACTTAAATGGTTTCAATATTGTTTAGTAAGACTACAGCATGTTGTTGAATCTGTTTTTTCTCGGCATCGTCGATCCGCTTCAAGTTTGCAGTCATCAAGCGCGTGCGTGGATTTTTTTCAAACTCAGACTGGTGGTTCATTAAAAAATTCCAATATAAGGTAGTGAACGGACATGCCTCATCACCCACCCGTACATCAGGCTTATATGGGCAATGACCACAGTAATTACTCATGCGCTTAATATAAGCCCCGCTGGAAACATACGGCTTACTGGTAAAGCGCCCACCGTTAGCAAATAAAGCCATACCCGCAACGTTAGGTAATTCGGCCCACTCTACGGCATCCACATACACTGCTAAAAACCAGCTACTTACCGCCTGAGGCGAGAGGCCTGCTAAGAGGGAAAAGTTTCCCATCACCATCAATCGCTGGATGTGGTGGGCATAGCCGTATTCGAGTGTTTGTCCAATCACATCGGCCATGCATGCCATTTTCGTTTTGCCGGTCCAATACCATGCTGGTAACTCGCGTTTATAACCAAAGTAATTGGCAGTTCCCATCTTGGGCATATCAAGCCAATAGACCCCGCGAATAAATTCACGCCAACCCAGAATTTGCCGAATCAAACCTTCTGCTGCCGCAAGACTAGCGTCACCCGCGCGCCATGCCGCCTCTACCCGCTCAATGACCTCTCGTGGATTAATCAGCTTGAGATTGAGGCTGGACGATAAGACCGAATGCCAGCCAAACGGGGTGTTGGTCCACATCGCATCTTCGTATTTGCCAAAATGCACGAGCCGAGCATCAATGAAACGGTCCAAGGCCACTAAGGCTTGCTGACGGGTGACAGGCCACAAAAACTGCTTCAGGCTGCCGGGGTGTTCTTTAAAACGGTTACCGACTACGGTAAGCACCTCTTTTGTAACGGCATCGGGCTCAAAAAACTCGGGTGGATCAATTAAGCCGGGGCCCTTTTTGGGATAGCTGGAGCGGTTTTCTGCGTCGTAATTCCATTGCCCGCCCTCTGGCTCGCCCGTTTTGTCCATCAGAGCGCCGTGCTTTTTGCGCATCTGGCGGTAAAAGAATTCCATTCGCAATTCTTTCTTTGCCCCTGCCCATGCTTTAAATTCATTTAAATCGCATAAGAAATGCGTATCGCTTGCAATGTGAAGTGGGGTATTCAGCGTAGTACACGCCGCTGTAATCTCGCCCCAAACGCGCCATTCTCCGGGCTCAACACAATGGACTGAGGCTGGCTTGTAGTGCTCAATGGCCTCTTTTAAGGCATCCCCCAGCGTGATATGCGGATTGCTCTCCATGGACTGGTAGTAGACGCGTGCACCCGCCTGGTTTAAAGCAGCTGCAAAATGGCGCATTGCGGATAAAAACAGGGCAATTCGTGCCTTATGGCTCCAAACCCAGGCAGCCTCACCGGCAGACTCAATCATCAATACCGCATCCTGCTGCCAGTCGGCATTTTGCAGAACTGGGCTGTCCAGGTTCAGTTGATCACCCAAAACCAAGATGAGATTACGGGTGACTTGACTGCCCTTTGCGCTTTTAACTGTTTGGGATTTTGTGCTCATAAAACATCTTAACTGGAATGACTTAGACTGGAGCCCTGTTCTTTTTTTCCTTAATGAATTTATGCGGCATTTCTTCCTTGTAGCGGCCTGTTGGCTAGGACTTTCCTTCAGTGCTCCGGCCATTGCTCAGGCCGCCGCCCCCGCCTGTAGCCCCCTTCTTTCACATACTTTTTTGCGCCTGCAAGATGAAGTTCCGCAAAACTTATGCCAGTACCAAGGGAAGGTAATCATGGTGGTCAATACTGCCAGTTATTGTGGCTTTACCGGACAATACGATGACCTTGAAAAAATTTATTCCAAATACCAACAAAAAGGATTTGTCGTTTTAGGATTTCCATCGAATGACTTTGGTCAGCAAGAGCCCGGCACGAATAAGCAAATTGCGGACTTTTGCAAAAACACCTATGACGTCAAGTTTCCGATGTTTACCAAATCGAGCGTCTCCGGAAAAAATCCGAATCCCTTATTCAAAATGTTAATTGAAAAAACAGGCACCACACCGAAGTGGAATTTTTACAAATACCTGATTGATCGCAATGGCAATGTGGTGGAGGCATATGGCAGTCTCACAAATCCCAGTGGCAGAACCATCACATCCCAGGTTGAGAAGTTACTGCAAGGGAAGCAGTGATGGCCAAAAAGCGCATTGCTATTATTGGTGCCGGTATCTCAGGCTTAGGCTGTGCTTACCGCCTGCGTCAGCATCCTGATTTCGAGATCACGATTTACGAATCCGGAAAACACATTGGGGGTCACAGCAATACGGTTGACATTACCGTTGATACTCCAAGCGGACCAGTGCAGCACGGTGTCGACACAGGGTTCTTGGTCTTTAATCGCCGCACCTATCCACGCCTTGTTCGCCTATTTGAAGAATTGGCTGTGCCTATTTTTCCATCCGAGATGTCGTTTTCCGTCAAGCTCGAATCGACTCCACCACTGGAATGGGCTGGAAATGACCTCAATTCCTTCTTTGGTCAACGGCGTAATTTAGTCCGCCCTTCTTTTTGGAAAATGGCGCGTGACATCATGCGCTTTAATGCACTTGCGACAGCACTGGCTTTAAGTCAGGAGTCAGGTGAGAGGCACTTAAGCAAGACATCAGGTCAAGAAGAAAGCATTGCAGACTTTCTAGATCGCCACGCTTTTGGTAAGCCTTTTCGGGATTGGTATTTTTTACCTATGATTGGCGCAATTTGGTCATGCTCTGTCGATCAAATGCTGGAATTTCCGATTCAAACCATGGCACGCTTTTGCCATAACCACGGTCTCCTGAAAATACAAGATCGACCGCAGTGGCTTACGGTGCAGGGCGGCTCGCGCGAATACGTAAAACGCTTAGTTGCTGCCCTTGATCAGCGCGGCGTTCATTGGGTTCGTGAAGCAGTTACGGCGGTTCATGTCCCCGCCAATAGTAAACAGCAGGAAATTGAAGTCAGCACTGCCAGCGGTACTGCCCAGTTTGATGAGATTGTGATGGCCTGCCATAGCGATCAAAGTCTTAATCTGTTGCGCGGCATTGATCCAGCAAGCCAATCGATTCTGAGTGCAATTCCCTATCAGGCAAATCGGGCCATCTTACATACCGATGCCTCTTTTCTACCAAAGCGTAAGCGCTGCTGGGCCGCCTGGAATTACACGGCGCAAGCTAAGAATGCCGATGTGACTGAAGATACGGTCAGCGTCAGTTATCTGATTAATCTCCTTCAGCCCTTGCCTCCAGCACTGAAAGACATTCCCATCATCGTCACCCTCAATCCACTGCGTGAGCCTGACCCCAGCAAGGTGTTTCAGGAGATTCAGTATGCGCACCCGGTATTTGATATGCGCGCTACCGATGCGCAAGCAAGCTTGCCTCTAATTCAAGGCAAGTCATCGGTTTGGTATTGCGGCGCATGGACTGGGTACGGATTTCATGAAGATGGCTTGCGCTCTGGAGAGACGGTTGCTGAAGCAATCCTAGAGCGCAGCAAACATCCTGTGAGCATCTCTACTTCTCCAGCAGAGGTCAATGTTGCCAATTGATTTAACGCCGAAACTGAATTTTGGCGTTGTTCAACATCGCCGCTTGCGCCCCGCAAAAAATGCATTCGCGTATTCGGTATTTACGATCAGCATTCCTATGCGTGAGCGGCAGCGCAATCCGGAATTACTTCGTCAGCATGGCTTAGGTGACAATCAATTTCGCTTCTTTTCCTTTTTTGACAAGGATCATGGTCGTGGCGATGTAGATAGTCTGGGCTGGGCTGAGCACCTCCTAGCATCACATGGGATTACGCATCCCGATGGCGAAATCTGGTTACAAACCTTTCCACGGGTTTTGGCCTATGTCTTTAATCCCGTGAGTTTTTGGATTTGCACCAAACCCAACGGGCAAGTACGCGCCGTCATCGCTGAGGTCAACAATACCTTTGGGGAGCGTCACTGCTATCTCTTAAGTAAAGATTCAGGGGAGCCACTGCATTCGGGAGAAACCCTGACAACGAATAAGGTCTTTCATGTATCCCCTTTTTGCGATGTCAGCGGTGAATACCGCTTTCGCTTCCTCTTTCCCCAAGAAAGCCAATCCGGACAGAATACCGTCAACCGCATTGAGCTTCATGAGGATGGGCAGCCCTTAATTCACACCAGCATTAGCGGTGAGGCACACCCGCTGACGCGGACTTCCCTGTATTTGTCGATATTGCGATATCCTCTCATGAGCATTGGGGTAATTGGACGTATTCATTGGCAGGCACTGAAACTGTGGGCCAAAGGGGTCCCATTCCACTCCAAACCAAAACCGCCGGACTTTGAAGTTAGTAGATGAATCGACCTGGACAATCCCTTCTATCGCGATTAAGTTTTTCACGCTCTGCCGATCGACAGGCAGCCCAATCAATTCCGCTGGCAGCAAGAACGTTTCTGGCCTTACTCAGCAACGTTAAATCTGGGCATTTAGCGCTGACCTTACCGGACGGTAGAACCGAATACTTTGGCACCAGCAGCGACGATTTGCATGCTGACTTACATATCCTGGATTGGACCGTTTTTAAAGACGTTCTAAAACATGGTGATATTGGTTTTGCTGAGAGCTACATTCGTGGCCAATGGAATACATCTAACTTAAAAGCCATATTAGAGATAGCGATTCGAAATCGGACTCTCCTTGAAAAAGCAATCTATGGCAGCTGGTTTGGTTCCTTGTTCTACCGCATCAAACATCGGATGCGCAACAATTCGAAATCGGGCAGCCGCAAAAATATTCATGCGCACTATGACTTAGGTAATCCCTTCTATTCTTTATGGCTTGATCCCAGCATGACCTATTCCAGCGCATGGTTTAGCGACGATCTCCAGCTCCCATTGGCTCAGGCGCAATCGAATAAGTACCGCCGTATTTTGTCCGCCATCGATGCTGCTCCAGGAAAACGTATTCTGGAAATTGGCTGTGGCTGGGGTGGCTTTATTGAAGAGGCGGCCCAAGCAGGATGTCATGTAACCGGCCTTACTTTATCCCGAGAACAGCAGAAATTTGCCGAAGAGCGTCTTGTACAGCAAGGCCTTCATTCTGAGATTCGGTTTCAGGACTATCGCGATTGCAAAGATCAATTTGATGGCATTGCTTCCATCGAAATGTTTGAGGCAGTCGGTGAAAACCATTGGGAGCAGTATTTCAAGACGATTGCATCCTCCCTAAAGCCTGGCGGAAAAGCTTGCATTCAGACCATTGTGATTGCCGAAGAATTATTTGAGCGCTATCGAAGTAGTACGGACTTTATTCAGCAGTACGTTTTCCCAGGCGGTATGTTGCCATCCAAATCCGCCTTTAAAGAATATGCGGCTCGGGCTGGCTTGCGGATTCAGGATGAATTTGCATTTGGTAGCGATTACGCAAAAACACTGTGCATTTGGTATGAGTCGTTTAATCAAAGTCTCGATCAAGTTCGCCAACTCGGCTTTGATGAGGCCTTCGTCCGGCTCTGGAATTTTTATCTCATGTACTGCGCTGCTGGCTTTTCAGAACGCAATATCGATGTAGTTCAATTCACCCTGGTTCACGATCACACTAGCGGAGATAGCTTACGCCCATGAAACACATTGGCATACAGGATTTCGCCGGTAAACGCGTATGGGTCATCGGCGCCAGCAGTGGGATTGGCGAGGCTTGCGCAATCGCGCTATTTGGAGCTGGCGCATCGGTCGCACTCTCTGGCCGTCGCCTGCAAAATCTTCAAGCGGTGGCGCAGCACGGTAAGCCAAATCAAAGTTTGATATTGCCCTTAGATGTGACCGAGCCTCAGGCAATTCAGGCCTCTTACCAACAGCTCATGCAGGAATGGGGACAGCTCGATCTCTTGTTGTTTGTTTCCGGGATTTACATACCACTGCGCGCCGACAACTTTGAAATGGAGTCAGCCGAGAAAACCATCAACGCCAATGTATTGGGTCCGATGCGCGCCGTGGCTGCGGTCTTGCCGAATATGCTAGAGCGGCATAGTGGTCATATCGCCATCGTCGGTAGTGTGGCTGGCTACAGCGGCCTACCGAAAGCCCTGGCTTATGGCCCGAGTAAAGCGGCCATGATTAATTTTTGCGAAACCCTCTTTTATGATCTGCAACCCAAAGGCATAGGGGTGCACATGATTTCTCCGGGCTTTGTAAAGACCGAGGCTACTGCGCAGAATGACTTTGAAATGCCCGCCTTAATTAGCTCTGAAGAGGCAGCCAAACACATTTTGGATGGCATACGTGAGGGTGAGTTTGATATCCATTTTCCCAAACGGTTTTCTGGATTCTTAAAGTTTTTACGCTTACTGCCTTATCCTATTTACTTCTGGATACTACGGCGTTTCGTCAAAATTTAACATCGTAGACAGCAGCACCTCAATTACTTGTAATTTTCTTTTCTGACTTTTTCGACCAAGTGATCCATCACTGCGATGGCTTTTGCACGTGTACCGGCAATGGAAGGTGAAGTAATGTACTTTCCTTGAATTGCGACAGTCGGAACGCCATCAATGCGGTACGCCTCGCCCATCTGCCTTGCGGCTCTTGCCTTTGAGACAACCGCAAATGAACGGTATGCTGCCAAGAATGCATTGCGATCAACGCCTTGGCTTGCAACCCAGTCTGCGATGTCATTCTCATTAAGAAGGCGCTTATTCTCCCGATGCATGGCAAACATCACCTTCGAATTGAGATTGCTCTTGCCTAAAGCCTCAAGCGCATAGAACAATTGACTGTGGGGCATCAGCTCCTCACGAAAGGCAATCGGTACTTGACGAAAGACCACATCTTTCGCTTGGCGCTTTTCCCATGCCATGATTTCAGGATCGAAATCAAAGCAATGTGGACAGCCGTACCAAAAGAATTCAATGACTTCCACTTTGCCTTTGGTATCGAGCGGCTGAGCTACTGGCAAGATACGATAGTCAAATCCAGGCTCTATCTTTGCAGGGCCCTGAGCATGTGAAAGGGGCATGAAACAACTCAGGGCAAACACAGCACCCAGCGTAACTTGCAGTAATCGCATAAATGATTTCATTATTTGTTGACCTTAATGACGGCGGGCTTGATGCCCATACCGGTTAACTTACTGCGCACAATACCGCTATCATCCACATTGGCAAAAGGGCCGATACGAACCCGCCATACGGCTTTGCCATCGACCAAGCCTTCACTAATTTGAGATTGCATTCCCTGCATGGCTAAACTGGCTTTTTGCGCATCGGCCTCGGATTGACTTGCAAAAGCGCCGGTTTGAACAAAATAGATGACTTCTATCTTGGGATCTGACTTTGTGCTCGCCGCCGCGTCTGCTGCTGATTTGCCCGTCGCTATATCGGCTATTGGATCAGCGCTGCTACTGGGGACTGCCGGGGATTTGCCCTGGAGGGGTTTATTTAAATCAATTTGAGGGGCTGGTTTTTCTTCTTCACTGGTCGCAGCCTCGGCGGGGACAGCAGGTTTAATCGACAAAGGAAGATTGGGAGCTTTGACTCCAGGTCGCTCTTGCGGTGGCGTTTTAGAAATATAAAAGGCTACTGCCAAGGCAAGACTGAGACCAATTACTAAACCAATCACTAAACCCAAAATAGTGCCGCCAAATTCCCTATTGCTTGCGGCTATTAGGTGAAATGGAAATCTGGCAGGTTGATTGGTTTTTTTCATCATTCCCCTTATCTTACATTTTTCTGGGCGCCGATACACCCAATAAAGCTAATCCATTTTCAATCACTTGTCGGCTTGCTGACAATAAAGCCAGCCTTGCTAATTTAAGGTCTACATCGTCCACCAAAACCCGGTCTGCATTGTAAAAAGTGTGGAAATCTCCGGCTAAATCACGTAGATAAAACGCGACTGCGTGTGGGGACAACTCGGCAGCAGCAGTCGTTAGCATCTCGGGGTACTCGGCAAGGCGGCGCAGCAAATGATCGGAAGCCTTGCTATCTAAAAGCGAAAGATTGGCACTCAAAAGCTCGGCATCGGTACCATTCCATTGCTGCAAAATGGAGCAAATGCGCGCATGTGCGTATTGCACATAGAAGACGGGGTTTTCGTCATTCTGTTGCAACGCCAAATCCACATCAAAAACAAATTCTGTATCAGCCTTACGAGAAATTAAGAAAAAGCGCACTGCATCACGTCCGCGCTGCAAAGCCAATTCACGCTCTTGGGCGCTCATCGACTCGGTAACGCCGCCAGACCATTCCACTAAATCGCGAACGGTCACATAAGACCCGGCTCGTTTTGAAATCTTGACCTCTTGCCCATGCCGCATCACCGTCACCATCTTGTGCAGAACATAGTCGGGGTAATCAGCCGGAACAATCCAGCCACGTTTTTGCGCAACGCCTTGCAAGCCAGAACGTACGCGAGCAATGGTGCCATGGTGATCGCTGCCTTGAACATTGATTACTTTAGTGAAGCCACGCTGCCATTTGCTCGCATGGTAAGCCACATCCGGCACAAAATAAGTGTATGTGCCATCAGACTTGCGCATCACGCGATCCTTATCATCACCATCCTCTGTGGTCCTGAGCCACAGTGCACCATCGGCTTCATATGTTTTGCCTATCGCCCCCAGGTCAGAAACGATCTGAGCCACACTGCCATCGGTATACAAAGAGGACTCGAGGTAGTAGCAATCAAACTGAACGCCAAAGGTGCGTAAATCGATATCCTGCTCATTGCGAAGATAGGCAACTGCAAACTGCTGAATTGCTGCCAAGTCATCAATACCCTTGCACTCAGGAGAGGTCTTGTACGCCTCTGCAATCTCCGCAATGTAATCGCCGTTGTAAGCCTGCTCTGGCCAACTCGCATCACCCGGCTTGAGTCCACTCAAGCGCGCATGCACGGATGCCGCTAAATTCGTAATCTGCACCCCAGCATCGTTGTAATAAAACTCCCGGTGTACGGCAATCCCTTGGGTGTCGAGCAGATTAGCAATGGCATCGCCGAGCGCTGCTTGCCGGCCATGACCAACGTGCAAGGGACCAGTTGGATTGGCAGAAACAAACTCCACCATTGCCCGTGATGCTCCATCGCCTGTACGCTTGCCGAATGTTTTTTTCTGACCGAGTACTGCTGTTACTACTTCAGTTTTGGCTTTATTGCTTAAGCGGAAATTAATAAATCCAGGCCCCGCAATCTCACTCGATGCAATCAGCCTTGCATAACTCGGGTCTGACCCCAAGGAATCGACGATGGCCTGAGCTAACTCACGGGGATTCATCTTCCATGCTTTGGCGATTTGCAATGCAATGTTGCAAGCGACATCCCCATGGTCCACTGATTTGGGTCGCTCAAGTCGTGGCTCAATCGGTGCATCCTGTGCAATACCGCGACTATCTGCAACCGCACTCAAGGCGAGGCGTAGCGATTCAATTAACTGGGTTTTGTGATTTAACAGCATAGGAGGTGAGTTTATCAGGCGTAGTGGCCGATTATGTATAGGGGCTTCATAAAGGTGGTAAGCTAAATTATGATCTATCAATTTCACTCTAAAGCAGGTCCCGATGTCATCATGCTCTCGGATTTGAGCCAACGTATTTTTGACATCCTTGAACATCCCCTAGAGCAACGGGGCATTTTGGTCGCAGAGCGTCTGCCGGAGTTTATTGCCCGCCTTGAATCTGCGATCGCTGCCGATGTAGCCTCCAGAAATAGCATGCCCGATATGCCCGCAGACTCGGACCAAGAAAAGCCGACTACCGATCGTCTAGGGCAGCGCGCCTTCCCCTTTCTAGAGCTCATGAAACAAGCTCAGGCCGCAAATGAGCCCATCGTATGGGGCGTCTAAAGACAAGCCTTTGCTAAGCAAACAAAGGAAATTACTCCAACGAGCTCGATAGGGACCGGCGCACCGCTTCAATCGATTCATCGCGGCGCTTGGCCAAATCCTCGACTTGATCGGCTGCTACTTTACCCACGTTGAAATACTGCGCATTGGGGTGCGCCAAATAAAATCCGCTCACACTGGAGGCGGGATCCATTGCAAAAGACTCGGTTAGGGTCATACCAATGTCTTCAGCGCCAACGATGCGCAACATATCGCGCTTGACCTCATGGGCCGGGCAGGCTGGATAACCGGGTGCCGGCCGAATGCCGCGATATTGCTCATCGATCATGGCCTCATTTGTTAGGGACTCATCGCTTGCATAACCCCACAGATCAGTACGCACGCGGTGGTGCATGAGTTCAGCAAATGCCTCCGCCAGGCGATCTGCCAATGCCTTGAGCATGATGGCGTTGTAGTCGTCGTTTTTTGCCTGAAATTCAGCGACTTTCTTTTCAACACCATGTCCGGTAGTAACGGCAAAACAGCCAACGTAATCTGCCACTCCAGAATCCCGCGGGGCAACGTAGTCTGCAAGGCAGCGATTAGGGCGCCTTACTCCGTCGACCACCGGCCGCTCTGACTGCTGGCGTAAGTTATGCCAGACAAATAGGGGATGCTCGCGTGTTTCATCGCTGTACAACACAATGTCATCACCAAGAGCGTTGGCAGGATAAAACGCGACTACGCCATCCGCTTGAAGCCACTGTCCTTTAACGATTTTCTCCAATAGAGCTTGCGCATCAGCGAATACTTTTTTCGCTTCAACACCAACTACCTCATCCTCGAGGATGGCAGGGAACTTACCCGCCAAATCCCAGGTTTGAAAAAACGGGGTCCAGTCAATGAACTTGGCAATTTCACTGAGGGCAAAGTTTTTGAAGACCCGGCGACCAATGAATTTGGGCTTCTCTGGCGTGTAGGCAGTCCAATCGATTTTTTCTCGATTTTGACGTGCTGCTTCCAGTGAAATGGTTGGCACTGCTTTGCGATTAGCATGCTGTAAGCGGATGCGCTCATAGTCATCGCGCAACTCTTGAATAAATTTGCTGGCGCTTTCATCCGATAGCAAGCTGGATGCAACCGAGACGGAACGCGATGCATCCGGTACATAGACGACGGGACCGTCATAGTGCGGCGCAATTTTGACTGCAGTATGGACACGGGATGTAGTTGCCCCACCAATCATCAAAGGCAATTGCTGGTCACGGAAATACGGATCGCGCTGCATTTCTTGGGCAACGTAGGTCATCTCTTCAAGCGAAGGGGTAATCAAACCAGATAGCCCGACAATATCAGCCTTCTCTTCTTTGGCTACCTTCAAAATCTCAGCGCAAGGCACCATCACGCCCATATTAACTACTTCAAAGTTATTGCATTGAAGAACAACGGTCACAATGTTTTTGCCAATGTCATGGACATCACCCTTCACGGTTGCCATCACAATCTTGCCCTTGGCTTTGGCTTCCCCGCCTGCAGCAACGTGCAAGCGTTTTTCTTCTTCAATATAGGGAATAAGGTGTGCTACCGCCTGCTTCATTACGCGCGCACTTTTTACGACCTGCGGCAAAAACATTTTGCCTTCACCAAACAAATCGCCGACCACGTTCATGCCATCCATGAGGGGGCCCTCAATCACTTCAATCGGACGGCCGCCCGAGCCCATAATGTCAGCACGCAACTCTTCGGTATCATCCAAAATAAAGTTAGTAATACCGTGCACCAGAGCATGCGTTAAGCGATCCCGTACCGGCGCCTCACGCCAGACGAGATTCTCGACTTGTTTTGTGCCATCACCCTTAAATTGATCCGCGATTGCCAACAAACGCTCGGTAGGAGTTTGGCCATCCTTTTCTTTAAAGCGGTTGAGCACAATATCTTCGACCCGCTCACGTAACTCTGGATCTAAGTCCGCGTAGACCCCAAGCTGGCCAGCGTTGACAATGCCCATGTCCATCCCTGCCTGAATCGCATGGTACAAAAAGACCGTATGAATGGCTTCACGTACGCGATCGTTGCCGCGGAATGAAAAGCTTACATTGGAAACGCCGCCGCTGACTTTCGCGCCCGGTAGATTTTCTTTAATCCAACGCGTTGCATTGATAAAATCAACCGCGTAGTTATCGTGCTCTTCAATCCCGGTGGCAATCGCAAAAATATTAGGATCAAAAATAATGTCTTCCGCAGGAAATCCAATTTCCTCAACCAGGATTTGATACGAGCGCTGGCAAATTTCTGTTTTACGCTGATAAGTATCGGCCTGCCCTTTTTCATCAAACGCCATGACTACTGTGGCAGCTCCATAGCGACGGATCAACTTGGCTTGATGCCGAAATGCCTCTTCACCTTCTTTTAAAGAAATCGAATTGACGATGGGCTTGCCCTGAACGCACTTCAAGCCGGCCTCGATGATGCTCCACTTGGATGAGTCGATCATGATGGGCACGCGCGCAATATCGGGCTCAGATGCAATCAGATTCAGAAAGCGCACCATGGCCGCCTCTGAATCGAGCATGGCCTCATCCATATTGATATCAATAATCTGCGCGCCACTTTCAACCTGCTGCCGTGCTACGGCCAAGGCTTCATCAAATTGATTATTCAAAATCATGCGCGAGAAGGCTTTGGATCCCGTCACGTTGGTGCGCTCACCAATATTGACGAAGCCAACCACTGGACTAACGTTATAGGACTCGAGTCCAGACAAACGCATAGGGGCAATCACGCGCTTACTCATTCCGCCACCTCTGCTTGGGGCTCACGGTAAAAGACTCTGGGCTTACGTTTCGCAACTGCATTGGCAATCGCGCGGATGTGGTCTGGAGTGGTTCCGCAGCAACCACCCACCAGATTCACCAATCCATCTTTCGCAAAACCGTCGACCAGTGCGGACGTAATTTCGGGCGTCTCATCAAAGCCGGTATCGCTCATGGGATTTGGCAGACCTGCATTCGGGTAACACGAGACCGCGGTGTTACAGATGCGGGCCAGCTCAGCAATGTAGGGACGCATCAAGGCTGCTCCCAGCGCGCAATTTAAACCGAATGTGAGTGGCTTGATGTGGCGTAAGCTATTCCAAAATGCCTCGACTGTTTGCCCAGACAAAATGCGTCCCGATGCATCGGTCACCGTTCCCGAAACCATGACTGGTAACTTCACGCCGGTGTCCTCAAAAAATTCATCGAGGGCAAACATTGCTGCTTTGGCATTTAAGGTATCAAAAATAGTTTCAACTAAAAAAAGGTCAACGCCACCCGCATACAAACCTTCAATTTGCTCGCGGTAGGTATCACGTAGGGCATCAAAGCTAATATTGCGCGCGCCTGGATCGTTGACGTCTGGCGAGATACTGGCGGTCTTTGGTGTAGGGCCAATCGCGCCGGCCACAAAACGCGGTTTTTCAGGTGTGCTGAACTTGGCACACGCATCGTGCGCTAGCCGTGCCGCCGCTTCATTCATCTCGCGCGCCAAGCCCGGCATTTTGTAGTCCTCTTGCGCCACCGAAGTCGCACCAAAGGTATTGGTTTCAATGATGTCCGCGCCCGCCTCCAAATAGTCTTCATGGATTTTTTGGATGATGTGGGGCTGCGTTAAGACTAAGAGCTCATTGTTCCCCTTCAAATCGCCAGGATGATCTGCAAAACGGGTATTGCCGGGCAGACCACGGTAATCGGCTTCACTTAGCTTGTATTGCTGAATCATGGTTCCCATGGCGCCGTCCAAGATCAGGATGCGGTCGTTTAGCAGCGCTGGTAATTCGCTGCCGCGGGTAAATACCAAATTGGAACCGTTTGATTGCATTGTTTAAATAGAGGGGTTAATCTTAGTAACCCACTATTCTAATGACTTTATCGGCATCAAGCCGACTTGGAGGCCTTATGTTTGGAACCATTCCTGAATTCAATCAAAGCATGGAAATGCTCAAAACCATGTGGGGGCAAGGGGTTGCTGCCGGCCAAAATCCAGGGCAGTTTCCCTTTGCGGCCGACCCCTCAAAAGGCCCCGCTGGATTTGCCGGCTTTCCAGGGGTGGATATTGATGAGCTTGAAAAGCGGATTAAGGACTTAAAAAGCGTTGAAAACTGGCTTTCCATGAACCACAGCATCCTGAAAACGACGATTCAGGGCCTCGAGGTCCAGCATGCAACCCTCTTAGCGCTGAAGTCCTTTGGGGAGGCCATGACGCCCAAGTCCGATGAAAGTGCCAACTCCAGCAAAAAAACCGGTGCAGCTAAACCGCGCAAAACATCCACACCCCGTCGGAAGAAAGCTCGCGGCGCAACTTTCCTTGACGCCACAGGTGATTAAGGTGAGCAATCGCCTCGCCCATGGCAAAACTCATTTGATGGGTATCCAGGCTACGCTTAAATAGCACCGGAACAATATCGCGGGCATGGTGCGGAACGCTACATGCGCCCAAGGTTTCAGCCAAGCGGTCGACGTGGTGTTCTTGTAGCTGCTTAATCCGGTAATGCAAGCCCCTGAAGGGTTTGCCATGCGAGGGCAGCACCACGGTATCTTTTGGCAACGCTGTGTACTTTAGTAAAGAATCCAAATACAAGCCAAGTGGATCGGCATCAGGCTCGGCATCGTAGACGCTCACATTGGTCGAGATGCGCGGCAACACCATATCCCCCGAAATGAAACAGCCCAATGCAGCACAGTAAAGACTGGCGTGTTCCGGGGCATGACCATAGCCCATGATGACCTGCCATTGATGTCCGCCCATCTCAATCTGCTCGCCCTCCATGATGCGGCGGTAGCGCTTTGGCACACCAGGCACCATACGCTTGTAATAGTCTGCTCGGCCACGGAGTTTCTCGAGATCGTCGCTGCTGGCAAGGCCGTGCCGTTGAAAATGATCTGCAGCACCGCCACTTCCAGGAGTAGCGCCAATCGCAGCCCCGCCTTGATCATGGCTAAGCCACTGTGCAGTGAGGTAATCGGACATCGACATCCATAATGGCACTTGCCAGCGCTCACAAAGCCATTGCGCTAGGCCAACGTGATCCGGGTGCATATGGGTCACAATGACCCGCAATACGGGCAGTCCTTCCAACTGGGTTCGCTCAATCTCTTCCCAAATGGCCCGGGTCTCGTCATTTGCAATACCGCAGTCAACAATGGTCCAGCCCGCCCTGCCATTAAAGTCATCCCGAATTAACCAGAGATTGATATGATCCAAGGCGAAGGGCAGAGGCATTCTGATCCAGCGAACTCCTGGTAGCAATTCGAATGGAATCCCCTTCTCAGGCAATTGATCGCCCCAGGGGTATTGAATTGAATTCAGGTCAGCTGCATTTGTCATCGGTGGCGTTTTCATTGCTTACTTGGTTTTATTAAAGGATAGTTCTGTGGTCAAATCGCCTTGCGTTAATTGGTGTGAAATGCATCCGCAAACCGGTTATTGCTTGGGTTGCTTTCGTACGCTGGATGAAATCGCATGCTGGTCCTCTTTATCTGAGGACGAACAACGTGCGATTAATCTTCAGCTGCCGCTACGTCAAACATCGCAAGGCGATGATCCATCATTCAGCCCATCGCCTTAACGATTCACGTCCACAATCACCCGGCCCCGAACATTACCTTTCATTAAGGCGTCGGCATACTCAATGGCCTCGCCCAAACTAATTTCATGGGAAATAGCATCCAATGTCTTCAGGTCTACCAAGGCGCTTAGCTGTTCATACGCCGCAATGCGCTTGGCTTTAGGTACGGTCACGCTATTAATGCCATAGAGGGTAACGCCACGCAAGATGAAGGGCGCTACAGTGCCCGGAAAATCCATGCCTTGCGCAAGGCCACAGGCAGCTACCGCGCCCTCACTCTTCGTTGCTGCGCATGCATTGACTAGGGTATGACTGCCCACGCTATCCACCACCGCAGCCCAGCGCTCGCGGGCCAATGGTTTACCTGGCTCCGATAAGCTACTCCGATCAATCACTTCAGTTGCGCCCAAAGACCGAAGGTACTCCGCCTCCTGGGGACGGCCGCTACTGGCAACCACCGTAAAACCGAGCTTGCTCAGCAGGGCAATTGCAAAGCTACCAACACCACCAGCAGCGCCAGTAACCAGCACTTCACCATCGGCTGGCTTGACGCCATGCTTTTGCAATGCCATGACACAGAGCATGGCGGTATATCCAGCAGTTCCAATCGCTAAGGCCTGTTTAGCGGTAAAGCCCTTTGGCAGTGGAATAAGCCAATCCGCCTTTACCCTTGCCTGCTGGGCTAAACCACCCCAGTGGCCCTCGCCTACACCCCAGCCATTGAGTAAAACGGCATCGCCGACCTTAAATTCAGGCGATGCACTTTCCAGCACTTCCCCTGCAAAATCGATCCCAGGAACCATTGGAAAGCTTCTAACCACGGGGCCTTTGCCTGTGATTGCCAAGCCATCTTTGTAATTGAGCGTGGAATACTGCACTCGAACACGCACATCCCCCGCTGGCAGCGCTGATTCTTCAAGCTGGCCCAGTTCAGCACGGTAGCCTTTGTCGTCTTTATTTATAACAATTGCCTTAAACATCGTTTTCCTTTCAATACAAAGCCATACCGCTAATTTTCACTCACAAGCCGTAAACCGTTTATCCTAACAAGCATTACGAATTATGGAGCGTTCCATGAAAAAAATTCTACTCCCTCTTGGGCTGATTACCCTCCTTATCGCCGGCTGCTCTTCCACTGACATCAAGATGTCGATGGGGAATATGCGCCTCATAGAATCTTCTGCCGCACCGCAAGACGTCATGAATTTTGCTACGAAGGCCTGTCAGTCTGACTTTTATATGGGTGCCAGCTTTATTTCAAAAGCATCGAATGAATATCGCTTCAAGTGCGTACGTGCAGAAGAAAATGAAATACTGACACCCATTCCGGGTACCAGCATTACTCCAAACACGAAATAAGTTTAAAGAAAACACTTCATGAGTTCAGCTTCACCCACCGAGTTACGCAAGGCGTTTTCAAGTTTCGCTACGGGCGTAACAGTCATCACCGGCATTGGAAACAATGGTCAAGCGATTGGGGTCACGATTAGCTCATTTAATACCGTTTCCTTAGATCCACCTCTCGTACTTTGGAGTTTGTCTGAGCGTTCCGTATTGATGGATGCCTTTGCGGTTGGAAAAAAGCAATTGATTCATGTTTTAGAACGATCACAAGAAGATATCGCTATGCGCTTTGCTAAAAGCACTGGTGATCAATTTGCTGGGGCCAAATTCGTTACGACTCCATCTGGTCTGGCAATGCTGCTAAATTGTGTCGCCTACTTTGAGTGCGAAACCATTGCCGTTCATCCAGGCGGGGACCACCGCATTATTGTTGCGCGCATCCTGAACATGCAACACCATGAAGATCGCGATCCACTAGTATTTTCACGTAGTCAATTTATGGGGCTCTGCTTGCCTGAGCGCGCCCCAATCGAGTAAAGGATTTTGTATGATGCGTCTTTGGGGTAGAGCCAGCTCAATCAATGTCCAGAAAATTCTATGGTGCCTAAATGAGCTTGGGCTTAAAGAAGGCGCCGACTATGAACGCATCGATGCTGGCCTGCAATTTGGCGTGGTCAATACCCCCGAATTCTTGGCATTAAACCCCAATGGTTTAGTGCCAACACTGCAAGATGAATCCTTTGTACTATGGGAATCCAATTCCATTCTGCGCTATCTCGCTCGCAAGTATGACCAGAATGGACGCTACCCGGCCGACATTAATAGTCAAGCTTCTGCCGACAAGTGGATGGACTGGCAACTCACTACTTTCTGGCCAGCCGTGCGGCCAGCATTTTTAGGTCTGACGCGAACCCCTGAAAATGAACGGAACTATGATTTGATTCGCAAACATTATGAAACGGCCAGCGACCATTTGAAGATCCTCAATCAAGCCCTGGAATCCCATCTGTATTGCGCTGGCAATCGCTTTAGTCTGGCTGATATTGCCTTAGGTCTTTGCGTCAATCGCTGGATCATGCTGGCCGAGAAGTTTCCTGAACGAGTGGGTCAGCGTACTTCCTATCCAGGGATTGAGGCGTGGATAAAACGCTTAGAGAGTGAAACGGCTTATCTCACAGTAGCCTAAATAATTAAGGGCAGCACACCCTATGCTTGCTTGAATTTCTTGGCTTGGTGATCAGCGCCAATAAAGAGATACATCGCAGGCACTACAAACAGGGTAAATAAAGTACCGATCGAGAGGCCAGTAAAGATCACGATGCCCATGGATTGACGGCCTGCAGCACCAGCGCCCGATGCAATCACTAAGGGAATCACACCCAAGACCATCGCTGCTGTAGTCATGAGAATAGGGCGCAAACGAACGCTACTGGCTTCGACAATCGCATCGAGCTTGCTACGCCCAGCAGCCTGCAACTCATTGGCAAACTCCACAATCAAAATACCGTGCTTACTAATGAGCCCCATCAGCGTCACAAGACCAACCTGGGTATAGACATTGAGTGTGGTGAAACCAAGATTAATAAAGATCAAAGCGCCAAATAATGCCAGCGGCACTGAAACCAAAATCACAATCGGATCACGGAAACTTTCAAATTGGGCGGCCAACACTAGGAACACAATCAAAATGGCAAAGAACATCGTGACCAAGAAACCGCCCGACTCATTCATGAACTGGCGTGATGGACCAGCATAGTCAATGGAGTAGCCATTAGGCGCTACTTCTTTTAATGACTGCGCAATAAACTTGAGGACCTCTTCTTGGGATACGAATGGCGTGCTGACACCAATAATCGTAGCGGAATTCAGCTGCTGGAAGTGATTGATGGATTGTGGAACCACGCGCTGCTTAATGCTGGCAATGGTCCGCGCCTGAATCATCTCACCGCTGGGGGTGCGAATGTAGTAATCCAATATTTGATCTGGATTGAGTCGATCGACTTGCTTGACCTGTGGAATCACCCGATACGATCGACCAGAAACCGAAAAGTAATTTACAAAGCCACCGCCGAGCGCGGCTGAAAGTGCGTTACCTACATCACGCTGAGTCATGCCCAGTGCAGCCACTTTTTCGCGGTCAATCTCTAAGACGTTTTGTGGTTTATCAATTTTTAAGTCGCTATCCACAAAGAAAAACATGCCGCTCTTGCGTGCTTTATCGAGTACAGCCTGAGATACCTCATTGAGGTTCTCATATGACTCGGTGGTATTTATTACCACCTGCACTGGCAAACCTTGAGCGCCCGGCAAAGCAGGAAACTGGAAGGCGGCAACTCGTACGCCGGCAATACTATTCCACTTATTCTGCATGTCTTGCTGAAAAGCGGACGCACTCCGGCTCCGCTCGTTCCAATCCTTCATCAGTACGCCGCCAAAACTGCTAGTCGCGCTGGTAATTTGGAACATCTGCAAATATTCCGGCTCTGCTGCTGCGATTTTTTGAATCTGATCGGCATAGGTTTGCATTTGATTGACCGTGGCATTGGGCGGGCCAGAGGCCTGCATCAGCACAATGCCTTGATCTTCAATAGGCGCTAACTCCGAATGGGCAGTTGCATATAGGTATGCCACTCCGCCCAGCAAAAATACGCCCATCACAATAATGACCTGCCACGTACTTAGGAGGTCGCGTAATAGAGTCTGATAGCGGTGATGCACGCGATCAAAAATCGCATCAATCTTTTTCACAAAGGGGGTGGTCTCTTGCCCTTCGGTAAAAATGCGGGAGCACATCATAGGGGACAGTGTTAATGCCACCACGCCAGAGACCGCTACCGCACTGGCTAAGGTAAAGGCAAATTCGGTGAATAGCGCTCCAGTAAGCCCGCCCTGAAAGCCAATAGGAATATAGACCGCGATGAGCACTACGGTCATTGCCAGAATCGGATTACCGAGTTCCCGCGCTGCAATCAAAGATGCTTCGAGTGGCGATTTACCCTCTTTCATATGGCGATCGACGTTCTCCACCACAATGATGGCATCGTCCACGACCAAGCCGATCGCCAAAACCAAGGCGAGCAGGGTTAGCAAGTTGATGGAATAGCCCAAGACTTGCATCAGGAAGAAGGTGCCAATGAGCGACAGTGGCATCGCAATGACGGGCACCGCAACTGCGCGGAAGCTTCCCAAGAATAAGAAGATCACCACGGTCACAATGAGGAGTGCCTCAAGTAAGGTAGCTATCACCTCGTCAATGGAGGTGGTAATGAATTTCGTTGAGTCATAGACAATATTGCCAACCAAACCGGTGGGTAATTGCCTCTGAATATCGGGCAAGACTGCGCGTACCCGCTCTGCAACATCAAGCAAATTCGCATCTGGGGCTACTTTGATACCAATAAACACCGACTGCTTACCGCTAAATGCCACATTGGTGTTGTAGTCATCGGACCCTAGACTGACTGTTGCCACTTGATCTAGATACACAATGTCCGCACCATTGCGTTTGACTACCAATTTACGGAATTCATCTAGGGTGTGTAGATCAGTGCCCGCCACTAAATCCACAGCCACCATTTCACCCTTTGTACTACCAACGGCAGAGAGGTAATTATTGGCGGCGAGTGCGTTATAGACGTCATCCGCTCCTACACCCATACCAGCCATGCGATCGCGATCTAGCCAAGCACGCAGGGCAAACTTGCGACCGCCCAAGATCTCGGCATTTTGAACGCCAGCTACTGAATCAAGCTTTGGCTTTACGACACGCAAAAGGTAATCGGTTGTGCTGTTGTTGGGAATAACATCACTGTAAAAACCCAGGTACATCGCTGCAGTGGTTTGACCGACCTGAACGGTCAGAACAGGCTGTTGTGCCTGCGGCGGCAATTGATTGCGTACGGAGCTAATTTGCGTATTGATTTGTGTCAGCGCTTTATTGGCATCGTAATTTAGCTGCAAGGTTGCAATAATGGTGGAGATGCCACTGATACTGGTTGATGAAAGGTAATCAATGCCCTGGGCTTGGGCAATTGCCGCCTCTAAGGGCTGGGTAATGAAGCCAGCAATCGTTTCAGGATCTGCTCCAAAATATGCGGTCGTGATGGTAACGATGGCATTTTGAGTTTGCGGGTACTGATTGACTGGTAAGGTGCTAGCAGACTTCAGTCCAAACACCAGAATGAGCGCACTCACCACTAGCGCCAATACCGGTCTGCGAATAAATAGATCAGTCCACTTCATAAATTAGTCAGTTCGCTCGATTTATTGTTCTTGTGGCTTTGGATTGGGATTAAAGCCGGGCTGGACTTTATTATTAATAATCAATGGCGTACCATTTTTCAATTTGAGCTGTCCGCTAGTGACCACCATCACGCCCGGCTCAAGGCCTTTGACAATCGCAACTTGATCGCCCCGGGTGAGGCCTGTTGTCACAAACACCTGTTCAGCTTCAATCAGCGGCTTACCTTGCTTGTCCATACGATCAGTTTTGCGAGCAATGAAGACAGTGCTGCCATAGGGATTATAGGTAATGGCTGTTTGCGGCAGGGTGAGGTATTTGACGCGATCACCTAAGTTGATAGTGACGTTGGCAAACATGCCTGGCAGTACTTTTTTTTCAGGATTGCTTACCATTGCCTCAATTTGCATATTGCGCGTATTGAGCTCAACCTTTGGACTCACGGCTGTAATCTTGCCTTTGAAGCCAGCATCTTTAAATGCATCGGTTTTCATTTCAATCTCTTGTCCTACTTGAATCATGCCTGCCGTACTTTGCGGTAAGGTGAAATCCACAAAAATAGGATCGAGTGTTTGCAGGGTCAATAACTTATCGCCTGCATTGACATATTGGCCGGGGTTAATCGCAATGATGCCGACGCGGCCACTAAACGGAGCTTTGATACTTTTCTTTGCAACCAGCGCAGCCTGCTGCTCAACCTGAGCCGCCTTTGATTTAGCATCCGCCGCACTGGTATCGAAAACGTTTTTACTAATAGCCTGAATCGCAAGCTGCTGTTTATCGCGCTCATTAATCACCTTAGCCAAATCAGCCATTGCTTTAAAGGAGTTGAGCTGAGCAATATCTGCTGCATCATTGAGCTGAATTAACAAATCACCCTTCTTTACATCCATTCCGGATTTAACCAATACATTTAAGACGGCTCCGCCAGTCTCAGCACTTAAATCAACCCCACGAAACGCGCGAATATTACCCACACTACTTAAGGTCGGCTGCCACTCATCTTCCTCTACCACCATCGTCGATACGGTTGCAGGTGGCAAGCCCATGCTCGAGATAAAGTAGCTAATCAATGCTGTTTTAAGGGTGTTAAATCCAACCAGCAATCCAAGCAATATGCAAACAGAAACCAGCATGACAATCATGCGTCGACGCAAAGGCGTCATCGCCATCAGCTTGGCATAGGTTTTGGTGTTTTTGAAGCGCTCACGCAAACGAAGCGCATTGCCAATGCGACTGAAGAATTGACTGATTGCATTCCAAGCCTTGCTTAGGTATTCCATTAGTTTCCACTCATGTACTTTAGACTTCAGTGTTTGAATAAATTCCTGCAATGATTTCATTGCGCATTCCTTGCAACATTCGGTTGGTATGCTGGGCCATCTCGATTCCACCAGCCTCCGCCTAGGGCGGCGAATAGTGCTGCTGTATCCGCAAAACGCACTGCTTGGGCCTGCACAAACTTTACCTTGGCCTGTTGATATAGATTTTGGTAATACAGCACTGCCAAATAGCTACTGGTTCCTAACTTGTATTGTTCTTGTACTAAATCCAAAGTTTCTTTTGAGTAGCGCTCGGCATCAGCAGCGGCTTTTAAAGACTCTGCACCCGTTTCTAGCGCACGAAGGGCATCCGCTACCTCTTGAAAGGCGGTGAGAACAGTGGCTTGATACTGAAACACTGCCTGCTCGTAACTCGCAATCGCACCACGCCGCTGCGCTAGCAGTTGTCCGCCTTGAAACAAGGGCTGAAACACGCCGCCAGCAACACTCCAAATTGCCGCCGAAGGTCCAAATAGAGCTCCGGAGGAGAGCGCCACTGAACCGACACTGGCGCTCAGATTAATTTGTGGCAACAGATTAGCGGTAGCGACACCCACTAAGGCGTTAGTTGATTTCAACAAGGCCTCAGCCGCCCGAATATCGGGGCGCTGCCGCACTAAGTTCGATGGCAGAGATAGTGGGAGCTTATCGGGCAAATGTAAATTGGCTAACTCGAATTCAGCGATCTGTGCATTGCTGGGAAACGCCCCGGTATAGACAGCAAGCTGATTGCGTGCAAAAGCGAGATTACGTTCATAAGTTAATAAATCGACCTGGGAGTTCGCCACTAAGGTTTGTTGGGAGGTTAGGTCTACCCGCGATACAGTCCCGATGGCAAGCTGACGCTCGGTTACATCTGCAAAATTTTGTTGGGCTTTTAGGATTTCGGATGTGGCAGCGTATTGCGCGCGCAGTGCGGCTTCGCGAACCGCTGCTGTCACGATATTGGCCGTTAAAGCAAGGTATGCGCCTTCCAACTGAAATTGACTAATCTCTGCTTGCGCACGTGCACTCTCGACCGTTCGCCTAGCAGCGCCAAATACATCCAAGCGATATCCCACATTCACGGAGGTGTTGTATACGTTATAGATGTTTTGACTGGGTATGCCAAACATTGCTAGTGATTGCTGCTGGCGACTGGTATTGGCTCCCAAACCAATACTCGGGAAATACTGGCCACCAATTTGCGCATTGACATTTTCTTGAGCAACCCGCAGAGCTGCATCTGCGGCAGCTAAATTGGGATTTTGCTCCAAGGCGGTTTTGATCAGCTTATCCAGTTGAGGCGATTTAAATAAGGTCCACCACTCCGCTGGAATATCGGTATCTGGAATAATTTGTTGCTCAGTTCCTCCAGCCACATTCGGGGCAGTTGCCAATGTAGTCGCGGTCGGCTTTTCAGTAAAGCGAGCTACTTTTGGAGCGTCCGGCTGCTTAAAATCAGGTCCAGCCGCACAAGCAACGAGGCTGGCTGCAAAGAGTACAACTAATGCGCGCTGAGCTAAGCGCTCGCGTCTTTGAATGCAGGGTGATGGGCTAAGTATTGATTCGCTCATGGTAACCCTTATTTGAACACAGATAAGGAGCTTTATTCGGTGCTCTACGCCTCTGTGAAGCCATTACAGCTCAAATGGCAAAGGCTTAGAGACAATCCAACTACGTCAAGCGTAGGGACTTATTCGACGGTGACGCTTTTTGCTAAATTTCTGGGTTTATCCACATCCGTTTCACGAGCGCATGCCGTATGGTAGGCCAGCAATTGCAGTGGCACCACATGCAAAATGGGTGATAAATCCCCATAGTATTCAGGCAAACGAATTACAGCAATGCCATCGCTACTGACAATTTCAGTATCTTGATCTGCAAATACATACAAGCGACCGCCACGGGCCTTTACTTCTTGCATATTGGATTTGAGTTTTTCAAGCAACGTGTCGTTTGGAGCCACCGTCACCACAGGCATTTTTTCTGTGACCAATGCCAATGGGCCATGCTTTAACTCGCCAGCAGGATAGGCTTCCGCATGAATATAAGAAATCTCTTTCAGCTTTAAAGCGCCCTCAAGGGCAATCGGGTAGTGCAGGCCTCGGCCCAGGAAAAGGGCATTTTCACACTGCGCAAAGGCTGCACTCCAGGCAATGATTTGCGGCTCTAAGGCCAACACGGCAATTAAGGCCTTAGGCAAGTGCCGCAAAGCCTTTAGTGCATTTTTTTCTTCTGATTCACTAATGCGGCCCTGGCGCTTAGCAATCGACATAGCCAACAAGTAGAGGGCAAGTAATTGGGTAGTAAATGCTTTGGTTGAAGCAACACCAATTTCAGCTCCAGCTTTGGTTAGAAAGCACCAATTCGTTTCGCGAATCATCGCACTGCTAGCCACATTACAAATCGCTAAGGTCATGGTGTGGCCGAGTGTTTTGGCATGCCGTAAGGCAGCTAAGGTATCGGCTGTCTCGCCCGACTGCGACACTACCACAATCAGTGTTTTGGGATTGGGTACTGAAGTGCGGTAACGGTATTCACTCGCTATCTCAACCTGCGTCGGCATTCCTGCGATCGATTCAAGCCAATACTTTGCAACGCAAGCCGAGTAATAGCTAGTGCCGCACGCCAAAATTAAGAGCTGGTCAAATCCCTGCCACGCCTGGGGATCCGCATTAAATAGATCGGGTCCAAAATGCGTAATGTTGGCAAGCGTATTCGCGATCGCTGTGGGCTGCTCAAAAATTTCTTTTTGCATGTAATGCTGATATGGGCCCAAATCAACGGAGTCAGCCTGCGCTGGCATGGGTTTTTGTGTGCGCTCGACTGGCTGACCATTGCCATCACTAATGCTGACCTGGTCGGCCTTTAAGACAGCAACATCACCCTCTTCTAAATACAGCATGGTCTTTGCATGACCTGCCAGCGCTAAGGCATCAGACGCAATAAAGTTTTCATGATCGCCAAAAGCAACAACCAGCGGAGAGCCAACACGCGCGCCAATTAAAGTATCGGGGCAATCTTGCGCAATGACACCAATGGCATAAGCACCGTGCAGACGCGGCAATACCGCGCGCACTGCAAGCGCAATGTTGCGACTAGCTTGTGCAGTATAGGTTTGGTGAATTAAATGAGCAATCACTTCGGTGTCGGTCTCTGAATCAAATATATAGCCTGCGGTAATTAGCTCAGCGCGGAGCACATCATAGTTTTCAATAATGCCGTTGTGCACCACTGCAATTAACTGATTGGATATGTGGGGGTGTGCATTATGGGTATCAGGCTTGCCGTGTGTTGCCCAGCGTGTATGGGCTATACCCAATGTACCCTGAAACTGATTGCCTTGCTCAGCCAATTCAGCAACCCGTGCGGTTGTCCGCGCCCGCTCAATCGGGTGCTTTGCATCTGCCGCATCAATCACAGCAAATCCGCAGGAGTCGTAGCCACGGTACTCGAGGCGTCGCAAACCCTCAACCAAGATGGGAACAATATTTTTGCGTGATGCCGCCCCAACAATGCCGCACATTATTTTTTAGCCTTTGCCGTTTTTTTGACGGCTGTTTTTTTAGCGGTCGATTTTTTACTGACCGTTTTCTTTTCTTGCTTCACTGGGCGTTGCCACTGAATCGATAACTGCTTGGCACGCGATACCGTTAACTGATTAGCGGGCGCATCTTTGGTCAAGGTTGTGCCCGCGCCTAAAGTTGCTCCACGCCCAACTCGCACCGGGGCAACAAGTTGTGTATCGGATCCAATAAAGACATCGTCCTCAATAATGGTTTGGTGTTTATTAACGCCATCGTAATTACAAGTAATAGTACCGGCGCCAATATTGACGCGTGCACCCACCAGGGAATCGCCAACATAAGCCAAATGATTTGCCTTGCTATTGGAATCAATCTTGCTGTTTTTAACCTCGACAAAATTGCCAATGTGGACGTCATTCGCTAAATCGGCGCCAGGACGTAAACGAGCATAGGGCCCAATTATCGAATTGGCTCCAACCATGGCGCCATCTAAATGGCTAAATGCCTGGATGGTAACGTGTTTAGCAATTGTGCTGTTGCGGATGATGCAATAGGGTCCGACGCGTGTACCGGAATCCAGCGTGACATTACCCTCAAAAACACATCCGACATCGATGACCACATCCGAGCCGCAGCTCAAGGCTCCACGAATATCGATACGAGCTGGATCAAGCAAGGAAACGCCCGCCTCCATTAACTGCATCGCAATCACGTGCTGATGGGTTCGCTCCAAGGATGCCAATTGATCGCGGCTATTCACACCAATGGTTTCCCACTCAAAATCGGCTTGGGCTGTGCGAATGGGAACATTGTCTCGTGCAGCCATTGCAATCACATCCGTTAAGTAATACTCGCCTTGCGCATTACTCGCCCGCAATGATTTCAGCCATTTCTTGAGGCGGCCGCTTGGCAACACCATGATTCCTGTATTAATTTCGGAGATGTTTTTTTGGTGGCGATCTGCATCCTTTTCCTCAACGATACCCGTAACAGCGCCTTCAGTATCACGGAGAATGCGGCCATACCCAGTTGGGTTATCCATTTGCTGCGTCAGCAAAGCAAGAGCAGAATCACTGCCACGCTTGCCGTCGGCTAAGGTTACTAAACGCATCAGCGTTTTTTTGGAAATTAAGGGAACATCGCCATAAAGCACCAAGGTGGGCTCATCTAGATCGAGCTTAGGCAGCGCTTGCAACAACGCATGGCCAGTGCCTTTTTGCTCTTTTTGCATCACCGTCACTGCATCTGCCAGTCCTGGATGATTTTTTTGGATCTGCTCTAGATATGCGCCAATGGCAGCAGCGCCATGGCCAATTACAACGATGGGTTTTGTTTTAGCTTTACCGGCGAGCTGATTGGCGGTAATGAGCACATGCTCTAGCAAGGGTTTGCCGGCAAGAGTTTGCAAGACCTTTGGCAAAGCCGATTTCATCCGCTTTCCCTGTCCTGCAGCCAATATGACAATATTCATACTATTAATTGTAAACGCTGCGAATCAGGGTTCCACAGGCAAGTTCATCCAGCTCTGACTCATCAATCCCGCGATCACCTGGTGATCTGGCCCCTAAATTACCAAGGGCTCCGCCGATACTAGCGTCGATCTCTAAATTGGTGAAATCAAATGCCTCACGGTCCATTAAGTGCGAAGGTACGATGTGGTGCATTGCCCGAAAGAGGTTTTCTACCCGGCCTGGGTGCTTCTTTTCCCAGTCGCGCAGCATTTGCTTCATCGCGCCGCGCTGCAGATTGGGTTGGCTGCCACACAAATCACATGGAATGATAGGGAACTGCATATCATCGGCATACCGCTCAAGCAGTTTTTCCGGAACATAAGCGAGCGGCCGAATCACCATATGCTTACCATCATCGGATCGCAACTTGGGCGGCATCCCCTTTAATTTGCCGGCATAAAAAAGATTGAGCAATAGGGTTTCAAGGATATCGTCGCGATGATGACCAAGGGCAATCTTCGTTGCGGCTAATTCATCAGCAACCCGATACAAAATACCGCGCCGTAAACGTGAGCATAAACCGCAGGTTGTCTTACCTTCTGGGATCACACGCTTCACAATACTGTAGGTATCTTGCTCTTCAATATGAAATGGCACACCTAAAGAGCTTAAATAATTCGGTAATGTTTCTGCTGGAAAGTTAGGCTGCTTCTGATCCAAATTGACCGCAACGATTTCAAACTGGATCGGTGCCCGCTCTCGCAGTTTCAGCAGAATATCGAGCATGGCATAGCTGTCTTTTCCACCGGACACGCAGACCATCACTTTGTCACCATCCTCGATCATGCCAAAGTCACCAATCGCCTGACCAACTAAGCGAGACAGTTTTTTCTCGAGTTTGTTTTCTTCAAACGCGGCTTTACGTGGATCGCTCACAGACTTACCCTACCGTAACCGCATCTTTAATCCGAAACACCTCGACGCCCACCGAGTGACAGTCAGAATAGACATCTGGCTTTGCAGTAGAGACACGGGCGGCCTTCACATTAGGGTGAGCCAGCATGGCGGCAACAATATCGTCGCAAAGTGTTTCTTGTAAATGGATGTGGCCTTTTTGAGCCCTGGTGCGAATGGTCTCGCGCATGAAGTCGTAATCGAGCACCTCATCCAAGGTATCTTTTGTAGGCGTATTGAGCGCAAACGGAATGTACAGATCAATATTCAGAATGACGCGCTGCTCTGCTTTTTTTTCAAAGTCATGCACGCCAATATTGATATAAATCTCATAATCCCGCAAAAACAAACGGCGGCAATCGAGTAAGGAGGGGTGCTGCATCGCATCTAGCATTCTGTAAAGCCTATTCAGTTTTAAACATAACATCGCGTGATGAAGGCATTAAATGCTGTCCTCCATCGACGTAAATCGTCGTACCCGTAATCGCATTTGACTCTGCAATAAAAACAGCCGCCTTTGCAATATCGATTGGAGTGGATGAGCGCTTTAATGGCGTCATTGTATGGGCGACCTTAAAGCCCTCCTCAGACTGCGGCCCCGATGGCAAGGAAATGCCGGGCGCCAATCCAACCACGCGCAGATGTGGAGCGAAATCCATCGCCATCATCTGGCTCGCACACTCCAGGGCGCCCTTCGATAGGGTATATGAAAAATAATCAGGATTGAGATTAATGAGCTTTTGATCGAGTAGCTGGATTACCGCTGGAATATCACCATCAGTGGAAGGATCTAATGCCTTAGATTTTTGCTGTCGATAGAGCAGCTGCGCCAATAAGACTGGCGCCAAGACGTTCACTTGCATCATCTTCTGAAAAAAAGCGGCATTAATTAGCTCAGGCTCTGCGCTAGCCCGGTCATACTCAAACTGTGAAGCACTATTGACGATGCAGTCCAAGGTGCCCATATTCATGGTGACAGCCTGAAAAAGAGCAGTAATCTCTAACTCGCTGGCTAAATCAGCTTGAAACGCCATTGCCTTAGAGCCTAATTTCTGAATCGCAGCAACCGTTTCATCGGCCTCTGTTTTTGACTGTCCATAATGAACGGCCACATGCCAGCCTTGTTTTGCAAAATGAATGGCAATAGCCTGCCCCACGCGCTTCGCAGCGCCGGTGACCAAAACGCATTTTTTGGTTTTGGGTGTGGAGGCAGAACTTGAATTCACATTTTTCTCTTAGACTAGCGAGTTATGGATATTACCTTGACCGACACCGAAAATGCGCATAGTGCGCGCTTGGGCGCAGAAATTGCCCTAGAAGTAGCATCCCATGGGGGTTACTTGCCTTTTTCGCGTTATATGGAGATGGCTCTGTACCAAGCAGGTGGTGGCTATTACAGTGCTGGCGCCCATAAACTGGGAAGCGGCGGGGACTTCACTACCGCCCCAGAAATCAGTCCTTTTTTTGGTATGGCCCTAACCAATGCCATCCTGCCGGTCTTAGAGGCCTTTCGATCTCAAGGCAAACCAACCCGCATTCTTGAGTTTGGTGCTGGAACAGGTAAGTTGGCTGCGTCCATCCTTGGTCGCCTAAGTGAGCTCGAATTTCCCTTGGACCACTACGACATTCTCGAAATCGCCCCCGATTTAGCGCAGCGTCAGCGCACCTTGTTACAAGAAACCAAAAACGAACTGCAATGCTCAACCGTAATCGACTGGCTCAGCGCCCTACCAAATGAATTTGAGGGCGTCATCATTGCCAATGAAGTACTTGATGCAATGCCGTGCGAACGCATTGTTTACCAAAACGGAGAATGGCGCCAACAAGGGGTAGTCATACAAAATGGTGCCCTTGCTTTAGAGATCGGGCCAGTAGTCGATCGGCAATTATTACCAGACTATCTCCTGACCCACTCCTTTGCTGAAGGCTACACTACCGAAATCAATCCACAAAGTGTGGCGTGGATTAAGGCCGTAACGCAGGCGCTAAGGAGCGGCCTCTTTATTACTCTGGATTACGGATTTCCGGCGAGCGAGTTTTTTCACCCGCAGCGCGATCAAGGAACATTGATAGCCCACCACCGCCACCATACCATTACAGATCTGCTCTATCTGCCGGGCCTGTGTGATCTAACAAGTCATGTGGAATGGTCTTCGATTTCGAGTGCAGTCCTTACTGCTGGAGCGGACGAAATCTATTTTAATAATCAAGGTAACTTCTTATTGGAAGCGGGTATTGGTGATTTAGTTTTAGAAAAAATGGATCCGGCTAACGCTAATACTTTTTTGCCGGTATCCAATGCCTTACAAAAATTATTATCGGAAGCAGAGATGGGGGAGCTTTTTAAAGTCTTTGCATTCAAAAAGAATCTGCCCGGAATCTCGTTAGATATGCTTCCAGGGCTAGGTGGCCGTAACCGACTCCACAGCCTGTAATCGTGCAGCATCGATTGCGGAGCGAATACGCTCACCCTGCTGCTGCTCTACTGCCGAAAGACGCTGAATAACCGCTTGGCTATCGATGGCCAGCGCTGCTCCTAGACCAGCGCTGATCCGCTGTACCTGAAAACCCAAAACACCGGCTAGCGCGATCAGTTTTTTTGCGCGCTCGGGCTTACGCCACGCATCAGCTCGGTTCAGCCAGGTCAGGATGTCACCTGCGCTATAACCCTGCTGTGTCACGCGTTTTTTTAGTGCTGAGAATAGTTCAGCAAAATCCCGGGTGCCATGGGGCATCCGGGTTGTTTCGGACCATTGCCGAATAGCATCTTCACTGAGATCAGCCAAAAGCACGGCACAAACGGAATCGACGTCTGCCGCTTTGTTTGCTGCTACCAAATCAAGGTCACCAGCCAATTGTTTTTTAAGTTGCGGATTCTTGCAAACTGCAATCAAGGGCTGCGGCAAAAAGTGCTTTGCAGCACCAGTCTCTAAAAGCACGTCGATCATGCGCAGCGGATCTGCTGAGCGCATGCCTCGATCCAGCTCCTGCCATACGCGCTCCAGTGATAGTGCCGACAGCTCACCCGACTGCACAATGGCGCGCAGCGCTTCTTGTGTTTCGGCTGCAATCGTAAATGCTGGAAAGCGCGCAGCAAACCGAGCAATGCGCAATAAACGCAGCGGGTCTTCAGCAAAAGCAGCAGAAACATGGCGAAATACCTTAGCTTGAATATCGTTTTGCCCGCCATAAGGATCAATGATGGGGCCTACACGCGCGCCAGTGTCATCGACGCGCTGAGCCATGGCATTGATGGTGAGATCGCGCCGTTGTAAATCTTGCTCTAAGGTGACAGAAGGGTCAGCATAAAAATGAAATCCCTGATAACCAAGGCCTGTTTTTCGTTCAGTTCGAGCCAAGGCATATTCGGCATGGGTCTGGGGATGTAAAAAGACTGGGAAGTCTTTACCAACTGGCTGATAGCCCAGCGCAATCATTTCCTCTGCACTACTTCCAACCACGACGTAATCAATGTCGTTCACCGGGATACCCATTACCGCATCCCGTATTGCTCCGCCAACGGCGTATATGTTCAAGCCAACAGACTCCGAATGGATTGACGCGATATGCCAAAGGTCGTGATCAAATCGTCTGCTGCTGTCGGCGGCAATACATTGGGCAACTGCATGGATGCAATGTTGTCACGCGACATCAAGGTGGGCACGGGCAAGAATTCGAACATCAATGCTTGTAAATAGCCTACGATGGCTGGCATTGGAATAACCCGCGTCGTAGTTTGTGCTTTTAAAGCCGCAAAACGAACCAGCTCTGCCATGCTAAGCACTTCAGGTCCAACCAAAGAATAGGTTTGGTGGATAGTTTGCTTCATCGTGATCGAAGCAACAAAGGCGGCCGCCACATCATTGACGCTCACCGGCTGAAACAGTGCCTGTGAATTTGCCAATGGAATCACTGGAAATACTTTTGCTAAGTTGGCAAACAGGTTGATGAATTGATCCTCTTGTCCAAAAATGACGGAGGGTCTAAAGATAGTCCAATCCAAGCCACTGGCTCGAACTGCAGCTTCCCCATCGCCTTTACTGCGTTGGTACATCGATGGTCCATGCGAGTCTGCACCCAATGCACTCATGTGCAAATAGCGCTTGATGCCATTGGCTTTCATTGCAGCGATGCAGTGGGTTGGTAGCAGTACGTGGGCGCGCTCAAATACTTTGCCGTAGGGCTTGGCTGGGCGATCGTGCAAAACGCCGACTAAATTAATGACGGTGCCGTTTGGCTTAACCTGACTACATAGATCATTTAATGTGGCTTGATCATTGACGTCGGCCTGAATCAAGTGAACGCTAGGTAGCAAACGAAAATCCCGCGCTGCCGCTAAATGGCGTGTTGGTAACAATACCGAATAGCCTTCGCGTTGCAGTCTGCGCACCAGCACACTGCCGACAAATCCATTACCACCAATGACAAGTACATCGTATTTCATGGCAACTCACTTTGAATTGCAGCCTTCGGAGCAATGGTTCCAAGGCGCTGTTTTAAAGAAATGGTTTGACCCGTCATCACACCTGAGTAATAACTGGCATTCGACAATACGTTTTTAACGTAGGTTCTGGTTTCATGAAACGGAATTGTCTCTGCAAAAATGGCGCCCTCAACAGGAGCATTTAAGCGCTCGCGCCATAACTTAGAACGGGATGGGCCAGCATTGTAGGCCGCCGATGCCAATACCCACGAACCATCCAAATCCACTAACACCATATTGAGGTAATTACTTCCTAAGGTTAAGTTGGTATTGGTGTCTTTCAACTTCTCCGGCGTATATGAAGTCATGCCAATCTTTTTGGCAACATATTTGGCTGTATTCGGCATGACTTGCATCAAACCCGATGCACCTACGGAAGAGGTGGCATTCATGATGAAACGCGACTCCTGCCGAATTAATCCATAAGCCCACGCTAAATTGAGATCAATTTGGCGAGCAATGGGCGTAAGCTCATCGCGGTAGGGCGTTGGGAAGCGCAAAGTGAAATCATGCTCCGCCTTGGTTCGATCTGCCGTGTTGACGGTCCGATCGTAGAGCTGGATGCGTTTGGCGTATTCGGCAGCAGCTAATAGCTCTTTATCGCTCATGCCGCGCAATTCCCAATTCCATTCGCGGTTGCCCTCAAAGCGCAAATTCATGGCGTAGAAACGCTCGCCACGAATAAAGCCTTTGCGCTCCGCCATGGGCTTGATCTCTTGATCAGTTACCCGAACTCGAGTTGGTATTTGGGTTTTTTTACCAAGCTCTTCGCGGGCCAATTGCCCGTAAAAATTAAACTGCTCATGAATGAGTTCATACTGCTCTTTGCCTTTGGCAGCTTGCCCAGTTGCCTCGAGTGCTCGCCCATACCAATAGGTCCAGGCAGGGTCTTTTGACCGCACTGCAGGATTCATGGTTTCAATCGCATCCCTTACCAAGGGCCAATCCTGCGCGCGCAGCGCTGCTCGCACTTTCCATTCTTGACTCTCGGTCGAGAGCAATTCACTAAAGCCGAGGTCGTGCTGCATCCGGAAAACATCATCTGCCCTGAGGTCTTGGCGCTTGGCTAAAAACTGACCAATCACACCCCACCCAGCCGCTTGGTTTTCTTTACTGTAGCGTGCAGCGCTTTGCGAAAAGTCGCGATAGGCTTTCACGGGGTCTGCTCTTGCTGCTTTCACAATCTCGCCAATGGGATCTTCTCCCGCCATTTTCCGGCCCATGGTCTCGAGTCCCATTTCAGCAGCACTACGGCCATAGGCCTTTGCTTCAGCAGGCGTAATGGCTCCGGCATTCAATAACAAGGGCACCAATTCCTGACAACCTTGGCCATAAAACTTAGGATCTAACATCACAAGTCGCGCATCGTGCGCCGTCTTTGCTGGAATTTCGCCTTGAGCCAAACGGGATTGCAAGGCGTAGCATTTCACTGAGGTATCGTCGTCCAATACAAATTTTGGGTATTCCGCATCAAACGCACGCCAGTCTTTACGTTTTCCCAGTACCAGCAACCAGTCATTGCGCATACGGTCTGCGAGGGCGGTCCCTTCATACTTACTTAAAAACCCCATCACCTGGCTATCTGCCGTTGTCTCAGCACGCGCCATGCCGCCTGCATCAAAAAGCTGCGGCTTGATCTTGAAGTACTCCACGTAATCACCCATGATGTAATTGGGCAAACTAGCAGCAAGCTGCTGGGCACGCGCAGCATCATTTTTACGGGCAGCCTCTCGCAACTCAATGAACGTTCTGTCCGCCTCGGTCAATTCCAGTGGGGAATTAGCGGGTTTGGCAGGTTTTTTTGCCAGTACGCTCTCCTGGGCAATGAAAAGCCCGCAGCAGATGAGGATGGCTGTTAGCATCCATCTGAAAGAGCCTACAAGCGGTAGTGCTGTAAAAAAGCGATTAATGCGAATAAATGGCGTCATCCCTATAGTCTAACTTTTATTTGTTTTTTCATTCACTGCACTCTCGCTTGATACTATTTCGTATGCCGAACCCGGACTTAAAAACCCTTCGAAGTCAACTGTTGCGTCAGCGCACTAGCTACGCACAAGACCCAATCAATTGCTCTGCAAGCCAAGTAGTAGCTGTAGAATTCAGCCGCGCACTCACAACAGAGCTGCAATCGATTGAGTCAATTGCGCTGTATTGGCCAATTCAGCAGGAAATTGATTTACGCCAATGCCTGAGTGACTGGGCTAAAGCTAAGGATGGCAGGCAGTTAGCCCTCCCCATCATGCGCGCGGACAAGCAGCTTGATTTTTATTCTTGGCAGGATGGAGACGCATTAGTAAGCCAGCAACATGGGATTTCGGAGCCCAATCCAAATGACCCCAAAGTTAAGCCCATTGAGCCCGACTGCATTTTGATCCCATGCGTCGGTTGGTCTTGGGCCAGTAATACCCACAGAGATCCCCTGCAAATGCACTATTGGCGACTAGGCTATGGCGGCGGCTATTTTGACCGAACCTTGGCACGCTTGCGCGCCATAAAGCCAAACATTGTCTGCATTGGGGTTGGGTATAACTGGCAGCAATTAAACCCAAATCAGTGGCAAGCAGAGGCTCATGATGAGCCACTCGATGCCATGCTGACCGAATCGGGATTACGCTTTAAAGGCGTTTAATTTGAGACTAGGTTGAGGTTTTCAGCAATCGCCAATACCGCGTCGGCTTGGTTCAGCGAGTAAAAATGCAAACCAGGCGCGCCCGTAACCAGCAGCTGGTCACACAAATCGGTGACGACGTCCTCACCAAACGATTTGATGGATGCTGTATCGTCGCCAAAGGACTGCAAGCGCAAGCGAATCCAGCGCGGCACTTCAGCGCCACAGGCATCTGAAAAGCGTAACAACTGACTGCAATTGGTAATCGGCATAATCCCCGCAATAATCGGCTGGGTGACACCCAAGTCATACGCATCCTCCACAAACCGAAAGTACGCATCCGAATTAAAGAAGTATTGCGTTACAGCTGAATTGGCGCCGGCCTTCATTTTCTCTACAAAAAACTGTAGATCGGAAGCAGGCGACTTTGCCTGTGGATGGGTCTCTGGGTAAGCCGCAACATCAATATGAAACCAATCTCCCGTCTCCGCCCGAATGAACTCGACCAACTGATTGGCATGCGAGAACTCACCATATTGACCCATACCCGATGGCAAATCGCCCCGCAAGGCAACGATGCGACGAACTCCTAATTCACGATATTGATGCAGCATCGCGCGCACACTGTCACGCGAGCTACCAACGCACGATAAATGCGGCGCTACAGACTCACCGGCCGCATGAATCTCATTAACGACTTGCAAGGTACCAGACTGGGTTGATCCGCCAGCACCAAATGTAACGGAGTAGAACGCCGGCTTCAGTGATTCACTAAAGCGCTCACGCACCAAACGGAGTTTGTTTTCTCCCTCCGGTGTTTTAGGCGGGAAAAATTCGACGCTCAATTCCATTGCATTTGACCTATCTAGTACGCCTGCGATTAATAACGGTAATGCTCTGGCTTATATGGGCCTTGCTTTGTCACTCCAATGTAGCTGGCCTGTTGATCGCTCAACTCAGTCAGTTGCGCATTCAGCTTCTTGAGCTGCAGGCGCGCTACTTTTTCATCTAAGTGTTTTGGCAAGGTATAAACGCCGACGGGGTATTTCTTCGTACCGACTGCGCCCCACAACTCAATTTGCGCAATCACTTGATTCGCAAACGAAGAGCTCATCACATAAGATGGGTGGCCTGTACCGCAGCCCAAGTTAACCAAACGGCCCTTAGCCAGAACAATGATGCGCTTTTCAGGCATGCCATTCATGGCAGGGAAAATCACGTGATCAACTTGGGGTTTGATTTCTTCCCAGCGGTATTTTTCAATGCCTGCAATATCAATTTCATTATCAAAGTGACCAATGTTGCACACAATAGCCTGATCTTTCATGCGCGCCATATGGTCATGCGTGATTACATGGTAGTTGCCGGTTGCCGATACAAAAATATCAGCCTTGTCTGCAGCGTAGTCCATCGTCACCACGCGATAGCCTTCCATCGCCGCCTGCAATGCGCAGATCGGATCGACTTCCGTTACCCAAACCTGAGCGGATAAGGCGCGCAGAGCTTGTGCTGAACCCTTACCAACGTCACCATAACCGCAGACCACGGCGACCTTGCCTGCAATCATCACATCAGTAGCGCGCTTAATCGCATCAACCAAGGACTCGCGGCAGCCATACAAGTTATCAAACTTGCTCTTGGTTACTGAATCGTTCACGTTAATCGCAGGGAAACGCAATTCGCCTTTAGCAAACATTTGATACAAACGATGCACGCCAGTTGTTGTCTCTTCTGTAACGCCCTCAACCTTAGCTAAGCGAGTCGAGTACCAAGTTGGATCAATCGCTAGCTTGCTCTTAATGGTCGAGAACAAAATGGTTTCTTCTTCGCTGCTGGGGTTGCTTAAGACGGCTTGGTCTTTTTCTGCCTTTGCGCCCAAATGCAATAGCAATGTTGCATCACCACCGTCATCCAAAATCATATTGGTGAAGCCGCCATCTGCCCACTCAAAAATGCGGTGGGTGTAATCCCAATACTGCTCTAAGGTCTCGCCCTTAATTGCAAATACGGGAGTGCCGTTGGCAGCAATCGCTGCAGCGGCATGATCTTGCGTTGAGAAAATATTGCAGGATGCCCACTGCACTTTCGCGCCCAATGCTTCGAGCGTCTCAATCAGCACTGCTGTTTGAATCGTCATGTGCAGTGAACCCGTAATGCGGGCACCGCGCAGTGGCTGGGTTGCTGCGAACTCATCACGAATCGCAACCAGTCCTGGCATTTCGGTTTCGGCAATGGCAATTTCTTTACGGCCAAAATCAGCCAGGGTGATGTCGGCGATTGCGCAATGCTTTGCTACAAAATCATTTAAATTGAAATCAGATGCGGTATTCATTCATGCTCCAGCTAAGGACGGATCAATGCTGGGGCAAGAAAACTCGCCAACCATTGAGCCATGGGTTAGCGAGCGCAGTTGCAAAAAGCAAATTCCTGTTCGGATCTTGCCCCCTCAAGCCTGGGGAATCATTGGTTCGCAATGTTCCTTGCAACGCTCCTTGAGAGTATGGCGAAATTGTAATCAATTTCGCCAGATACAGCTTAACAACGACTACCTAGGGGTAAAAAGCCTTTACAGGCCTGCTGCCGCACGTAAGGCTGGCGCCTTATCGCACTGCTCCCAGGTAAATTCTGGCTCTTCACGACCAAAGTGACCATATGCAGCGGTTTTACGATAAATCGGACGCAATAAGTTGAGCATTTTGACAATGCCTTTTGGACGCAGATCAAAGTGCTCTGCAACCAAAGCGGCGATCTTTTCGTCGGCAATCTTACCGGTACCAAAGGTACTCACCATCACGGATGTTGGCTTTGCTACGCCAATCGCATAGGAAATCTGAATCAAGCAACGCGTTGCTAAACCAGCTGCAACGACGTTTTTTGCTACGTAGCGACCGGCATAGGCTGCAGAGCGGTCAACCTTTGATGGATCCTTACCCGAGAATGCGCCACCACCGTGGGGTGCTGCACCGCCGTAGGTATCCACAATAATTTTGCGTCCGGTCAGTCCGCAATCGCCCTGCGGTCCACCAATTACAAAGCGACCGGTTGGATTGACCAAATACTTAATATCGCCTTTGATCAGATGGGCTGGTAAAACTGGCTTAATAATTTCTTCAATCACTGCTTCGCGTAATTTCTCGAGGGAAATATCTTCATCGTGCTGCGTTGATAAAACCACGGTGTCGATTGAGTCTGGCTTGCCGTTGACGTAACGCAGCGTCACTTGTGACTTTGCATCCGGACGCAACCACGTTAAGCGGCCGTCGCGGCGAAGTTGGGACTGGCGCTCAACCAAGCGGTGCGATAGGTGAATCGGCAAGGGCATGAGCTCTGCAGTTTCATCACAGGCATAACCAAACATCAAGCCTTGATCGCCCGCGCCCTGATCTAAACCGTCGTCATGGGCCTTATCCACACCCTGCGCAATGTCTGGGCTCTGCTTGTCGTAGGCGACCAAGACAGCGCAGCCTTTGTAGTCAATACCGTAAGCAGTATTGTCATAGCCGATTTCACGCAAGGTATTGCGAGCGACTTGGATGTAATCCACGTTCGCGTGGGTTGTAATCTCGCCTGCAAGGACAACTAAGCCTGTATTGCAAAGTGTTTCTGCTGCAACTCGAGCCTTGGGATCTTGAGCCAAAATGGCATCCAAAATCGCATCGGAGATTTGGTCTGCAACTTTATCGGGGTGGCCTTCAGAAACCGATTCTGAGGTGAAGAAATAATCATTTGCCATTGCGTTTTTCCTTTAAAAATGAACACGATCAGTGGGACAACTCGACGTGCCAGGAACCACAACGGCGACGCTTTAGCAGAATTTTTAATCGCCCCGCAAGTTGTCTTAACTCGGCGATGGGAGGATTCTATCCGAACTTCGAGAATTGGGCAAAATTCAGAATTAGCCTGATCCTTTAGGGGATTGAATATGATGATGGGGTGCGTACACTACTTTTTAAGCTCATGCTCCATACCATTGCAGCGATGCCGCTTGGTTTTGCGCAAGCCATTGGAGGGGGGCTGGGTTTGCTTGCGTTTATTGGATCGAAGCACTATCGCACCCTATTTAAGCAACACTACCTTTCTGCTGCGACGCAAAATCACTTCCCGGTACGTATTTGGTCGGCGGCCAGGGCCTCAGGAATGCTGTTCTCTGACAGCCTATGGATATGGCGCAATCCCAGTAAAGCCCTTGCTTTGACTGAGATTAGTAACTGGGAGGTGGTGGATAAAGCGATCAATGAGGGCCATGGCTTAGTCATGCTCACACCCCATTTCGGTGGCTTTGAAATTATTCCCCGCGTGCTCGCACAGCACTTTCCGGCCACGATTATGTATCGGCCAGCTAGGCAAGACTGGCTAAACGACGTTATCGAGGGCGGCAGGGCCTATCCAAATATGCATTTTGTACCAACAAACCTGCAAGGGGTACGTCAAATGACCCGCGCACTGACACGAGGAGAGGCCATTGGCATTCTTCCAGATCAAGTACCCAGCGGCGGCGATGGCATTTGGGCTTCTTTTTTTGGGCGTCCAGCCTACACAACCACCCTGCCAGCACGCCTTGCTAATCGGCACCATACGCCTGTGGTGATGTTTACTGCCAAACGTAAAGGGCTCGGCCAAGGCTGGCTCATGCAAGCACGCCGCCTTGATGCCTTCTCTGAAGATCCGAGCATATCGTGTGACCAGCTGAATAAGGCAATCGAGGCAGCAATCTTAATCGCACCCGAGCAGTTTATTTGGGCCTACAACCGCTTTAAACACCCGCTTGGGGCAGAGCTACCACCACTGTGAATTGAATTTGAGATGACCTGGTCCCAAACCATCTTTAATTTTTTAGCGCTTAGCCTCTTGCGTTTGTTTGCCTTTCTACCCTACGCCATCATTGTTCCGATTGGTTATGGCTTGGGCTGGTTGGCTGCGCATATTCCGAACGAGCGTGCGCACGTCGTCAAAACGAATCTGCGACTTTGCTTTCCGTCTTTATCTGATGCTGAAATCAACACCCTTGCGCTCGAGCACTGGAAGCTATTTGGTCGCAGCGTGATTGAGCGTAGCCGAATCTGGCTTGGCACTGGAGCACAAATTCAGGCAATGGTCGAAATTGAATCCGCAATCCCGCTCGGCGATCGTAAGCCAAGATTGTTAATCAATCCACATTTCGTTGGTTTAGAAGGGGGCTTCATGGCCCTTTCCGTGATGGCAAAAGAACGGGGCTGGATGGGCGGCGCAGGACTGTACCAAAAAATGAAGAACCCATTTTTTAATCAAAAGATGATTGAGTGGCGCAATCGTTTTGGTGGCAAGTCGATTGAGCGGCAAAGTCGCCTACGCGACCTGATTCGAGAAATTCAAACTGGGAATTTCATCTTCATTGCGCCCGATATTGATCTGGGACCACGCGATTCCGTGTTTGTTCCTTTTTTTGGCATTCAAACTAGCACCATTACGTCGGTATCGCGCCTGGCCCAATTGAGCGGCGCAGAAGTCTGCCTGATGACGACCACCTTAAACGCGAATCGCAGCGGCTATGTTTGCCGCATCAGTGCGCCACTGGAAAACTTCCCGAGCGATGATCCCAGCAACGATGCCGCCCGTCTCAACCAATGCATCGAAGCGCTTGTTCGCGAAAGGCCTGCAGAGTACTATTGGGTACATAAACGCTTTAAGCATCGCCCACCTGGCGAAGCAAGCTTGTATTAATTGACTATCCGGAACGGAACACCGCTTGAGTACTGACTTAAAACGCACACTGCGCTTTACCAAAATGCACGGGGCAGGTAATGACTTTATTGTGCTCAATGGCATCGATCAGGATCTCAGCACCATTACTAAAGAGGAATGGCGTCAGCTAGCCCATCGCCAATTTGGCATTGGGGCCGATCAAATTCTGTTGATTGAAAAAGCAACTCGCTCTGATGCTGACTTTCGGTATCGTATTTTTAATTCCGATGGGGGCGAAGTCGAGCAATGCGGAAATGGTTCACGCTGCTTCGTGCGCTATGTATTGGATAAAAAGCTATCGAGCAAAAACCCACTGCGGGTAGAAGTTGCGCATACGGTCTTGACACTCGAGGCGCTTCCCGATGGACAAGTCCAAGTCGATATGGGAGCGCCCATCTTTGAACACGATCGCATTCCATTTAGAGCCGAAAATTTAGCGAGCAAAATCGAGTTTCATGAAACCCTCTACGCCCTACCCATTGGTTCAAATCCAGGCGGGCATGATGATTGGATTGGTGTACTGTCAATGGGTAACCCGCACGCCGTGCAGGTTGTGATGGATGTGGATAGCGCGCCTGTGACCCAAGAGGGCCCGCGCATTGAAAGCCACTCCGCCTTTCCACAGCGTGTGAATGCTGGCTACATGCAAGTATTGAGTCGCAATGCCATCAAGTTACGCGTCTATGAACGCGGCGCAGGAGAAACCCTGGCATGCGGTACCGGCGCTTGTGCTGCAGTAGTCTCAGGGATTCGCAGAGGCATGCTCGACTCCCCAGTGCGCGTTCAAACACGTGGAGGGGAACTGACCATTGCATGGACCGGAGTTCGCGATGGTATTACGCAATCGGTCATCATGACCGGGCCAGCAAGCACCGTCTTTGAGGGCGAATTTACCCTGCCTTGATCCCGTATTGCTTGCGGTAGGCCGTCACGGCCGGAAGGTATTTCTGTAAAGCGGAGTCCTTAGACGCATCGAGGTAATCCATCAGATTACTTAAATTGGCAATCGCAATCACCGGGATGCCAAACTCGTGCTCAACACTCTGAACCGCAGAGTGCTCACCAATATCGATTGCATTGCCTGAACGCTCCATTCGATCGAGCGCAATCAAAACCGCTGCAGGCTCTGCACCGGCAGCTCGAATCAATTCCACGGACTCTCGTACAGACGTGCCCGCTGAAATCACATCATCAATAATGACTACCTTACCCCTCACCGGCGCGCCAACTAAAGTGCCGCCCTCACCATGGTCTTTTGCCTCTTTGCGATTGTAGGCAAACGCAACATTTTTATTCTGATTGGCTAAGGCAATTGCAGTTGCGGCGGCCAATGTAATACCTTTATAAGCAGGGCCATAAAGCATGTCGAATGCAATACCGGATTCGAGTAAGGCATTGGCGTAGTACTTACCCAAGGCCCCGAGCAAGGCGCCATCACTAAAGCCGCCGGCATTAAAAAAATAAGGGGATTGACGACCGGCTTTGGTTTTAAACTCACCAAACGATAAAACCTGCGCCTCTAGGGCAAAACGGATAAAGTCGAATTGATTTACATTTTTAGAGTTCATAGGCCTCCATGTTACGCATCATTTCAGCGAACCTCAACGGTATCCGTTCTGCAGCCAAAAAAGGCTTTATTCCTTGGGCGCTCAAGCAAAAGGCCGACTTCATTTGTATGCAAGAACTCAAAGCCCAAGAGCCCGATCTGGATGAAGACCTGATGCGCCCCGGCGATCTGCTGGGCTTCTTTCATTGTGCCGAGAAAAAAGGCTATAGCGGCTGCGGGATCTATACCCCGCACCAACCGGATGAGATCATTTATGGTTTTGGTAATCCCGAGTTTGATGCGGAAGGGCGTTACGTTGAGGCCCGCTATAAAACCCTCTCGGTTATCTCGGTGTACATGCCTTCCGGCTCCAGCTCGCCAGAGCGCCAGGAAGCCAAGTTTCGTTACCTTGAGGCATTTATGCCCCATCTGATTGCACTCAAGCGCAGTGGCCGTGAAATCGTCCTATGCGGGGATGTCAACATTGCGCACCACGAGGCGGATTTAAAGAACTGGAAAGGCAATCTCAAGAATTCGGGTTTTTTACCAGAAGAGCGTGCCTGGTTAACACGTCTCTTTGGCGAAATTGGATACGTTGACGTTTATCGCAAGCTCGAACCCGATACAACCGATGCGTGCTACACCTGGTGGAGCCAGCGAGGTCAAGCCTACGCCAAGAACGTCGGGTGGCGCATTGATTACCAGATCGCGACTGCGACGATTGCGGCCTCAGCCAAAACGACCTCCATCTATAAGCAAGAACGCTTCTCTGATCATGCACCCTTAGTAGTCGACTATGACTGGTCGATTTAATCGACTGCGATTGCGGTCGACTCCGGTTTTTTGAATTGCACTAGGTTGAAATGAATCACTAGCCAGATCAGTAGTAGGACTGGCACGCCAATAATGGCGGTGCTAATAAAAAAGATCGGATAGCCAAAGGCATCCACAAATACTCCAGAAAATCCGGCTAACCATTTTGGCGCCAAGAGCATCATGGAGCTAAACAAGGCATATTGGGTCGCTGAATACTGGATATTCGTTAAGGAAGATAAAAACGCAATAAAGGCTGCAGTTGCAATTCCGGAGCTGAGGTTATCTGCAGAAATAACCCAAATCAATCCGGTCAAATCATGGCCTTGGGTTGCTAGCCAAGCAAAGAGTAGATTACTAACAGCAGATAAAACGGCTCCCAAAAACAAAATGCGCATCACCCCAAACCGGAGGGCCAACACGCCGCCGATAAAGGCGCCAAGTAAGGTCATGATCACACCAAACACTTTGCTCACTGCGGCCACTTCATCTTTGGTGTAACCCATGTCGACATAAAATGGATTTGCCATAATCCCCATCACAATGTCACTAATCCGATAGATTGCGATTAGCCCTAAGATGGCAATGGCATGCCATCCGTAGCGGGTAATGAATTCTGAAAAAGGTTCAATGAGTGTTTGATGCAGCCATGCTTTTGCATTGCGGGCTTTAGCTAACTCAATGCGTGCCGGCTCCTTACTCAAGAGGGTTGTCAAAACACCAACGCCAATCGAACAGGCCATGACCACATACGCAAATTGCCACGCACCAGCATCATAGCCCGCACCTGTCTCAACTCGCGCCGCCAACCACAGCACCCCTGCGCCCGACCAAATCAAAGCTAGGCGATATCCCGTTTGATACGTTGCGGCTAATGCGGCTTGTCGATCACTGTCCGCGGACTCAATCCGGAATGCATCCAGTGCAATATCTTGTGTTGCCGAGCCAAACGCCACCAGTAAGGCGCACCACACTACTGGGGTAATCGCAAGCTTGGGGTCTAAGCTAGCCATACCCAATAAGCCAAGAACAATGATGGTTTGGGCAAAGATCAACCAACTGCGACGGCGTCCCAGCAATCGACCTAAAAACGGAATCGGTAGCCGATCCACTAAAGGGGCCCACAACCACTTGCCTGCATAGATCAGACCAATCCAGGTGAGGTAGCCAATGGTGCTGCGATCAATGCCCGCTTCTCGCAACCAAAAACTCAGCGTGCCTAGGACGAGTAGAAGCGGAAGTCCCGCAGAAAAACCCAAGAACAGCATCCGCAGACAAGGCCATTCCAGGTAAACCCGAAAATCACTTGCCCAAGAACGGATTGAATTAAGTGCCACGAATGCGGTAAATGGCTAAGCTGCCCAGTAGATTAGCGGCCCAGGTGATTGGGCGGCCTTCGTGCAAAACCACGCGATCCAAGATGTCTAATCCCAACCGGTGTGCCAGCCCCTCAAAATCAGCGATGGTTAAAACACGCACATTGGGCGTATCAAACCAAGCGTAGGGCAGCGACTTGGATACGGGCATATGACCCATTGCAACGGCGAGGCGATGTGACCAATGACCGAAGTTCGGGAAAGAGATGACGCACTCTTTTCCGACGCGCACAATTTCAGAAAGAATTTTTTCGGTCTGATGAATCGTTTGTACGGTTTGCGATAACACAACCGTGTCAAAGCTTTTATCTTCAAAGAGGGCCAGACCCCCTTCTAGATCCTGCTGAATCACATTGAGGCCTTTTTGTACGCAAGCCAATACTCTTTGGTCATCGATCTCAACGCCGTAGGCATGCACCGGTTTTTGGGTTTGCAAAAAAGCCAAAAAGCTGCCATCCCCACAACCCAAGTCGAGTACTTGGCTTTGCGGCGCCACCCAATTAGCAATCGCGGCAAAATCAGCGCGCATCATGGCAACACCTCAGCAATTTTTTTGAAATAAGCACGCACTAAATTATGGTACCGGGCATCGTCCAGTAAAAATGCATCGTGCCCATGCGGCGCATCAATCTCGGCATACGATACCTCGCGCTTATTGCTCAGCAGAGCCTCAACAATTTCCCTGCTGCGATTGGGTGGAAAACGCCAATCGGTTGAAAAACTAATGATCAGAAACTGGGCCTGTACTTCAGCCAGGGCGCGACTCAAACTACCGCCATAACGCCGCGCAGGATCAAAATAATCTAAGGCGCGGGTAATGAGTAGATAGGTATTGGCATCAAAGTAACTTGAAAACTTATCGCCTTGATAGCGCAAGTAACTCTCAACCTCAAACTCCACATCAAAACTAAAGCGATACTCATCAGGCGCGCCCGCAGGGCGTTGCAACTCGCGTCCAAACTTTTCAGCCATGTCATCGTCTGACAAATAGGTAATGTGGCCAACCATACGGGCCAAGCGTAAACCACTTTTGGGTACCACTCCATGGGCGTAGTAGTTGCCTCCATGAAAATCGGGATCCGACAAAATGGCATTGCGCGCTACTTCATTAAAGGCAATATTTTGAGCGCTCAACTTCGGTGTCGATGCAATCACGATGCAGTGCGCTAAGCGCTTGGGAAACTGAATCGCCCACGCCATTGCCTGCATACCCCCCAAACTGCCGCCCATGACAGCAGCAAAGCGTCGAATACCTAACTTATCGGCTAGTCTGGCTTGCGTATTGACCCAATCCTCTACCGTCACTACCGGAAAGTCTGCCCCATAGGGCTTATTGGTTTCGGGGTTCAGGCTCATGGGCCCTGTAGAGCCGAAGCACGAACCCAAATTGTTAACGCCGATCACAAAAAAACGATTGGTGTCGATTGGCTTTCCTGGTCCAATCATGTTGTCCCACCAGCCGATATCCGATGGATTTTCTGGATCAGGCCCAGCTACATGATGCGATGCATTAAGTGCATGGCAAATCAAAATAGCGTTGCTCTTATCGCTATTGAGCTTGCCGTAGGTTTCAATAACTAGGTTGTAATTACTGAGAATCGCTCCACTTTGTAGGGGTAGGGATTCTGCAAAATGGATGGTATTTCGTGAGAGATGGAGATCACTCATTCTGCAAGCAAGATACGAAGGCTAATCTCGGATGCCTCAGTTGGCAACTTTTTAAAACCACTGCGCGCAAAGCGATGCCAGCGGCCCAGTACAAAGCTCATTAATAAAGCTGCACGAACCGCAATGTCATCTTGGCCTGCGTTTCCTGGCGCACTACCTTGTGACTGGCCAATACGCAGGGATTGTTTGAGGGATGCCTCTACTCGGTCGAGCACTTGAGAAATTCGATCCTGCAGGCGATCATCTTCTTGGAGCAAGGCATCTCCCAAGAGTACGCGAGTCATGCCTGGGTTTTTTTCCGCAAACACCAAGAGCATCTGCAGAATGCCACGGGTCTGGGCCAGACCCGACTCTTCTTTTTGATTGATCTGGTTAATTAAACCAAAGACGGTCTGCTCGATAAAAGCGATGAGGCCCTCAAACATCTGAGCCTTACTTGCAAAGTGGCGATACAGCGCAGCCTCAGAGACATCAATTTTCGCCGCCAATGCAGCAGTGGTTACACGCTCACCCCGTGGGTTTTGCAACATCTCCGCTAGCACTTGCAAGATTTGCAAGCGACGTTCACCCGGACGCGGCCGCTTACGCGTCTTTTCTTCTGCTGGCGCTTCTGCGCTCACATCGTCGTTGGGTGGTTTTGTGCTCATGACTGTTTAATGTACCACTTACCGAGAACGAATCATCGTGCCAAAGGCTTGCTCTGTCAGAATTTCCAGCAAGAGCGAATGCTCGATGCGGCCATCAATAATGTGCACGGAGTTCACACCGCTCTTGGCGGCATCCAACGCCGATGAAATCTTAGGGAGCATTCCGCCAGAAATAGTTCCATCGGCAAATAGGCCATCGATTTCACGGGCAGTCAAATCGGTTAATAAATTACCGCTTTTATCCATGACGCCGGGAATATTAGTCATCATGACCAATTTTTCAGCGCCTAGTATTTCGGCCATTTTTCCAGCCACAAGATCGGCATTGATATTGAATGCTTGACCCTGCGCACTAAAGCCAATCGGCGATATCACTGGAATAAAGGCGTCGTCTTGCAGCGCTTTTACAACCGCCGGATTGATGGCTTCGATTTCGCCGACAAAACCCAGATCAATGGTTGCGCCCGCCTTCTTTTCGTCAGCCACCAACATCTTGCGCGCATGAATTAAACCGCCATCTTTACCGGTGAGGCCTACTGCCTGACCACCGAAGTGATTAATCAACATCACGATGTCTTGCTGCACTTCGCCGCCCAGAACCCACTCCACTACTTCCATGGTTTCTTCATCGGTTACGCGCATGCCTTGAATAAAGGTACCAGTCTTACCAATCTTTTTTAGCGCTTCATCAATCTGCGGCCCGCCTCCATGAACTACTACTGGATTCATGCCAACCAGTTTGAGCAAAATAACGTCGCGCGCAAAACTTTCTTTCAGCCGCTCTTCCACCATGGCGTTCCCGCCGTACTTAATCACGATGGTCTTGCCATGGTACTGACGGATATAGGGCAGCGCTTCTGCCAATATTTCCGCTTTCAATAAGGGGGAAATATCCGCAATGGTTGGCATTGGTTTAGTCATTCCGAAATAAAGGCAATAGAGTATTGGTGGAAATTAATCGCCAAACAGTTTTTGACGGAGCTCACGACGCTCTTGTGCTTCGAGCGATAAATTAGCAGTAGGGCGTGCGATCAAGCGGGATAAGCCAATGGGCTCACCGGTCTCTTCGCACCAGCCATACTCACCCGATTCGATACGAGCCAATGCTTGCTCGACTTTTTTGAGCAACTTGCGCTCACGGTCACGAGTACGCAGTTCGAGTGCATGTTCTTCTTCGATCGTAGCCCGATCGGCTGGATCGGGTACCAAAATGTTCTCACGCAAGTGCTCAGTTGTTTCTGAAGCATTCTTGAGTAGATCCTCTTTCAGGGCTGCCAGCTTTAAGCGAAAGTATGCGAGCTGGGCCTTATTCATATAGTCTTTTTCAGACATTTTGAGTAACTCTGCATCGGTCAGCGGAACCGCTTTTGAGGATGCCGTGGATTTGCCAGCAGTTTTCGTGCTAGCGCCCGCCGCTGCCTTGGGGCTCTTCGAGCTGGGTGTTTTTACCGTCATGTCATTCTTTCCATGGATTTGGAGCACTATTGCCCCATTCTGCCAAAGTTTTACTGCTATTCACTGCTGTTTTACTGCCAATTTGCTACATCAAGCGCAATCAGCCCTGTGGCGGCGGATTGTACTACGCCAAACACCCTTCTAGTCCAGCCATTAGGGTATCTTTGGGTAAATCAATGCCAATGAAGACCATCCGGGTTTGCTTCGGCTCTGTACCCCAAAGGCTGGCCATATCGCTACCCATCATTTGATGTACCCCCTGAAACACCACTTTGCGATTACTGCCCTTCACATACAAAACCCCTTTATAGCGCAGCATCTTCTCACCAAAGACCTCCAAAATACCGCCTAAGAAGTCTTCTAACTTGGTGTGGTCAAAGGGGCGATCGCTCCTAAATACAAATGACTGAATGCGGTCAGTGTGGCCATGATGTCCATGGTGTTGGTGCGTGTCGTGGCTATGATCATGCCCACAGCTAGCGTGATCATGGTCGTGACTATGGTCATGCCCGCAATCGTCATGGTTATGGTCTTCCTGTTCCAAAAAGTGCGGGTCAATATCTAATTTCGCATTGAGATTGAATCCCTTTAAATCCAGCACCTCATTGAGTGGCACCACTCCCTTGGAAATCGCCTTGATTGGTGCACGGGGATTCATGTGCATCAGTCGCCCGCGCAATGCTGCGACCTCGGCATCCGTTACGAGATCAGTCTTGGTAATAAAAATTTGGTCGGCAAAGCCCACTTGGCGCTGCGCTTCCTCATGCTCGCTCAACTGCTGCTGACCGTGCTTGGCATCCACCAGGGTCACAATTGCATCAAGCACATAGTGATCCGCGACGTCATCATCCATAAAAAAGGTTTGGGCTACCGGCCCAGGATTAGCAACCCCAGTAGTTTCGATCACCACTCGCTCAAACTGAATTTTCTTATCGCGGCGCTGCTCCCAAAGCTGATTCAAGGCCTCCACCAAATCGCCCCGAATCGTGCAACAAATACAACCATTGCTCATTTGCACAATTTGTTCTTGACTCTCTTGGACCAGAATATCGTTATCGATGTTCTCTTCGCCAAATTCGTTTTCAATCACCGCAATTTTTTTGCCGTGTTGCTCCGTCAAGATGTGCTTTAAAAGGGTGGTTTTGCCGCTTCCTAAGAAGCCAGTCAGAATGGTGACGGGGATTAATGCCATGGTTTTGTTGCTTTCGCTATATCGGATGCCGTTATAAAAGATTGCTTTGCGCAGGTTAATGGTGACTAACCCATCATCTTACCGAGTTCCGAGGACATCGTTGCTTGGATTTACTTTACCTGCCCTGCCTTCGCGCGAGGATGCGCTAAATCATAGGCTTGCGCGAGGTGTTGAAAATCCAAAGCAGTATAAATTTGGGTGCTGGCAATACTGGCATGCCCCAGCATTTCCTGAACTGCCCGCAGGTCATGGGATGACTGCAGGACGTGGCTAGCAAAGCTATGGCGCATCATGTGCGGGTGAACATGGGTTGGTAAGCCGGCGCGGATCGCTAAGCTGCGCAAGCGTGCCTGAACGGTTCTAGGCGATAGGCGCGCTTCTCTGCTACCCAAAAACAATGCTGGCGTAGCCTGCGCAGGCTGCAGCTGCTGTCGTATCTCGAGCCATGCTCTAAGCGAACTCATCGCCGCCGTCCCAACTGGCACACTTCTGCGCTTGCCGCCTTTACCTAAAACCGTCACCTCCCCTGAATCCCAATCTAACCAACCTGCAGACTCGTATGCGCGATCCTGACTGGGGGCCACATCAATCCCCAAAAGCTCGGATAAGCGAAGCCCGGAGGAATACAGCAACTCGATGATGGCAGCATCGCGAACGGTTTCTAAGCTAGGATTGGCTTTGGCCTCGAGGATCGCCTGATTGATTAATGCCAGGGCTTGCTCAACGGACAAGGCTTTGGGTAAGGCTCGCCCCCGCTTGGGCGCCTTTACATCGTCTACCGGATTTGCTTTTAACTTCGGCTGATCTTGCTTCTGGGATAACCACTCGTACCAACCTCGCCACGCCGACAAGGTGCGCGAAATCGTCCTGGGTGATCTACCCTTGGAGTGCAATCGAGCTGCCCAGCGACGAATATGGCCGTTCGTAACCGCAGTTAAATCTAAACCATCCTCCTGAGCCGACTGGTGCAGCTCAGATAAATCGGCTTGATAGGCCTTGATGGTGTGGGGAGAAAGTTGCCGCAATACATGCAGCTCGTGCAGATACGCTTGCACCTGGGGGTGCAGCTCAGCCGAGAGGGGCTTCATAGGCTCCAACGCGGTCTAGCGCAGCTGCAGTGAGCTGCGCAATCTGCTGCAGATAAAACGCGCCCATGTCCACAGTAAAACGAGTGGCATCGTGACTTGCTAAGAGCAGCACAGCAGGCGGGTGGCCCTGCAAGGGCAAACCAATCGCCACCAAGCTTTGCCATGCGGAATCCAATGGTAGTGACTGCGAGAGTAGATCAATATCCGTCTGGGGCAAGTCAGCAAGCGAGCCGCACAAGGGCCTTGCAACCCAAGGGGTATAGGCTGCATTGGGACTCAGAATGCGCACTGCATCCACTTCAAATACCTGTGCAAGGCCAGCCGTAACCGCAAGCTCGACATCCGCTTGATTGCTAGCCTTCATCAACATCAGCAACCAAGCCACTAAGCCTTGTTGGGTTTTATCATTCCGGCTACCAAAATGCAGCATTTCGCTCAGGCGACGATTGAGCTCGGTATTTTGATTGCGCAACAAAGACATCTGACGTTCTTGCAAGGAGATGGCGCGGTCTTCGTGGGGATGCTTTAAACGGATGTCGTTTAATAACTCAGCATGGCGCTCAAAAAATCCTGGGGTGGCGCGCAGCCATTCTGCTACGAGAGCTTCTTGTTCTGCTTGGGTTGAATCAATCTCACTCATGCTTATTCCTAGCTCAATTTTTTACGTAGCAATTCATTCACCTGCTGTGGATTTGCTTTGCCTTGCGATGCCTTCATAACCTGCCCGACGAGGGCATTAAATGCTTTTTCTTTACCCGCACGAAACTCGTCAACAAATGCGCTGTTTGTCTGCATGACCTGATCGATTAAAGCGCCAAGTTCACCACTATCGCTGATCTGCTTTAAGCCCTTTGACTCGATAATCGAATCCACTGTGCTCTTGAGCTGACCCTCTAATGCCTCTTTCCATAAGTCGGCAAAAATATCTTTCGCAATCTTGTTAGAGATGGTTCCATCGGCCACACGGCTTAGTAATGGAGCCAGCTGCGTTGCATTTAAAGGTGAATCGGCTGCCGACATGCCAGCCCGATTTAAGGTCGAGGCAAAGTCACCCGTCATCCAGTTGGCCGCTGCCTTTGCTAAGGGCTTACCTAATATGGCTAACAACTCTTCGAAGAGTGTTGCTGTGGCACGATCTTGCGTTAACAACTCGGTATCGTAGCGACTCAAACCAAATGCATCTTGCCACTGCTGCTTCAGCTCTGCGGGTAGGGCCGGCATAGTCGAACGAATGGAGTTAATCCAAGCCTCATCAATCACCAGCGGCAATAAATCAGGGTCCGGGAAATAGCGGTAATCTTGCGCGTCTTCTTTGCTGCGCATGCTGCGCGTCTCTTGCTTATCAGGATCATACAAGCGCGTTTCTTGCACCACTGTGCCACCGTCTTCGATTAGCTCAATCTGCCGACGGACTTCGTATTGAATCGCCTCTTCTAAAAAACGGAATGAATTTAAATTCTTAATTTCGCAGCGGGTGCCAAACGCCTCCTGCCCCAGGGGGCGTACCGATACGTTGGCATCGCAGCGAAAGGAGCCTTCTTGCATATTGCCATCGCATACCCCAAGCCACACTACCAGACTATGTAAGGTTTTTGCATAGGCTACCGCCTCGGCAGCGCTACGCATGACTGGCTCCGTCACAATTTCCAACAGCGGTGTGCCAGCACGATTTAAATCAATGCCACTCGAAGGCTCGCCATGCGGGCCAATAAAATCTTCGTGGACTGATTTGCCGGCATCCTCTTCTAAGTGTGCGCGAGTTAACTCAATTACTTTCGTGGTGTCACCAACAACAATTTCTAAGTGGCCGCCCAAGACAACGGGAATCTCATATTGGCTAATCTGATAGCCCTTGGGAAGATCGGGGTAAAAGTAATTTTTTCGTGCAAAGATACTCACAGGCGCGATAGCTGCATTGATTGCCAAACCAAAGCGAATGGCATGCTCGACTGCTTGGCGATTTAAAACTGGCAATACCCCAGGCAAAGCCAAGTCAACTGGGCAGGCTTGTGTATTTACGTCGGCACCAAACTGCGTGCTCGCGCCACTGAAAATTTTGGATTCGGTACGCAGTTGGGTATGCGTCTCCAAACCAATCACAACCTCCCACTGCATTACAGCATCTCGCTAGGTTGGCGCAGGTGCCAATCGGTGGCCTGCTGGAACTGATGCGCCACTTGCAAGAGTCGCGCTTCAGAAAAATAGTTGCCGATCAGTTGCATGCCGATCGGTAAATCTTGACTAAATCCACACGGAACGCTCATTGCTGGCAAGCCGGCGAGATTGGTAGACAAGGTATAAATATCGGCAAGATACATTTGCAAGGGATCGTTTGATTTTTCACCAAACTTCCAAGCAACGTCTGGCGTGACGGGCCCCAGAATGAGGTCGCACTGGGCAAACGCAGTTTGGAAATCGGCAGCGATGATGCGCCGAATGCGCTGGGCTTGCAAGTAATAGGCGTCGTAATAACCATGCGACAAAACATAGCTGCCAATTAAGATGCGGCGCTTGACTTCCGATCCAAATCCTTCGGTCCGTGATTTTTTATACATCTCAGATAAATCACGGTATTCATTGGCGCGATGACCGTAGCGCACACCGTCAAAGCGACTTAAATTGCTCGATGCCTCTGCTGGTGCAAGGACGTAATAAACCGGGATTGAGAGTTTTGTTTTCGGCAGGCTCACTTCAACTAGAGTTGCGCCTAGGGCCTGCAATTGGTTTGCGCCCTCACGCACTGACTTTGCTACACCATCTGCCAATCCTTCGGAAAAGAATTCAACAGGTAGGCCCACACGCAGTCCGCTTAAAGGTTTTGCTACTGCAGCGCTGGCTTCCCATGCCGTGTTCAGATAGCGGCCATAGTCCTCGCCGGAATCGGCCAAGGATGTGGAATCCCGCGGATCGTGGTGGGACATTGCGCTTAGCAACAGAGCGCAGTCTTCGGCAGTTTTACCAATCGGGCCCGCCTGGTCTAAGGATGATGCGTAGGCAATCATGCCGTAGCGGGATACCCGCCCATAACTCGGCTTAATCCCGGTGAGGCCACACAAGGCAGCCGGCTGACGAATCGACCCACCCGTATCGGTGCCCGTTGCAATCGGTGCTAAGCCAGCGGCGACCGCAGCCGCAGAGCCACCAGATGAGCCGCCCGCTACACAGGCTGGATTCCATGGGTTAAGGACCGGTCCAAACGCTGAATTTTCGTTGGAGGAGCCCATCGCAAACTCATCCATATTGGCTTTGCCCAAACAAACCATGCCAGCGCCATTTGGATTTTGCGCACTGGGTATGCCCAATCGCTCGACTACTGCAGCATCAAAGGGGCTTTGATAGCCGAGCAGTATCTTTGAGGCGGCAGTGGATTTCCAGCCGCGCGTGACAAAAACATCCTTATGAGCCAAGGGGATACCGGTTAACTGACCGGCCTTGCCTGCTGCCCGAATGCGGTCGGCGCTGGCAGCCTGCTCCATGGTTAAGTCTGGATTGACATCCAAGAAGGCATTCCAGCGCGCGCCGGCCTGAATACGCGAAAGGAAGTGACTTGCCAGCTCGACGCTGGAGACCGTTTTGGCTTCCAGGGCCTTTGCCAGCATGGCTACTGAAGACAGATGCCAGCTCATTCAATCACCCTTGGTACCAAAAAATAGCCATTTTGCTGAGCTGGGGCCGACTGCATGTTCTGCTCACGGTTATTCGCCTCGGTCACCTGGTCTGGGCGCAGTGGCTGGGCTAAATCGCGCAAAAATAGAATGGGGTGCGCCAAAGGGGCGAAATTACTGGTATCGACCGCCTGCATTTCCTCCACTAAGGAAAAAATGGCCTGCAATTGGGGCAAAACAAGCTCTGCTTCTGCTTGGCTTAACTCCAAACGGGAGAGGTGCGCTATGCGCTGAACATCATCAAGTTTCATGGGGCGCTAGGGTATCATTGATCTGTATTTTCATTAACTCTACTATTTTCCCACTTCCATTATGTTTGGTTTTTTTCGCAACTATTTTTCAAATGACCTGGCGATCGATTTAGGTACCGCCAACACCCTAATTTACATGCGTGATCGGGGTATTGTGCTTGATGAGCCGTCGGTCGTTGCAATTCGCCAAGAAGGCGGCCCCAATGGCAAAAAAACCATCTTGGCAGTGGGTGCCGAAGCCAAAGCCATGCTTGGACGTGTTCCAGGCAATATTGAAGCCATTCGTCCCATGAAAGACGGTGTTATTGCCGACTTTACGATTACCGAGCAGATGCTCAAGCAGTTCATCAAGATGGTGCATGAAAGCAAATTACTGCGCCCCAGTCCTCGGATCATCATTTGCGTGCCTTGTGGCTCAACCCAAGTCGAGCGTCGCGCGATTCGCGAATCTGCTCTAGGCGCAGGCGCTTCACAAGTGTTTTTGATTGAAGAGCCAATGGCTGCAGCGATTGGTGCGGGACTGCCCGTATCCGAAGCGGCTGGCTCAATGGTGGTGGATATTGGTGGCGGCACAACCGAAGTGGGCGTGATGTCTCTCGGTGGCACTGTTTACAAAGGCTCTGTCCGCGTCGGTGGCGATAAGTTTGATGAAGCAATTACCAATTACATTCGCCGCAACTATGGCATGTTGATTGGCGAACAAACTGCTGAGCTCATTAAGAAAACCATCGGCTCTGCATTCCCAGGCGCTGAAGTGCGCGAGATGGAAGTCAAGGGCCGCAACTTGGCCGAAGGCATTCCGCGCAGCTTCACCGTGACGAGCAACGAAATTCTCGAAGCCCTCACCGACCCCCTCAACCAAATTGTCACGGCAGTCAAAGCTGCTTTGGAGCAAACCCCACCTGAGCTGGCATCTGATATTGCGGAGCGCGGCGTTATGCTAACTGGCGGCGGCGCACTCTTACGCGATCTTGACCGCCTCTTAATGGAAGAGACGGGCTTGCCCATTCATGTGGCTGAGGATCCATTAACGTGCGTTGCTCGCGGTTGTGGCATCGCCTTAGAACGCATGGACAAGCTAAGTGGAGTCTTCTCGCAAGAGTAAGTCGACCTTAGTTAGATAAGGTCTTGCAACACAGCGCCCCACCCCTCTTTAAGCAGGGCATACCCGCTCTGGTCAAACTCATTGTGTGCCTGTCCATCAGCGCTGCCTTGATGTTGATTGACTTCCGCTTTAAGACCATTGATCTCGTACGTGATTACATCAATTTAGGCTTGCGGCCATTGGAGTATGTCATGCAGTTGCCGCGCAATCTGTTTACTGCGAGTGACTCTTACTTCACGACGCGCTCTACCTTGACCATTGAGAATGCCGAGTTAAAGCAACGGCAAAGCGAGCTAACACTTCTTGCAAATCAGTCCGAATTGCTACGCGTAGAAAACCAAAACTTGCGTCAACTTTTAAACTTACAAAAAGAAGTTGCCTACAAAACTATTCCGGTTGAAATTCTCTACAACCCAAGCAATCCAATTTCTCAGCGCGTGGTCATTGATCGCGGCGCGGAAGATGGCTTAAAGCTGGGCAACCCGATTGCCAGCGATGCAGGCATTTTGGGTCAAGTGGTTCGTCTGTATGCGCGCTCTGCCGAAGTTTCGCTATTGGAGGATCGGGACTTTGCCGTTCCCGTACAAGTCGCACGCAATGGCCTGCGCGCAGCCGTCTTTGGTACTGGGCGCGGAAGTTTATTAGAACTGCGCTACCTGCCGGTAGCGAGTGATTTAGAGGTGGGCGATGTACTACTCACTTCCGGAATCGATGGCACCTACCCGCCCGGCTTTGCGGTCGCTATGATTACGCGCATCGAACGCAACGTTGATAAAAATACAGCGAACGTCTTTTGTACTCCGGTAGCAGGAATTAATCGAAACCGTCAGGCGCTCGCTCTTTTGTATGATCCCCAATGGGATGCTAAACCCAGTGCAAACACTCCAGAAAATGCACCTGGTCGACGCAAAACGCGCACACGAGGTATGCCATGATTGATTTTCAAAGCGGCTACATTCTGCGTCCGGTTAATCCAATCTTTATCTTCGTCAGCCTATTTTGTGCCTTGCTCCTGAATTTATTGCCGCTAGGTAATCACGCCTGGGTTCCGGATTGGCTGATCATCTGCATTGTGTTTTGGAACATCCACCAGCACCGCTATGTGGGCGTAGTGTGGGCATCGCTCCTCGGATTAGTGATGGACGTGCATAACTCCGACTTGCTTGGTTTGCACGCCTTCAGTTATGCCTTGGTTGCCTATCTTGCTGTGGCGTGGCATCGCCGCATTAGTGCGCTCCAGGTTTATGCGCAAGCCCTGCATGTATTACCTATTTTTATGTTGGTTTCGATTTTCCCAGTACTGGTCCATTGGCTGTTAACGGGATCGCTCTACTGGTGGGGCCTGGGGGGTGTACTGCAAGGCGTGATTGAAGCTGCATTGTGGCCCGTAGCAACAAAGCTATTGCTTGCGCCGCAGCGCCGTCCAATCGATGTAGATCACAACCGTCCACTCTAGTATCTGGACCGCTGACATGGCATCACTCAAAAAAACAGACCTATCCTCATTTCAGGATCGCACTCGGATTGCCATTATTTTTGTCACCGTGTGTTTTGTTCTTTTGCTAAGTCGCTTGGTTTGGCTGCAAATCATCAATCATGGCAAGTACTCCACCTTAGCCGAAAATAATCGCATTGCCATTGTTCCAGCGCCAGCCATGCGGGGCCTATTGATTGACCGCAACGGCATTGTGATCGGTAGAAATTATTCTGCGCTGACATTAGACGTTAATGTGAATGAAATTGAGGGCAGTGTCGATAAATTAATCGACGATCTTTCCGAGATTATTGCCATCAGTCCGCGTGATCGGCGTAACTTTAAGCGCTCGCTAGAGGATGCTCGCAATATGGGGACATTCCCGCTGCGATCAATGCTGAATGAGGTTGAGACCGCACGCTTTATGGCAAACCGCTATCGCTTTCCAGGCGTCGAGATCCGTTCACGCAACTTTCGGGAGTACCCTTACAACGAACTCGGCTCGCACATGATTGGATACATTGGACGCGTATCCCAAAAAGACAAAGAGCGGATGCAATTCGAGATTAATAATGCTACCGAATCCGATGAAGCGAGTGAATTAAAAAATGCATTCTTGCCGGGCATTCAGTACGTTGGCAAAATTGGCATTGAGCAGAGCTACGAGCATGTTCTACGGGGCGTACCAGGCTACGATCAGGTCGAAATTACGGCTGGAGGCAGGCCAATACGAACGCTCTCCAGCTTTCCTTCAAAGCCCGGTAAAAACGTTATCCTCTCGGTTGATATCAAGTTGCAATACCTCGTTGAGCAGCTCTACGGTAATTTCCGCGGTGCATTCGTTGCAATCGAACCTGCTACGGGCGATATTCTGGCATTTGTCTCGAAACCCAATTTCAATCCCAATGATTTTGTGGAGGGCATTGATTCGGCGACCTGGAAAGAGCTCAATGAATCCAAAAGCAGGCCGCTCTACAACCGACCATTGAAAGGCCTTTATCCGCCAGCCTCGACCTATAAACCGTTTATGGCACTAGCCGCGCTTGAGCTCGGCATTAGAACGCCTTCTCAGGCAATTGCAGATCCTGGGTTCTTTACTTTAGGCACGCATACTTTTCGCGATGACAAAAAAGGCGGACATGGCATGGTTGATATGGAAAAGTCCATTGTTGAATCATGCGATACCTATTACTACCTGTTGGCGCGCGAAATGGGCGTCAACATGATGCATGATTTTATGCGGCCACTAGGATTTGGTCAGAAAACAGGTATCGACTTAGAAGGTGAAGCCGCTGGTATTTTGCCGTCCACCGAATGGAAGAAAAAATACTTTAAGAAACCAGAGCAGCAGAAATGGTTTGAGGGCGAAACGATTTCTTTGGGCATTGGGCAAGGCTACAACTCCTTCACTATTTTGCAAGTTGCACATGCCCTAGCAAACGTGGTCAACGAAGGCGTGGTGATGAAACCGCATTTAGTGAAAGCGGTTGAGGACCCCTTTACACGCCAACAAAAACTAACCACCCCGAAGGAAAGTTATCGCCTGAACTTTAAGCCAGAGAACATCGAAGTCATCAAGAAATCGATGGTGGCCGTGAATCAAGTTGGCACTTCTGCAAAGTCGTTTAAAGATGCGCCTTATACTAACGCAGGGAAAACGGGCACATCCCAAGTCTTTAGCTTGAATGCGAAAGAATACAACCACGCGAGCACCCCTGAATTTTTGCGCGACCACGCTCTTTTTGTTGCCTTTGCGCCCGCAGAGAAGCCCACAATTGTGATTGCTTTAATTGTGGAAAATGCTGGCTTTGGCGCGCAATATGCCGCACCGATTGCGCGCAAAGCCCTCGACTTTTATATCAATGGCAAATGGCCTAAGGAGATTCCGGAATGGAAAAGGGCGCCATAAAGAAACGCATCTACCAATTTTTTTCTGGGCTTGATCCGCAGCTCGGATTCATTTTTTTAGGTATTGCTATTTTAAGTTCGATCACGTTCTTGTCGGCGAGCCAAAATACGCCGGTATTACTCGCAGATCAAATTCGTAATTTAGTGTTGGCTTTTTTAGTCATGTGGGCTGTTTCATATATACCGCCCAAGTGGCTTGAGACTGCAGCCGTTTGGATTTATATCATCGGCGTAGTCCTCCTCATTGCGGTTACGATTTTTGGCCTTGTTAAGAAAGGGGCCCGCCGCTGGGTCAATGTAGGCGTTGTGATTCAACCATCAGAGCTAATGAAGATTGCCATGCCGCTGATGTTAGCTTGGTACTTTCAGCGGCGCGAAGGCATTCAGAATGGTTGGGACTATTTGGTTGCGGCAGTTATTCTTGCCATCCCCGTTCTTCTCATTGCACGTCAGCCTGACCTGGGTACGGCTTTACTGGTATTTGCTGCTGGCCTCTACGTAATTATTTTTGCAGGTCTACCATGGCGTTGGATTCTGCCGGTGATTGTCGTGCTTGCTGTAGGCGTATTGCTACTCATCATTTTCCGCGGCAGCATTTGCGCCAGTGATGTCACTTGGCCACTCTTGCATGGCTATCAAAAAAATCGTGTTTGCACTTTACTGGATCCATCATCTGATCCCCTAGGCAAAGGATTTCACACGATTCAATCGGTGATTGCAATTGGTTCAGGCGGGTTCTTTGGCAAAGGCTGGGGTCAGGGTACCCAATCCCATTTGGAATTTATTCCTGAAAAGCACACGGATTTTGTGTTTGCAGTTTATTCCGAGGAGTTCGGATTTTTAGGTAATCTTTTATTGCTTGGCCTGTTCTTTGCTTTAGTAAGGCGCGGGCTTGCGATTGCAGCAGGCGCGCCCACTATGTTTACTCGACTGCTGGGCGGCGCAATCACTATGATTTTTTTCACCTACGCCTTTGTCAACATTGGTATGGTGAGCGGCATTTTGCCGGTGGTGGGAGTACCATTGCCGCTCATGACGTACGGTGGCACTGCACTTGTTACCTTAGGATTTGGGGCGGGTATTTTGATGAGCATTCACCGCCACCGGCGACTGGTTCAAAGTTAAATAGTGCCAATAAAAAAGCCCGGCAGAACCGGGCTTTTGTTTCAGCTTACGCGAATTACTTCTTACGCTTGTTAACTGAGTCTTTGAATGCCTTGCCAGCAGAAAACTTCACAGTCTTCGCTGCAGCAATCTTGAGTGGCTCGCCAGTCTTAGGATTGCGGCCCATACGTGCAGCACGCTTGCCTGAACTGAATGTACCAAAACCGATCAATTGAACGGAGTCACCCTTGGTAACGGCTTTAATAATGTGCTCAATTGCTGAATTCAGTGCGAATTCTGCTTTGGCTTTTGAAATCTCAGCATCGTCAGCAATCGCTGCGATAAGTTCTGCTTTGTTCAAGTGAAGCTCCTTGTTGGTATATGTATTGGCGCACAACGCGCTGACATGATTTTAAACACAAAAAATAATAAAAATAAAGTTGTTTGAACTATTTCTACTACGCACTCGAATTAGGATTGATCCAAAACAAGTAAATCAATCACAAAGTACTCCGTTTCCCCGAAACAGCTGGTTGGCAGGCCGATGTGCTGTTCGTATTTTAGCGCTACTTTTTTTCCTAAGTTGGCGTTTATTTTTTGCGCCACAGCATCGTCACGTACCGAAAAGAAGAATTTTTCCGACATGGTTCCCGGCATCGATACCATTGCTAGCTCGCCCTCCCAGGTCTTACAAAAGTAGCCTCTGCTCGAGAATTTCTGTACATAACCGGCACGCTCTCCGTCGGCATAACTCCAGCTCAGCATCACCCAGGTATAGGCAGAAATGAGCGTAAGTCCAAGTAATATAAGGGCTATTAGGCTTTTAACAAATCCATTCATTGCTTTTTCTCGATCGCATTTTGCGTTAAATCTGCGCCCCACTGCAGCGCTGTTCATGTGTCAATGCATTGCTGCATTGCTCAAAATTAATGGCCATCTTGCGCCCATCTCGATCTATCATAACGCTGTAAGCATGCAAACAGGCTATTTGTATTGGGTGGCTACATTGGGTACATTCACAACCTATTTTGTAAGAGACATACTATGTTCCGTTTTCTATTCGCTTCTATTAGTCTAATTTTTTATACTCAAACTGCTGCCGCTACTGGGGAAAATACTTATAAGCAAGTGTGTGCTGTTTGCCATCAAAGTGGGGTCGCTGGCGCACCAAAAGTGGGTGATAAAGCTAAATGGGCTCCTTTAATTAAAGAAGGTCAAGCCCAATTAACTGCCCATGGTTATGTTGGCGTCCGGGGCATGCCTGCAAAAGGCGGCAAAGCAGATCTCAGCGTTGCTGATTTTGCAGCCTCACTTGTGTTCATGGTGAACCAGTCTGGCGGAAGCTGGCAAAATCCAGATGCAAAAATGCTCGAGCGTATTAACGCAGAAATTATCAAGCGAGAAAGCGCCAAGAAAAAATAAGGGTGATCTGCGTTTGAAAGCAGTACTTCCTTATTTAAACTCTGCCTCCATGAGTCGGCGAATGCGTATGGCGGAGTGAGTGGCATCATAATCCACATCATTCCAAGTCACAATCTGTCCAGCTCGAATACTGTTTCGCAAAGTCAGACGATGCGCCAAGCCAATTGGTAATGCACTCATGCGCAATGATTCCGCAGCCGGCATTAACTTTCCATAAACGGTAAAGCCACCCTCGCCATCCAGCACCTCGCCTGCCTTTAAATCGCGCTTAGCGCAAGCCAGTACATCCCCCACAAACGCCCCCGTTGCACCCGTTGCCTCTTTGCGTAGGGCCACACTCGCTACTGAGATTCCTAACTCAAGGCCAATTAAGTGGTAAGGCTTATACATGGCGGCATACCACCCAGAAGCATCTGTCTTTAAACCGTACTGTAGAAAACAATCTCTGACATAACTGCTTGGCGCATGAAAGACCGCATAGACTCCCCAGCGTAAATCACGGAAGACCGGACGGCCATCTCGCTCGACCGACGACACCACCTCAACCATACCCTTGCGGGGGAGTAGGCCGCCATCTTGGACGGGCTTGAGTAGTGCCGGTAAATCATCAACGCCACATGCCGGAAAACCTAAGCCATCGTCAGGAACCTGCAGATCGCAGGCATTCGCAACTGCCGCCATTTCGAGAGCCGACTTGGTGCCGTCCAAAAACGAATTGAACATTTGCGCATTAAAGTCACCGCCCGCAACTTGTTCTTCACTAAACCCATAATGCCCCCACACAGTATTTGGGGTCGATGCATGATATGCGGGCAGATATTTTGTGCCCTTACCTGCACACACTACTTCGAGGCCAATGGTGCGTGCCCAATCGACCATCTCTGCAATTAATGCGGGCTGATCTCCTGAGGCCATGGAATAGATAACGCCAGCCTCGGCTGCTCGCTTTGCCAAATAAGGGCCCGCTAATACATCGGCTTCGACATTCACCATGACGATGTGCTTTCCATGCTCAATGCAGCGCAGGGCATGTTCGATTCCAGCAGTAGGCACACCCGTTGCCTCAATCACCAACTCAATGGCATTGTCATCAATCAATGCACTAGCATCGCGGGTTATATAGGTAGTACCTTTGCGTACAGCCTCATCAACCGAAGCCGCCCCAAACCGATCATCCTGCCAGCCTACGCGCCGCAAAGCGGACTGCGCGCGATCGGGCGATAAGTCAGCAATTCCGACCAAATGAATGCCTGGCGTCCGGGGTATTTGCGATAAATACATCGATCCAAACTTGCCCGCGCCGATCAATGCAATCCGGATTGGCTTTGAATCATGGGCCCTTTGTTGTAATTTTTTATACAAAGACATAAAAACTCCGATTGAGATCGCTATTTATGCTGCACGAAAGCGGTTCGCTCACTTAAAATGGGAATAGTTGATTTTGCCTTGTTTTAAACGGCACTCCATTTTTATTGAAAGTAACTGTTGCTGTCATGGAAATTCGCCACGCCATTCTGTTGATCTTTGTGAGCTCTGCCGTCTACGTCTATTTTAGGGGCCGCGTTCGCTTTAGTGTCATGCGCTCACTCACGGATTATGTTGTTCTCTTGGCGCCAGTCAATTCCTTGCTCTATCTGTTTTCCAAAGTGAAGGCAGGTGCGTACATTCCTGTGACGGAGTTCCCTGAGGTAAAAAAATTACAAGATAACTGGGAAGTAATTCGTGCTGAGGCACTGGCCTTAAATGAGGGTGGCTCGATCGCAGCCGCAACCGGTTATAACGATATTGGCTTTAACTCTTTTTTTCGAACTGGCTGGAAACGCTTTCATCTGTACTGGTACGGCAAAGATTTAGCCTCCGCTGAAGCAGCCTGCCCTAAAACGGTAGCCCTACTCAAATCGATCCCGTCAGTGAAAGCCGCCATGTTTGCGTCATTGCCGCCAGAAGCAACCTTGGTACGGCATCGCGATCCCTATGCCGGCTCGCTGCGTTACCACTTGGGTTTAGTAACGCCTAATAGTCCAGACTGCTTTATTGACGTCGACGGTGAGCGCTACTATTGGAAAGATGGTGAAGCAGTGATGTTTGATGAAACCTACATACATTACGCTGCCAATAAAACCGATCACCAGCGCATCGTCCTATTTTGCGATATCGAACGTCCCGTATACACCAAGGTAGTGCAGGCATTTAATCGTTGGTTTGGCAAGCACGTGATGAGTGCCGCTGCATCGAAAAACGTTGACTCGGAGCAAGTCGGCTTTGTGAATGTTCTATTTGCCTATGTTTACCATTTACGCAGTAAAGCAAAGCAACTCAAGGCCAAGCAACGCAGCGTGTATTACGTCGGTAAATGGGTGTTGATTCTAGGTATTCTTTGGCTGCTTTTTTGGTAAATGCCTAGGGCTTCAGACTTTCCAATACGTGCTCCATCGAAATCGGTGTCCACAACTCAATGCGCTTTATTTTGCTGGCTTGACCAGAAATAAGATGAATCTGCCGCTGCGGAATGCGCAGCTGCTTTGACAACCACTGCAGCAAAGCTTCATTTGCGCGGTTATCCATGGCAGGCTGCTGCAGGGATATCTTTAAATGGCCATCGTGCGTGCCGACAATTTTGCTCACTTTCGCGCCAGGCTGACAATAAATACTCAGCTCTATTCCAATATCCGTTTGTTTTAACCAGTGTGGTGCCATCAATCTACTTTAAAATCAAACCATGACTATACCCAATTCTGCCAATGTGCTGGAACACCTTTTTGCAAAGAATCGGGAATGGGCCAGCTCCATGGTCGAGGCAGATCCGGATTTTTTTACACGCCTAGTGTCACAACAGGCCCCGGAGTTTTTGTGGATTGGCTGCGCTGATAGTCGCGTACCTGCCAATGCCATCGTCGGCCTTTTGCCCGGCGAACTCTTTGTTCATCGCAATATCGCTAATGTGGTGGTCCATACTGATCTTAATTGCCTTTCTGTATTGCAATTTGCCATCGATCTTCTCAAGGTAAAGCACGTAATTGTCTGCGGCCACTATGGCTGCTCTGGCGTGCATGCCGCTCTCGGCGACAAGCGTGTAGGCCTAGCCGACAATTGGCTCAGGCATGTGAAAGATGTGCATCAAAAACACGAGCGCTATCTGGGCGAGGCCTTACCTAAACATGTACGTCAAGAGCGCCTATGCGAACTCAATGTCATTGAGCAAGTGACTAATGTATGTGAAACAACCATCGTCCAAGATGCTTGGTCACGGGGGCAAGATCTCACCATACACGGCTGGGTATACCGCTTAGAAGATGGCGGACTCCATGATCTTGGCATGGCCGTTGGGCCAAATGATGACATTAAATCGCTCACTAGCCAAAGCCTGCTTCGATATAGCAAAGCCCGTCTTGATTAAAGCGGCCTTTAATTATGTTGGCGTAGCCTTTTTACTACTCCTATCAGTCTTACCTTACCGCCTTGTGGTGTTATTTGGATATGGGCTGGGCACAGTGGCGGCACATATCCCTGGAAAGCGTAATCGGGTAGTTAAGACGAATTTACGACTGTGCTTTCCACAACTCAGTAATTCTGAAATTGATGAAATCGCAAACGCGCACTGGAAGCTATTGGGGCGCAGCATTGCGGAGCGGGGGATTATTTGGCTAGGTAGTGCGCAAGCCGTATCCAATATGATTGAGGTTCGCTCTGCAGTCGACTTACGCGACAAAAAGCCCCGCATTCTAGTCAATATGCATTTCACCGGCATCGAAGGCAGCATTGTCATTAGCGCCCTGGCAAAGAAGCGAGGCTGGCCACGAACGTCCGGACTCTTTCAGCGCATGAAGAATTCTTTTTTCAATGAGCGCATCATTCGATGGCGAAATCGATTCGGCGGCAATGCCATTGATCGCCAAGGCAACTTACTCCCGTTGATTCGTGAAATTCGCAAAGGTAATCTAATCATCATTGCACCTGATCTAGATCTTGGTTTAAGGGATTCCGTATTTGTGCCTTTTTTTGGTATTCAAACGAACACCATTACAGCCGTATCTCGTCTAGCACTGATTGCTCAAGCAGAAGTGTGCATGATGGTTACCACTTTGCTGCCAGATCGTTCGCGCTACTGCTGCGTCATTAGCAAGCCTATTGATGGCTTTCCAAGCAACGATGTTATTGCAGATGCGGCGCGCCTAAATGAAATATACGAAGCCGAGATCCGCCAACATATTGCGGAGTACTACTGGGTACATAAGCGCTTTAAAAATCGTCCAGAAGGTCAAGCTAACCCCTACTAAGCAGGCTTACAGAGCCCTGCATTCAACTTCCCTGCCGGCGATTAACCAGATAGATGCCCAATGCAATTGAAACAAAAGCAGCGATCAAACTGCTGTTGATTGGATCACCTGCGATAAAAAATCCAAAGAGTAGTCCAAACATTGGCGTGAGAAAACTAAATGCAGATACTTTAGTTGCGAGGTAGTGGCGTAAAAGCCAAAACCAAAACAAATAACTAGCGGCCGCAATAATGACGGATTGCAGAAATAAAGAAGCCATGGCTTTAATCGAAAACGTATCGGGTAGTGCTACTCCATATGCAAAGCAAAGCGTAATTAAGGCAATGGATGAGAAAAACAATTGGAAGAACAGAGTGCGCTCTGGTTGAATTTGCCCAAGCGCAGTAGTGCGCACCACAATGGTCGTAAATGCCCATGCCGTAGCAGCGCCAATGACGGCAATATCGCCCACTAAGAAGTGGGTGGCGCCACTCGAAAATCCATCCTGGAAAGCGAAGGCTAGGCCACCAAAGGCAATGAGTAAGCCGCTCGACTGCGTCCAATTCAGGCGCTCTGCCGGAATAAAGATGGGCAATACCAAGGCCACAATAAATGGGGCTAAATACAAAAAGGTAATGGCACGCGATGTATTGGTGTGCTCGAGGGCCGAATACAGCAATACAAACTCGGCAAAAAAAAGGAGGCCAGCAATCATGCCCGGCATGAGCGTACGGTCCGACTGAAATGGCCGAATTCCTTTAAACATCATCCAGACCCACACGCATACGCTGGCAATAATCGAGCGAATGGTCAATTGCATGAGTAGCGGCGCTTCGTCTGCTATCGCCTGAATGGCAATCTGTTGATAGCCCCATATCAAGCAACACCCCGTTATCAGAATAATCGCCTGCCAATCCAAGCTCGGCTTACGATCGTCGACCGGTTTTATTGCATTTACCTGCGATTTTGACTCTTTTTGGGGTGCATTCATTTTGAATTCAGTTTAGTAAGGCGCTGTGTAATTCATAATAGCGTGATGGAACAATTTCGTGTCTCTAAACTGCTTTCTGAACTCGGTCTGTGCTCACGGCGCGAGGCAGACTCTTATATTGAGCAAGGCCTGGTTACGGTGGACGGCAAAGTGGTATCTGAGCTTGGCTCACGCGCATACCGCAGTCAAAAAATTGAATTGCACTTAGACGCCCAGAAACAGCAAGCCGCTCGCGTCACTGTCATCCTCAACAAGCCCGTTGGCTTTATCTCGCACCGGGATGATGATCAAGAGTACCAACCAGCAGCATCGCTGATTACCCCCGAAAACTTTTATGCAGGCGACTCTAAACATACTGGTCGCTTTAATACCAAAGGGTTGGCGCCGGCGGGTCGACTCGACATCGACTCCACTGGCATGCTGGTCTTAACGCAGGATGGGCGCATCGCCAAACTCTTGATTGGTGAAAACAGCCCCATTGAAAAAGAGTATTTGGTGCGGGTTGAAGGCAAACTCTCGTTTGATGATCTGGATTTGCTTCGCCATGGACTCATCCTCGATGATCAGCCCCTTAAGCCCGCTAAGGTCAGTTGGCAAAACGAAGATCAACTACGTTTTGTATTGCGCGAGGGCCGCAAGCGCCAAATCCGCAGAATGTGCGAACTGGTGGGCCTTCGAGTCTTAGGCTTAAAACGCGTGCGCATGGGTCGAATTTCCTTAGGCCCGCTGCCTGCTGGTCAGTGGCGATTTTTACGTCCAGAAGAGCGCTTCTAACTTAGCCCGCAAACTCCGCCGCTTATAATTGAGTCAAAATTTAGACTATAAGTAGAACAGCCATCGATCCACAGCAGTCCCAATCCCCAGGCCAAGAAGTACTTCGTCGCCGTAGCTTTGCCATCATCTCCCATCCGGATGCTGGTAAAACCACGCTGACCGAAAAGCTATTGCTGTACGCGGGGGCAATCCAAATTGCAGGCAGTGTCAAGGCCCGCAAGGCGAGTCGCCATGCAACCTCGGACTGGATGGAAATCGAAAAACAACGTGGCATCTCGGTTGCAAGCTCCGTGATGCAAATGGAATACCGCGACTGCATCATTAACTTACTGGATACACCAGGTCACCAAGATTTTTCTGAAGACACCTACCGCGTGCTTACCGCAGTGGACTCGGCACTCATGGTGATTGATGCTGCGAACGGCGTGGAATCACAGACCCTGCGTCTCTTAGAGGTCTGCCGCGCCCGCAATACCCCACTGATTACCTTCATCAATAAGATGGATCGTGAAGTGAAGCGACCGCTTGAGTTGATGGATGAAATCGAGAATGCCCTTGGCATGGAAGTAGTCCCCTTTACTTGGCCCGTAGGTATGGGCAAATCCTTTGCGGGCGTCATTGATATTGCTAAATCAAAGATGCGCCTCTTTAAAGCGGGAGAGGATCGCGTCTCCGATCTCTCTGACACGCTAATTGATATCCATGATCCAGTCCTGCAAGAACGGCTCGGCTCTGATCTAAAAGAGGCTCTGGCCGAAGTTGATTTGATTCGTAATGCCATGCCTGAATTTAATCTAGAGGCATTCTTAGCCGGCAAGCAATCTCCGGTGTTTTTTGGCTCCGCTATTAATAACTTTGGTGTACGTGAAATTCTCAACACCTTAGTTGAGCTTGCGCCACCGCCTGGCTCTCGCAAAGCCACTCAGCGTGAAGTACTGCCGTCAGAGGCTAAGTTTTCTGCGGTGGTTTTTAAGATTCAAGCCAATATGGATCCAGCGCATCGCGATCGTGTTGCCTTCTTGCGGATTTGTTCAGGGCACTTTCAGCGCGGTATGCGCCTGAAGATTTGCCGCAACGGCAAAGAAGTCCGAACTAACAATGCGCTGTCTTTTTTATCGCAGCGGCGTGACATTCTGGATGAGGCTTTCCCTGGCGACATCATTGGCTTGCCCAATCATGGCTTACTTCGCTTGGGCGATACACTGACCGAAGGTGAGCAACTTCAATTTACCGGCCTGCCTTTTTTTGCGCCAGAGATTTTTAAATTAGTGGAGTCTGCTGATCCCCTGCGCTCCAAGCAATTGCGCACGGGCCTCATGCAGCTCGGCGAAGAAGGTGCAATTCAAGTATTTAGGCCAATGGCGGGCGGCATCATGCTACTGGGGGCATTTGGTCAATTGCAGTTTGAAGTAGTCGCCCATCGCCTGAAGAGCGAATATGGCGCTGAAGTTCGGCTATTACCAGCCCGTTACAGCTTGGCGCGCTGGGTCAGCTCAACCGACCCCGTTGCTCTTAAAAAATTTACGCAAGAAAATATTCACCGCATGGCAGAGGATGTTGTTGGCGCCGCCGTATTTTTAGCAACCCATAAATCAGAACTGGATGTTGCGCAGCAGCGCTGGGAAAGTATTGAGTTTCATGCTTTACGTGAGCATGCTGGTTTGATCTATCAATCGGAGCTTGCTGGCTAACTAGGGCCTGCAGTCAAAGACGGTGACTACACCGCCATCCGTTTCTCGGTAAATTGCTTTTTTGCCGTACTGCATACAGTAAGCCTGCGCTTTACTTTGTAAATCTGCACGCGACTCATTAGTGGAATTTAGAAACGTCACCTTACTAGAATCCGACCCATCGGTATAGATGGTTGCGCATGCCGATAATTGAAGACCAATCAGCAACGCTGTTCCAAGATTCAGAAGTGGCCGCACCGCGCTCATTCGAATTGCTGTGTTTCGTATCGGGTGCGGCACGCGCACTTTAAGCCAGCGCTTCTTTTTCTGCAGAGATTTCTTTGCGGCGCTCTTTACATGCAGTAGCAATATCTTGCAAGGCTTTGCGCGCTCGAGCAGCAGATGCTTTAACTCCCTTTACTTTGAACTTTTCATTTTCAGCCAGATAAGTTTCATACGCAGCGATGATGGTTTCGTGTGATGACATGATCTTCCTTTGCTTTACGTTGTTCTAGACTAAATTCGGATGATGCACTGCTACTACTTAGTTAATACTACAAATATTTATAGCAGATTTCAGAAAATATACTTTTTTTCAGCAAAAAAATGCTGTTATTCTGAACTGAATCACTATTTTGTGCCCTAATTGGGGGGTTAATTGGGCGAAATGACTTCCCCCCTTGCGCCATTGAATCTTTATAAGGATTACCTATGGCCGCAGGTCAAAATCAGCGCAATCGCAAGAACGATCCCATGCTCACCAAAACAGGCAAAGCACGCCTGGGGCCACTCAATGTAGCTCAACTGACTAAGTTAATGGAATCGGCAACCAAGCCCAAAATCAAAGATAAAGTGCGCCGCGAACTTAGCAAGCGCGCCCCACTTGCTGTGCCGGCGTAATCTAGGCCCTTAAGGCGTAGCTAATTTAGCGGCCTATCTTCTGGAAATAAAAAAGCCGCGTTGGTGTTTGGCGGCTTTTTCACTTTAAGGCGGAATCCGCCTAGCGCAGCAACTCTTGCGCAGCCAAAACGCCGCTGCCCTTCAGAGGAATGCCAAATGCAGTCATGCCCATTTCGCAGCCACTCAATGCAGCCAGGAGGCTAAGCTCATTGCAGTCGCCCAAGTGGCCAATGCGAAACGCACGGCCTTTCAGCTTGCCAAGGCCGGTACCCAAGGACAAGTTATAGCGCTCCTGAATGAGCTTACGCAATGCGTCTGCATCAAAGCCCTCGGGCAGCATGACACCCGTCAAGACCGGTGAATACACCTCTGGCTCTTGGCACAGAATTTCGAGACCCCATGCGGTTACTGCGGCTCGGCACGCTTTAGCCAAGCGCTGGTGGCGGGCAAATACTGCATCCATACCCTCTGACTCAATCATCGCAATGGCCTCATGTAGACCATAGAGTAAGTTAGTCGATGGCGTAGTAGGCCAGTAGCCAGTTTTATTGGACGCAAGAATCTCATCCCAGGCCCAAAATGCCTTTGGTAGCGTTGCCTTTTTATTGGCCTCGAGGGCTTTGGGTGACAAGGCATTAAAGCCCAAGCCGGGTGGCAACATTAAGCCCTTTTGCGATCCGCTGACCGTCACGTCGACACCCCAGGCGTCGTGGCAATAGTCTGCCGATGCCAATCCGGAAATGGTATCGACCATCAGTAAGGCGGGATGCTTCGCCTCATCGATCGCTTTGCGCACAGCAGCAATATTGGATGTAACACCTGTAGATGTTTCGTTATGCACCACACAGACCGCTTTAATTTTGTGCTCGGTATCTTTTTTGAGTCGCTCTTCAATGAGCTTGGCATCAACGCCCCTACGCCAACCTTCCAGACCGGGCTTACCCAAAAACTCAGCATGGATGCCGAGCTTATCGGCCATGTTTTTCCACAGGGTTGCAAACTGACCAGTTTCGTACATCAATACATGATCGCCGGCAGAGAGGGTATTTACTAAAGCAGCTTCCCATGCTCCCGTACCCGATGAAGAATAAATAATCACGGGGTGTTTGGTTTTAAAAATACGCTTAATATCCTCGAGCAGCTTTAGTCCAAGCTGACCAAACTCGGGACCGCGATGATCGATGGTTTGATAGCTGATGGCGCGCAGAACGCGCGAAGGGACTGGGCTTGGGCCAGGAATATGTAAAAAATGGCGTCCTGAGGCGTGTGCATCTAATTTCAACATAGTGTGTCTCTCACTTTTTATAGGTTTAGCCCATGATTATCCAATAAAAATGGCAAATCCTCCCCGAATGAATGGCCCTTAAAAATCGGTGCTTACAGCGGTGGTGTGGGGGCTGGCGCCTTTATTAGCATGCGCTTTCCGACCATCACGGTGGAAACAACCAGCGCAGCAAAGACCAAATTAAGCAGGGTCAGGGGCTCACCCAATAGGATGCTGGATGCCAGCAGGGTGCAAAAGGGCTGAAGTAGCTGAACTTGGCTGACGCGAGCAATACCGCCAATGCGCAGGCCCTCATACCAAAAAAAGAAGCCTACAAACATCGAAAAAATACCCAGATAGGCAAAGCTGAGCCAGATATCAAGGTCGGCATATATGTAGTTTGTTTGATAGCTGAGGGCACTGAAAAGCAAGCTGATGGGCAGTGATAAAACTAGCGCCCAGGAGATGACGATTTTCGGTTTCAGGATGGCGGATAGCTTGGCTCCCTCGACATAGCCGACTGCAGCACAAATACACGCTGCCATGAGTAGGCCATCAAAAAAAGAAAACTGGCCGGCGCCCTGCATCAGGGCATAGAGCAAGACCAGTCCCGTGCCAACGAGTGAGCTGAGCCAAAACCCGACGGACGGCCGCTCTTTAAAACGCAAGGCGCCCAGCACAGTAGTGACCAATGGCAAGATGCCCAAGATTACGGCACCATTGGACGAAGGGCCGTGCGTCATGGCAATCGTAATAAACAAAGGAAATCCAAAAACTGCCCCCAGCGCAATCAAAGCAAATCCAGCTAGCGTAGCGCGCTTGGGCAAGGGTGCGCGGATTGCGATGAGGTATGCCAGGGCAACCAATCCCGCTAAGGCCGCCCGACCAAACACAATGAAATAGGGATCAAGGACTTGAACTGCTATTTTGCTCACCGGCAAGGTCAAGCTAAAGATGGCTATGCCACCAAACCCGATCAACATGCCTTTGGTATCACTCTTCACTGGATTCCCTTGTGTGTATTCAGTACTATACCCATTCCACTTTCATGCAGAGCAATACTAGAACCGGAGCAATTCAATGGCAGTGCACGTCCTCGGCTTAATCGAACTCCAAGATCCGTCGGCATTTGAAGACTATCGTAGGCAGGTTGGTGCCACGGTAGAGCAGTACGGCGGGCGCATTGCGCAGCGCGGGGTCCGTGGGGAGATTTTTTGGAATGAGCTGCAATGCAAGCCATTCTCTGCCTACGTACAACTGGAATTTCCCACTGCAAGCGATGCCCAGCGCTGGGCTGCCAGCCCGGAGTACTTGGCCTTAGTGCCGATTCGCAATCAGGCTATGCAGTTAACCTTATTTAGCATGTTACCTAGCGCCTGATCCCCAAGGGTAACTACGCTTTGCTCATAGCGATATTCACGGCTAGACTAGAGCCCATACAATACTGTCATTCAAAGTCGATTTAACAAGGATTATTCATGCCCGTTATTACCAATATTGAAGACTTGCGCGTACTGCACCAAAAACGCACACCCAAGATGTTTTATGACTATGCGGATTCGGGCTCGTGGACAGAATCCACCTACCGCGCGAATGAATCTGACTTTCAGAAGATTAAATTGCGCCAGCGCGTTGCAGTCAATATGGTGAATCGCACCACAAAAACAACCATGATCGGCGAAGAAGTAGCCATGCCCGTTGCCTTGGCGCCCACGGGACTAACCGGCATGCAATATGCCGATGGTGAAATTCTGGCAGCCAAAGCAGCAGAAAAGTTTGGCGTGCCCTTCTGCTTATCGACGATGAGTATTTGCTCGATTGAGGATGTTGCCGAGCACACCACAAAACCATTTTGGTTTCAGCTGTATGTGATGAAGGACCGCGCCTTCATTGAGCGCTTAATCGAGCGTGCGCGCGCCGCCAAATGCTCCGCTCTTGTTCTCACCTTAGATTTACAAATTCTGGGACAGCGCCATAAAGATTTAAAAAATGGTTTGAGTGCCCCTCCCAAACTCACCATTCCCAACATTATGAATATGATGACCAAGCCCCGTTGGTGCCTTGGGATGGCGATGACGCAGCGCAGAACCTTTCGCAATATTGTGGGTCATGCTACTGGCGTAGGCAATATGTCATCCTTGTCTTCGTGGACTGCCGAGCAGTTTGATCCGGGCCTCAATTGGGGCGATGTGGAGTGGATTAAAAAACGCTGGGGCGGAAAGCTCATCATTAAGGGAATCTTGGATGAGGGCGATGCGCGCCTCGCAGCAGACTCCGGCGCGGATGCGCTGATTGTTTCTAACCACGGCGGCCGTCAATTAGACGGTGCTATTTCAAGTATTCAGGCCTTACCCGGCATCGTCAATGCCGTCGGTAAAGATATCGAGGTGTGGATGGATGGCGGCATTCGCTCTGGTCAGGATGTTTTAAAAGCCTGGGCATTGGGGGCGCGCGGCACCTTAATTGGCCGCCCATTCTTGTATGGTCTTGGCGCTATGGGCGAGGCCGGTGTCACAAAATGCCTTGAGATTATTCACAAAGAGCTCGATATCACGATGGCCTTTACAGGTCACCGTGATATTCAAGACGTGACGAACGATATTTTGTATCCCGGTACGTTCTAGCCTGCTGCTGTAGCGTCTTCCGCAAATACTTCGCGCGCAATCCGAAACGCATCGACTACAGCGGGCGCGCCGCAGTAGGCACCGCAGTGCAAAAAGAGTTCGCGTAGCTCCACCTTGGTTACGCCATTGTTGATTGCCCCACGAATATGTAACTTTAGTTCGTGTGGTCGGTTCATTGCAATCATGGCAGATACGGTAATTAAGCTTCGTTGTTTCAGTGTGAGGCCTTCTCGAACCCACACCGTACCCCAGGCATTTTCAGTAACAAAATCCTGTAGCGGCATTGAAAAATCATCCGCCTTTTGCATTGCTTGGTCTACATAGGCATCACCCAATACCTTGCGGCGTACCACCATACCCTTTTCAAATCGTTCACTTTTTGTCATATTTCTTCCTTTTATCAATTAGCTCTAGTCTTGGCATACTTACAATTCACGTGTTTTTGTTATATTGTCCTTAAAACGAATTTACCTCATATGCCACATGACCATTAAAAGGATCTATTCATGAATCGCAGAAAATTAGTTGCACTCCTCGTAGTGGCGCCCTTAGTCGGTGCTTTGGTAGCCTGCAGTAGCGGGCCCAAAATAATGTCTTCGAGTGCGATGCCAGAGTCCGGCTTTTTGCCAAACTATCGCTTATTGCAGCCTGTTTCTAATACCCCCGATGGAACGCGCATTTGGCGCTATCGTAAAGCGGGCGTTAATCCCAATACCTACACCGCCGTTATCTTGGATCCTATTTATCTAAATCAATCCCAATTTACGAGCGAAATTACCCCTCAAGTCGTGGCGCAAGCAAAACGTGCGCTAGAAATGTCGATGCGCGAAGCGGTTGAGGGGCGTCGCGGCATCAAGATTGTCACGCAGCCCGGCCCTGGAGTGGCCCGCATATCCGTTGGCATTACGGGCGCCGAAGTTTCTGCCGATGGGCTTAAGCCTTGGAACTTTACCCCCATTGGGCTTGCAGCCAATGCGGCAGCCTATGCTTCTGGTGTCAACTCCAAAACACCTGCGCTTGTTATCGAGAGCAAGATTACCGACAGTCAGTCCAAGGACTTTATTGGAGGTGGCGTAATCACCTTGGAAGGCGAAACCTTCCGAACTGGCTCGGGATCGATCTCCTCATTTGAGGAAATGGCCAAACGCGCCGTTAAGTTGGCCATGGAAGTCTCAGCCAACCCAACACCAACCACAATGAAATAAGCTGCTCTGGAAAGAAAAGGCCACCCTAAGGGGTGGCCAAAAAATGCGTATGGAGGGTAAAAATAAATAAATCGACTACAAAATTATAGTAACCGCTCTAAGTTACTCTCACCGCCAAATAAGCACCGATACGGTGCATGCTCCATCTACTTGAGAAATCGAACCAACTCCGTCTTACCATCGATATAGCTTAATTTAATGATGTAGGCACCCGATATTTCTGCGCTTAATAAGTCATTCTCGCCAAAGGGCACTTCACACTGCAAGCCAAGCGCTGGGTCCTCTACAACCACGACTCGCCGGCTTCGATCTATGTCTTTCACGACAAAGTCGCTCTGATTTCTATCAAAAAACTTAAACATAATGCGTCCGTATCTTATAGAAACTTAATTTAATTTATGTAAGTATATTAGTAATTGTTGGGCCTTGTTGATTGCGAGCAATTAGTATGATTCCGTACAAGCTTGATTTAAATCATTTGAATGTAGCGGTTTTTATTTCATAATAGAAAAATCAAATCATGTTCATAGGGTTTAACTTTGATGGCAACGAAATTTGAGTACCTTGACTTTATCAATGCGCGCGATCAAATTAATCTCCGCTATGGCATTGACAATAAGTCATGCGCACTCCTTCGAGTTATTGTTCAAGCCTACTCGAATGAGCAAAAAATTACTGTCTCGAATGTAATTGCCCTCAGGCATATTGCTTCGCCGGTTACCCTGCATCAAGGAATAAAACACCTGATCAATGAAAAGCTAGTGCTTACCAAAAACGATATCAAAGATAAGCGGATTAAATACTTGGTACCGGCAACGAAGGCACTGAAGCTCTATCGGGAGCTCAGCTCGCTCGTTTTGCGCACGCAAGCCAAGGCGATTGCCTAAGCTACGTTTGTAGTCATTCCTGTACTATTGCAAGGCGGCGCAGTCAACTGACTTCTTTTGAGGCGAACCAACTGAATTGAGGTAGATGGCGAGTATTCGCACTGGCTCTGCTCCGATCGTTTGCCCATAATGGCACCATTCGATTGCCTCTACAAATACATCCCCTGCCGCGCTTACCTTGCTCCCCCTGCTCCCATAATTGGTTTCGAGGCGACCCGAAATAATATATGCCAATAATGGGACTTGATGGAGATGGATGCCTGTTTTTTGTCCTGGAGGAAGCTCTATTAAGTAGGTCTCGATCAGTGGTGAGCCATTGGGATACGTGTAGTCTTGGCCAATAATTGTTTTTGATGGCATCTGGGGCAATAACGTTTTAACTGAAATCCGATCTTTTGCCAGACTCCGCGCGTAGTCATCTGCAGCAAGGGCAGATTCAGCAAAAAGCCCCGCAACACCAAGAAGCATGGGCGCCAGCCCCAAAAAGAGGCGGGCTTTTCTTCGAATTAATGTTTTCATTGGCTCGCCTGTATTTAGCGCAGCACTACATCCAACAAATGGAAGTGCGGTTTAGTCTTGTTGACCCCAACCGCATTATTCAAAATACCACTTCTATTAGCTTACTTTCGAATATGGGCATGACGAGCGGCATCTTGTGACATACCTTCGCCTTTTTTGCCCTCCAGTATTTCTTTTTCTGCCGTAATTTCTTTGCGGCGCTCTTTGCATGACCCAGCAATTTCCTGAAGGGCTTTACGTGCACGGGCAGCTGATGCTTTTATGCCCTTTTCCTGAAACTTGGCATTTTCTTCTTTATAGGCCTCAAACGCAGCAATGAGTTTTTCGTGGTGGGTCATATCTATCCTTTTGTTATTAGATCAATCACTATACCAAGCCAAGGGGCCTCGCATTAAAACGTGTTACCGCAGCAGTTGCGCTGCATAAGAATAGAGCGGTATTCCGATAATGATATTGAAGGGAAAAGTGATGCCCAAGGACATTCCCATATAGAGCGCTGGGTTGACTTCGGGCAAGGCGTGACGCAATACAGCCGGTACTGCAATATAGGACGCACTGGCCGCGAGCACCATTAATAGAATCGTATCTCCCAACGGCAATTGCAATAAAGTGCACAGCAGTAAAGCAATACCTGCGTGCACTAAAGGCGCAACCAGGGCATAAATCAACACGATGAGCGGTTTGCCTTTGATGCCGCTGAAATTTTTTGCTGCCATCAGACCCATATCCAAGAGGAAGAATGCCAACATCCCCTTAAACAAATCGATTGAAAATGGCGCCATGATGCGCTGACCATCTTCGCCGCTGAGCATACCTACCGCCATGGACCCGAGCAATAAAAGCTGTGCGCCATCGGTAAATGATTCATGCAATACCTTCGATAAGCCAATTGACTGAGCCTTGCTGGTACTACTAACACGGGCTTTGTTGGCCAACACAATGGCCAAAATAATCGCGGGCGATTCCATCAGCGCCATCGCTGCTGCCATGTGTCCGCCGTATGGAATATCTTGATTGCTCAGAAATTGTGTTGCTGTAATAAAGGTAACCGCGCTCACCGAGCCATATGTTGCTGCGATGGCGGCAGAGTCGTAATTATTTAGCCGGGTTCGGAGTAACGCATAGGCAATGATGGGAATGATGATTGCCAAAAAGATAGCAAGGCCCAGCGCCAAACCAATCTCTTGAGTAAAGCCAGATTTCTGGAGCGCAAAGCCGCCCTTTAGCCCTAGGGCCATTAACAAATACAAGGACAGAAAACGCGCAATCGGCTGCGGAATCTCTAAATTAGACTTAATCAGGCCGGCAAATGCGCCAAACACAAAAAAGAGAATGGCGGGATCAAGAAAGTTATTCACGCCTATATGATAACGGCTTGGCATGCAGCCTAGCCACCTTATAATTTCAAGAATCTTGTGGGCTCATTATTCGGCCCGCGTAAGCATGCAATCTCTACGTCTAATCTGCTGACCGTCAAACGATGTTGTACCCCCTGCGAAGCCAACTGATTTGCCTCATCCTGGCGTGGGGAGCATGGATTGCAAGCGCTCACGCACAAGGCGCCGATGCTCTGAATTCCTTTTTAAAAAAACGGGCCGATGCCTTTATGGTGATCACGGGCTACTCTTTAACACCAGATGTCACCACGGGTTCTTTATCGATTACCGATCGCAGTGGCAATAATCCCAATTTGCAAATGATCTCCTTGGGCGGCGGAGATCGTCTGAGTAGAAACGTGCCCCTTTATCTTGAAGGCACTCTCGCAGTTAATCGATACAACCCCAGTTTTATCGGGACCGTAGGCAATACTAGCGTTGATATTCCTGTGCATTGGAATAGCATCACCGGCACCGGCGGTGTCGGCTGGGACTTTCCACTAACCAACGAACTGCGCATCAGGCCGATTGCCAACGTGATGCTGGGTCACCTAGAAAGCGATCTATCGATTGCCTCTCGCGTGATTGAAAATCAAACCGGCGTCGATGTGCAGTTCTTGCAGAAAGGGCGCATGAATACCTACGGCCTGGGCGGATCGCTGATGCTCGACTATGAGAATTACAAGCCAGAACGTGAAATCGACCTTGAATTACGCTATACCAATATTGAAATGAACACCTTTGATACCTCTAGGGCAGTTCAGGGCTCGGCTAACTCCCAGAGCCTCAGCTTGTGGGCTCGCAATCGGGTGCCTACGCCCCTGAGCTTTTTTTCAATGCCGATTCGTGCTGTTATGGAAGCAGCACACACTGAATTTTTGGGTGATCTTCGCGGTGCGCTCGGGTTTAATTCCTTGTCATCACTCGGTGGCGGCATTGAGTTTGACCGTAGCCAATCGGAGCCGCTCTTTAGTCGCGTGCGAATTGTGTTTCGCTATCAATTTGGACAAAACGTACGCGGTACGTCGATTGGTTTAGCGGCGAGCTTCTAGCTTAGCCAAGCCTACCAAAGTGACCACCATCAAAATCATCGATTGCCTGAGCAATTTCTGCTTTGGTATTCATGACAAAAGGACCATAGCCCACTATGGGCTCCTGAATTGGCTCGCCACTCAAGAATAGGGCATGCGTATCTTGGCTGGCGCTTAGCTCAATGCCGACGCCTGCTTGACTATACGTAATCAGACTGGCATCTCCTGCAAGCCCCTTATCGGTCTTCACTTGACCCTGCAATATAGCGAGCGCAGCAGTCCAATGATTAGGCGCAGGCAAGGAAATCACCGCTCCTTTTTTAATCTGCAGGTCCCATACTTGCATGGCTGTATGGGTTTTGGCGGGCCCAGAAAGTCCAGTATGATTGCCCGCAATCAGCCGAGCTGTACCTTGATCATGTTCGAATTGAATGCTTGGGATTCTCTCAGCCTCGATTGCCTGGTAGCCAGGCGACGTCATCTTTTGGCTTGCGGGTAAGTTAACCCAGAGCTGCGCCATGCTTAACATGCCGCCTTGCTGCGTGAACTGCGCGGAATGCATTTCTTCGTGCAAAATGCCTGCGCCAGCCGTCATCCACTGCACATCACCCGGTCCAATTGTGCCGCTATTGCCTGCCGAGTCTTTATGCGCAAGCTCCCCTTTGTAGACAATCGTGACCGTCTCAAAGCCGCGGTGCGGATGCGTACCAACGCCCTTTGCCTCGGGGCTTGGGGGAAACGCGGTTGGACTTGCATAATCCAACATTAGAAATGGGCTTAGCTCTTCGCCCATCGCTTGATATGAAAACAAGGTCCGCACCGGAAATCCATCGCCCACCCAATGCGCCTGATTATTGCTATGTATTCTGATTACACTTTTCATTTTTTTCCACTACAAATAGTGTGTTTGCTTAGTGCGCCTGTTGAAGTGTTTGTATCACCTCATTGCTCAAGCGATTGGCTAATTCTTCCTCTGCGGTAAATGATTTACCCCAGCCCTCTTTTTCATAAATCACAATCGCGTCGCTATCTTCTGCGCGAATAAAAATAGCAATATTCGGATTGAGCGCTTTGGCTGTCTCGACCATCTTGCCAATGTCCATTGCATCTTTGGTTGCAATCACCAAGATGGCTGCTTGGGCAATATGCGCCTGAATCAACACAAAGGGGTCGGCTGCATCACCGACAACGGCAGGGATGTTTTGTGTGCGCAATTCTTGCACGAGGGCGCGATCCATCTCAGCCACCACACACGCAATATTTTTTGCTCGTAGTTTTTGAAACAGGCTTTTCCCAACACGGCCATGGCCCACAATTACGACCTGACCAGTCAGGAGCGATTGATTGATTGTGGTGGGCAACAATGCCAGCGGGTCGATCCGCTGGTCTAACTTACGGGCAAGGGCTGAGCGCTTACGCGCCCACTCGATTGCAGGAGCAATACCGCCAAACAAAAAGGAATTCATCGCAATCGAAATAATCGCCCCCGCCAGAATGAGGCTGTATGCCTCATTCGGTATTAAGTCCATAGCCAAGCCCATGCCTGCCAAGATGAAGGAGAATTCACCGATTTGCGCCAAGCTAATACCAACGGTCATTGCTGTATTGAGCGGGTATTTGCAGAGCAAAACGAAGGCCACGGCAGCCAGTGTTTTGCCAACTGTGATGATCAAAATCACAATTAGTAATTTGAGCGGCTCGTTCCATACAATTTCGGGATTGAGAAGCATGCCAACCGAAACAAAAAAGAGAACGGCAAACGCATCGCGCAATGGCAGTGACTCATCTGCAGCACGCTTACTTAATTCAGACTCGCCCAGCATCATTCCCGCAAAGAAAGCGCCCAAGGCAAATGAGACATCAAAGAGTGAGGCTGCTAAGAATGCGATTCCAATCGCCGATGCGATAACGGCAAGAGTAAAAAGCTCGCGCGATCCATTTTTTGCCACCAGCCATAAAATTTTAGGCAAAAGGCGCTTACCCACCACCAACATCAGGACGATAAATGCCGTGACTTTGGCTAAGGTAATCCCAACTGCCTGCAATACATCCATTTGATTTTTGTCGGCACCCCCCATTGGCTGCGTATGAAAGATATCAGCCATCACAGGCAACAAAACCAAGGCCAGCACCATCACTAGATCTTCAACGACCAGCCAGCCGACGGCGATTTTGCCGTTGGGCGTCTCTAGTAAACCTTTTGCTTCGAGTGCGCGCAGGAGAACTACCGTACTGGCTACCGAGAGGCTGAGGCCAAAGACGATTGAGCCCAAAAATGACCAGCCCCACCAGCTACCCACAAAAAAGCCAAGGGCAGTTGCTACAGCCATCTGAAAGAGGGCACCAGGAATTGCAATTTTTTTGACTGACAAGAGGTCATTGATCGAAAAATGCAGCCCCACTCCAAACATCAATAGCATCACCCCGATTTCAGCGAGCTGCGTCGATAGACTGATGTCCGCCACAAAACCGGGCGTTGCCGGACCGATCATGACACCTGCTAATAAATACCCCACTAAGGGCGGCATTTTTAGATACGAGACGGCCATGCCTAGCACGAGGGCAAGGCCAAAGCCAATGGCAAGGATGGCGATTAAGCCGATGTCATGCGGCATAAGTTGGAATACTTTCTAGTGAGTGAAGGCAATATCTGGACGTAATTGATCTTACCAGTACGGGCATGACTTTGAAGCGCCTAAATTATTTAGGGCTTACTACTTTGCTTTTCATGTCGCCGCGTCAACGATGCCTGCCCAATTTCATTGCGCAATTGCTGCATCAAGTCTTTTGTCGACATGCTCCGCATCTGTGCATACGCTGTTCCTGCCCAAAGACTCTGATACTCAGCATCCTGCTGCGCACTGGCCCACTGACGTAGTGACCCTGTCAATGTGTTTTGGATGGGAAAGGGTAAGGTGACTTGATCTTGCATGGTGCGGGTGAAGGTATTTTCTATGCCGCGTGCAAGCCGCCCCGAAAAGGCCTTCGTCAGCGTTGTTGGCCTGTCTTGTTTGTGCAATAAATAGTGACGATAACTGGACGGAGTCCCTGACTCATCGCAACATAAAAATGCTGTTCCGAGTTGCGCTGCCTGCGCACCTTTCGCAAGTACTGTATTAATATCGGCCCCATTCATGATGCCGCCTGCAGCAACAATCGGAATGCAGCAATGCTTCGCTAGCAGAGCCGTAAGCGCTAAAGTGCTCAGCGCCTCATCTTCAGCCTGTAAATCAAATTGCCCGCGGTGTCCGCCAGCTTCAATTCCCTGGGCAACAATAAAGTCGGCATGAGCGGACTCGATGGCCAAGGCTTCTACAAGACTGGTCGCGCTGATGCCCACTGCAATTCCCAGCGCATGGGCTTTTTCAATCACACCCTCGGGTGGCAAGCCAAAATGAAAGCTCAGGATTGCTGGTCGAGTCTGCCAAATAGGCTCTAGCTGATCCATCAGGCTGGGATAGAAGGGCTCTGCTGGGATCGTGAGCGCCTGGATCCCGTCTACACCCAGTAACCGCAAAGCCTTCACGGCTTGAACTTGTATCTGATCGCTTGGCAAGCAAACCGGGCTGAACACAAAAAAATTGGCGTTAATAGGTCCGCTCGTCAGTGATTTAGCCGTGAGCAAATCAGCATGAATCTTTTCTGGCGTACTGTAGGCAAAACCAAAACTTCCAACCCCTCCGTGATTAGCAACCGCCGCTACCAATTGGGGCGTAGTAATTCCGCCAGCCATTGGAGCCTGAATCAATGGCAGTGCTAATTGAGCGAAGTTAAACATGTTTAGTTCGTGATGTAGAGAAAGATGCTTATCTCTAAATCCCACCGTTAGCGCCTAGCACTAACAGCCAACGCGGGATTATTGTTCAGATTGCCCGTCATACTTGATCCATTGATCTTGCCCTTAAATACATAGTTTGTATTTTGGTAAGCAAAGGCAAACTCGAGATCTGATCCGCGGATACGGCCATCTTCAAAGTGCGCTAGTCGCTTGTTACCCTGATACAGCGTTCCATCTACGAATTGCTTCTTTTGACGCAGCACAAGGCGAAGATTGCTCAGCCCAGATGGGCCATTCCATTGCCAGCTACCGTCTACATTGGCTGGGACAATCCAAAGGTAGGCCATTTCCCCATTGGAAATACGCACCTCCTGATCTGCTACCCACCCGTCCATCGGAAATGTATTGGACACTACGCGTGTGCCTGCTTGCATTTTTAGAATGGTTGGCATTAGTCTAGTATTGAGATTTTCTCCAAGGTATAAGGTCAATACAGTGGCTTGCGAAAAATCTTCAACAAAGATATCGCCCTGCTTAAATGTCACCAAATTTTCGACTTTAGCTCGCTCGGCGTTCCGCTGGGATAGCTTGACTAAATCGGGGTTGTACTCAATCCCGACTGCGCGTACTTGGTATTTTTTTGCCGCCTCAATCGGAATGACGCCATCGCCAGAGCCTAGGTCACATACCAGATCTCCTTTGCGCACCTGTGCGAGCGAGAGCATTTGATCGGCCATCTCCACTTTGGTTGGCACCCACATGACGTCTTTACCTGAGCTGGCCATACTGAGCTTAAACTGATTGTCGCCATAGTTGGTGGTCGCGCATCCATATAGAAGTGGAAGGGCGAGACAGCAGGCAATAGCAATGTAACGGCGCTTCATTTGCATGTTTTTTCCTATTCCCATAGCTGCAATAGCAACCAGACTAGATTGAATACCACCAACATAATTAAGGTCGTGATCGTGAATTTCATACCGATGACGCGATTACTAAAGTGTGGTGGCGGCTGATAAATTCCCTTGGCATGAATCACTCGGCTGGCCACAAAGATAATCCCAAGAATGGCGATGAGCCACAGTGGCGCCCCATTGAGCTCAAGGCAAGCCATCAGTATTAATGCGATCGGTACGTATTCAGCAAAGTTCGCTTGAGCACGAATAGCGCGCTCCAAATCGTCAACGCCACCACTACCCAGACCAACTTTATGTTGTCGTCGCAGACGAATAACGCCAAGCGATAGGCGAATAAAAAGTACTGCCAAAATGCAAGCAATCAGCGTTGTAACGATAAGCATGCTTTGCCCTAAGGGATAATGAATTGCTATAGTACATCGCCATGAAAAAACCACCCGCAGGTGGTTTGTAATTCAGCATCTAACAATACTTTACTTAGCCTCTTGTTTGCCTTTGCTGGGCATGGTGATTTAAATCAGACTTACAAAATTGCACAATCGTATTGGAGAACTGGAGGTGCCGGGCACTCATCTTGCGATACTCCATTAGCTCTGCAATTTGTGGGGATACTTCGTTTTTAAATGAGGCGTCCTCATAACCTGGGTGGTAAGGAGCTTCGTGTGCATATTGATTCGACATGGGAATTGCTTTCATTCAGTGGGTTTTCGTGGTGGCCAAATTGAAGGCCAATGGACTCAAACAATCACTGAATTAACCGGAGTAGCGGGTCATTACGGGGCTCCTAATAGCGCTATGCATCAGCTAGGCTGATTGCATGCTTGCCGCTCCCCCTGTCCCTGATACCTGAGAGATTCACACTAAGCCCAGCTTAGTATTTGCTCCTTCGGTGCGCCACGCAATGGCGACTCTCCAGACGGCTATTTAGGATAAGCAGTACCTTCCGGGTGGATACCTGAGCGTTCATGGGAGTTTGCGCCTTCGGTGGAGGCATAGCCTCACTCTCCTGCTTAAAACTAGTTTATCGTACTTCTATCGAATTGTGTATATATAAAAGGCGCCCCTTTATGCAGGATATCAAGGCTGTAATTGACTCACTTCAGCTAGAGCCGCATCCAGAAGGGGGCTTTTACAGGGAAATGCATCGGTCTAGCGCGCCAATACGCGAGGCCAATGGCAATATCAAGAATGCGTATTCCAGCATTTACTATCTCTTATCGGGGCAGGATTTTTCGGCATGGCATCGCATTCAGTCCGATGAAACTTGGTTCTTTCATGTGGGCTGTGATATCGCCATTCACTACTTTGATCCGCAGAATAAGCTCGCCACTGTTCAGCTTGGCTTGGATTCCATGCAATTTCAGGTCACGATTCCGGCAAACACTTGGTTTGCAGCAAAACCGGTGCAGGCAGATGCTTTTTGTTTAGTCAGTTGCGTAGTCGGACCCGCATTTACGTTTACAGAATTTGAAATGGGCAAGCGGCAAACCTTGCTCGATACTTTTGGCACAACAGCACTTCACAAAGAAGCCATAAAGGCGCTTACAAGAGAGTAAAGGTGACTAGGCTGAGGATGCCCTAGCTGAGGACGCCCTAGCTAAGCTCTGCCTCATTAAACGCATCTCTGAAATACACTGGTAAATCGATGGATGGCGGCCTAAAGCCGGACTGATAAAACATGTCTCCAATTTGCCCGCGATGCAAGGCTTTGTGATTACAGACATGAATCAAAATGTCGCCTCTGGTCATTTCTCCATTACCGCCATCAACAAAGGAAAAGCGAATCTTGTCATTGAGCTGTTCCTCACTCATGGTGTCGGCATACTGAATGTACCAGTCGCCCATCTCATTCCACTTATCAGTAAGTGCCCCCAAGGAATCAGGAGAATCCGTAGTTCGAGACGTAAATCCGTGATCTGTTCCTTGCAAATGAGCCCGCCAGATTTGATCCACAATCGCTACGTGCGCCAAAGCAAATGACATCCCGCCAAATGCGGCAGCCCGCTTTTTACTTACCTCTTCTGGCGGCAAGCTCGCAATCGCATCCAACAGCATCGTGTTGGCCCACTTGTTATAGCGTGTGAGCATTCGGATATTTCGAACCGCAGACATATGAGCCTCCTTGGAATCAGCTAATGCGTAGCTTGCTTAAGCCTGGTGCGTCTTCAAATAATTGATGACCCAGGCTGGATCACTATCACTTGGGTAAATGGGATAGTGAACCACTTCAATCACACCATTATTCGCGATGAGCGTGACTCGTTTTAACAAAGTCATTCCTGCCGCTTTAAACGTTGGCATATTCAATGCTTTTTGAAATTGATAGTTCACATCACTTACCACGGGAAATGGGAGATGCAGTCGATCGGCCATTTCTTTTTGATATTCAGTAGATTGAACACTCAAGCCTAAGACCTCTGCGCCCAATGCTTGAAGTTCTTGATAGTGATCTCGAAATGAACAGCTCTGGGGAGTACAACCCCTTGCTCCCGGAATTTGATCCCAGCCATCAGGCAAAGCAACATTAGGCTGCCCTGTCATTGGATAACAATAGATTACTAATCTCCCCTTAACATCCCCGAAATGTACCGTCTTGCCATTAGTGGCTTTTAAGGAAACATGGGGCAATTTCATTCCCTGCAAATGATTGGCCGAACCATCATCGTGGGGAATAGGTAGATCCGTAGGGAGCTGATTTAGATTAGTCATGTATTGATTCTATAGGGCATAAAGCTTGATTGGTCAACTCAGACTTTTGTGACCTCCCTTTGTTCTTTGGCTTACTGCTTCAGTTTTTTAATCTCCTAACGCCTGGCTCTCATGAGCTACGTTGATTTTGTGAACTCATTTTGAGACCTAAGAGGCCTGTGTTTATTAGCTTTAGGGCGAATAGGTAGCCAATTGCAAATCACCATTAATCCCATACACTCTCGTGCATGACGCCTTTCACAATTCAAACCCTTTTTCTGTTTTACAGTGCCTTGAGTTTTTTATCTGCAACTCTGATTGGCACATTGTTTTGGAAACGCGACGATCAATCTGCAAAACTTTGGCTTTGGGGCTGCCTATTAACAGCCATTGCTACTGTAATAACGGTTAACCGAGGCAGCATTCCTTTAACCATTAGCTATAGCCTGATGGTCTCCATCGAAACTCTTTCCGTACTTTTGTTTAGTGAATCGTTAAAACGGCTGTCATCAACGAATTCAACAATTAAGCTGAGCTGGATTACATTTGCCATCCCAATTACCCTTTTTTCTGTTGTTGAACTTTGTAGGCAGTTGGCTAACGGACAGATAACACCAGTCATATCTGCGTCAACCACCTTGACGTTTGCCATCGCCAATATTTTTTGCCTCTACCAGACAATGCGAGTCAAGAATGAATTTGAAAATAAAACTTTTTTCAATTTTTTAATTCTGGTTTTCGGGGTTGTTACCGCCTTGTATTTCATGCGGATCTTTATCATTCTGAGTGGCTATAGTGGACATTCATTCGACATTAAAACGCTCAATGTCATCGTATGGTTTGCCCTCTTTTTATTTGGATCCATTCGAAACCTCGCCTATATTGTGCTCCGACTCCATTTGGGATTTAATGAACATACTCGCTTAAACAGCATGAACTTGCGGCTCTCTGATGTTTTAGAAGAGCGCAATGACATGATTCTCTCTCTGCAAAAGCTGAACAGATCGGCATCCATAAATGCTCTAGCTTCCACAATTTCTCACGAGATTAATCAGCCTTTGGGGGCATCAAGACTCAATGCGCAATTTGCAGAAATGAAGCTGCAGTCTGATCCAAGTAATGTGCCTCTCCTTAGGGATCTTATTAAAAACATATTGGACGATATCAATAGAGCCTCGACCATTGTTAAAAATCTATCGCGACTCAGTTCCAACCAAAGCAATAACATTGCTTATGTCAATCTTGCTGAATCAATTAATCAAGTTATTGAAATTTCCAAAGGGAAGCTGCGTTCATCAAATACTATTATCGATTTAAATTGTCCTGGCCACTATCAAATTAATGTCAATATGAGTGAATGGCAGCAGGTATTAATCAATTTATTCAATAATGCGATTGATGCCCTGGACGAAGTAAATTCTGATCACAAAAAAATACAGATTAGCGCCATGCAAGACGGGGGCTTTATAAAAATCTCTATTCGTGATAATGGACGCGGCATTCCGACTGGTCAGGAGTCAAAAATTTTTGATCTGATGGTAAGCAATAAGGAGGCGGGCTCAGGTATTGGCTTATGGCTTTCAAAAAATATTATTAATCGCTTTGGCGGTGAAATTACTGCACATAACCCAATTGGTGGCGGCGCCTGCTTTGTTATTGAAGTGCCCAAGGCCTAAACGTTCGCTTTTGGTGACAACAACCCAAGCTTTCAAGTAATGCTGGTCATAACAGCATCTTCATATTGAATTTAGCCGCTTTACTTACTAACTATATGCTTGCATAGCCCTAAACCTATGCCGATGAAAGGTTGATGGGTGCTAATTGGTACATTGTGTGTCATGGTCCAGACGCTGGCTCCGCCAGTTAATCACTACATTTCTCTTGATGTCTTTTAGGGCGACATTTTTATTTCCAACCCTTAGCCTGTTGAGATAGGTGTTTCTTAAATATGGTTGCTATTGGCGATAGCTTTTTTCCTTTAGGGCTAACAATGTGCCAGCTGGATTCAATAGGAAATTCTTTACATTTCAAAATAGTCATTTTTTCCTGATCTGACTTATCACCAAGAGCGTGTTTAGACAACACCGCTATACCGAGGCCGCCTATGGCAGCCTGCTTTATTGCCTCATTGCTCCCAAGCTCTAGCCTGATGGTTGGCTTCAGTTTTAATCTTTTGAAATGAGCATCGGTTGCCATTCTTGTGCCAGAACCTTTTTCTCTAAAGATAAATTTTTCGTTCTTTAGTGATTGGAGTTCAACGGTTTTTTTCTTGGCAAGCGCATGTTCTTTGGGGGCAACTAACAGCAACGGGTTTGGCATAAACACCTCATCTTCGATATCGAGATGAAGTGGTGGCTGAGACATGATGTAAAGATCATCCAAGTTCTCTTCTAATCTTTTTACTACACCATCACGATTGAGTACTTCTAAGGAAATATCGATTTGAGGGTACTTCGCGCAAAAGGTGCCCAATATTCTGGGAATGAAATACTTAGCGGTACTAACTACTGCAACCTTTAATTTACCCTGCGTTAATCCTTTTACTCCATGCACTTCTTGCTCAAAGGACTCCCATTCCGTTGAGATAGCTCTAGCCGTTTTAGCCAGTGCCTGACCCATTGCTGTTAAATGTACCTTCCTAGCAACCACTTCGTAGAGTGGGACACCAACCGCATCCGTTATTTCTTTTAATCCCATTGAGGCAGTTGGTTGGGTAAAGTGGCTTATTCGCGCCGCCGCACTAACGCTTCC
>CAZWPR010000003.1:0-116108 GCA_964636135.1 uncultured Polynucleobacter sp.
TGGCTATTAATTACGGAAATTGGAACTACGGTACAGGTCGTCGCAAGAGCTCTGTGGCCCGTGTCTTTATTAAATCAGGCAAAGGTGAAATCACTGTCAACGGTAAGCCGATCGACATTTATTTTGCCCGTGAGACATCCCGCATGATTGCGCGTCAGCCTTTGGCCCTGACAGCCCACCTCACCACCTTTGATATCAAAGTGAACGTGAGCGGTGGCGGTGAAACCGGTCAAGCAGGCGCAGTGCGTCATGGCGTGACTCGTGCACTCATCGACTACGACAACGCATTGAAGCCCACCCTGTCCAAAGCAGGTTTGGTGACACGCGATGCCCGTGAAGTTGAGCGTAAGAAGGTTGGTCTGCACGGCGCGCGTCGTCGTAAGCAGTTCAGCAAGCGCTAATTACTTTCAGTCGCTCTGTTTTGCTGAAAGGGTCGCGCAAGCGGCCCTTTTTGTTTCTACAATCAGGGTGTGACTAAGGGCAAAGTGAGCGGCGCTGTACGATAATTTGGTGTGAGCGTATTTGGGAGAATGGCATGATTAAAGTAGGCATTGTTGGCGGAACGGGATACACCGGGGTTGAGCTCTTGCGTTTACTCGCGCAGCATCCTCAGGTCACCATTCAGGCAATCACATCGCGCACCGAAGCGGGCATCCCTGTTGCCGATATGTTCCCCTCATTGCGCGGCCGAATTGATCTAAAGTTCACGACGCCGGAAGATGCAAAGTTAGATCAGTGCGATGCTGTGTTTTTTGCCACACCCCATGGCGTCGCGATGGCGCAAGCCGAATCATTGCTGGCTGCCGGTGTGAAGGTGCTGGATTTGGCGGCGGACTTTCGCTTAAAAGACACTGCGGAATTTACACAGTGGTACGGTATGCCCCATGCATGCCCAGCGATTTTGGCAGAGGCAGTTTACGGTCTTCCTGAAATCAATCGGGAGGCAATTAAAAAAGCGCGCGTAGTTGGTTTAGCGGGTTGCTATCCTACATCCGTGCAGTTGGGTTTTGCTCCGCTCTTGTCGCCCAAGTCGACGGGCGGCAAGCACTGGATTGATGGACTCCATTTGATCTCCGACTCCAAGTCGGGCACCTCCGGTGCCGGCCGTAAAGCGGAGGTGGGCACGTTGATGGCGGAGGCCAGCGATAACTTTAAGGCCTATGCCGTTAAAGGCCATCGCCATACTCCAGAGATTACCCAAGGCTTAAAAGCCATTGCGCAATCCGATCAAATCGGCTTGACCTTTGTGCCGCACCTCACGCCCATGATTCGGGGCATTCACTCGACCTTGTATGCGCGCATTACTGAGGAGGGCAAGGGCGTCGACTTTCAAGCGGTTTTTGAGCAGTTTTATAAAGACGAGCCCTTTGTGGATGTGATGCCTGCCGGCAGCCATCCTGAAACTCGCTCTGTACGGGGTAGCAATGGCCTGCGAATCGCAATCCATCGCCCTGGAAATGGCGATACCCTGGTGATATTGGTAGTGGAGGATAACCTCGTTAAAGGGGCTTCAGGCCAAGGCATACAGTGCCTCAACTTGATGTTTGGCCTGCCCGAGACCATGGGCTTGACCCAAATTGCCCTCTCGCCTTAAAGTGGTATTGCCGGTTTTAAATGCCCTTATCCCAGAGCGGGCATTTAGAGCCTAAAATAGGGAAACACTTTTTGAACTAGGAGTCATTTATGACACAAGTTGCTACAACCCAATCCAACGATCTTGCTGAGCCACCAATTCCATTGGTTTTTACCGATAGCGCTGCAGCAAAGGTTGCGGACCTGATTGCTGAAGAAGGTAACCCTGAATTAAAGTTGCGCGTATTTGTTCAAGGCGGCGGCTGTTCTGGTTTTCAGTACGGTTTCACGTTTGATGATGCTGTGAATGAGGACGACACTGCTTTTGATAAAAATGGCGTAACGCTCTTAGTAGACTCAATGAGTTTTCAGTACCTCGTTGGTGCTGAGATCGATTACAAAGAAGATATCAACGGTTCACAGTTTGTAATTAAGAACCCGAATGCCACTACCACCTGTGGTTGCGGATCATCTTTCTCCGCATAAGTTATTACTTTTAAGCAGGGTAGCAAGCGCCTAAGATTCGCGGCCCACTTGCTCCCGTAACGGCCGGCAGATTTGCTGGCCGTTTTGTTTTGTGCATCCATGCAAGCCATGCAAAGGCCAGAGCCTCAACCAACTGTGGATCAACTCCATTGGCTTCGCTATTGCGGATTTCAAGCGCATGTTTAAACATCGTCTGTGCCTGCTCGCGTAGGCTATTGAGTAGCGCCGTATTATTGACGCCGCCACCACAGACAATCAAGACTTCGGTTTGCGGTGCATAGAGGTGAATGGATTGCAGCGCCGCAGTCACGGTAAGGCGCAATAGCGTCGCTTGTACATCTTCAGCCTTCAAGGCATTGCCACCCAGTTGCTTCTCTAGCCACTCCAGATGAAAGTCATCGCGGCCTGTACTTTTTGGGGGCACCTTAGTAAAAAAAGGATCTGCCAACATGCGCTCAAGCAGGGAATCATTCACCGTCCCTTGCGCAGCCCAGGCGCCATCCCGATCAAAGGCATGCCCTTGGTGTTTTGTAATCCATGCATCCATCAGCATATTGCCGGGCCCGCAATCAAAGCCAGTGACATCTCCTTTCCGCGGAAGGAGTGTCAGGTTGGCGATACCGCCGAGATTCAGTACAGCAGTATTTTTATCACTGGCAAATTGCTGCGCATGAAATGCCGGTACCAAAGGGGCTCCATGGCCGCCAGCGGCTAGATCGCGGCTCCGAAAGTCGGCAATCACATCAATGCCCGTTAGCTCTGCCAGTAATGCGGGGTTCAGGGTTTGGTGGGTATACGCAAGCGCCTTATTGGAGCCCGCTTGGTGCCGAATGGTTTGTCCATGCGCCCCAATGGCAGTGATGTCGTAAGGGTGCCGTTGGCACTTTATAAGAAGCTGCTGGACCACTTCCGCATAAGCCATCGCCAAGGCATTTGCAGCCAAATGCTCGCGGTGGATTTCATTATCTCCCGGAGTTTGGAGCGCTAATAAGGCCTCTCGGAGTGGGGGTGCAAAGAGGGTGCTCACCGCCCCGCAGAGTTGGGTCTCGCCATTGGGGCCGAGTTCGGCAAGCACCGCATCAATCCCGTCTAGGCTCGTGCCAGACATCATGCCGATGTAAAGGGAGTGGGACTTATCCATGCGGTAGGCGGGCTCTATTCTGAGGAATGCGACAATACGATTATCGTAACTGAAACCCTAATTTAACCGAACTCGATAATTGAATCAGTATGGCGGCCACCCCAGAACCCAAATACCCACTAACCCCCGACGTTTTTGCTGCCTTAGAGGTAACAAAACGGGGTTGTGATGAGCTTTTAGTCGAAGCCGATTGGTTGGCTAAGCTTGCTCGTAGCCAGGCTACCAAAACGCCATTACGAATTAAGCTCGGCCTTGACCCGACTGCGCCGGACATTCATTTGGGGCATACGGTCGTTCTGAATAAATTACGCCAACTGCAAGACTTAGGCCATACGGTGATTTTCTTGATTGGCGATTTCACAAGCATGATCGGCGACCCCTCCGGCAGAAATGCAACGCGACCACCTCTAACGGTAGAAGCCATTGCTGAAAATGCCCAAACCTATTATAAGCAAGCTAGCCTCGTACTCGACCCGAGTAAAACCGAAGTACGCTACAACAGTGAGTGGTGTGATCCGCTCGGCGCACGCGGCATGATTCAACTGGCAGCGCGCTATACCGTAGCGCGTATGCTCGAGCGCGACGACTTCACGAAGCGATACCGCTCAGGTGTGCCAATTTCAGTTCACGAATTTCTCTATCCGCTCATGCAAGGCTATGACTCGGTTGCTTTAAAGAGCGATTTAGAGCTGGGTGGCACCGATCAGAAATTCAATCTACTGGTTGGCCGTGAGTTACAGCGGGAGTATGGACAAGAGCCGCAGTGCATCTTGACCATGCCATTGCTGGTTGGTCTTGACGGTGTTGAGAAGATGAGTAAATCCAAGGCCAATTACGTCGGTATCAGTGAGCAGCCAAACGAGATGTTTGGCAAGCTGATGAGCATTTCCGATGAATTAATGTGGAGCTACTTCACATTACTGTCATTTAGACCGCTTGCGGAAATTGATTTAATGAAGCAAGAAGTAGCTGCTGGCCGCAATCCGCGTGACTGCAAAGTGCTCCTTGCTCAAGAGATCGTGACACGCTTTCATTCGCAGGCAGCAGCAGAAAAAGCCTTGGAAGACTTCAATCACCGCGCCAAAGGCGGTATCCCAGACGATGTCCCTGAGATGAGCTTATCGGGCGCGCCACTCGGCATTACTGCATTAATCAAGATGACTGGCTTGGCGCCATCGAATGCAGAAGCCAATCGTAATATTGAGCAAGGTGGGGTACGGATTGACGGAGCAGTCGTTAGCGATAAGGGCTTGCAAGTTGCCGCGGGATCCTTTGTGTTGCAAGTGGGCAAGCGTCGCTTTGTAAAAGTAACACTAAGCTAAATCAGCTTAAGCAAGTAGATCCAAGTTATTGCTTGGCGGCGTTAAGCCAAAGTGCTCATATGCCAAGCGCGTGGCAATACGGCCACGCGAGGTGCGCTGTAAATAGCCCTGCTGAATCAAATAGGGCTCAAGCACATCTTCAATCGTATCGCGCTCTTCACCAATGGCTGCAGCGAGGTTATCAATCCCAACCGGCCCACCATCAAACTTATGCAAGATGGCCTCAAGTAATTTACGGTCCATCACATCAAACCCACTGGGGTCGACATCCAGCATGGCCAATGCCGCATCCGCCATGGCCTTGGTGATAACGCCAGTACCTTTGACTTCAGCAAAGTCACGCACCCGTCGCAACAGGCGATTGGCAATCCGCGGTGTGCCGCGGGCGCGCCGGGCGATTTCGGTGGCACCGCTCGGATCAATTTTAGCTTTAAGTAAATTGGCGGAGCGCTCCACAATCAGAGTGAGCTCATCGCTTGTATAAAACTCTAAGCGAGCAACGATTCCAAAACGGTCACGTAAGGGATTGGTGAGCATGCCAGCACGGGTCGTTGCTCCAATCAAGGTAAAGGGCTTGAGATCGAGTTTGACACTGCGCGCTGCAGGGCCTTCGCCGATCATGATGTCCAGCGCATAGTCCTCTAGGGCGGGATACAGAATCTCTTCGACCACGGGCGATAAGCGATGAATCTCATCAATAAAGAGAACGTCATTTGCTTCTAAATTGGTTAGCAGGGCAGCCAGGTCACCTGGGCGGTCTAGCACTGGGCCGCTGGTTTGGCGTAAGTTCACACCGAGTTCGCGAGCGATGATGTGCGCCAAGGTCGTTTTGCCTAAACCAGGAGGGCCAAAGAGTAAGACGTGATCGAGCGCTTCATTGCGCGCACGCGTGGCGCTAATAAAGATCTCGAGCTGCGAGCGGGCTTTGGTTTGGCCGACGTATTCATCAAGCTGGCGTGGTCGTAGGGCACGCTCAAATACCGCTTCTGCATTACCAGCCGAGCCACTCACTAGACGATCACCTTCTGCTGGAAGGTCGTCCGGTAGGGAGCTTAAATCGTCGGTGTGTATGGCCATGGTGAGAGTGTATTCGCTTCGTGCAATTTACACTTTAGATAAATACTTTAAGCCTTGACGAATACCTTCAGAAACCGAGGCATCAGGGCTGATTTGCTTAATTGCTAAAAGTGCTTCTTTCTCGGAGTAACCTAAGGAGAGCAATGCTTGCAAAACTTCACTGCTGGGCTGCGCAGTAGCCGCTGGACCAGCGCCTTGACCTAAATCAGGCCCGAGCTTTCCTTTGAGTTCAAGCAAGAGACGCTCGGCGGTTTTTTTGCCGATACCGGGAACCTGAGTGAAGCGACCGGGTTCTTGCAGCGCAATTGCTTGGGCCAGTTCATTCACACTCATGCCAGATAAAACGGCAAGTGCCGTACGCGAGCCAATGCCACTGATCTTAATTAATGCCCGAAAGGCTTCGCGCTCTGATTCGGTGGCAAAACCAAAGAGTTGCTGCGCGTCTTCACGTACCTGAAAATGCGTCAGCAAGGTAATGGTGTGATTGATGCCCGGCAACTGATAGAGGGTGCTCATCGGCACGTCGATTTCATAACCAACGCCATGGCAATCCACTACTAAGCGCGGTGGATGTACAGCAATTAACGTACCTTGAATGCGTCCAATCATGATGTGATCTTACTCTTTGCTAGCAGGCTTGGGTTTGAGGGCCGCAGGTAAGCGGTAGTGGTGTGCGGCGCAGATCGCGACTCCCAGTGCATCGGATGCATCGGTACCGGGCGCGCGGCTTAAGCGCAGTAAGCGTTTCACCATCTCCTGTACTTGTGGTTTAGTGGCCCGACCCGTGCCCACAATCGACTGCTTGACGCGCAAGGCGCTGTACTCCGCCACGCTCAGCTGAGCTGAAACAAGGGCGGCGATAACCGAGCCCCGAGCTTGGCCTAGCATTAAGGTGGAACGAGGATTAACGTTTAGAAAGACCTCTTCAATCGCAGCCGATTCGGGATGGTAAGTATCCAAGACCTCTTTAACACCGGTATACAAAGTACCTAGGCGTTCAGGTAAGCCCTTTTTCGGGTCGCCGCTTTCAATGGTTCCAGAAGCGACGTAGGTCATTTTTTGGCCATCGACATCAATGATGCCAAAGCCAGTAGTACGAAGTCCAGGGTCAATTCCGATCCAGCGCATGGGTTTTAATGATTACCCGTTTCTTTTAGTGACGGAAGTGCCGTGTGCCAGTGAAGACCATTGCGATGCCATGCTCGTTGGCGGCGGCGATGATTTCCTCATCGCGCATGCTGCCACCAGGCTGAATCGCGCAGGTCGCGCCTGCAGCAACAACGACATCGAGGCCATCCCGAAACGGAAAGAAGGCATCGCTGGCAACCGCAGATGATGCGAGGCTAAGGCCTGCATTTTCAGCCTTGATACTGGCCATGCGGGCTGAGTCAACGCGGCTCATTTGGCCAGCCCCAATACCCAAAGTCATGCCGTTTGCGCAATACACAATCGCATTCGACTTAACAAACTTAGCAACTCGCCAAGCAAACATCATATCGGCAAGCTCGGTTGAGGTGGGCTGCCGTTTGGAGACCACGCGGAGTTCAGCCTGCGCAACGTTTTTAAAGTCGGGCGATTGAACCAATAAACCACCGCTCACGCGCTTCATATCGAAAGCATTGAATCCAAGGCCGAGCGGAATTTCGAGTAAGCGCACATTTTGCTTGCTAGCAAAAATGGCTTTTGCTTCCGCAGTAAAGCTAGGTGCAATTAAGACCTCAACAAATTGCTTGGAGATCGTTTCGGCCATTGCGCCATCGCAGGGCACATTCAATGCAATGATCCCGCCAAAAGCAGAGCTTGGATCGGTTTTAAAGGCTTTTTGATAGGCTTCCAGGCCGGTTGCGCCGGTAGCTACGCCGCAGGGATTAGCATGTTTAATGATGACGCAGGCGGCTAGAGCAGCGGAATCAGCCGAAAAGCTCTTGACGCATTCCCATGCTGCATCTGCATCGGCAATATTGTTATAGGAAAGCTCTTTGCCTTGAAGCTGGTGGTAATTAGCGAGGGCGCCAGCAACGGTAGCAGTATCACGATAAAACGCAGCCGATTGGTGCGGGTTCTCACCGTAGCGCATTTCTTGCACTTTAGTAAATGCCAAATGCAGAGTCTCTGGGTAGTGCGAGCGGCTCGCATGACTTAAATTACTATCGAGCGATGAGAGGTAGTTTGCAATTGCACCATCGTATTGAGCGGTATGCGCAAATACTTTTTTAGCCAGGCGTAAATTAGTTGCATACGAAACCGTATTTTGATTGGCTTTCATTTCAGTCAGAATGGCTTCGTAGTCTTCTGGTGAAATTAACACCGTCACATCCTGGTGGTTTTTTGCGGCTGCACGCAACATCGCCGGGCCACCAATATCAATGTTCTCAATCGCTTCGTCAAAGGAACAATCGTCTTTTGCTACGGCTTGATTAAATGGGTACAGATTAATTACCAGCATATCAATCGGCGCAATACCATGAGCTGCAATAGCGTCCATGTGCTCTTTCGAGTCGCGACGTGCAAGTAGACCGCCGTGAACCATTGGATGTAGAGTTTTAACACGGCCATCGAGCATTTCTGGGAACTGGGTGAGGGACGATACCTCGGTCACGGGCAAACCATTGTCTGCAAGGAGCTTGGCTGTACCACCAGTAGAAATGAGTTTGACGCCCAAAGCATGCAGGGCTTGGGCAAAAGGAATAATGCCCTGTTTGTCGGATACGGATAAGAGAGCGGTGCGAATCATGATGGAGTGTAGGCGTTCAAAGTAGGGGTATGAGAGCAGCGCTTTAAATCAGCTGATGTTCGGTTAATTTTTTATGGAGCGTATTGCGGTTAATACCAAGGTACTGCGCAGCTAGTGATTGGTTTTGTTTGGCGTGTTGCATCACAACTTCGAGCATGGGTTTTTCTACCACACTCAAAACCATGTGGTACACATCATCTGGCGGGTTACCGTTCAGGTCAGAAAAATAGCGTTGCAAGTGCGTTTGAACGCATTCGCTAATGGGGTGTTTGTTGGGCATCGTAGAACTCAGTCTATTTAAGCAGCTTCTAAAAATAACAGGCGATCAGAATGGGATTTCATCTCATCAAAAAAATCATTCACCATTTGCAATTGGGTTTTGCAGTCATCGGCTGTATTCATGCGTTGGCGAAAGGCATGCGAGTCACGTAAGCCTTTGCAATACCAACCAATATGCTTGCGGGCGGTTCGTAGGCCAATGTATTCGCCATAAAAGGCGTAGTGGTCAATTAAGTGGGCGTTCATGATGGTCTGAATTTCAGCCACCTCTGGAACATCTAGTTTTTTTCCGGTATTGAGGTAGTAATCAATTTCCCGAAAAATCCAAGGACGGCCTTGAGCAGCTCTACCAATCATGATGGCATCGGCACCCGTTTGCTCTAAAACAAATGCGGCCTTTTCGGGTGAATGAATATCGCCATTGGCGACCACCGGAATGCGAACGGCTGATTTGACCGCAGTAATGGTTTCGTATTCCGCGTCGCCGTGATACAGATCGGCACGAGTGCGGCCATGCACTGTCAGCATGCTGATGCCTGATTGTTCTGCAAGGCTCGCAATCGCCAAGGCATTCTTATGCTCCCGGTCCCAGCCGGTGCGAATTTTTAATGTCACGGGTACGGCATCTGGCCCGATGCCAACGGCATTCACGACAGCCTCAAGAATCTGCTGTACCAAGGGTTCATCGCGTAATAGGGCGGAACCGGCTGCAACGTTACACACCTTCTTGGCAGGGCAGCCCATATTGATATCAATGATTTGTGCGCCATGGTCCACATTGATCTTGGCTGCCGTAGCCATCATGGCCGGATCGGCGCCAGCAATTTGCACGGCAATGGGTTTGAACTCGCCTTGGTGATTGGCGCGGCGCTGGGTTTTTTCGCTATTCCATAGCAGGGCATTGGAGGCGACCATTTCAGAGACTGCATAACCCGCCCCCAGTTTTTTGCAGAGTTGCCGAAATGGACGATCAGTCACGCCAGCCATGGGCGCAACAAAGAGTCGATTGGCTAAATGGTGGGGGCCGATTTTCATAAAAGCCGTAGCGTCAACGGAAGTATCAATGGGGGAATGCTGCAAATAAGCGAGCGTTCCATTGTAGCGTAGGCGAGGGATAATCTGCCTATTTTTTAGGCAGAACGAGACTGTCTGGGGGTAAGGTAGGACGCGTAGGGACCTACATTGGAGAGCTGCTTAGCGGCGACCAAACATCATCTGGCGCGCGAGCCCTGTTTTTACTGGTGGCAGCCATTGCAACAGGGATAGCGCGGCGCCACGGGCCGCGATTACGGGGGTGAGTGGTGAAGTAAATACGCGTGCTAAAAAATCGGTGATGCCAATCGTTGCCTTTCGATCGGCTTGTCTGCTAATGCTGTACTCATATAAGGTGTTGTCAATGGCGTTGCGTGATTTAGTGACATGCGTTTGCTTTGAAAACAAACTGCTGAGCTGTTCTGCGAGTAGATAGGCATCACGCAAACCCAGATTTAAACCTTGACCAGCGACAGGATGAAGGGCTTGCGCTGCATTGCCAATCCAGACTTCATTGCCTTGCATAATCTCTTTACGGTAGTTCAGACCCAGTGGATAGAGGCGCCGATCACGAATCGATTTAAATTGACCAACGCGCGAACCAAAGGTCGATTGAAGTTCATGTAAAAAATCCATATCGGAAATGCCATTCAGTCTTTCTGCGGTAGTGGGGGAGCTGCACCACACCATATTGAGTACATTACTGCCGTGGTGGCTTGGTAGTAAGGCTAAAGGGCCTTCACTAGTAAAGCGCTCCCATGCATGGTGAGGTTGGGCATTTTCCACTTCAACCAGGCCAACGAGAGCCGATTGCCGGTAGTCACGGCCCGACTCTACCCAATCTTGCTGGGTAAAGAGACCACCTTCCGCATGCACAATACAGCGGGCACGGGAATGGTCTTGATCTTCGTCTGAGCCTGTGTGTTGCCAAACGAAGTGCGGCGCACTTTTTTGGAGTTGACGCAAGGACTCTCTGAGAGCAAGGTGAATACCGCGGTAACGCACGATATGCCCCAGGGCTTCTTGATCTAATTCCTCGCGAGTCATGAGCGCCCGTCCAAATTGACCCACATGCGACACATGGACTGAATGAATTGCACATGAATCAGTGGGCCATGCCTGAATCGTGTTTAGTAATAATTTACTGCCATGGGACAAGGCAATGCCTCGGGTATCGCTGGCAACAATGTCGCTATCGGATTGTGGATTGCGATCTATCAGATGAAGCGAGAGCTCCGGAAATTTTTGCAAGCACCATGCGGCGCAAGCTAAGCCTACTGGACCTCCGCCAATAATTTGTACATCCACAGATGCATTGGGTGAAGACATGATTAGCCGCGCATCACCGCTTCGATCTCATCGGCTCTAACAGGGACGCCGCGAGAGATCAAGTCACAGCCATTTTGAGTTACCAGGGCGTCGTCTTCAATCCGAATGCCGATGTTCCAAAACGCTTCTGGCACATCGTCTGCAGGGCGAACATACAAGCCAGGCTCGATGGTCAACATCATATTTTCCCGGAGAATACGCCATGGCTTTTCAGCGGCATTGCTACTGCCCGCTTCACGATAGGAGCCAACATCATGGACGTCCATGCCCAACCAGTGGCTGGTGCGGTGCATATAGAAACGACGGTACGCACCTGTTTCGATAGCGTTGTCGAGCGAGCCTAACTCACGCAATGAGAGGAGTTTCTCATCCAACATGCCTTGCGTTAAGACGCGGACCGCAGCATCGTGGGGTTGCATAAAGGTATTACCCGGCTTGGTGGCAGCAACCGCTGCCTCTTGCGCAGCTAGGGTGATGTCATACAGCGCGCGCTGGGCTGCCGAATAGTGTCCATTAATTGGAAAGGTGCGCGTGATGTCGGAGGCATAGCCATCAAGCTCGCAGCCGGCATCAATCAAGCATAAATCGCCGGAATGCAGTTCTGCAGCACTGGCGCGGTAATGCAAGATACAGGCATTAGCGCCGGCAGCAACGATACTGTTGTAGGCAACGCTTTGTGCGCCGCTGTGACGAAACTCGTGCAATAACTCTGCCTCAATTTGGTATTCGCGTTGGCCGGGTCGGCAGGTGCGCATCGCACGCAAATGCGCTTCTGCCGAAATCGCTGCAGCACGGCGCATGGTTGCAATTTCAGTGGCATCTTTAAATAGACGCATCTCGTGAACCAGTGCGTCGATATCACGAAATTCCGATGGGGCATTGACTCCAGCACGTGCTTGCCCACGAACGCGATCAATCCAATGGCGTATGCGTCGATCGGTTTCAGCGTTGCTGGCTAAGCGAATGTATAGCGCCGCTTGATCTGCCAGCAGCTTTGGTAACTCCTGATCCAATTCGGTATTGGGATATGCATGGTCGACCCCCAAATAGTCTGGCGCTGCTTCGGGTCCTAAGCGCAGGCCATCCCAGATTTCCCGCTCAGCATCTTTAGGGCGGCAAAAAAGATGCGCTACAACGGCAGTGCGATCAATTTGCAGCACGAGGGTAGCGCCCGGCTCATCAAATCCAGTCAGGTAAAAGAAATCACTATCATGCCGATACGGAAATTCACTATCGCGATTGCGTAATTGTTCTGGCGCTGTGGAGAGGATGGCAATTCCGCTGCCGGACTGCTCACGAATGCGCTTGGCCAATTGGGCGCGGCGCTGGCGATAGAGATCAGCCTGAAAGACGGGGAGGTTACTTGGGGTCATAGGATTGATTTAGTTCGAGTAAACGCTGCGGCGTCCCTACATCGTGCCACGGACCGGTATATTTTTCACCGAAGACCAGATTTTTGGCCATAGCCGAGCGCAGTAAAGGGGCTAATTTCGCCGCTTCGCCCAATTTTAGGTCTGCAAATAGGGATTGGTGATAAATGCCAATGCCAGAAAAGGTCAGTTTCGCTGCCTGCAATGGGGAGCTAATTGGCTTATCACTGACTTGCTGGCCATACAGGTAAAAATCGCCCTCCGGGTGTTGCGGGGGGTTAGGCACCAGCATTAAATAGGCAAGTGGCTTGGCACCTCCATTACACTGCGCCCGAAAGCGGTTGATGAATACGGTGATAGGAAGGCCAGGACAAAATACATCGCCATTGATCACTAAAAAGTAGGGCTCTGGGTTCAATAGTGCTAAGGCCTGGCGAATGCCCCCAGCTGTCTCAAGGGCAGTTTCTTCTGGTGAGTACTGGATGTGTGCTCCCCACTTGGTGCCATCACCCAAAGCCAACTCGATTTGCTCGCCTAGCCACGCATGGTTAATCACAATTCGACTCGTGTTTGCGGCAGCTAAGGCTTCAATATGCCATTGCAATAATGATTTACCTTGAATTTGCAGGAGTGGCTTTGGTGTTGCATCTGTTAGCGGGCGCATCCGCTCGCCACGTCCTGCTGCTAATAAAAGGCATGGCAATGCACCGGTGGTGGGAGGGCTATGCATAGGCCATTTACTTAAGTGAGCTAATGGAATTAGCACGCTCTAATATGCGAGCGAGTGGTTTTAACTCAATATAGCGATTGGCAGTCGCTAAGGTGTATTTCAATACCAGCGGAATATCCTTGAGGTAGGCATCTTTACCGTCACGATGATAGAGGCGGGCAAAAATTCCCAATACCTTAATGTGGCGCTGTAAACCCATCCACTCAAAGTCTCGATAAAACTCGCCAAAATCAGCGCGCACTGGTAACCCTTTTTTGCGACCCAATTCCCAATAACGTGCAACCCAATCAATCACCCGTTCCTCAGGCCACTCAATGTAAGCATCCCGCCACAGAGATGCGGCATCGTAGGTAATCGGTCCATAGACAGCATCTTGAAAATCCAAGATGCCAGGATTATGCATTTCAGTACGCATTAAATTGCGCGAATGGAAATCGCGATGGACATATACCTGCGGTTGTGCAAGATTGTTTTTTAGAATCAAATTAAATGCATTGCGCATGTATTTTTCTTCATCTGCAGTCGGCTCAAATTGCAAGTGTTTTTTTAGATACCACTCCGGCAGAAGATCCAATTCCCGCTGCAATAATGCTTCTGAATATTCTGGTAATACGCCGGGATGACTAGCCAATTGCATTGCTACTAATGCATCGATTGCATCTATATATAGCGTATCTGCATTGGCATCATTGATGGCGGTCAGGTAGGTTGTTGAACCCAAATCGCTCAGCAGCAAAAACCCATCCGACATATTTTTTTCCAGAACATGCGGCACATGCAGCCCAGCTTTTTGTAGTAATTCAGCGATCGCAATAAAGGGCGCAACTGGCTCGGATTGCGGGGGCGCATCCATCACAATCAGGGTGGGGTATAGGGCATTTTGGCTATGGAGCCGGAAATAGCGCCGAAAGCTCGCATCAGACGATGCAGGCACCAGCGATGACAGGTCTAGCTCCCAGCTGGTAGGGAGGCCTTCTAGCCATTGGCGGAGGGTATCAAGGCGGTTATTGGGCATATCGATTCGTATAATAAGTGGGTCTGGATCTATGAGCCATTATCGCCGTCGCGCTGGTCTTTGCGCCCCTCTTATTTTTACCCCATTTTTACGTGTAACGATGGGGTGTTTTTGGCTGTATTTTTCAGCGACCGCATTTGCTCAGGCTCCGGCTTCAAATCTCTCATCCTCGCAGCGCACTAACCCTAATTTTATCTTGCTTCCCGATCGCGGCAATGTCAGCGTTTTAAAGTTAGATGATCAATTACGCGTTGGAAAACCCATTTCTGACAACCAGGCACTCACCTTCACTTTCAGTGATTCGATTGAGGGTATTGTTGATCGTGAAATGAAACTAAAGGGTCGCGCTCAAATTCGGCGAAACGATACTGTGCTCAAAGCCGATGAAATAATTTATCACCCCGATACCGATGTTGCAGATCTGATTGGTAACGTTGAAATGATTAAAGGTAACTCCACATTTCGAGGGCCAAAAGCGAGTTTAAAGGTAGATGCTCGGCAAGGGGAAATGCAAGAGCCTCGTTATGAAATACGTGACAACCGATCGAGTGGTAAGGCGAAAAAGTTAACGATTCAATCATCTGATATTTTTGTATTTGATAAAGGCACTTACTCCACCTGCTCGCCTGACAACTTAGATTGGTATTTCACAGCCGATCGCATGGAGGTTGATAACGAGCAAAAAGAAATGACGGGCACCAATGGCGTGATGCGATTCTTCGACGTGCCAATTGCCTATACGCCCTACTTTAGTTTGCCAACCTCCAATCAACGGCGCTCCGGTTTACTTGCTCCGATTGCAGGCTATAGCTCAAATAATGGCATTGATATAACTCAGCCCTATTACTTTAATATTGCACCTAATCGTGATTTGCTGATCATGCCGCGCTACATGACATTTCGGGGTACGCAATTGGGTGGATCGTATCGTTACATCGATCCAAAATATTCCGGTACGGTAGCTGGAGAATATCTGCCGTATGACAAAATATTGGGGCGCGATCGATGGAAGTATGATTGGCAGCAGCGCCAAAGCATTGCGCCCAATTGGAACGGCTATGCGAACATTGCACGAGTCTCAGATAATTTGTACCCGATTGATTTTTCAAGAACCTTAGCGGGCGGCATCACTAATCAATTTAGACAAGAGGTGGGAACTACTTCTTTAATAAAAGGTTGGAATGTTTCGGCTCGGGCAATGACGTTTCAGACGCTACAGCCCGATCCTACCGTAACAGTGCAATCCCCATACAACGTATTGCCGCAAGTCGTTGCGGCGTATAACAGCCAGAATGCCTTACTGAATCCAGATCGCAGTCGGCAATTTGTGAGCTTGCCTACTGGCCCGCAAGTGAGTTTCTCCAGTGACTTCACCCGCTTTGCTTATAACATTGGGGGCAATTTGGCGGCTACTGCGCCGGGCGTATTCAGCCAAGCTGATCGAACGGTAGTCAAGGCAGCGGTGGGCATGCCAACGATAACTCCCGGTTACTACATTAAGCCGAGGCTGAGTGTGCAGTCGAATAACTACAATGCCACCGCATTCGTACCCGGTTATCCGCCGGCACAGGGTTTCACCATACCTACTTTCAGTTTAGATTCGGGCTTAGCGTTTGAGCGGGAAGCGGCCGAGCTCAAAGGCTTTTTTGGGCGGGATATGTTGGTGACGATGGAGCCACGCGCTTTCTATGTCTTCACGCCATTCCAAGATCAGACAAATACCCCGTTATTTGATACCGCGAATGCCGGTTTTGGTATTACCCAAATATTCAGTGAAAACACCTTTGTCGGTAATGATCGTATTGCCGATAACAATAAGTTAACCATGGGCGTGACTAGTCGCATGATAGAAGCTGCAACTGGGGCGGAACGCGCCAATCTGACCTTAGCTCAGCGCCAGGATTTCACTGGTCAGCGGGTAGGCTTAACCAACACAATACAAAACCCCACTACGTATTCGGATACCTTAGGAGCTGGCTCAGTTCGGCTGATGGGAAACTTTAATGTGGACGCATTTGGTCAATACAACACCCAGCTCAATCGCCTCGTTCAGACCACGATTGGTGGTAGTTGGCGCCCAACGGCAGGGCGTAGCCTTAACTTTGGCTACCGTAATGTCTGGAGCCCCCCGGTATCAGCCTCGCCTGAGAATAATATACAAGCAGCTCCAGGGACCACAACCACCGATCAATACAATATTTCTGGGCAGTGGCCGATAACCCGTAAGATTTCCACGCTAGGCCGCTGGGGATACGATGCTTTGACCTTGAATACCCTTAATTTGCTAGCGGCTTTGGAATACAAAGAAGACTGCTGGACTGGTCGATTTGCTTACTCTCAGGTTCGCAACACCACCCAAATCACCACGACCCAGGTGCTTTTTCAAATCGAATTTAGGGGATTTGGTGCCGCCGGTAGCAATCCAGTTGATATCATGAGGTTAAATGTTCCAGGATACATGCCAACTACCAGAACATTGCCGCCCTCAATTTATGAGAACTACCAATGACGTTTTGCATGAACCGCAGCATTAAATTAATCCGCATCCTTTTCTTGCTGGCCTGTGTGGCACTGGCATTACCAACTTACGCCCAATCTAATGCTCCTGCAAACCCGTCTGACACTAAGATACGGGATATTGATGGTGTTGCTGCTGTCGTCAACACAGGTTTTGTCACCCGTAAAGAAATTGATGATCGAGTGGCAACGATTATGAAGCAGGGTGGCGGTACAGGCGTACCAGATAAAGAGACCCTGCGTAAGCAAGTACTAGAGCGTCTGATTGTAGAAAAAATTCAATTGCAAGACGCTGAGCAAAGTGGCATTAGCGTCAGCAATGCCGAGCTCGATAAGATTATTGCTGATATTGCCGCTCGTAATAAATTAAGTATGGCTGAATTTCGGGCAACGATTCAGAAGTCAGGATCAAGTTTTGAGCGCTATCGTGAAATGCTGCGAGAGGACATCATTGTTACGCGCTTTCGGGAACGTGAGGTTGATTCGCAAATAAAAATTTCCGATGCCGAAGTTGACAATTACATTAGCGAACGTACACGCGCCATGAATGCTCCAGCAGCCAATACCCCGGGAGCAGGTGGGCAAGAAGAGTTAGATGTAGCTCAAATCTTTATTCCGGTTGATGCCAATGCTGGCCCTGGCACAATTGCAGAGGCACGTAAACAGGCTGATGCTTTATTGCGGGAAGCGCGTGGTGATGTAGATTTCTTACAGCTTGGCGCAAAAGCGGCAAAAGAAAATCCACGTATCAAATTCCAAAATTTGGGGTACCGAACACCAGACCGATTGCCACAACTTTTTCTTGAGGCGGTGCGCAATATTGGCTCGGGACAGCTTGCTAATAGTGTAGTAAAAAGCCCTGCTGGTTTTCATGTACTGAAAGTGTTAGATCGACGTGTTATGGTGGCGGCAGGCCAAGCCCCAACCCTAGAAGCGGTAGGTGACACCACACCTAAAAACATTACGATTACAGAGACCAATGCCCGGCACATCTTGCTGCGTAATCGCGCTGGACTAACGGATGCAGATGCGGAGCGGCGTTTGTCCGGGTACCGGGATCAAGTACGTGCTAAAGCGGCCGATTTTGGTGAGTTAGCGAAGAAACACTCCGAGGACGGCTCGGCTGCCAACGGCGGTGTTTTGGGATGGATGTCGCCCGGTCAGTTGGTACCTGAGTTTGAGTTCGCCATGAATCGTCTTCAAGTTGGCGAAGTGAGTAATCCGGTGAAGACGGAGTTTGGTTGGCACTTAATTCAAGTACTTGAGCGTAGAGAGGCTCAGCTTACCGTCGAAAAGCAGCGCGAGTTCGCACGGGCCGCCATACGCGAGCGTAAGTTTGAGCAACTCTATCAGGATTGGCTCCGTCAATTGCGCGATACGGCGACTGTGCGCATTCTTAACTTAGATAATGTCTCGCGTTGATTTAGTCATCACAACGGGCGAGCCCGCTGGTATTGGTCCTGAGGTATCGTTACAAGCAGCACATGCGTTTTTGCAAGAGCAGGCAGATGCCCACATCACATTAATTGGTGATCCAAGCCTGTTTGGTGAGGCTGTAAGACATCCGCGCTTGCAGATGGAGTCCGTGAAATTAAGTCAGCCTGTGGTGCCAGGCGTGCTCGATGTGAGTAATGCAGCCTATGTACTGGCTACACTCGATTCTGCGGTGGCTGGATGTCAAGCGGGGCGTTTTCAAGCCATGGTGACTGCTCCTGTACACAAAGGAATTATCAATCAGTCTGGCATTGCATTTACAGGGCATACAGAGTATCTGGCAGCAGCATGCGGAGTTAAGCGTGTAGTGATGCTGTTGTGCGCCAACCTTCCTGCTGGTTTGATGGGTATACAGCGGAGTTTGCCATTGCGGGTTGCTCTGGCAAGCACCCATGTACCGCTTGCTTTGGTTCCTGCTCAGATCACGATCAAGTCTTTAGCCGAGACCATTGAAATTTTGCACGCCGGCTTGAAGAATCAATTTGGCATTGCCGAGCCACGGATTTTGGCAGCGGGATTAAATCCGCATGCAGGTGAAGGCGGCTATTTGGGTTCAGAGGAAAGTTCCATCATTGAGCCGGCAATTGTTCAGGCGCAGCAAGCTGGCATTCGAGTAGAAGGACCATTTCCGGGAGATACCCTTTTTGATTTTCGATCATTGGGTCAGGTAGATGCCTATCTCGCGATGTACCACGATCAAGGCTTGGCCCCCTTTAAATTTGTTGCTTTTAATACAGGTGTAAACGTAACCCTTGGCTTGCCGATTATTCGAACCTCAGTAGACCATGGCACTGCACTCGATATTGCGGGCAAAGGAGTGGCTGACTCAGGTAGCATGCTAGAAGCCTTGCGACTCGGATTTCAGCTTGCCCGGCATCGAAAGGCTGCGCTACATGCATCAGGCGCGTAAACGCTTCGGCCAAAACTTTCTGCATGATGAAGGCATCATTCATGCGATTGTGAGCCTGATTGGGCCTTCTGGTGATGCAGCTATTTTAGAAATTGGTCCAGGACTTGGGGCTCTGACTAAGCCTTTATTGGCTAATCTAGAGAGCTTAGACCTACTCGAAATTGATCGCGATTTGGTCGCTTATTGGCGTAAACAGCAGCTACTGGGGCTAACGATCACCGAGGGCGATGCCCTTCACTTTGATTTTTTGGGATGGGCTCGAGCAAAAAAAGCGAGCGGCTCAAAACAGATCAAAGTTGTTGGCAATTTACCGTACAACATCTCATCGCCTTTGCTGTTTCATTTGGTCGGCGCGGCAACAGAGATAGATGAGCAAGTATTTATGCTGCAAGCAGAAGTAGTTGAGCGTATGGTTGCCGATGCAGGATCATCCGAATACAGTCGTTTGTCCGTGATGTTGCAAGCCCGTTATCACTTAGAAAAGCTATTAGATGTACCACCAGAAGCATTTGATCCGCAGCCTAAAGTGAATTCTGCGGTTGTCCGCATGATTCCTCGAGGCAACTTCAATACATCACCTGAGGAGTGGCGCGCACTGGAAAAAGTCGTGGCAGCCGCCTTTGCGCAAAGGCGCAAGATGCTGCGCACTAATTTGCAAGATTACCTTGGGCGTTTGCAGCTACAAGAAGATGAGTTGACCAAGCGAGCGCAAGATATTTCGGTTACACGCTACTTGGAATGGGCGTCCGTCTTGGCCGCATCCTCGTAAGCGCTGGGATCAATCACTCGCATTTCAGTTTCGATCCAAGATTCGACGGCGCTATTGAGTTGCCCGCCTGTCTTGCCTTCGGAGGTAATCACCGGGCCAATCGAAATAATCACCAACCCGGGATACTTTAAAAAGCGATTGCGTGGCCAAACCCGGCCTGCATTGTGCGCTACTGGAATAACTGCAGCGCCAGTGGCAGTGGCTAAGCGTGCACCCCCTTTTAGGTAGGGCTTATGGGATCCAACCGCAGTCCGTGTGCCCTCCGGAAAGAGCATGATCCATTTACCCTCTTTCAGGCGTGCTCGGCCCTGACTGACCACTGAAAGTGCGGCGGTCTCACGGTTGTCGCGATTAATGTGAATCATTTTGAGCGCAGCCATGACCCAGCCAAAGAACGGAATCCACAATAACTCCCGTTTGAATACGTAACAGAGCTGTTTAGGAAATAAAGCAATGTAAGCAATGGTTTCCCAGGCGGATTGGTGTTTGCTGAGAATGATGATGGGTTGGTCAAGAGCTCCCAGCATATGTTCCATGCCCCGAATTTCATAGCGAATGCCACATAGCCATTCGAGAACCCACAGGACGGTTTTATTCCAGCCACTCACAAAACGGTAGCGGGTTTCACTGCGCATAAACGGAAATACCGCCAGGCAAATGATTGCCCAGATGGGCGTAAACACCAGCAAGAAAAGCGCAAAGAGAGTTGATCTCAGATGAATCATGTATTAGAGGTGGATTCCAATAGGGATTTGGTAAATGCCATTAAATCGGCATGCACTACCGTACCCGCCGGCAATATGCCTTTATCTACTGTCTGTTGACCTTTGCCGGTGCGAACCAGGTGGGGGCTTGCACCCAAAACAGTGGCGGCCTCCAAGTCACGCAAGGAATCGCCCACAATGGGCACGCCAATCAAGGGTAGGGCAGAATCCGTTTTACGGTAGCGGGATGCAATGTCACGCATGAGGCCGGGTAACGGTTTGCGGCAATTGCATTGGTCTTCATCGACATGGGGGCAAAAGAAAATACTATCCACGCGACCACCCAGAGGAGCCAAAAGATCCATCATTTTTTGATGCATTGCATGCAGGTCATTGATGGTAAATAGACCGCGCGCCAAGCCCGATTGATTGGTTGCTACTGTTACTTGATAACCGGCTTGATTGAGTTCGGCAATGGCCTCTAAGCTCCCTGGAAGCGGGATCCACTCATCAGCCGATTTGACGTACTGATCGCTGTCAATGTTAATCACGCCATCACGGTCGAGAATAACTAACTTAGAGGCGCTTGAGCTCATGCCAAGGTGCCAAGATCGGCAACTAAATTCATTTGCTGGTGGAGCTGCTGCAATAAAGCCAAGCGGTTATCGCGGAGCGCTGGATCTGGATCCATCACCATTACATCGGCAAAAAACTGATCAATCGGCTGACTCAAATCAACTAGCGTACGAAGCAAGGCTACAAACTGGCGCTGGGTATAGGCTGCATCTAGCAGCGGAATGGCGTTTTGCAACGCCCCATGTAAGGCAATTTCAGCCGGCAGCTTTAAAGCTGCAGCTGAGCACTGCGCTGGAATGGGTGTGGTGGTCTTTTTCAGAATATTGCTGATGCGCTTATTGGCTGCGGCCAATTGGGCTGATTCAGGTAAGGCATTAAATTCACGTACCGCACGCAGCCGATCCATCAGGTCATTGAGCTGCTTAGGCTCTTGACTGAGGACGGCATCGATTTCAGCGCTCGTAAATGGCTTGCCTGCTTCCGTTTGATCGCGCAAATAGGCACGCAACCGATCGATGACAAAGGCATAAATTGCAGCCGCATCCGCTTTTTCTTGGACGCCAGCTTGCTTAAATTGCCCGCGAGCCAGTTCGATGAGTTCGGGCAGGCTGCAGGGCAAATTCTTCTCGAGAAGCAATCTGCAAATACCCAATGCATGGCGACGTAAAGCGTAGGGGTCTTTATCTCCGGTGGGCGCTAGGCCAACGCCCCAGATGCCCACTAAGGTTTCGAGCTTGTCAGCAATAGCCAAGACGGTGCCAGTCATACTGTTGGGAAGTGCATCGCCTGCAAAGCGCGGCTGGTAGTGTTCGCTGCATGCTGCGGCCACTTCACTGTCTTCACCATCATGCTGGGCATAGTAGCTGCCCATGATGCCTTGCAGTTCTGGAAACTCGCCCACCATGTCGGTGAGTAAATCGGTTTTTGCCAATTCGGCAGCGCGTGCCACATGCTTTGGATTGACTGCAGAACCCTTGCTTTGCAAATCAGTTGCGATGGCGGTGGCGATTGCGCCAACTCGCTCCGTGCGCTCAAGTTGGGTACCTAATTGGTTGTGGTAGACCACTTTACCTAAATCAGCGACGCGGGATGACAGTGATCTTTTTTGATCTTGCTGAAAGAAAAACCGCGCATCCGATAAGCGGGGGCGCACCACACGCTCATTGCCTTGGATGATCGACTGCGGGGTAGCAGTTTCAATATTCGATACGATCAAAAAGCGATTGCGTAGCTTTCCAGCGGTATCAGTTAAAGCAAAGTACTTCTGATTGGTTTGCATCGTCAGAATGAGGCACTCTTGCGGCACCTCTAAAAACTCGGCGTCAAAATGGCAGGCATAGACTGTAGGCCACTCAACCAATGCCGTTACTTCATCGAGCAAATTGCTGGGCATTAAAACCGCATCGTCTTTAGCCGCCTTGATGAGTTCGGCTTCGATATAGGCGCGGCGCTCATTGAAGTTGGCCATCACTTTGTTCTTGAGAAGCTCAGCAGCATACTGATCAGCATGACTAATCGTGATTACATTAGGAGCTAAGAAACGATGCCCTTCCGTTTGATTCGCAGCAAGAATACCTAGCGCATGCACTGGCAGTGGGGTGCTGCCATGCAGCGCCATAATGCGATGGGCGGGACGTGCAAACTGAACATCTTCGAGTGTGCTATCTGCCTGCTGCACTTGGTAATGCATCATTTTCGCAATGGGCAGCGTTTGCAAGGCATTAGTCAGGGCAGTCTGTACGGTATCTTGTAAAAGAGCGCCACGGGCTTGGACATTTAAGTAGAGCGCTTCATTTTTATCTTGCCCCGATCGCTCCAAGCTCGCGATGTCGATATCGGGATAACCCAAGGCACTGAGTTTTTTAAACAATGGGGGCGTAGGTTTGCCATCGGCATCGAATGCGACGCTGACTGGTAATACTTTTTCGCGCACCGGAAAGTCCGTCGCTTTACTCAGTACGTGCGTAATCTGTACGGCCAAACGGCGGGGGCTGGCAAAACTGGTGGTGACTGATTCGGAAGTACTTAAGCTAGCCGCCTGAATAGAGGCAGATAGGCTTGCAGCAAAAGCATCACCCAGTTTGCGAAGGGACTTTGGTGGCAGCTCTTCAGTAAATACTTCGATTAAAAGTGTTGCTGAGGAAGATGGAGAGGAAGATGTACTCACAATAAAACCTTACGCAGTGACTTGCTGTTGGCACATTGGGAAACCCAATTGCTCACGGGATTCAAGGTATGCCTGTGCTACCAAGCGAGAGAGGGTACGAATGCGGCCGATGTAGGCAGCACGTTCGGTTACCGATATGGCGCCGCGGGCATCTAGTAAGTTAAACGTATGCGCCGCCTTTAGTACCATTTCATAAGCAGGCAGGGCAAGTGGCACTTCCATTAAGCGTTTAGCTTCGCTCTCGTAGTTACTGAAATTTGTAAAGAGCATTTCAGTATTGGAGTATTCAAAGTTATAGCGCGACTGCTCCACTTCATTCTGGTGGTACACGTCACCGTAGGTCACGCCATCGGTCCAAACTAAATCGTAGACATTCGAGCAGTTTTGCAAATACATGGCGAGGCGCTCGATGCCGTAGGTAATTTCACCCAAGACGGGTTTGCAATCAATCCCGCCGACTTGTTGGAAGTAAGTAAATTGCGTTACTTCCATGCCGTTGAGCCAGACTTCCCAGCCTAATCCCCAAGCTCCTAAGGTTGGGTTTTCCCAGTCGTCTTCTACAAAACGAATGTCGTTTTGCTTCAGGTCCAAGCCTAAAGCGCTGAGGGATCCCAAATAGAGTTCCAGAATGTTATCGGGGGCGGGCTTAAGAACAACCTGATATTGGTAGTAATGTTGCAAGCGGTTTGGATTTTCACCATAGCGCCCATCCTTTGGTCTGCGGGAAGGTTGCACATAGGCGGCCTTCCACGGCTCTGGACCAATGGCCCGTAAAAAAGTAGCGGTATGGGATGTGCCTGCGCCCACCTCAAGGTCAATGGGTTGCAACAAGGCGCAGCCTTGTTTATCCCAATAATCTTGAAGCGTGAGAATAATTTGCTGAAATGTAAGCATAGTGAGCCAGAACCAATCGATCTAAGTGATTGATTTTACCTGCCAATTGCGGGGATTTTCCTAAAACCGGCGCCCTTGCAAGAAGGCAAAAGCCAGAAGCAAACTCGCCAAACTCAAAATGGGCCAATTTCCCCAGATCACAAACGGGGTTTTGCCTGTAAAGCCTTGCACCGAAGCGCTCAAGCTTGCTTGGGTCCATTGCGGCAAGGCCTGCAGTACGCGTCCATCCGGACCAATGACCGCGGTGATCCCCGTGTTGGTTGAACGAATACTGGGAAGCCCTGTTTCGATCGAGCGCATTTGCGATAAGCGCAATTGTTGGCTGGGTGCTTGGGATTGACCAAACCAGGCCAGATTGGTGATGTTGACGAATAGATTAACTGGAGCTTCGCTATTGCGAATGCGGCTTGCTAACTCGTTGCCAAAGATATCTTCATAGCAAATGGTGATGGCGGCACCAATACTGTCTTGACCTACGCGCTCAATTTGAAAAGGGGCCTGCATTAAATTGCCCCGAGCAAAATCACTCATCGGAATGCGAAATGCATTGACGAACCACTGGAAGCCTGGCGGAATAAATTCACCAAAAGGGACGAGGTGAAACTTATCGTAATAGTAGGGTGAAGTTGACGATGGTGATAAACCAAGTGCGCGGTTGGAATACTGCAATTGCCCATTGGAGCTCGGGACAATCCCAATTAAGCCCAGCAGAATATTGCTATGCGTTGCTTGTGAAAATGCCTTGAGCTGTGGGAGTACATCACCTGGTAAGTCTCTTTCAGCTAAGGGAAATGCCGTTTCTGGAATCACAATCAGATCGGCTGCTTGCTTAACAATGACGTCGCTATAAAACCGAATTTGCTGTGCGATTGCATTTGGATTCCATTTCAGACTTTGCTCAAAATTTCCCTGAATCAAGCGAACGCTGATAGGGCTTCCAATTGCTTCGGTGAATCGCAATTGACTGAGGCCCAGCATCAACACCAGAGATAGTCCAATCGGAATGCTGATGCGAACTAGCGATTGACGCCATGCGCTTAACTGCATCGATACCCACACTACCAAAAAAGTAGACCCTAAACCACCCAGCAGTGGTGCAATTGCTGCAAAGGGGCCATTGACTTGGGCCTCAGCAAAGCCGACCCATGGAAAGCCAGTGAAGAGCTGGCCACGAAGGTATTCCATGAGCACCCAGGCCGCCGCCATGATGGCGCTATTTAGAAAAATAGACTCCCGCCGAAGCATTTTGCCCAAAGCGCTGGCTAAGCCAAAAAAGACTGCCATATAGGCTGAAAGCAAAACCACGGCAGCGATTGACAAGGGGGCATTCATACCACCGATGTCATGCAAGCTAATAAAAATCCACCACAGTCCAACAACAAAATAAGCAAGTCCAAACAAAAAACCACCGGCAAAGTTCGGCAGAAATTGAGTTGTATTTGTTGAAGAGAGTCGCCACCACAAGAGACTCAGTAAGGGTATTTGCAGCCAGCCGCCCGAGGGGAGTTCACCTGCAATCGAGATTGCAATCCCGAGGGCGATGCAAAGGAGCCAGTGTGTGTAGCGAATATCGCTGCGCAAGCTCTGACTAAACAAACGTTGCCTTAGGCTGATAAAGAAATATCAGATGCCAGGCGCCTTGCTAGCAATACATGAATTTGCCGCGGATCAGCGCGCTGAACTTCAAACTCGATGCCCTCAATCTGCACGCGCTCACCCAGTTTGGGTACACGTCCTAAATGGTGGGTAATTAAGCCCGCTACGGTTTCCACTTCATCATCGTCAAACTGTGTTCCAAGGGCTGCATTTAGCTGCTCCAGTTCGGTCATGCCTTTCAGGCGGGTATCGCCATTGGCCAGTAGCAGAACGTTATCGGCATCTTCATCAATGTCGTGCTCGTCCTCAATGTCGCCCACAATTTGCTCGAGTACATCCTCAATCGTCACAATGCCAGCCACGTTGCTGTACTCATCGACAACAATCGCCAAATGATTGCGGTTAGCTCGAAAATCCCGTAACAAGACACTTAGGCGCTTGGATTCCGGAATAAAGACAGCAGGCCTTAGCCAATCGCGCAACTGAAAGTTAGCTTCACTGGCGTGGCGTAACAAATCTTTCGCCAGCAAGATGCCAACAACAGTGTCTTTGCTGCCTTGATAAACAGGATAGCGCGAGTGGGCTGCGGAGATAACGGTTTGAATCACCTCCGTAACCGAGGAATCAATATCAATCCAGTCGATTTGCGCGCGTGGCACAAGAATGTCTCTGGCACACAATTCACCAACCTGAAAAACCCCCTCAATCATGGAAAGGGCATCTGCATCAATAAAGCCCTCTGTCTGAGCGGCACGCAAGGTTTCAATTAATTCTTGGCGTCGCTCCGTTGCGCTGGTAGGTTGTGGCGTTAGAAATTCAGCGAGGCGTTCAAGTAAGGATTTATCGGGGTCAGGCATGGAAATAGAATAGCGTAGAACAAAGCAAGCTAAAAAAGTGACCTTAATTGATGACGTAAGGGTTTGAAAAACCTAGGTTTTTTAGAATAGCCACTTCACGTGCCTCCATTACCTTGGCACCCTGCTGCGTCATGTGGTCAAGGCCGGCAGCATGCAAGCAACCATGTACCACCAGATGCGCTAGGTGGGCCTTGACTGTTTTGCCTTGGTTGCGCGCCTCGCTGGTGACTACTGGCATACAGAGCACGATATCAGCGGCTAGCTCACTTTGCTTGATCCCATACGCGAAGGTCAGGACATTTGTGGCATAGGCCTTCGCTCTAAATTGGCTATTCAGCAGCTGTCCTTCGGTGCGATTCACAAAACGCACCGTCAGGTTTCCAGGACGATTGATGCTCGCACGAACCCATTTTTTAATGAGAGTAGCGGATGCTAATGCGCCCACTTTTTTCTCGAGTGCGGGACTGGCGTATTGAATCTCGACGGCACAGACTTTCACTTTAGAAGTAGTAAGGGTCTTCGGCATGAAAATTAATGTACAAGTGCGTTGACGCGTTCGCCACGCAGGGTGTGTGCCAACACTTCCGTGATCCGAATATCCATCATCGTTCCAATTAAGGAGTCCATTTCCTCAACCGCAGCTGGAATGTGAATCACGCGGTTGTTTTCAGTACGGCCTTGCAAGTTAATGCCATCTTTGGCAATGCCTTCGATCAGAACACGCTCTTCTTTGCCTAGCATTGCCTTGCTGATGCGTTCCGCCTGAGAGTCAATTAATGCCAGTAGAGTCTGCAAGCGTTTAAGTTTGACAGGGTAAGGGGTATCATCCGCCAGATTGGCCGCTGGGGTGCCGGGGCGAGGACTGAAAATAAAGCAGTAACTGTTATCAAATTGCAATTCGGCGACTAAGGCTAAAAGCTTTTCAAAATCAGCATCGGTTTCTCCGGGAAAGCCGACAATAAAATCACTGGAGAGGCACAGGTCGGGGCGGACGGCGCGCATACGGCGAATAATGCTCTTGAATTCCACTACGATATAGCCGCGCTTCATTGCTGATAAAACCGAATCGGAGGCATGCTGTACCGGCAGATGCAGGTGGCTCACTAATTTCGGTACTTTGGCGTACACATCAATGAGGCGCTGCGTAAATTCTTTGGGGTGGCTGGTAGTAAAGCGAATGCGCTCAACTCCGGGTATCTCGGCAATGTATTCAATCAGGAGAGCAAAATCAGCCAACTCATTCGTTTTGCCCATCTTGCCGATGTAGGCATTTACGTTTTGACCTAGCAAGACGATTTCCTTCACTCCTTGGGCGGCAAGCCCTGCTACTTCGGTTAGTACATCATCAAAGGGGCGCGATACTTCTTCGCCGCGGGTATAGGGCACAACACAATAGCTGCAGTATTTAGAGCAGCCTTCCATGATAGATACAAAGGCGGAGCCGCGGGTCTGACGCGATGCAGGCAAATGATCGAACTTCTCAATCTCCGGAAAGGAAATATCCACTTGAGATATGCCGCTGGACAATCGCTTGGCAAGTAAGTCGGGCAGGCGATGCAATGTTTGCGGACCAAAAACCACATCCACATAGGGTGCTCGGCTAATAATTTGCTGCCCCTCTTGGCTGGCAACGCAGCCACCCACACCAATTAACAATTCGGGCTTAAGTTTTTTCAGTTCACGTAGACGACCAAGATCGGAAAACACCTTGTCTTCGGCTTTTTCCCGAATCGAGCAGGTGTTGAGCAAAATGACGTCGGCTTCGGCAGGATCGTTTGTGGGGGTCATGCCATCGTTGGCATGGAGTACATCGGCCATCTTTTCCGAGTCATACTCGTTCATTTGACAGCCAAAGGTTTTGATATACAGTTTTTTCATATGCCGTTTCAGGTTTATAACTGGGGGCGACTAACAATTTTACGGCAAATTTACGAAAAAACAGCCGCTAGCTAGCAAAAAGACTGCCACTGCCCGTAAGATAGATAAGCCATGATCAGACTACCTCAACTTTGTGTACTGCTTTTACTGGCTGGTAGCGGTATGTGTGTGATTGCAGCCCCGATATACATCACTAGCTATCCATCCGAGGCTAATGCCAAGGTATTTGTGACGCAATACAAGTCCGAGGCCAATTGCATTGTGTTTGAAACGCCTTACCAAAGCGAGAATGATCCGGGCGTGTGGTTCTTCACTAAATACAAAAGCGATGCCAGGGCTCGCATTTACTACACCCAATACAAATCAGAGGCGGATTTGCTAGTTTATTTCACCAAATACAAAAGTGAAGCGCGTTGCCGTTACTAGCTATGAAATTGATTTCGATTAATGCTGGCAAAGTAGCCCCCTTATTTACAAATCAGCGCCCGGACCATGCTGTGGTGATGTCTGGTATTAAAAAGAACAGCATCAGTAACGTAGACCAAGCAAATCCGGTCGATATCAATCTCCTCGGCGTGCTGGGGGATGAGCAAGCAGACTTGACGGTGCATGGCGGAATTGAGAAAGCCATTTACGTTTATCCATACGAGCACTATCTATTTTGGAATACGCTTCTATCACGTGAATTAAAAGTGCCATTTGATTTACAGCCTGGAGCGATGGGCGAAAACTTCACCATCACTGGTTTATTGGAGGCGGATATATTTGTGGGCGATACGCTACAGATCGGCGATCTGGAATTTATTGTGACCAAGCTACGCGAGCCGTGTTTTAAGTTCAACGCAAAAATGCGTTACAAAGGTGCTGCCAAAGCAATGTTGCAATCGGGGCATTGCGGTTGGTATATGCGTGTCATCACACCAGGAAAACTGATGGCTGGCAGCAAGATAAACCTTATACCGGGAAAGCAAGAAACCACCATTGCAAATCAAGTGCGCGCAATTCTGAAGCGAAACAGGCAAGGCGATTTGTGGGACTAGTGCCCTAAAGAAAAAAGCCACTGCAGGGTAGTAGTGGCTTTGAAAGGTGGTGGCGATTCAGGGATTCGAACCCCGGACCTGTGGATTATGATTCCATCGCTCTAACCAACTGAGCTAAATCGCCGAACTGGCATTGTAGCAAAGAGTACTTATTCTGGGGATATTGCTAGTAGAGGGCCTATTTATATTGCCTTCCTGTGGGGCTAGGCAGCCATTAGTAGTGACTTATTTGGCCTGGCATTTAATTGAACGACCATTTGGCCCAGGTAAAGAGTACATTTCCAAAGCCATCCCCTCCCGGTACAAATGCCGTTTGCAGACTTGCATTTTTATAGCTAAGCGATCCTACCGGTAATAGGCCGGGGAATGGGATGTAATTGTTGATGTCTTGCCGCGACATGATAAAAACCGTAGCGCCCGCACCGATTTTCCAATCACCATTACTTGAGAGATTCCAATTGGGGATCCAAGCATATCCAGCCATGTACTGATAGATGCCATGGGAATCCTTAAAGGTCATGCCGTAAATGCCTTCCCAATTATTGTTCTTGTTGTAATAGCCTTTTCCAACGCCGATGCCAAGGGGTATATGGGTATATTGGCTAATTTTTTCGGGAGAGTAGGCATAGGGCATGTGATAGGTATACAGAGGGACATACAGTTCCCAATCACCTTTGTCGATGATCGTATTGAAGCGCGCTTTTGTATTATCAATAAACGATGAAGTAGATTGAGCGTGCACACACGGAATTGCGAATAGAAAAAATAGGGCAAGTAATCGACGCATAGAGAAGAACAGGGCGAACCAGAGCAGAGCTAATTATCCCGCTTGAAGTTCAAAATTAAAAAACGGGTAACTTCTGGGCCTATTAATTTTAATGCCCTGCCCACTTAAAAATGGCTAGTTACCGCGGCCTAACGCGCGCCGCGCCGCGCTTGAATTTTTTTGAATACTTCTTTGCTGAAAATCCACAGCGCTGGTAGGCCAGGAATAACAATCATGGCTAGGGCAACGAGGGAGAAGTTCGCTTTCACCCAAGGATGCTCGCCAATCCAGTAGCCTAATGCAGTTAAGCTGCAGACCCACAGAATGCCGCCAATGACATTGTAAAAAGCAAAGATGGGGTAACGCATGTGTGCAACGCCAGCCACAAATGGTGCGAAGGTGCGGATGAAGGGCATAAAGCGGCCCAAGACAATCGTGATGGGGCCATACTTTTCATAAAAGGCATGGGCCTGATCAAATGCTTTGCGGTTAAACCAGCGTGAGTCTTCCCAGGAAAAAACCTTATTGCCGATAAAGCGCCCAATCGAATAATTGAGGGCATCGCCTAAGATGGCCGCTGTGGTGAGTAGCGCCATCAGAACATATAAATCCATGCCGCCGACCGCGCACAATGCGCCTGCTACGAAGAGTAAAGAATCGCCTGGTAAAAAAGGCATCACCACAAAGCCAGTCTCGACAAAGATGATGGCAAACAGCAGGACGTAAATCCAAACACCCCATTCATTCGCAACGATTGCTAAGTTTTTATCGAGGTGCAGAAATAAATCAATGAGGGATGAAAATTCCAAGGTAATCCTTTGGGGGGTATCCGTTACGTGGGCAAACTAGTCAGCACGTCGTTTAAATTGGCTCCAGTATAAGTGGGCTTGGGGCCGATTTCTTCAAAAGGCAGATTTTGGCGATTCACCCAAAACGTCGTCAGCCCAAACCAGCCAGCGCCAATCACATCCCAGGCATTGCTTGAAACAAACAAAATATCTTTAGGCGCGCATCCAAAATAGCTGGTTAACAAACCGTAGCTAGCAGGACTTACTTTAAATTGGCGCACTTCATCAACGGAAATAACCCGATCCAATAGGACGTCGAGTTGATTCGCTTGCAATGCCTTCGACAGCATGGCTTGATTGCCGTTCGAGAGTACTGCCGTTGCGATACCGGCTTGCTTAATCTGGGCGAGTGTCGGTTGGCATTCGGGGAAAGCGCTTAACTTGGCATATTGCCCCATTAGCTGTCCTTCCTGATCTTTGCTCAATGGAATTGCGAGGCGCTTGCAGGAAAAACGCAGCGCTGCAATGGTGAGATCCCAGAACGATTGATAGCGCGTTGATCCTGTGGGATCGCTCATCGTAATCAGGCGAGTGTATTCAATTTGGCGATCACGCCAGAGCACACATAAGGACTGCCCATGACCTGGAAAGAGGTTTTCTGCCAGGACCCCCATCGAATAGACATCGAGGAGGGTGCCGTAGGCATCAAATGCAATCAGCTTAGGCATGCAGGCGATGCCTTAAATGAAGCGGAAGGCAATAATGGCAATGATTGTCGGTGGTACAGCGTACAAAAACAGATACAGCGGACTAATAGCGCCTTCATCAAAGCTGGACTTCAAAATAGAATAACCGGCTGGATTGGGCGCGTTGGCGATGACCGTAAGACCGCCGCCAGTAAGAGCGCCTGCTACTAGCGAATACTTAAATTCATCGGACAAGCCTTCGACTAATGAACCCAAATAGGTGAGTGCTGCGTTATCCGTAATGGCCGTTAAAACCGTGGCGCCATAGTAGACCGTCGTTGAATCGAGATTAATGAGTAGCGGTTGCAGCCACCATTTTTGTTGACTGCCCAGGACAACAAGCCCTGCCAAGAAAAACGCAACCAGCAAACTTTCGCGAATGATGAGCTTATTTTGATACCGTGCATAGGCTGTGGTGTAGCCCACAAAGAACAAAAACAAGCCCATGAATAAAACCGAGTGGTGTACTGAAATGACCACTGCCACCAAGAAAGCCAAGTGAATGCAAATGACGCTCGCCGGAATGGCATCAATTTTCTTTTCATTAGGTTGAATATTGAAACCACGCAGCTCTTTGTAAAACAAGAATGCCAGTAAAGTGGAGTTTGCTGTCACTGCTACAGCAGAGCGCCAGCCAAAGTTTTCCAACATGAACCACAGGTCCCACTTCCAAGTGCTAGCCACCATCAAGATGGGGGGTGCCGCATAGGGAGTTAAGGCGCCGCCAATCGAGATATTGACAAAGAGCACCGCCAGTCCGGCATACATCAATTTGGGCGAAATCTTCTTGGAAAAATAATAGTCACGTAGCAGTAGTGCGGCCACGGTCATTGCAGCTGGTTCCGTAATAAAGGAGCCCAAAAGAGGGACGAGTGTAAGTGTCACCCACAGAAAGCCTACCGACTTTTTAACTGGCAGAATGGCTGTGACGCGCAATACCAAGAATAAGCAAAACTCCAAAACCGGTTTGCTTGCGGCAATGATCATGATTACAAATACAAAGAGCGGCTCGGTAAAGTTGAGCTTCTCTAAATAGGCAATCGTGGCATCGGCTCCGGTGTGAATGAAAAAGAAAGAAACAAGAACCATGGCCCAAAACCCGAATACCACTTCCACCTCACCCAGCAAATGCCATACCCCGGCATGGTTTGGCTGCTTGTGCGCTAAACCTTCAAAAAACTTAGTGGAAAAAGTGTGGATTACAGCCAGTCCAAACAAAAGGCTACTAACAATATTAACGGTGGTGGGATTCATGGCTCAGGATACCTTGGTATTTTTGAATGGTATTTATTGTATTGATAAGTGAACTAATTGGACATATGATCAGTATTGCGTAGCTGCATTCTAAATGAGCACGCAGCGCAGTCATCCATGCATTCTTAACTTGAGTACGGATCCACTCGTGGCAGAACAGGCTTCTTCGCGCATCCCTCCCTCGCACAGTCTGGTGCAAAATTTACGCCAGCAAGTGATTCAAAGCCTGCCCTTTTCCAAAATGTCCACAGCAGACGTGGATTATTTTTTAAGCCAGTCGCGCGAGGCCTACTTTGCCCCAAAAGAGCTCATCTTATCGCCAGCGGATGGCCCGCCCGCATTTTTGTATCTGATACGACAAGGCCGTGTATCCGGCCGTCGTGACATACCGGGCATTGAAGAAACCGCTTTTTCATTGGATGCGGGTAGTTTGTTTTCGATTGGCTCAGCGTTTGCCAACCGGCCTGTCTCCACTATCTATAGTGCGGTAGACGATTGCTTTTGTTTGCTCTTCCCGGTAACTGCGATGCGCCAATTGCAAGGGCGCTCTAAACCGTTCAGCGATTTTTTAAGTAATCGTATTTGGGGTTTGCTGCAGGAGTCCCGCACTGCCCTGCGTAATTCCTTTGCCTCACAGGCCCTAGCAGAACAATCGCTTGAAAGTCGCCTAGGTGATTTGCGCCTAAAAAAGCCGCTAATAACTAGCCCCAATACGCCCCTGCGCGAAGCGCTGACCCTGATCCATGAGAAAAAAGTAGGGTCGATTCTGGTTTGCGAGGATGAACAAACCATCGTTGGGATCTTAACCCGGTACGACGTGTTGTCACGCGTGACCCTGAGCAATCTAGATCTCAATACGCCTATTTCAAGTGTGATGTCGACCGGAGTAAAAACCTTAAGTGTGGATGATACGGCTGAAATGGCGGGCCTCTTAATGTCACGTTTTAATATTCGCCATTTACCGATTCTCGATCGCGGACGTTTAGTTGGAATTATTTCAGAGCGGGATTTGTTTTCCTTGCAGCGCCTATCGCTCAGCAATATCAGTACGGCCATACGCGCTGCCGATGATCTCCAGGGTTTAAAAAAATGCGCCGATGATATTCGGACTTTTGCACGCAACTTACTTGGGCAGGGCGTACAAGCGCGCCAGTTAACCGCCCTTATTAGCCATTTAAACGATGTGTTAACGGAGCAACTGATTGCTATGGTTGCTAATCGCTACCAGTTAAATCCCAGTCGTTTTGCCTGGATTGCCTTGGGCTCAGAGGGGCGCAGCGAACAGACCATAGCGACCGACCAAGACAATGCCTTGGTGTATGCCGATGAAGAGGGTGAGGCGCAGCGTGCGATCTACCTTCAATTTGCGCGGGAGGTGAACGAGGCCTTAGATGTGTGTGGCTATCCACTGTGCAAGGGCAACATCATGGCCAGTAACCCGGATCTCTGTTTGTCGCAGCAGGAATGGCTTCATCGCTTTGATCGTTGGATTGAACAAGGCAATCCAGAAGACTTATTAAAAGCCAGTATCTTTTTTGATCTGAGAGCGCTTGCAGGCAATGCCGATTTATTGATACCGCTAAAAGAGTTGGTGCGCGTGAAGGCCGCGGCTATTCCGCGATTCATTAAGTTGTTGGCCGAAAATGCCTTAAATTCACGAGTACCTCTCAACTGGCTTGGTGCGATTGAGCCCACCGAGATCAATGGCCAAAAAACCATCGACCTAAAACTGCAGGGGACGGCCCTCATGGTGGATGCAGCGCGCATCTTTTCCTTAGCTCATGGAATTGAGCTCATCAACACCCGCGAGCGTCTAGCTGCTGTGGGACGAGTTCTGAATGTTCCGGAGGTAGAGAGCGCCGCTTGGATTACGGCATTTGAGTTTTTGCAAACCCAGCGCCTGGCGGTGCAAATTGGTGAGGCAAGCATCAACGGCAACCCCAATGTGATCGATATCGACCAGCTGAATTCGGTCGATCGGAGCATTCTAAAAGAGTCCCTACTCAAAGTGCGCTCCTTGCAACAGCATTTGCAGTTGGACTATGTTCGCTAATCTAAAAGATTCGCCCTTGTTTGATGGGCTGAGGTCACTATTTAAGGCAAGGCAACCGGAAGTGCGGCGCTGGATAGTGCTTGATGTCGAAACCAGTGGCCTAGATCCGCATTCGGATCGCTTACTCGCGATTGCTGCCGTGGCGCTGGAAGTCAGCCCCAATTTTGAGCGCATCGCGATTGTGATTGGCGATAGTTATGAGGCGGTGCTCAAACAAGATCTGCCAAGTAGCAAAGATAATATTTTGGTTCACCACATTGGCGCTCAGGCGCAGGCCGATGGAAGACCCTCGATTGAGGTCTTAGAGGAGTTCCGGGCTTGGCTTGGTGATTGCCCATTGCTCGCCTTTCATTCTGCATTTGATGAGTCTATGCTGAATCGTGCTTATGCAATGGCTGGTCTAAAGCCACTTCAAAATGAATGGCTTGACATCGAGCCCTTAGCAAAAATTACAGGGGTAAACCCTAGTTTGCGTGCATTAGACGATTGGCTGGGGCATTTTGGGATTGAGTGCGCCGTGCGCCATCAAGCAGCTGCAGACACCTTTGCTACCGCAGAGCTCCTGATGCGCCTTTGGCCCTATTTAAAGCGGGAAGCCAGTTCATGGTCATCCTTGCGGAATATTGCCCGTCAGGCCAACTGGATTCCGCGCTAGGTCAGATTCTAAAACCCTCATTTTTTCACGGTTTTATAGGGGAAAGCCCCGATTTGGTGACCCTGCCATAAGCACCATAATCCTTGTACTTCTAAGCGTTCCGAGTCGGAATGTAACTTTTAGGATTTTTAGTGCTTTTATTTTTGAATATCGCTCAGTTGATTTTATACATCGGCGGCTTGGGTCTGATTGGCCAAGGCTTGCTTTATGTATTGGCTGGACAAAAGCGGGATACCAATTTGTTCTACCAACTGATCGCTATTGTTAATAAGCCATGGACCCTTTTGGCGCGCGTTATTTCCCCTAAGCAGGTTCTCGATAGGCAAGTGCCCTTTGTTGCGTTTTGTATCGTGGCCGTGCTTTACATTACCGTGACCATTGCCAAGATAGAGCACTGCATTAGCATCGGAATTGAAATATGCCAGTGAACAAACGCAATCTCGATTGGTATTTGCTCAAGTGGCGTGCCAACGCATTAATTACCTTTGGCTTAAAAAATCAGGCGATGGATGTGTTCGAAGAAATGAATCGTCGCTTCCCCCATGATGACTATGTCATTACAAGCTTGGCTTATATGAAGACCCAGCATGGTGATAAAGCCGGCGCCATAGCTGACTACAAACGCTTAACCATGAAGCCAGATGTGACAGCTGCTATTTGGTACAACTTGGGTTTCTTGCAAGAGGAAACAGGTCAAGTACAGGATGCGGAACACAGCTTTCGCCAAGCGATTAAGCTTAATGAGAATTTAGATCAAGCCTGGTATGGACTTGGCTTGGTACTTATTCAGCTGCAACGTTTTGATGAGGCCATTAAGGCGCTTAAGAAAAATACCAAATTGCAGCCGATGAGCCCCTATGCGTGGTACCAGCTGGCCCGGGTGTATGCCGAGCGCAACGAACCCGAAGAGGTCACCAAAATTATTCGTCACCTCAAAGAATTTGAACCCAAATTTGCTAAGCAGCTGGAACGGGAAACCGGTTTAGGTGCTTAGTGGTTTTTAGTAGTGTGTATTAGTAGTGCATTTGTAGTAGAAGTTTTTTATTAACTAAAGGAGAAACTGTTATGCAATTAACAGAATCGCATAAACAATATTGGTCTAAGAACCTTCGGATAACGGCAATTCTGTTAGCCATCTGGTTCATCGTGACCTTTGTTGTGGGCTTTTACGCCCGTGATTTAAGCTTTAATTTTTTTGGATGGCCGTTTAGTTTTTGGGTTGGGGCACAAGGCTCTTTAGTGACTTATGTTCTGATCATTGCCTACTACGCGCACTACATGAACAACCTTGACAAAGAATACGACTGCGCTGAAGTGGAGGAGGACTAATCATGGCTGGAATGACACCTAGTGGTGGAGATGGCAGTATGTTCGGCGGCGGCCAAAGTAATGCCGCTTTTAAGAAAAGCCTGAACAAGATTTACGGCTTTTACACGGGCGGCTTCATAGTATTCGTTCTGCTTTTAGGTATTGCAGAGCAAATGGGCTTAAGCCGTGCAATGATTGGTTACGTCTTCTTGGGCGCAACGGTATTGCTCTACGCAGGTATTGGCGTAATGAGCCGTACTAATGACGCAGCAGAATATTACGTAGCTGGCCGACGTGTTCCTGCGGTTTATAACGGTATGGCAACGGGCTCTGACTGGATGTCGGCCGCGTCGTTTATCGGTATGGCAGGTACTTTGTACTTGACGGGTTACGGCGGTTTGGCCTTCATCATGGGCTGGACCGGCGGTTACTGTTTAGTTGCGTTGTTCTTGGCTCCTTACTTACGTAAGTTCGGTCAATTTACGATCCCAGACTTCTTGGGCGCACGCTATGACGGCAACCTGCCCCGTTTCCTCGGAATCGTTGCTGCGATTTTGGTCTCCTTCGTTTATGTGGTTGCCCAGATTTACGGTGTTGGTCTGATTACAACCCGTTTGGCTGGCGTGCCATTTGAGATCGGTATTTTCTTAGGCTTGGCTGGTATTTTGGTTTGCTCGTTCTTGGGTGGTATGCGCGCGGTTACTTGGACACAAGTTGCGCAGTACATCATCTTGATCATTGCTTACATGATTCCTGTGGTTTGGTTATCGGTAAAGCAAACTGGCGTTCCAATTCCCCAGTTAATCTATGGTCAGCAACTTGAAAAAGTAACTGCTAAAGAAGCTGAACTGATCAAGGATCCAAAAGAGCTCGAAGTTCGTGCGATTTTCAAAGCACGTGCTGACGCTCTTGGCGAGAAGCTGAAAGACGTTCCTGCTGCATTAGCCGCGGACAAAGCGGCTGCTGAGCAAAAGGTTGCTGATTTGAAGGCTGCAAATGCACCTGCACCTGAAATCGCAGCAGCTGAAAAAGCCTTGGCTGCAGTTCCAAAAGATGCAGAAGCAGCGAAAAAATTGTGGACAACACAACGAACCGGCGCAACAAACCGCTCGAACCAACTTGCTAACATGCCTCGTCATGCTCAGCAGTTTGCGGGCAATCCTGATGGTGACGAAAAGGCCCGTACGGCTTTCGATACCTCACGTCGCAACTTCTTGGCGTTGGTCTTCTGTTTGATGGTGGGTACAGCGGCATTGCCACACATTCTGATGCGCTTCTACACGACTCCGTCGGTAAAGCAAGCACGTGAATCTGTGACATGGTCCCTGTTCTTCATCTTCTTGCTGTATTTCACAGCGCCTGCTTTGGCAGTATTGGTCAAGTACGAGGTCTTCTCGGTCTTGGTCGGAACGCCATTTGATAAGTTGCCGGCCTGGATTGCAGCGTGGACTAAGGTAGATCCGACTCTATTGTCTGTAGTAGATATCAATAAAGACGGTATTTTCCAGTTGGCTGAAATGACCATTGGTGGTGACATCATCGTTCTGGCAACCCCAGAAATCGGTGGCTTGCCATACGTGATCTCCGGCATGGTTGCAGCCGGTGGTTTGGCTGCCGCGCTGTCGACTGCTGACGGACTCTTGTTGACGATTGCTAACGCACTGTCACATGACCTGTACTACAAAATGATCGACCCAAATGCACCTGCAAGCCGTCGTGTTGCAATTTCCAAAGCATTGTTGTTGTTGGTAGCTCTGGCAGCGGCGTATGTTGCGGCTCAGAAACCAGCTGACATCTTGTTCTTGGTTGGCGCGGCCTTCTCCTTTGCTGCTGCAGCGTTCTTCCCAGCACTTACCCTCGGTATCTTCTGGAAGCGTGCAAACAAAGCGGGTGCTTGCGTTGGTATGGTGCTTGGTTTAGGTATCACCATGTACTACATGATCATGACTCAGCCATGGTTGCGCGGTGTATTTAACGTAACCTCACCCGTTGAACTTTGGTATGGAATTCAGCCAATTTCAGCTGGTGTATTTGGCGTGCCACTCGGTTTTGCTGCGATTATCTTGGTGAGCTTGGTAACCCCAGCTCCACGTCAAGAGATTCAGGAACTGATTGATCACGTACGTTACCCAACCTTACGAGGCGATAAGCTCAATACGCAAGCAAATTAAATTGTGTATTGATTAACCAAGAGTAATCTTGGGCTTTAACTAACCCGCTCTTCGGAGCGGGTTTTTTATTGCCTAAAATTCGGTGGCAGTAGCGAAGTGCTTTAGACTCTTTTTATATGGAAAACCTCAGCTTTTGGATCGGCATCATTGCAACCGTAGCCTTTGCGGTGACGGGTGTACTGGCCATTGCCGACCGGGGCGTGGATTTGTTTGGTGTGATGGTTTTAGGGTTGATCACGGCGATTGGCGGCGGTACCGTGCGCGACCTGATTTTAGAAACCCCAGTTTTTTGGGCAAGCCTACCGATTTATTTGTGGGTTGCCTTGGCGGCCAGTGCGATTGCCTTCTACTTGGAAGCCTTTTTTACTCAGCCGCAGATTTACCGCTGGATGCTGTACTTAGATGGATTCGGCGCAGCTTTATTTGGAATTCAGGGGGCCGATAAGGCCTGGAATATGGATTTTGGTTTACCGCTCGCGCCAGTGATCCTAGGCGTGATTACTGCGATTGGTGGCGGTCTGATTCGTGACATGCTGGCTGGCAGAAAAAACCTCTTGATGTCGCACGAGCTCTATGCCATTCCGGTATCGCTCGGCTGCATTGTGTACGTCTTGATTTTAGAATACGCCCCTGCCTATACAACCCAAGGTGCGATTGCCTGCATGTTGTTGATCTTTGGTTTTAGAGCGGCCGCCATTCATTGGAACTTGCGCGTGCCCAAGCGCTTTATTACACGCTCACGCTAATGATTTAATTCTCCCCATCTTTTTTATGAAGTGCTTTTTATGAAACCCCGTCTCTATAGTTTTTGGCGTAGCTCGGCAGCCTTTCGGGTGCGCATCGCGCTCAATCTCAAGGGCATCGATTATGAAACCATCGCTACGCACCTGACGAAAAAAGGTGGCGATCAATTACAGCCCGAGTACGGCGAGAAAAATCCCAATCGCTTGATTCCGCTTTATGAAGAAGGCGATGTGCGCATCCATCAATCCCTTGCCATTGTGGAGTACTTAGACGAGGTCTATCCCGGGCCGTCCCTATTGCCTAGCAATCCAGTAGATCGCGCGTGGGTGCGCGCACTCGCGCTGGATATTGCTGCCGACATTCATCCGATTAATAATTTGCGAGTCTCACGCTATCTCGTTCGTCAATTGGAAGTCAGTGAAGAGGCTCGTAGCACATGGTATCGGCACTGGGTTGCTACTGGTCTTGCTGGGCTTGAGGCCCAGATTAGCAAGGATGCACGAACAGGGCGTTTTTGTTACGGTGATCAAGTCACGCTGGCAGATATTTGTTTGGTGCCACAACTCTTTAATGCCCTGGATGCCAAGATGGATGTTACGCTCTATCCGCGCTTGATGGGTATTTTTCAGGAGTGCATGAAGTTACCCGCTTTCATAGATGCTTCATGGGAAAAACAAATCGATGCCGAGGGCACCAATCCTGCGTTTTAGTTTTGCAGTTTAGGCAGTCTGGTTGATCCACCAGATGATCATTGATAGGGTAATGATCGAGCCCAGCGTGGTTTGTAAAACGATGCGTGAGATTGCGGAACCATCAGCTTGGTAATACTGCGCCAGCATAAATGGACCGGTGCCTGTGGGCAGGGCACTCATGAGAACTGCAGCCTGAACCCAAAATAAGGGCAAGCCTAAAATGGGGCCTGCAACTAGCCACGCTACACCGGGTTGTACTATCAACTTGATAAACGTCAAGCTCCAAACACCGCTGACTTTGCCCTCGCTTTTTTGCATCAGAAAGAGGCCAATCGAAACTAGAGCGCAGGGGCTCGCAGCTGCTGCGAGGAAGGATAAAAACTGCTGAGCAGGTTCCAGCATTTGCAGGCCACTCGCAGACCATACTGCTCCGGCAATCGGAGCAACCAGTAAGGGATTTTTGATTAATGAGCCTAGAACAATACCAATGATTGCGTACCAGGGCTTATGCACTTGTTTACCGAACTCAATAAAGACAATGGCGAGGGCAAAGAGCCCGCAGACCACCACCAAGGTGGCGATCACTGCAGGCGCCAAGCCATCATCGCCAAGTGCCAAGAGGCACAGCGGAATGCCCATATAGCCTGTATTGGAGTAAGAGCCGCTAAGGCCCGTGAAGCTTGCTGCTGCCCAGTCGCGCGTGTGATACCAGCGGTAAAGTAGCAGTGCGATGTAGACCGCAAAACATCCTGCACTGAACGCAATGATGAAACCCGGCTGCCACAGAGTTTGCCAATCGCTATTGGCGGTGAAATTAAAGAGTTGTGCGGGTAGTGCCAACCAAACGACAAAGCGATTGATTTCGGTCGAGGCATTTGGCCCTAGTTTGCCGGCCTTGCCTGCAATAAAGCCTGCCAGAATAAGGGCAAAAACAGGAACGACAACACTGAGGACGGGTAGCAAAGTAACTTAGCCGATCTTTTTTAAGCCAGCACGAAAGCGCGTAGCATTTTCAACATAATGATCAGCAATGCGCTCGATGTTCTGAATGTGTTCTGGGCTTAGCGTTTTGACAGCCTTAGCGGGCGAGCCGAGAATCATAGAGCCATCCGGAAACTCTTTACCTTCAGTGACCAAGGCGCCAGCACCGACTAAGCAGTGCTTGCCAATTTTGGCGCCATTGAGCACGATGGCGCCAATGCCAATTAAGGAGCCATCACCAATGGTGCAGCCATGCAGCATGACTTTGTGGCCAATCGAGACCCGGTTGCCAATGATGAGTGGAAATCCAGGATCAGAGTGCAGTACCGAGGCATCTTGTACATTGCTCTCGTCGCCAATCACCACTTGGTCGTTATCGCCGCGTACTACGGTCTTTGACCAGACGCTGGAGTTCTTGCCTAGGCGGACATGCCCAATGACTTCAGCGCTATCCGCCACAAAAGCGCCCGCTTCTAATTGGGGCGCAATACCATCGAGTTCATAAATAGCCATGCCCCATTATAGATAGGCTATGTAGACATGGCTGCGATGCCTTTTACCAGCTGGATTCGCGGTCAGGGGTAGAGGAGATCCGGTGAATACTCAAATCAGCGCCATCGTATTCTTCTTCTTGCGATAGGCGGATGCCCATCGCTAGCTTGAGCAGACCATACACCACAAAGCCGCCGACTAGGGCAATACTGACCCCCAGAAGACTACCAATCAGCTGGCCTGTAAGGGAAATACCGCCTAGTCCACCGAGCGCTGTAGAGCCAAAGATACCGGCAGCGATGCCGCCCCAAAGACCGCATAAACCATGCAGTGGCCAGACCCCAAGGACGTCGTCGATCTTCCAGCGGTTTTGCGCAAGGGTGAAGGTGTATACGAATAAAGCACCTGCAACCAGGCCAACCACTAAGGAGCCCAAGGGGTGCATTAGGTCCGAGCCGGCACAGACTGCAACCAGGCCAGCTAAGGGGCCGTTGTAAGAAAAGCCTGGATCATTTTTGCCAATCAGCCAGGCAGATAAAGTACCGCCCACCATCGCCATTAACGAATTGAGAGCAACGAGACCGCTGATCTTATCGATGGTTTGCGCGCTCATCACATTGAAGCCAAACCAGCCTACTGCCAAAATCCAAGCCCCGAGTGCTAAAAATGGAATGTTGGAAGGGGGATGTGCAGAGACGTTGCCATCTTTGGTATAGCGACCACGGCGCGCGCCAAGCAAGAGAATGGCAGGCAGGGCAATCCAACCACCCATGGCATGGACTACGATCGAACCGGCAAAATCATGGAACTCTTCGCCAGTGAGTTCTTTAATCCACGCTTGGATGCCGTAATGCTGGTTCCAGGTAATGCCTTCGAAAAAGGGATAGATAAAACCAACGAGTAAAAAAGTAGCGATCAACTGGGGATTGAATTTGGCACGCTCGGCAATGCCACCAGAAACAATCGCTGGAATTGCTGCGGCGAAGGTGAGCAAGAAAAAGAATTTAACTAACTCGTAGCCATTTTTCTGTGCCAGCACTTCAGCGCCGGAAAAGAAGTTGACTCCGTAAGCAATGCTGTAGCCAATGAAGAAATAGGCAATTGTAGAGACAGCAAAATCAACCAAGATTTTGACAAGTGCGTTAACTTGGTTTTTCTTGCGCACGGTGCCCAGCTCTAAAAATGCAAAGCCTGCATGCATGGCGAGCACCATAATGGCGCCCATTAAAATAAACAACGCATCACTACCAGTCTTAAATGAATCCATGGCCTATTCCTTAAATTGATGCGTCATTATGGGGAATCGGGGATGGTATGAGCCATAAATTTGCACCAAAAAAGTGCAAAAATAGGTCCTCTGTCGCTTTACGCGCAGAGACCTAGAAAAAAGAGTGCTTGGGATTACTAGGCGTTATGGCAATTAAAACCCAGCAGCAATACCATCGCGACGGTGATCGCTGCCGGCAATATAGCCTCCAGAGACATCTTCACCGATCAGGGCAATAGCCTGAGCGCTTCCAAAATCAAGGCTGTTAAAGGGCATTACTGTGACCTCGTGGCCGAGTTGGCGCAGACCATCAACCACATCAGTCGGCATAGAGGACTCAACGGTCAGTTTTCCTAAGTCATCAATGCGCCAGCGTGGTGAATCCGAGCACGCTTGAGGGTTGAGCTGATCATCAACAAAATGCATGAGCATTTGCAAGTGACCTTGGGGCTGCATGTTTCCACCCATCACACCAAATGCCATGACCGGCGCATTATCTTTGCTCAAGAAAGCGGGGATGATGGTATGAAATGGGCGCTTGCCTGGGGCCACTTGATTGGGATGACCTGGAACAAGACTAAAGCTCATTCCACGGTTATGGAGAGCAATGCCGCCCGGCGCAACCACGCCCGAACCAAATCCTTTGAAGTTGGATTGGATGTATGAAACCATCATTCCGGAATCATCTGCGGCGCACAAATACACCGTGCCACCCGAATGCGGATCGCCACTGGGGTATTGCCCCGCTTTCTTGTGGTCAATTAATGCAGCACGGCGTGCAAGGTAGTTTTGATCTAATAATGCACGCGGATCTATGTGCATCGAGCCCGCGTCAGCAACATGCGCATAGGCATCAGCAAAGGCAAGTCGCATGGACTCTACTTGGAGGTGGATACGCTGTGCAGAATAACGTGGATACTGCGTTGCATTTAATGCGTCCAAGATACCCAATGCCATCTGCGCAATGATTCCCGTGCCGTTGGGTGGGATTTCAGAAAGGGTATAGCCCTTGTAGTTGAAATCAAGCGGCTCCACCCAATTCGCCCCATGAGAATGAAAGTCGCTTAGAGAAAAAGATCCCCCCGTCTTTTTTGAAAAATCGACGATGGCCTGTGCAATCTCGCCTTTATAAAACGATTCCCCAGTGCTATCAGCAATACTACGCAAGGTCTTGGCTTGCTCTGGGAAGCGCCAGATTTCTCCGGCAGCTGGGGCTCGACCGTTTACTGTGAAGGACTCTAAAAATCCCGGTTGGCCTTGGAGGATAGGAATAGCCTCGCGCCATTGTCTTGCAATCACGGGTGAGACGGGGTAGCCGCTCTCGGCATACGCAATGGCCCGCTTAAATAAGGACGCAAATGGCAATCGCCCAAACTTTTTAGACAGCGCAACCCAGCCCGATACCATGCCAGGAACAGTTACCGTATCCCAGCCAATCAATGGCATTGCCGACTTGCCAGCAAAAAACTCAGGCGTCCATGCAGCCGGCGCGCGGCCCGAGGCATTGAGGCCGTGCAGTTTTTTGCCGTCCCAGATCAGGGCAAATCCATCGCCGCCAAGCCCATTCATGGTGGGCTCAACTACGGTTAATGTAATTGCGGTAGCCAATGCAGCATCGACCGCATTGCCACCCTGTTGCAGCGCTTCTAATCCAGCTTGCGTCGCTAAAGGCTGAGAGCTAGCAACCGCATTGCGGGCTAATACCGGGGTTCTTCCACGGCCGTAAGGATGTGAGATATCCATCATGAATTAATCAATCTTAATATTGGTGGCATTGACGATCTTGCTCCACTTGTCATGCTCTGTATTAGTTACTTCAGCCAGCTTACCCGCATTTTCAAACTGAAGAAAAATACCTTGATTAGCAACGCGTTGTTTTAAATCGGGATTGGTAATAATCCGACGCAATTCACTTTCCAGTCGATTCACGATTTTTGGTGGCGTTCCTTTAGGGACATAAATGGCAAATAAATTCTCGACATCAAATTTCATCATTCCAGCTTGAGCCAAGGTTGGAACCGTTGGCATGAGGGGGGAGCGCTCGCTTGAGGCAATTCCAAGCGGCCGCAGTTTTCCGCTATTGATATGAGGCAGTGATGCGGTGACGCTATCGAACATCATTAATGTATTGCCTGCTATCAGGTCAGGCAGGGCAAAGCTACTCCCTTTATAGGGTACATGGACTCCAGCTGCACCAATGCGCTGCATGAATAACTGTGCCTCAAGATGGGATAGCGTCCCATTTCCTTGCGAGGCATAACTAAAATTGCCATTGCGCGATTTAATAAATGCGGTTAGTTCTGCAACATTTTTAGCGGGCACTGTTGGATTCACAACGAGGACGTGGGGCACAGCACCCACCAAAGCGACTGGGGCAAAGTTCGTTCTCAAGTCTGCGGGAGGATTTTTGTACAAGGCTTGTGAGATTGCTTGATTGGTTAATGCACTAAAGTGAATGGTGTAGCCATCTGGTGCTGCACTAGCAGCGGCTCCAAGCCCAATCATGCCGCCTGCGCCGGGCTTATTTTCAATCACTATGGCTTGGCCCAGGGCCTCGCCGAGCGGAACCATGATCGCCCTTGCAAATACATCCGTTGAGCCGCCCGCAGGGAAGGATAAAACAACTTTAATTGGTTTTTTTGGCCAATCACTGTCTGGGTTTGCTCGGGCGAAGCCGATGCAAAAAATGAGCAAGCTAAGCAAGGTGATGCTTCGTAATGAGAAGAATTTACTGAAGTTCATTATTTTGTCTTTCGGGACAGTGGGAATGGATACCTAATTAGTTAAATGACTTCTGAATAACGCGGGCGAAGGTTTCAACGAAGGCTTGGACTTCTTCGGCAGTCGCAATAAAGGGTGGGGCCATGGCGACGGTATCGCCAGTAATGCGTACCAAAATACCGTGCTCGATACAGCCCTCCAAGATCTGCATGCTGCGTAAGCCAGGTTTGCCAGCAATCGGCTCTAGATCGAATGCAGCGGCGACGCCACAATTCCGAATGTCCAAAATTCCAGGCATGCCCTTGAGGGAGTGAGCGGCATCGCCCAAGACCTTCTCTAGAACTTGGGTGCGCGCCAAAATATCATCATCTTCGAAGATATCCAAGCATGCGTGAGCAGCTGCAGTCGCAAGTGGGTGCCCTGAATAGGTAAAGCCATGAAAAAACTCGATTAACTGTTCTTGGCCACCACTGCTAGTGATTGTTTCGTAAATATCGTTGTGCGCAATGATGCCGCCCATCGGGATGACGCCATTGGTGATGGCTTTAGCGAATGTAATCATGTCGGGCTTTACCCCAAAACGTTCTGCCCCAAAGTTGGCTGCAAGTCGACCAAAGCCAGTAATGACCTCATCAAAAATTAGCAGGATGCCGTACTTTGTACAAATTTCACGAATTTTTTCCAGGTAACCTACCGGCGGAACAATGACTCCGGTTGAGCCTTGCACGGGCTCCAAAATGACAGCAGCAATATTGCTGGCGTCATGCAACGCCACCAATCGTTCAAGATCATCCGCTAAGTGAGCGCCCCAGCTAGGTTGCCCTCTTGAAAATGCCATTTGCGACAGATTTAAGGTATGCGGTAGGTGATCAACCCCCGGCATCATCATGGAGCTAAACATTTTGCGATTCGTTGGGATACCCCCCACTGAAATTCCGCCCACACAGGCTCCGTGATAGGCGCGCTCGCGGCCAATCATCCGAGTTCGACTCGATTCCCCGCGGGCGCGATGGTAAGCAATCGCCATCTTCAGGGCAGTATCGACCGCTTCGGATCCAGAGTTCACAAAGAACACTTTTCCTAAATCAGCGGGAGCATATTGCGCAATGCGATTGGCCAGTCGAAAGGTTTCTCCGCTGGCCATTTGAAATGCCGGAACGTAATCCATTGTCTGGTATTGCTTCTGGATGGCCTCGATGATGCGGGGGTCGCCATGACCGAGCGGCGAGGTCCAAAGGCCAGAGGCACCATCAAATAATTTGCGCCCATGATCATCGGTGTAATAAACGCCTTTGGCGTTCGCCATCATCTTTGGATGTTTCCTAAAGTAGCGGTTCGGAGTGTAGGGCATCCAATATGCCTGCATATCATCCTGGCAGTGCTTTGTATCGACTTTGCTAAATTGGGAAGTTTCGATTTTCATATCATGCTTTGAATAAAAGGATGTGTTGTCAGCGATTGGTAGCCAAGTAAGGGTAAAGGATGATTGATATAAATCATCGTACCGAGTGATCGATTTAAATGTGCGTTGCGCTAAACCTTAAATAAATAATTATTTATGAAACTAGATAACGAAACATCTCGACTTTCTTGGATATTACACCCCTTGCACCCCATATTTCGAGGGGGATGCTCTGCGCATATCGTGATAGCACTCACTACGAATGATGAATTATTTACAATAAAGTGATGCCGAAGTAGCTTTGCAGGCACTTTCAACAATGCATCTATTTGTACAAGCACTTTTGCATTTGGTTTATCATTAATTGAAGACTACTCTAGGGAAAACCCCCATGAAAAAAGCATTATTAGCCACCAGCATTGTTTTTGCATTCTCAGGCGCCGCTCAAGCCCAAGAAAAAATTCCGGTACTCAGTACCCAAGAGTTGGTCAACGTGTGCAAAACACCAGCTAGTCCAGAGTCGCGTAGTTTTTGCGTTGGCTATGTCACCGCAATTTATGACACCTACTTGGCTACCCGCAATCCAAAAACATCGAAGTCAAATATTTGCATCAAGCAGCCGGCACCGACCCGCGATGAAGTGATCGCAGGTTATATGCAATGGGTTCAAGATAATCCGCCGGCAGCAAGTGGCCCTGCTTCGGGTACCTTCTTGCGCTTCTTGACTGTTCGCTTCCCGTGCGCACGCTAATTCACTTAACGCCTGTTTAAAGGAGTTCCATCCATGAAAAAAATAATTACGATTAGCTCAGTTGTCTTTTTAGCGGCAGGATGTTCGAACATGAGTACTACGGAACAACGCACTCTTTCTGGCGCGTCGATTGGTGCCGCTGCCGGGGCAGTGGGTACGGCCATTTTCCATGGCAATCCCATTTGGGGTGCGGTTGGTGGCGCTGCCGTAGGTGCGGCATCGGGTTATGTTTACGATGCCTACGAAAAAGAAAAGCAAGAACAATATAACCAAGGCTATAAGGCCGGGCAATCATCTAGCTCTGGATCCTCAAGCACTTCGAAATAAGGCGAGCTGCCGGGCAGCACTAAGCCCGGCTTGTATTAGTTAATCAGTCGGGTTTCGATTGCAATCGTACCGATAAGGGCTTTGTGTACTGGGCACTTATCGGCAATCTCCATTAGCCGCGTAGTTTGCTCCGCATCTAAATTACCAACGAGGGAAATCTCGCGCGTAAAGCGTTCGACATCATCGGTTCGATTGATGTTGACCGTCACAATTGCATTCTCAAGTCCCCAGCTCTTCCGACCGGCATACATTTTGAGCGTCATGCCGGTGCAACTGGCGAGGGCCACAGCAAGGTATTCATGGGGAGACGGACCACTATCACTGCCGCCTTTTGAGGCATCGATGTCAGACGCGAGTTGATGTGATCCCACGGTGACGCGTTGCGCGTATGCGCCGCTGCCAAATTGTGTTTCTACTTTTCTCATGGTGTTCTTAGCCCAGTAACATTTTATTCATGCGTTTTACAAAACTTGCGGGATCACTTAAGTGGCCGCCCTCTGCAAGCAAAGCTTGATCAAATAGCAAATTTGCCCATTCGTCAAATGCAGCGTCATCGTACTTGAGTTTTAAAACCAAGGGATGTTCGGGGTTGATTTCCAAAATGGGTTTGGTGCTAGGCGCTTCTTGCCCGGCTGCTTTGAGCATCCGCAATAGATTACCCGAGAGTTCGTTTTCATCGGCCACCAGGCAGGCTGGCGAGTCTGTTAAGCGAAAGGTCACGCGCACGTCTTTTGCTTTTTCGCTCAAGGCTGTTTTCATTTTTTCAAGCAAGTCCTTAAATTCTTTCTCAGTGGACTCTTGCTCTTTCTTTTCTGCCTCGTCGGCGAGCTGACCTAAATCCAGTCCCCCTTTGGCAACCGAGGTCAGTTTTTTACCTTCAAACTCGGGCATAAAGGATAGCATCCACTCATCCACGCGGTCCGAGAGCAGCAAGACTTCAACGCCCTTTTTGCGGAAGATTTCTAAGTGTGGACTATTCTTGGCAGCATTAAATGATTCGCCGGTAACGTAAAAAATCGCGTCTTGGCCTTCTTTCATGCGCCCGATGTAATCTGAGAGCGACGTTGTTTGCTCGGCATTATCGGTGTGGGTGCTGGCAAAGCGTAAAAGCTTAGCAAGACGCTCCTGATTGCTTTGATCTTCGCCAATACCCTCCTTTAGTACCTGCCCAAATTGAGTCCAAAAGGTGCGGTACTTTTCTTGCTTGGTAGTGTCGTCGCTATTTGCCAATTCCTCCAGCATGCTGAGTACGCGTTTGGTTGAGCTCTCGCGAATGACTTTGACATCACGTGATTCTTGGAGAATTTCACGGGAGACATTGAGCGGTAAATCAGTCGAGTCAATCACACCCGTCACAAAACGCAGGTAGGTTGGCATTAACTGTTCGGCATCGTCCATGATGAACACCCGCTTTACATAGAGCTGAATACCGCCACGCTTATTGCGGTCCCATAAATCAAACGGCGCATGTGCTGGGATATAAAGCAGTTGAGTAAATTCGCTACGACCCTCCACGCGATTATGGGAATAGCACAAAGGGCCCTCATAGTCATGCGAGAGGTGTTTATAAAACTCCGTGTATTGCTCTTCGCTAACCTCGGATTTGGCGCGAGACCATAAAGCGCTAGCTTGGTTAATCGCCTCATACTCATCCTTTACTACTTGCTCTTTTTTTGCCTCATCCCATTCTTCTTTGCGCATCTGAATCGGTAAGGAGATGTGATCAGAGTATTTACGAATAATGGACTTGAGCTGATAAGACGAGAGGAAGTCATCTTCACCTTCGCGTAGGTGCAGGATGATGGATGTGCCACGCTCTGGCCGGTTGATCGACTCGACTGTAAATTCGCCAGAGCCGTCTGACTCCCAGCGAACGCCATCACTGGCGGGTAGACCGGCCCTGCGGGTTTCAACCGTAATGCGATCGGCGACGATAAAGGCTGAATAGAAGCCAACGCCAAATTGGCCAATCAGCGCTGCATCTTTTTGCTGATCGCCGGAGAGTTTGGAGAAAAATTCTTTCGTCCCGGATTTGGCAATTGTGCCCAAATTACTAATGACTTCATCGCGGCTCATACCAATACCGTTATCCGAGATAGTTAGGGTGCGGGCTGCTTTATTCAATTCAATCTGAATCGCCAAGTCTGGATTGGATTCATACCAATCGGGGTGAGTCATGGCCTCAAAGCGTAACTTATCCGCCGCATCCGACGCATTGGAGATGAGTTCGCGCAAGAAAATTTCCTTGTTGGAATACAAGGAATGAATCATGAGTTGGAGTAATTGCTTTACTTCGGCTTGAAAACCTAAGGTTTCCTTTTGGTCAGTTGTCATGGCGTATCGATGCTAAAAAAGTAAGGGGTTAGGTATATGCGTCACACACAGCAGGCAAGGAGGCAGTGTGATCCGCTTTTAATTTAGAAAGTGGGGCGAAAGCGGAATTTTCAAGGGGCTGCCCCTTAAAGCTGCCACGCTGCTCAGGGGCAGGGCCCTAGGATGGTTATTTCGCAGTCGGTTTGCTGGGCTTTTCAGCTACTGGCAGGCCTGCTTTTTTCCATGCCGAAAAGCCGCCCTCGATGTGGCAAACGCGGGGAACGCCCATGCGCACGAGAATTTCAGCGGCCAGGGCGGAGCGCCAAGCGGAACCGCAATACAGCATGAGGCGTTTGCCAGAACCCAGTTCGGGTTTGTAATAAGGGCTGTCGGGATCCACCCAAAATTCCAACATGCCACGTGGCGCATGAAATGCATTGGGAATCATGCCTTCACGCTCGAGCTCACGCACATCGCGAATATCCACAATGAGTGTGTCGGGATCATCTAGTAGAGCCATTGCTTCCGCTTGATTGAGGGTGTCGATTTTGCCCATTGCTTCTGCAATTAGCTGCTTGTAACCTAGTTTCAGTGCCATAGGGTGCTTTCGTTCATCAATGGGTAGAGCGTCATATTGAATTGCAGATGAGGTATTGTAAGCAGAACCCGTAAAACTTCGATATGCTTGAACGATGATTCGTTTAAATACCATACCGGTTTTGCCACGTATTCCGACCTCCCTTGGCGGGGTCTTGGTTGTGCTGGCCTCGCTGATGGCGAGCGGTCCTGTGTACGCCAAAGAATCTCTGGATCCCTATGTCAAGGGTTTGCAATTGCAGGGTCAGGGCCGAATGACGTTTTGGGGGTTTGATATTTATGATGCCCGTCTTTATGTCGGCGATCAGCGCGGTCAAACCGGCTTTGCCTTAGACCTTAATTACTTACGCTCGCTCAAAGGTTCGGATATTACTAAGCGTACTATCGAGGAAATGCAGCGCCTCGGTGTTAGCGAAGCGAACCGCAGTGCATGGGGGAAAAAACTGGACGGGATTTTTCCAGATGTAGTTTCGGGTAGTTCTTTGACCGCGATTCATGTCCCTGGGCGCGGCACCGTCTTTTTGCATAACGGCAAATCGGTAGGTGAAATTGCGGGCGATGATTTTGCTAGGTCATTTTTTTCCATTTGGCTTGATCCTAAAACCGCCGCCCCGAAGTTAAGAATGGCCTTAATTGGTCAAGCATGCGCCCCTCTAATTGTTGCCCCTACGTGTGAGCCCTCCCGATGAAATCGCCATTCCGTTCCGCTTTACTCTGCTTTGCCACGCTGCTGCTCTTGGGTGGCTGCTCTGCACCCCAGGTATCGATGTACGCCAAAGAGAAACCCACACTCGATCTCACGAGCTATTTCAATGGCACGATTGACGCGTATGGCATCTTTACTAATCGCAGCAATGAAGTGGTGAAGCGCTTTAAGGTGGTTATGAAAGCCAGCTGGGAAGTCAAGGATGGTAAGCGCGTAGGCACGTTAGATGAAGACTTTTTCTACTCGGACGGCACAACCCAAAAACGCATTTGGACTTTGACTGAAACGGCGCCGGGCGTGTTTACCGGAACCGCAGACGATGTAGTTGGTTCGGCTACTGGCCTCATGGCTGGCAATGCATTGAACTGGAAATATACCTTGGCCTTGCCGGTGGATGGCAAGGTTTATAACGTGCAATTTGATGACTGGATGTATTTGATGGACGACAAGGTCATGATCAACCGGGCGCAGATGAGTAAGTTCGGCATTTACTTAGGTGAAGTTACCTTGGCCTTTTATAAGCGATAAGTTGTACTGGTAAGTTGCGCCGTGCGTAAATTGATTAATTTTGTTTTGTTCCAGCTCGGCTGGTTTGCCTGCATTTTGGGGGCAGCCCACGGCTATGTGAGTTTGGCAGTTCTTTTTTGCCTGGCGGTAGCTGCCTTTCATCTTTGGCAATCCAGTGAGTCCATGCAGGAGGGCATGTTATTGCTCAAGATCCTGGCCTTTGGCATTTGCGCCGACACCCTCTTATTGCAAACTGGTAGTCTTATTTTTGAGTCCAAAGGGCTCTTACCTAGCCTGTCACCCATTTGGATGTGGTCTCTGTGGATCATTCTGGGATGCACCCTCAATGAGTCAATGTCCTGGTTAAAGGGGCGCTTCGTCTTGGCATCCGTCCTGGGGGCGATTGCGGGCCCTTTGTCCTACCTGGCTGGGGTTAAATTGGGGGCGGCGCAATGGGGCAATGAAACGCAAGCCCTTGTTTTACTTGGAATAATCTGGGCTATTGCAATGCCATTGCTATTTTGGTGGGCAGGAAAAGTACCTAGCAATAGACCTCCTTTATCTCCTCAGTAGGCAAGGAAGTGGCCCTAAATAAACAGCACTTGCAATAAGTACTGTTTTTATATACAGTAGATCCCAGATTGAGATAAGCAGCACAACAGCAGAAAAAAGAGGCGGGTTGTACCCCCATTTAAGGCAAAAGACAAAAAGGCGGAAAGCAAAGATGGCAATGGACGATAAGAAAAAATCAGCATCATCGGAATTTGACGGCATGAGCGGCGACAAGCAAAAAGCCTTATCGGCGGCATTGGCGCAAATTGAAAAGCAGTTCGGCAAGGGTTCCATCATGCGCCTCGGCGATGCTGAAATTAACCAAGATATTCAGGTGGTGTCGAGCGGATCCTTGGGTCTCGATATTGCCCTCGGAGTCGGCGGTCTTGCACGCGGCCGAGTGATTGAAATTTACGGTCCCGAGTCTTCCGGAAAAACCACCTTGACATTGCATGCGATTGCCGAAATGCAAAAGATTGGCGGTACCTGTGCATTTATCGACGCGGAGCATGCGCTGGATGTGCAATATGCCTCACGCCTCGGTGTAGACGTGAACAACCTATTAATTTCTCAGCCAGACACTGGCGAGCAGGCACTTGAAATTGCAGACGCTTTAGTGCGTTCGGGCTCGATCGACTTAATTGTCATTGACTCGGTAGCGGCCCTAGTTCCCCGTGCTGAAATTGAGGGCGATATGGGTGATTCCTTGCCTGGCTTGCAAGCGCGCTTGATGAGCCAAGCCTTGCGTAAGTTAACCGGCACCATCAAGCGTACTAATTCCATGGTGATCTTTATTAACCAGATTCGCATGAAGATTGGTGTGATGTTTGGTTCCCCCGAAACAACCACAGGCGGTAATGCATTGAAGTTCTATGCCACCATGCGTCTAGATATTCGCCGTATTGGCAGCATCAAAAAGGGCGATGAAGTGGTCGGCAATGAAACCCGTGTCAAGGTCGTTAAGAACAAGGTTTCGCCGCCATTCCGCGAAGCCATTTTTGACATCATGTACGGCGCAGGAATTTCACGTGAGGGTGAAATAATCGATATGGGTGTTGAAGCCGATATCGTAGAGAAGTCTGGTTCTTGGTATAGCTATAACGGTGACCGCATTGGTCAAGGCAAAGATAATGTGCGCGATTTTCTGAAAGAGAATCCTGAAATTGCGAAAGATATCGAAGCTAAGATTCGTGCCAAGCTGGGCGTTAAAGCAGGTCTTGCAATCTCAGATGCGATAGACGATACGGAGATTGAATCGGCTGATGCCTGATTCAGTAGGCTCCAAAAAACAAAGCCCGAGTCTCAAAGCTCGGGCTTTGCGCCTTTTATCGCAGCGCGAGCATAGCCGTGCCGAATTGGCAAAAAAGCTAGGCGATTACTTAAGTCTCCGAGCCAAGGCGGATCACGCTCGCAATGCGCAGGATCAAGAGCTGGGTCCAGCGGATACACCAGCGCTATCTCATGAGGCGCAAATTACCGCAGTATTGGATGACTTTGAGAAACGAGGTTGGTTATCCGATGCCCGGTATGCGGAAGCCTTGGTGCGACGGCGTAGCGAGCGCTATGGGATGCGCAGAATCCAGGACGAATTGCAGCGGGCCGGTGTCGCAAGTGATGCCTCAGCAGGGCTGCTGGCTGGACTGAAAAGTACGGAATTTGAGCGAGCAAAGGAGCTGTTTGAGCGTAAATTTGGCGAGATTGCCGAAGATCAGAAAATGCGCGCCAGGCAGTACCGTTTTTTGGTCTCAAAAGGCTTTAACCCCGAAATCGTCGCTAAGGTCATTGGTGGGCGTCAAAAAGGGTCTGAATAGAGCCAAAAATGGCAAATGACGCACTGCAAAATGATAGACTTACACTCGTTTGCCAATAACCTAATTTTTTTAAGTTGACTGCGGTCAAATCAGCGAAATTAGGGTGAAGGGCAAAATAGGTCCTAATTAACCATTGGCTGCACCCACAGACAGATTCCGGAGTAAAGATGAAAATTCACGAGTATCAGGGTAAGGCGCTGCTGCGCCAATTTAACGTGCCAGTTCCAAACGGCATTCCGGCGCATAGCGTGGAAGAAGCAATGGACGCGGCCGCAAAACTGGGTGGCCCGGTGTGGGTAGTTAAGGCCCAAATTCATGCGGGTGGTCGCGGCAAGGGCGGCGGCGTGAAATTAGCCAAGAGCATGGATGAAGTCAAAAAATACGCTAGTGAAATTATGGGTATGCAGCTTAAAACCCATCAAACTGGTCCAGAAGGGCAAAAAGTCCGCCGGCTCCTTATTGAAGATGGCGCTGACATTAAAAAAGAGTATTACTTCAGCATCGTTACCGATCGCGGATCACAGAAAAACGTCATCATGGCCTCCAGCGAAGGTGGCATGGATATCGAGGAAGTGGCAGAGCACTCCCCTGAAAAAATTATCAAGGTATTTGTGGACCCCTTGGTTGGCTTAACCGATACACAATGCGACACCATTTCCAAGGGCATTGGCGTACCTGAGGGCTCCGTCGCGAAGGCACGTGATGTGTTCAAAAACTTATACAAGACGTATTGGGAAACCGACGCGTCCTTAGTCGAAATCAATCCTCTGATTTTGGAAGGAAATGGCAATATCAAGGCATTGGACGCCAAGTTCAACTTTGATCCCAATTCCTTGTTCCGTCATCCCGAGATCGTGGCGTATCGCGATGAAGATGAAGAGGATCCCGCTGAAATCGAAGCATCGAAGTTTGATTTAGCCTATATCTCACTCGACGGCAATATCGGTTGCCTCGTGAACGGTGCAGGACTTGCCATGGCTACGATGGATACGATTAAGTTGTTTGGTGGACAGCCAGCCAACTTCCTTGACGTCGGTGGCGGCGCTACCGCAGAAAAAGTAACGGAAGCATTTAAGATCATGCTCAAAAATAAGAGCGTGGAAGCCATCTTGGTCAACATCTTCGGCGGCATTATGCGCTGCGATGTGATCGCTACTGGTGTGGTGACTGCCTGTAAGGCAGTGAATTTATCTGTGCCACTGGTTGTGCGCATGAAGGGTACGAACGAAGATTTAGGCAAAAAGATTTTGGCTGAATCCGGCTTACCGATCATCAGCGCCGACTCCATGGCAGAAGCAGCAACCAAGGTGGTTGCAGCGGCTAAAAAACAGAAATAATCAAGGAAATCACCATGTCAATTTTGATTAATAAAAATACAAAAGTAATTACGCAGGGTATTACCGGTAAGACCGGGCAGTTTCATACTGAAAAATGCCAAGAGTACGCAAACGGAAAAAATTGTTTCGTAGCGGGCGTTAATCCCAAAAAAGCAGGCGAGTCTATTTTTAACATTCCCATTTATGGAACAGTGAAAGAAGCCGCCCAGCAAACTGGTGCAACCACTTCGGTGATTTATGTACCGCCTCCTGGTGCTGCAGCTGCAATTTGGGAAGCCGTTGAGGCCGACTTGGATTTTGTGATTTGTATTACCGAAGGCATTCCTGTGCGCGATATGCTCGAAGTGCGCAATAAGATGGCACAAAAAGAAGCCAAGGGCGGCAAGAAAACCTTATTGCTCGGCCCTAATTGCCCTGGCATCATCACTCCCGATGAAATCAAGATCGGCATCATGCCAGGTCACATTCATAAAAAAGGCCGCATTGGTGTCGTCAGCCGTTCCGGCACCTTGACCTACGAAGCCGTTGGTCAATTAACCGCGATTGGTTTGGGCCAGTCAACTGCAGTCGGTATTGGCGGCGACCCGATTAATGGTCTGAAGCATATCGATATCATGCGCATGTTTAACGACGATCCTGAAACCGATGCTGTGATCATGATTGGTGAGATCGGCGGACCAGATGAGGCAGAAGCAGCCCTCTGGTGCAAAGACAATATGAAGAAACCCGTCGTCGGCTTCATCGCTGGTGTGACGGCGCCTCCTGGAAAGCGCATGGGCCATGCGGGTGCTTTGATTTCGGGTGGTGCAGATACCGCAGATGCCAAGTTGGCAGTAATGGAAGAGTGTGGCTTTAAGGTCACGCGCAATCCATCGGAGATGGCAAACTTGTTAAAGGCAATGATTTAGTTTTAGGCAGTTGTTTTACCCGTAGTAGTTGTTCAACACACAATAATTATTAGAGGATGACATGGAATTTCTTGCAATGATAGATTGGTCTGTAGTTTTGCAGATCATTTTGATTGATATTTTGCTGGGTGGTGACAATGCGGTGATCATTGCATTGGCCTGCCGTAACTTGCACCCTAACCAACGTCGTGCTGGTATTTTGTGGGGCACAGCCGGTGCGATTGGTCTGCGTATTGTCTTGACCATATTCGCGGTGACGCTCTTGCAAATTCCGTATCTCAAGGTAGTAGGCGCTTTACTGCTACTCTGGATTGGTTACAAGCTCTTGGCAGATGCCGGCGGCCACGATGCGGATAACTTAGAGGCTCCAGATAAGTTATTTGCAGCGATCAAAACCATCATCGTTGCTGACTTAGTTATGAGTCTGGATAACGTCTTGGCGATTGCAGGTGCCGCAGGACAAGTTGATGACCAGGCCCATCAGTTTGGCTACATCGTCTTTGGCTTAATCGTTTCGGTACCTATCATTATTGCTGGTAGCCGCCTGGTGTTGTTCCTGATCGATCGCTTCCCCATCATTGTGACGGCAGGCGCTGGATTGCTCGGCTGGATTGCGGGCGGTATGCTAATGACCGACCCCGGCATGATCAAGCATTTCGGCGAGGGAATTCAAGACTACGGCGTAATTTCCGGCATTATTGGTGCGTTGGGCGTCATGATTGTTGGCGAAATTGCGAAGCGCAAAGGCAAAAAAGCCCATTAAGAAGTAGTAAGCCGTACACTAAAATCAGAGTAATCTGATACGGTCTGTCCCCTAGTCAGTGGGCTCTTTGTTAGATCATTGAGTTCCATTCACTAGGGGATTTTTATTGATATGACACCACACAACGAGAGCGCTATTCACAGCACAGAAGAAAACGGTTTCACCTTGATCGAGGTCATGGTAGTTGTCGCCATTATCGGAATTTTGGTTGCCGTCGCAGTTCCGCAGTACCAAGACTATATTGCCCGTAGTCGGGTGATTGAGGGTATGAATTTATCTTCCAGCGCTAAGCTGGCCGTAACGGAAGCATTTGCCAGCCGGGGCGTAGCACCGATGAATGAGGCAACCCAAGGGGCCTTTAGTTTTGCGCCAACTCGCAGTGTCAAAGACATTGAGATTTTGCAGTCCGGCGCAATTGCGATTGATTTTCAGGGAACGGTTGCGCGAGAGGGAAGCAATAGCCTAGTACTGATTCCAACCAATTATCCGGATGCTGTCATGCCGGCACCACTCGATCTATCGAAGCCAGAAGGCGCTACGTGGTCAGGGGGTTGGTCATGCCGCTCGGCGATGAGCAATTTACCTCAGCCGCTGTTGCCATCTGAATGTCGCACAAGCAAGTAAAGAATAATAGCCGCTAGCCAGCGGCTATTTTTTAGGATAAACAATGAATCAAATGCCCATAAAAATAGGTTTACTTTGCCTGACCTTATTGCTGTGCGGCAGCCTGGCAAAGGCCTCTTTACTTATTAGTGCGCCTTGTCAAATTGAAGAAAAAATACTAAATGTGAATGGCGGGACGATTGCTTATCTCAATACTGGAAAAGGTGAACCTATTCTTTTATTACATGGACTATTTGGGCAGAAAGAGCAGTGGGCTGAATTGAGTTGCGAGCTAGCGTCTGCAGGTTTTCAAGTGCTGGCTCCTGACTTGCCTGGATATGGAAAAAGTACAGGTTTTCAGATGAATGATTACAAGCTCGAGAGGCAGGCTTCAATCATGAATCGATTTATTGCTGAAATGAGAATAAATACCTTTCATTTGGGGGGCAGTTCGATGGGCGGTGCAATAGCCAGTCTGTATGCTCAGCAATATCCCAGCAGCACTAAAACCCTGGCTTTTATTGGGGGAGCTATGGGAGTTATCCCATGGAGCGCTAAGGTAAAAAATGCTCTAAATCAGGGTATCAATCCATTTATACCGGTCTCGATGGAGCAGCTGAATTTAGAAATGAGTCTCTTGTTCTACGAGCCACCAGTAATTCCACGCGATATTCAGGAGAAATTGCTTGAGACTATATTGGCCGCAATCAGCATTATCAGCAGGTATGGAGCATTGCATCACTCTATGGCGATGCAATATTAAAGCAATCGGTTTCATTAAAGCCAACGCTTATTCTGTGGGGTGTGGATGATGGAATATTTGAGCTTTCTGGAATCCATCAGCTGAAATTAAAGTACCCCAACAATAAGAGCATTGTTATTCAGAAAGCATCGCATTTATTGATGCTGGAAAAGCCAAAGTATATCGGCAGTCAATATGTCAACTTTTTGCGATTCAATAAAATTCCTTAGTGGGGTTGGTGGCCACTTTTAAGTTGGGATTATCTTCGGCGCTTCTTCCAGGAATAATCGATTCCGTCGGGGCATTTTCCGTTCGCAACCCCAGTGGCACCAAATACACCCACTACCTCTTTGCCATCAAACTGAATGGTCACGAATTCACCTAACTCTTTAGCAAAGGCCATGGCTTCGTCTAATGACTGGAATTCGTGCGTATCGAGATTGCGCTTAACAAGTACCAATGGGGACTTTTACTCAAGTTAGGGCTTTCTAAAAAGCCTACTTCGCTGCTACCCAAGTGCCGCTCTTGCCGCCACTCTTTTCCAAGAGCTTGACATCCCCCATCACCATGCCACGGTCTACTGCTTTGCACATGTCATAAATGGTGAGCAGAGCGACTTGAACTGCGGTGAGGGCTTCCATTTCAACGCCAGTGGGTCCAGTGGTTTCGGCTTGTACTTGGCAGCGAATGCTACTGGTTTGGCGATCAAGCTCAAATTGCAGACTTACGTGGCTGAGTGCCAATGGATGGCAAAGGGGAATTAGTTCAGAGGTCTTCTTGGACGCCTGAATACCGGCAATCCGGGCGATGCCTAAAACATCCCCCTTTTTGTGGTTACCTGCCTCTACCAAGTCAAAGGTGGCTGGCAGCATCGAAATACTGCCTGTAGCAATGGCAATGCGGTGGGTATTGGGCTTGTCGCCAACATTGACCATGTGGGCCTGGCCTGAGGAATCAAAATGAGTCAGTGGGTTCATGAAATAGGTTTTACCATAGAGGGATGGGGATCGTAAAACCAGCTTATTTTCAGTGGATGCAAAAACCGGTGCTATTGGCCATCGGGCGGAAATGCTTGGCCCTGCAATTGATTTTTGCCATGAGCTTTGCGGGTGCCCAAACACCTTTACCCAAGGCGCCAGCCTCTGAGGTGGTGGTTGAAGGTAATTCCGCGGCACTGCAAAATCTGGGGCGAGCCGTTCAGTCGCAAGAGGCCCAATCCCCTTTTCTGCCGAATAAAAATGTACTGCGCACGCAGCCTAATTTAGTTCTGCCTGATATGGGCGATCCAGGTGGTGATGCTTTAAGTCCGGTAGAGGAGCGTCGCATTGGTGAGCGCATCATGCGGGAAATCCGTGCTGATCCGGATTACTCCAATGATTTGCCAATCTATGATTTTCTAAATCAAATGGATCGCCGCTTATTGCAGGCAGCAAAACGCTTGCAGTTGGGCGGGGCGAATGCATTAGGCAGTGCCCAATATAACTTTGAAGTTTTTGCTGTCAAAGAGCCAAGCATTAATGCGTTTGCATTGCCTGGCGGTTTTATTGGCTTTCATACGGGGCTATTGGTTGCCGCGGAAACGGAGTCTGAGGTTGCCTCCGTGATGGGTCATGAAATCGGTCACGTATTGCAACGGCATATTGCGCGCTCCATGGATAAGCAGGCCATGAATACCATGCTTGCCATTGCTGGCATGGTGCTGGGCGCTTTAGCCGCCTCTAGCAATCCATCAGCAGCAGTGGGTTTAATGCGCGGCGGTCAAGCCTTATCCATTCAGAATCAATTGGCCTACTCCCGTGATGCGGAGCGTGAAGCAGATCGCATCGGCTTTTTGATTTTGGAGGGCAGTGGTTACGACGTCAACGGTATGCCTGCTTTCTTTCAGCGCTTACAAAAGGCCACCAGCATCATGGACAGCGGCGTGCCGGCTTATGTTCGAACCCATCCTCTTACCATTGATCGTATTGCAGACATGCAAGACCGCGTACGTATGGTTAATGCCAAGACTGTACCCAGTTCATTGGAGTTTTATCTAATCAAGGCGCGCGCTCGCCTTGATCAACAAAAGGGCTCAAGCGGCTTGTTTGATGCCCGTAATATTTTTGAGAGTTTCAGCAAGCAAGCTTCTCCCACCAAACAGATGGAAGGATTCTATGGGCTTGCTTTGGTTGCGCAGCGCCAAGGCAAAGTGGATATTGCTGAAGGCTATTTGCAAAAAACCCGGCAACTGATGCAGGCAGCAGCAGCCCCAGGTTCACCTTTAATGCGCCAGAGTGTATCGCTGGATACCACGGCATCGGAATTGGCTTTAGCTAAAGGTAAATCGCAAGAGGCGCTGCAGATTGCACACGCAACATTACGTGCCTACCCGGAATCATTTGCCGCAGCAGTGGCGATGATCCAGGCGGAGCTCAAGCTAGGAAAAACGGATGAGGCCATCACCTGGCTGAGAAGCCGGACCAAACAACAGCCCAATGAAACCATTTGGTGGACATTGCTCGCGGACGCCTATAACCAGAGCAATAACATCGCCTTACGGCATTACGCGATGGGCGAAAAGTTTGCCTTGACTGGTGCTTGGCCTTCTGCAATTGAGCAGATGCGAATTGCCAGGGCAGCAGGGGGCAACAATTATTATCAAGGCTCAACGATTGATGCGCGCCTTCGGGAGTTTCAAAAAATGTACCTGGAAGAACAGCGTGAGGACGCCAAAAGCAGAGGCGGTTAAGTCCGCATCAAGTGCTTAGGGCTGTGGGCGGGCTTGAAACTGAAAGCGACTTTCCATTTCGGTGGTGGTAATGGGTTCTAGCCTTAGGTCACGACCGTGCCATCGCCAGCTTCCTTCCAGTGCGCATGTGGTATTGCTTAGAGAACTCAGTCCTGAAAAGATCTCAATATCATGGTCATGTAACAACGCAATGCTCAGGCGTTCTATTTCACTAAACTGATTAGCGGTAGATCCAGTGCAAATGGTTTGTGTGAGCTTTCCCTCAATCAAAATTTGCCCCGCTTCATCCATGAAGGCAGCGCTGGGTGCAAGCAAGCTTTCGCATTGCGTCTGAAATTGCCAAGGATATTCTGCACTGCCGGTAGGCATCATGCGCACTACCCAGGGTGTTGCATCTAAGTTAATGTAGACGCGCTGCGGACCATTCTGAAAAAAATACCGCCCCTCGGTATCGCTGGCGTAATTGCGGGCAATAAAGGCATTGAGCGCTGCATGCTTAATGACATCGCCTGGTAATCCATGGGCCTGAGCGTAGTCGTCGCGCATGCGCCAAGCCCCGCGCCGATCCAGCGCAAGCCAGCCAAAACAGTGCGGCACACTGGGCCATTTGATTAAAGACTGGGCGACACCTTCATCCATTGCGTTTAATGCAAGCCATGCTGGGTGATGGGCGCGCTTGAGCTGACATCGGCGGAATGGCTGGCATGCAAGTGGGCAATACGCCACCCTTGACTGTCTTGCAACACAACCAAGGTGATATTTAAAAAGAAGGCCGACTCCACTTGATCAGCGCGCAAATGAACTGCTTCGGTCGTGTCATAGATTGCGGTGCCTAAGCTGGAATGCGAAATGCAGGCAATCGGCTCCAGAAACAGGGCTTGATTAGCGAGTAAGCGCTCTAAGCCTCCACGAATCTCGGCATGACCACTTAGGCGTTGGCCTTCGGGTAGTACGCAGGTAATGGAATCATCGTCTAGCCACAGCGCTAGAGCGGCTGTAACGTCCCGTCGCTTGAGCGCTTCGCGCCAGGCATCGACTACTTCATCGGCATTGTGAAAGAGTCTGGCAAGGTTGGGCATGACTAAATTCCTTTGCGATTAAGAAGTAAGGCAGTGTGCGATCGGACTTACTGAACTGCAGCAAAGACGCGTTCAGGACTAATCTGATTGAGGCAGTTTAAATGGCCTAGCGGGCACTCGCGTTGATGGCAAGGGCTGCAGGGCAAATGCAATGAGATGACGGTTGCTTTTGCAGAATTGGGTGGAGTATGGTTTGGATCGCTGGAGCCAAATACCGCTATCTGCGGAACGTCCAGGGCTGCTGCAATGTGCATCAAGCCGGAGTCATTACTCACCACCTTGCTACACAGACCAATGATGGCGATGGCCTCATCCAGCGATGTGGCTCCGCACCAGTTGACTATGCGGCCCTGAGACGCTGCCCCGGAAACAATGGCATCGCCGATCGCGCGGTCTGATGGGCTTCCCAATAAAACGACTGAAGCGTTGGGGTTTGCTGCCAAAATGAGTTGTGCCAGCGCTGCGAAATGGGCGGCGGGCCAGCGTTTGCTGGGGCCATATTCTGCGCCGGGGCAGAGCACAACAAGCGTATCCGATTGAATACCAGCCGACTGCAATCGAGTACGCGCTGACTCCAGTGCAGATGCCCCTGGGGTCAAGTGCGGCGAAGGAATAGTTGCGTTGCGCTTGCTGGATGGCGCGCACAAACTGGCGTAATGCTCCACCATGGGGATGCGCTGCGTTTTGGGTGAATTGGCTTTGGTCTCAGTTAGCAAGAAACGGCGCAGTTCACCTTGATAGCCAACGCGCACAGGAATATTGGCTAGCCAGGGAATGAGTGCGGACTTCAGGCTATTTGGTAGAACATAGCAGCTAGCGTAGTTGCGCTTTTTAATCTGAGTAGCAAGTGCGCGCCGTATGCCCCACTGCAATTGGCCATGTCGTAGATCGGCTTCAATTAATTCACTTACTTCGCTGCAGGCTCGGTAAACCGGTGCTACCCAGGGGGTTGCTAAGACATCGATTGCTGCATGGGGATATGCGTTTTGGATTGCCGCTAACAGGGGCTGCGACATGACGGCATCGCCAATCCAGTTTGGAGCGATGACAAGAATGCGATGCATTTGCAGATCCCCGCCTCGGTTGATGGATGCGGGGATGGAGTGATTAATGACCGTGGGGTTCCGTGCCAGGAATCAAATGGTACTCAGTACCGCAGTACGGACACTTTGCTTGGCCGGTGTGGGTAATGTCTAAAAAAACACGGGGGTGCAAATTCCAGCTGGGCGTATCGCTTGTTGGGCAATGCAAAGGCAAATTAGCGCCATTCACCATGACGGGCGCTTGCGCTGCAGTGTGTGTTTGACTCATGACGGATCCTTTCGCGCGCTGTCTTACTTGACTGGGGTGAGCCAATCGCTGTAACGATCATTCTTACCGTAGACCGTATCAAAAAACACATCTTGAATTTGCTTGGTGATGGGACCCTTTTTGCCATCGCCAATCATGCGGTCATCGAGTTCACGAATCGGCGTTACTTCGGCTGCAGTACCAGTAAAGAAGGCTTCATCCGCGGTATAGACTTCGTCGCGGGTTAGGCGTTTTTCACGGACTTCAAATCCCAAGTCTTTCGCAATTTGAATAATCGAGTCACGGGTAATGCCATCTAGGCACGATGCTAAATCTGGGGTGTAGACAATACCGTTACGCACCATGAAGAGATTTTCACCGGAACCTTCGGACACATATCCTTCGGTATCCAGGAGCAAGGCTTCGTCGTAGCCGTTGGCAGTGACTTCTTGATTAGCCAGAATCGAATTAATGTAATAGCCCGATGCTTTTGCTCGCACTAAGGATGAATTAACAAAGTGCCGCGTGAACGACGATGTCTTAACGCGAATGCCTTTATTTAGGCCATCTTCACCTAAGTAAGCGCCCCACAGCCAAGCTGCAATCACAGTATGAATCGAGTTGCCTTTGGGGGAGATGCCGAGCTTTTCTGAGCCAATGTAAATCAGGGGGCGGATGTAGCACGACTCCAATTGGTTGGCATTGACAACATCAATGATCGCTTGACGGATTTGTGCTTCGGTATAGGGCAGCGTAATTTGAAAAATTTTGGTGCCATTGAATAAGCGCTTGACGTGCTCATTCAAACGAAAGATCGCCGTACCTTTGGGTGTCTTGTACGCCCGAATGCCCTCGAATACACCCATGCCGTAATGCAAGCTGTGCGTGAGCACATGGGTTGTTGCTTCGCGCCATGGAATGAGTTTTCCATCGGACCAAATAAAACCATCGCGGTCGGACATCGACATGTTTTCTACCTTTTGCGTTGAATTAATCGGAGCCCTTTGTCCTGCAATCGACTTGCAAAACCAAGCTGCCTAACATGGGCTTTATTGTAGAGCAGGCGGCAGGGCTTCCTATAATGGGGTTCCAATGCCCAAGCACCCGAAAGCCCTTCCCATTCTGCGCTATTTGCCCTATTTTGCTTGGCCGCAGGATGAGCAGCTAGCCTTTCAGGATGGTTTGCGCACCATGTCAAGGTCGGTGGTGACTATTTTTACTTGGGCCTTAGTAACCGGCTTGGCCATGGGCAAATCGACTTTAACCCTCTGGCAGGCTGTTAGCATGAGCCTCTTGGTTTTTGCGGGCACGGCGCAATTAGCCGCATTGCCCCTGATTGCGCTGGGCTTGCCAGTCTGGACCATCTTAATCACGGCATTTATCGTCAATTTGCGTTTCGTCATCTTTAGCATTGGGATGCAGGCCCATTTTTACTTCTTACCGCTGTGGCGTCGAGCCACTCTAGGCTACTTCACGGCCGATTTTGGCTATTTGATGTACACCGCGAGATACCCAGAAGCGCATCCACCCGAGGAAAATCTAACTGCTCGCCGATCCCGCACCGTCTTTATGTATGGACTAACCACCGGCAACTGGAGCATATGGCAGATGGGCTCGCTGCTGGGCATTGTCTTGGCAGAACAAATTCCGCAAAGCTGGGGGCTGGAGTTTGCAGGTACTCTAGCCTTGATTGCGGTGATTGTGCCCATGCTCGATCGTGCCGCAGCGCGCTGGGCTGCTGGTGCTGCAGCTCTCGTTGCCGTTTTGAGTATGGGTCTGCCCTTTAAGCTCAATATTGTTCTGGCAATTGGTGCTGCAATTGCGGTGGGCATTGTCAGCGATCGCCGCCCCAAAGACCCCCAAACCAACCAAGTTAGCGCGGGAGATTAGCGTGCCCACCCTCACTTCCCTCGAAATCAGCACATTAATTGTGGGTATGGGCCTAGTAACCTTGGGGACACGGGGTTTTTTTATGTACTTAGGGGATCGGGTGCGGATGCCCGAACTCATTTTGCGCTCGATTCGGTATGCCCCGTTGGCAGCGATTGTGGCGATTTTGGCCCCGGAAATCCTGATGCCCAAGGGAGCCACTCAAATTAGCCAGTTTAATTGGGCTATTCCGCAGATTTGGGCCGGTTTAGCTGCTTTTGTGGTGTTTACCTGGCTGCGTAGCATGTTGCCGACCCTGATTATTGGGATGTTGGTTTATAGCTTGCTGCGCTACTGGTTTTAGAATGGGGGATTGTTCTATTTCCAAATTTCATTTCCATGTCCGATACCCTTTTTAAAGTAAAACGCCTCCATGACTTAGCGCAGGCTGGACTGTTAAAAGGCAAGCGGGTGTTGATCCGCTCAGATCTGAATGTGCCTCAAGATGAGGCTGGCAATGTTACCGAAGATACCCGCATTCGGGCATCCATTCCGGCGATTGAAATTTGCTTACAAGCGGGGGCTGCAGTGATGGTGACCTCCCACCTTGGGAGGCCAACTGAAGGCCAATTTAAACCCGAAGATAGCTTGGCTCCAGTAGCGCACCGCATCGCAGAAATACTCAATCGCAAAGTCCCTCTAATTAGTGATTGGGTCGATGGTGGTTTCGATCTCCATCCTGGTGATCTGGTCTTGCTTGAAAACTGCCGGGTCAATGTGGGTGAAAAGAAAAACAGCGAAGCACTCGCCAAAAAAATTGCTGCACTCTGCGATGTCTATGTCAATGATGCCTTTGGTACAGCGCATCGCGCTGAAGCCACAACGCATGGTGTTGCCCGGTTTGCACCGATTGCCTGTGCAGGCCCACTCATGGCTGCTGAGCTTGATGCTTTAAGCAGAGCCCTCGCTAATCCCAAGCGTCCCTTGATCGCCATTGTGGCTGGATCCAAAGTCTCGAGCAAGCTGACGATTCTGAAAGCCTTGGCTGAAAAAGTCGATGAGCTGATTGTGGGTGGCGGCATTGCTAATACCTTCATGCTGGCAAAGGGGCTGCCGATTGGCAAGTCTTTAGCCGAGCCTGACCTGGTGAATGAGGCTAGGGAAATCATGGATCTGATGGAAAAGCGCGGCGCCCATGTGCCGATTCCAGAAGACGTGGTGGTGGCGAATGAACTCTCGCCATTGGCGCGCGCCAATCGGGTGCCATCCAATGAGGTGGCAGAGGACGACATGATCTTGGATGTGGGTCCGAAGACAGCCGCACGGCTCTCTACTATGCTGGCCCATGCGGGCACGATTGTATGGAACGGGCCTTTAGGGGTTTTTGAGATTGATCAATTTGGCGGTGGCACCAAAATGATTGCAGCAGCCATTGCCCATTCCCCAGCATTTTCAATTGCGGGTGGTGGCGATACCTTGGCGGCCATTGCCAAGTATGGCATCGAAAATCAAGTTGATTACATATCTACCGGTGGCGGCGCTTTCCTCGAGTTCTTGGAAGGCAAAACATTACCGGCGTTTGCAGTATTGGTTGAACGAGGAAGCGAATAAAAAAAGGAGCTTTTCATGTTACGAGCCACAAAGATCATTGCAACACTAGGACCCGCTTCAGAAAAACCAGAGGTTCTGCGAGACATGATCCGCGCCGGATTGGATGTGGTTCGACTGAACTTTTCGCATGGCACTGTTGAAGATCACCGCGCACGCCATGACATGGTTCGCTCGATTTGCGCTGAAGTCGGTCGTGAGCTTGGCATTATGGCGGACCTGCAAGGACCGAAGATTCGGGTGGGCAAGTTCGCAGACGGTAAGGCCATCCTCAAGGAAGGCGCTCCATTTATTTTGGATGTTGCCTGCAATCTGGGTAATGAGGAGCGCGTTGGTCTAGATTACAAAAATTTACCCAATGATGTCCGCGCGGGCGATCGCCTGCTCCTCAATGATGGCTTGATCGTATTGCGCGTGGAGTCCGTCAAGGGTGGCGAGATTCATACGCGCGTTGAGCTTGGAGGCGCACTCTCGAACAACAAAGGCATTAATCGTGCTGGTGGTGGTTTAACGGCCCCTGCCTTGACGGAGAAAGATATTCTCGATTTAGATGCCGCGATTGCAATGGGCGTCGACTTTGTTGCGATCAGTTTTCCAAAAGATGGCGCGGATATGGCCTACGCCCGCAAATTAGCCGATGCAGCTAGTGCCAAGCATGGCGTACCAAAGGTCAAGTTAATTGCCAAAGTCGAGCGTGCCGAGGCGATTGAGCCCGATGCCCTCAATAGCATCATTGCTGAGAGCGATGGCATCATGGTCGCACGCGGTGACCTCGCCATTGAGGTGGGTAACCCTGCTGTGCCAGCCTTACAAAAGCGCATGATCAAGCTGGCTCGTGAAGCCGATAAATTTACAATTACGGCCACGCAAATGATGGAGTCGATGATTAGTGCGCCGGTACCCACCCGCGCTGAGGTGAGTGACGTCGCGAATGCCGTTTTAGATGGGACCGATGCCGTGATGTTATCGGCGGAATCGGCCACAGGAATGTATCCCGTCAAAACCATTGAGCAGATGGCGGAGATTTGCATCGAAGCAGAAAAATCAGAACAGGTTCGGCTGGATACCGACTTTTTAGATCAAACTTTCACCCGTATTGATCAGACGATTGCCTTAGGTGCTTTATTTACAGCACACCATTTGCATGCCACCGCCATTGCTGCACTGACGCAGTCGGGATCCACCCCCATCTGGATGAGTCGCCATAATATTCATGTCCCTATTTTTGCCTTGACGCCCAGCATCTCGACCCAGCGGGTGCTCAGCACCTATCGCAACGTCACGCCCTTAGCCTTGGCGCTAAGCAACGATCGTGATACGGCATTGGCGCAAGTAGAAGCGCGCCTTAAAGAGCTCGGCGCCGTGAAAACGGGCGATACGATTGTATTGACGATTGGAGCGCCGATGGGTTCCCCTGGCGGTACTAATACCTTAAAGATTATCAACGTAAAATAAGACCCTGAATTTTTATCCTTTTATATAGAAGAGAGTGTTATGCCCCTTGTATCCATGCGCCAACTGCTAGACCACGCTGCTGAAAACAGCTACGGATTGCCTGCTTTCAATGTCAATAACTTAGAGCAGGTACAAGCCATCATGATGGCGGCGGATGAGGTCGGTGCGCCTGTCATCATGCAGGCATCGGCAGGGGCGCGAAAGTATGCTGGCGAAGCATTTTTACGTCATTTGATTTCCGCGGCGGTAGAAGAGTATCCCCATATTCCTGTGGTGATGCATCAAGATCACGGTCAAAGCCCAGCGGTTTGTATGGCGGCAATTAAAAGCGGCTTCACCAGTGTGATGATGGATGGCTCACTCGAAGCCGATGGTAAATCGGTTGCAAGTTATGACTACAACGTTGCTGTGTCACAAGAGGTGGTGAAGTTCTCACACTCGATTGGCGTTACGGTAGAGGCAGAGCTGGGTGTTTTGGGCTCCCTCGAAACCATGATGGGCGATAAAGAAGATGGTCACGGCGCCGATGGCACGATGACGCGTGAGCAGTTGTTAACCGACGTAGAGCAGGCAGCCGATTTTGTCCGTGCTACCCAATGCGATGCACTAGCGATTGCGATCGGCACCAGCCATGGTGCATATAAATTTACGAAGAAGCCAACCGGCGATATTTTGGCGATCACGCGCATTAAAGAAATCAATCAACGCATTCCAAACACCCACCTTGTGATGCACGGCTCTTCCAGTGTTCCGCAGGAGTTACTTGCCGAGATTCGGGCTTTTGGTGGCGATATGAAAGAAACCTACGGCGTACCCGTAGAAGAAATTCAAGAAGGCATCAAGCACGGTGTGCGTAAGATTAATATCGACACCGATATTCGCTTGGCGATGACGGCTGCGATTCGCCGCTATCTGTTTGAGAACCCCGGTAAATTTGATCCACGCGACTACCTCAAGCCAGCACGCGAAGCGGCAAAGGCGATCTGCGTTGCACGTTATACCTCGTTTGGTTGTGCTGGTCAGGCAGCAAAAATTAAGCCCGTCTCTCTCGAAAAAATGGCCGAGCGCTATCGCGCCGGTCAGCTTGCCCAGATCGTGAAGTAATGCAATGAAAAAAGCATTGCACGCCACCTCGATTACCTCTTTACCCTTGTTATCCAAAGGCAAGGTACGCGATGTATATGAATTGGGTAGTGACCGTTTGCTGATGATTACAACCGATCGCCTGTCGGCATTCGATGTGATTTTGCCGCAGCCTATTCCTGAAAAAGGAATCATTCTCAATCAAATGGCGAACTTTTGGTTTGATAAATTAGCCCATGTGATTCCCAACCACCTCACGGGTATTGATCCTGCAACCGTAGTGAGCGCGGATGAAGTGGAGCAGGTGCAAGGTCGTGCGGTGGTAGCGAAGCGACTCAAGCCCATTTTGGTTGAGGCTGTAGTGCGGGGATATTTGGCCGGCAGTGGCTGGAAAGATTATCAAGAAACCGGCAGCGTGTGCGGCGTTCCTTTACCGCCCGGTTTGCAAAATGCCCAAAAGTTAGCCCAGCCCATCTTCACGCCTGCTGCTAAATCGGCCGTGGGCGAGCACGATGAAAACATTTCATTTGAAGAGGTAGTGAAGCGCATTGGTGCATCCTTAGCCAATCAAATTCGAGACGTCAGCATTCGCCTGTATGAGGAAGCCTCGCGCTATGCCGCCACCCGCGGCATCATCATTGCCGATACCAAATTTGAGTTTGGTTTAGATGAAGCCAATCAACTGGTACTGATGGATGAGATTCTGACCGCAGATTCGTCTCGTTTTTGGCCGGCTGAGACTTACCAGCCTGGCACGAATCCCCCATCGTATGACAAGCAATTTATACGCGACTGGTTGGAGCAAGTTCGGATCGATGGCAAGCCATGGCCTAAAACCCCTCCAGCCCCTGATCTGCCCAATGATGTGATCGAAAAGACCGCAGAAAAGTACCGCGAGGCCCTCACGCGCCTGAGTCAGGCAGTCTAATTGGCAGTCATTCCGCTGGAGTCCCTGCCAAAAGGCTGGGATAATAGATCCTCTTTTCGTATCCAGCATAAGTGGAGCAGGTCATGAGCACAGGTTCAAACACATCAGCAGTCGTTGGCATTGTGATGGGTTCCAATTCCGATTGGGATGTCATGCAGCATGCCGCCCAAATGCTAGATCAGTTTGGCGTGCCTTATGAGGCCCAGGTTTTATCTGCGCACCGCATGCCCGATGATATGTTTGCCTATGCGGAGGCGGCCCGTGGTCGCGGCCTGCGAGCAATTATTGCTGGCGCAGGAGGCGCTGCCCATTTACCAGGGATGCTTGCCTCTAAAACCCTAGTGCCAGTTTTTGGTGTGCCCGTTCCCAGCAAGTATTTACGCGGCGAAGACTCCCTGTATTCGATTGTGCAAATGCCTAAAGGCATTCCAGTAGCTACTTTTGCAATTGGCGAGGCAGGCGCTGCCAATGCGGCATTACACGTGATTGCTATTTTGGCCGCGCATAATCCTGATTTGATGAGGGCCCTCGAAGGCTTTCGCAGTAAACAAACTGCGCTAGCGCAAGCCATGGAATTAGCAGTGAAGTGATTGATGAGTATGAACGCAGCTTCTTCCTCGAGCATTTGTAAATCACCGGCCTGGCTCGGTATTTTGGGTGGCGGCCAGCTTGGGCGTATGTTTGTCCATGAGGCTCAGTCATTGGGATTTAAAGTCTGCGTGCTGGATCCTGATCCGCTCAGTCCGGGCGGATCAGTTGCCGAAAAACATGTATGCGCCGATTATCTTGATGAAGCCGCTCTTTCTGAAATGGCCAGTTTGTGCTCTGCCATTAGTACGGAGTTTGAAAACGTCCCTGCACAAGCACTCGATTTTTTCAAAGCACGCGGGATCTTTGTTGCTCCGGATAGCAGTTGCGTCTCGATCGCACAAGACCGCATCAAAGAAAAAGCATTTTTAGCGCAGTGCGCCCCGATCTCTGGAGTGGGTCCGGTACCGTATGGTGTGATTCATGGCGAAGCTGATCTCACTTTACTTGCAGATGATCTCTTCCCCGGTATTTTAAAAACGGTGCGCCTCGGTTATGACGGTAAAGGCCAAGTGACAGTGCAGTCGCGCGATCAATTAGCAGCTGCTTGGGCCGATTTGGGCAAGGTTGCATGTGTACTAGAAAAGCGTATGGCATTGGCTTTCGAGGTATCGGCGATTGTGGCGCGCGGGCACGATGGTGATGTGCGCTCATTTCCGCCTGCTGAAAACATCCACCGCCAGGGTATCTTGCATACCAGTACAGTACCCTCGCCATCATTACAGCAGTATCCTGCTTTACTCGAGCGGATTCAAAAAGCAACTAGCGCGATTGCGCAGGAGATGAAGTACGTCGGAGTACTTTGCGTTGAATATTTTGTTCTTACCGATGGCAACATCGTTGCCAATGAGGTAGCACCGCGTCCGCATAATTCAGGACACTACACCATGGATGCCTGCATTACGAGTCAGTTTCAGCAACAGGTTAGGGCAATGGCTCGCTTGCCCCTGGGCGATACGCGCTTGTTAAGTCCGGTTGCTATGCTCAATATCTTGGGCGATGCATGGTTTGTTCAGGACGGCAAGCAGCAAACGACTGCAAGCGAGCCAGCATGGGAGGGTGTTCTCAGCCACCCCGATGCAAAACTCCATTTGTACGGCAAGGCATCCCCTTTGCCCGGTCGCAAAATGGGTCATGTCAATTGCCTCGGCCAATCCCTGGATGAGGCGCGGCAGAATTGCTCTGCGGTTGCTGGCGATTTAGGCATCGCTCCTTAAGTGATGCTGTAGTAGTGAGAACCGATCCGCAGTCCGCCATCAGCACTGCCGAATTGCAGCAAGCAGTGCAACGCCTAGAGCAGGGCGGTTTGGTTGCGATTCCTACCGAGACGGTTTACGGTCTTGCAGCAGATGCCAGCAATGAACAGGCAGTAAAAAATATATTCTCTGCCAAAGGTAGGCCTGCAGACCATCCTTTGATTGTGCATCTGGCAGCACCATCATTCACGGAAGCATCCTCAGCGAATCAATCAGATGCCTGGTTTAAGTTGATTGCGCCTTGGGTGCGCGATCTTCCAGACGAGGCAATGCGCTTGGTAGAGACCTTCTGGCCTGGCCCCTTAACACTAGTGCTAAAAAAAGATAAACACGTGCTGAGTGCGGTGACCGGTGGGCAAGATACCATTGCATTGCGCTCACCTGACCACCCAGTGGCGCAAGCCCTATTACAAGCGTTTGGCGGCGGTTTGGCAGCGCCATCGGCAAATCGTTTTGGTAAGGTATCGCCCACCCGGGCTGCGGATGTGAGCACTGAATTCACCGACCAAGCCGATTTATTAATCTTGGACGGCGGTGATTGCACTGTCGGTATCGAGTCGACGATTGTGGATCTGTCTTCGGACACCCCAGTCTTGTTGCGCCCTGGTGCGATTACGCCAGAGCAAATTGAGCAGAAAACAGGGGTCCGCGTATTGCAAGCCGGAGCACGTGCCGATGCGGACACAATTACGCCACGTGTATCAGGTAGTCTTAAAGCCCATTACGCACCCAATACACCATTGCGTTTGTACGCCGCAGGTGCAGCGCTCGATTGCATTTCGCAATACCCAGATACCAAATCCCATGTAGCCCTTGTAGTGTGGGAATCAGAGCAAATGCGTGACCCACAGGTTTTGGGCGCCTCGCATATTCAGCAGATACCCATTCCGGAGCAGAGCGACTTATTTGCTAGCCGGCTATACCGACTATTGCGTGACTTAGATGATCATTCGTGGGATTTAATCGTGATGCCCGAACCGCCAATGGGGCAACAGTGGGATGGGGTGCGAGACCGACTTCAGCGCGCTTGCTTTGGTTCTGGGCCGCCCGTTAATAACCACGTCAATAGTTGATCGTGGGCATCCATGCCTCGAAAGGCATTAGGGTGATTGATGAATGAGCTAACGGCATAAGTCTTGCCAGATTGGCTAATGACGTAGCCTGAGATCGCCCGTACTTCCGCAAGTGATCCGGTCTTTATACGCGCCTCCGGTTTGGTCTTGAGGTGCAAGAACTGACGCAATTGCCGTATCAGGCGGTTTTTCATGGTGCCATCGGATCCTGCTAAGGGCAGGGATTGTACAAACAGATCTCCGGATGGAAGTTGACGGGCAGTAATCAATAGATCGTTGAGATGGCGCGCGCTAATCGCTTCGTTACGTGATAGGCCTGAGCCATTTTCTAAAACCAATTCCGGAAAGTGCAAGCCGCGTTGTTTGAGCCAGGCTTGCATGACCCGATCACTGGTGCCGATGGAGGCTGGCTTTCCTAAACGTTCCAAGCCAAGGGTTAAAAAGAGTTGCCGTGCCATGACGTTGTTGGAAAACTTATTGATATCGTTTACTGCATGAATTAATGGCCCACCCTGAAATTCCAGTAATGGCCTTGCAAATAGCGGAACCTCGCCACTTTTCCCTTGTGGCTGCTGAGCCCAGGTGCCGCCGGCTAATTCCCATGCCGCAGCAAATCCTAAGGTTAAAAAAGTATTGGGATCCAGTGCTACTACGTTGTAGGCAATGTTTTTGCATGCACTTGGAAATTCGCCATTAAAGAGAGCCTCCCACTGACCACTTTTGCTTGGGTTTGATCCCAGCTGCTTCACGAGCTCAAACTGGATTTGTTTGCGCCAAGTATCGCAGCTTTGATTGCTGGGACGCAATTGATTGACTACCTTAAATTGTGTCAATGCTGGTGTATAGCTAATTGCAATACGATCATCTTCGCGCGCTTGACTGACCTGGAACGACAGGGTTCTGAATGCGTATAGAAGGGGATCGGGAGGGACATTGTAGGATCGCATCGACTCTCCATCGATGGTGGCGTGTTCCATTACTTCGGGACTATAGGCGCTGCGGTCAAAAATCAAATTCCCATCGATGCGCTGAATACCTAAATCCCGCAGGCTTTTCATCATCTGTGCCAGCTCTTCCGGTATCAACTTAGGGTCGCCACTACCGCGAAGGTAAAGATTGCCCTTGAGTAGGCCATTTTTGATTTGGCCATCCGTATAGAGATTGGTATTCCAGCGGTACTGCGGGCCCAGCAAATCAAGCGCAGCTAAGGTGGTCAGTAACTTGATTGCGGAAGCGGGGTTCATCGATTGTTTTGCGCGCCAGTCCAGTATTTCCCGCGCATTACTACCAGCAGCGCTAGGTAATTCCAAAACCGAAATACTCACCGCATCGCGCGGAATCTGATTCTTGGCGAGTGACTGCCATACGGCGGTCGGAACTTCGATCGGACCGCTGGGGGCCGATGCCCATAGAGGCTGACTACTAAGTCCGCAGAGGAGCAGCATCGCTAGCCATTGGAATGACTTGATTGCTTGCTGAAATGCAGGAAGAACGGCGCGAGGTGAAGTAGAAAAGAGTGGCACCGGCTTATGGTAAGCCAAAATAGCAAAAATGCTACAAAACGAATGACTTACTCAGTTAAAGCCGGGGATCAATTTAGACATGCTGTGTGTATTTATTCAAATGAAGCTCGGTTTAAAAAGGCATCAATCACGCCATTTTGTTTGAGCAGTAATTCTTTTAGTAGGGCCGCCCGCTTGGGGGTGGAGTCAGCACGATTGGCATTTAGGCTATCTAGGCGATTGGCAAAACGCAGGGCATTCATTAACAAGGCTCCACCCTTTATTTTATGAATCAGGCTACTCAATTCGGATTGGGATATGGTCCCGGTCGATAGCTCTGCAATTGCCTGGTGGTGAACCTCCATAATTTCGTGCAAGATCAGTCTGCCAATTTGATTTTGATCCGAGCTGCCTTTGCCGAGTTGCGGGAAGGCAATGGTGTCTTCTTGTGCATCAAACTCCACTTCTACCATGGTGAAGTAGCGTGCTAACTCATTTTCAAGGGTTGCCAAGTTGAGTGGCTTAATCAGAACGGCATTCATACCCGACGCAAGCAGGCGATGCCGAATATCTAGGGCATAAATATCGGCGGTAACACCAATGATAATCAGCTCTGTAAATCCATCGGCGCGGATCGATTGCGATAAATCAGCGCCATGCATACCAGGCATGGAGTGGTCGGTGAGCATGACATGAAACTCTCGCTGCTTGAGGAGGCTCAATGCCTGTCCGGCATTTTCGCAGACAAGGACCTTAGCTCCCAGCGCTTCTAATTGGAGGGATAGGACTTGACGGCTAGCGGGGTGATCCTCAACTACTAGGGCGCAGACTTGCTTGCCTTGGTGCTGCATACGCTGGGTACTATGCAAGGCTGCCTCGGTGATCAAACGATTTGAAGCCACTTGCGTTGTTCTTGGGAAGGCGGCAGAAAAATAGACATTGCTGCCCATGCCGGGTTCACTATCAAAATACAAGCAACTATCCATCGATCGAATCAAATGGCTGCTAATGGTCAAACCCAAGCCAGTGCCTTGAGGGGTATTGCCCGCCTGCGTTTGATGTTGCGCGCGGACTTGTTCAAATGGCTGAAGGGCAATCGCAATATCAGCGGGATTCATGCCAATGCCGGTATCAATCACGCGAAACTCAATCAACTGCCCAGCGTGGTCATCGGCCAAGATACGTACCGAAAAATGAATCGATCCTGCATTCGTAAACTTAATGGCGTTACTCAAGATGTTATTTAAAACTTGCCGCAAGCGTAAGGAGTCAACCATCAGTACTTCTGCAATGCGTAGGTCGAGATGGGTATGCATACTTAATTGGCGATTTGATGCAAAGATCGAAAAAGCTGCGTCAATTTCCTCGACCAGGGTTTTAAGGCAGCAGGGCTCTGGTGTTAACGTTAGCTTGCCCGCTTCAATCTTGGAAAGATCGAGGACCTGATTGAGCATACCCAGGAGCGACTCTGCTGAGGCATGGGCGCTCTGCAACAAGGGTTTCTCGCTCTCTGGTAAGCGTGGGCTTTTGAGTAATAACTCTTGGACTCCCAAAATGGCATTCATCGGTGTTCGGATCTCATGGCTCATTTCAGCCAAAAAGTTCGATTTGGCATTATTGGCCCGCTCCGCATGCTCTTTCTCAGATAGCAGGGCAGCATGCTGCAGTGCATGCTGTTTGCGATGGCGCTGCAACTGAATAATCCAAGCGAATCCGCCCAAGAGCATAGCGCATAAAAAGCCAAACAAAATATGGCGCTTCCATGGCGCGTGATGCTGATGCATAAAGTCTAGATCAGCCCCGCCAGAATCGTCTCTTAGCTCGATGCCAAAACCCGGAATAGAAAAGATAGCACGCGATGCCACTGGATCAAGGGCATGCAAGGTCTTTTCCACAATGCCTTTGAGGGGCTTGGCATGATGGCTAATGAGCCAACGATATACCAGTGGCTCGCGACCATATAGTCCATTCAGTTTTAAATGCCCTTCGTGTTCTGCACGCATGGCATACCGCGCAAGCCGAATCGGCATCACGACAGCGTCGTACTCGCGCTTCATGAGTGCGGCAAATAGATGGGCTACGGATTGATGCTCCCCGCGTACGGAGTCCGTGCTAAAAAAAGCTGTTTTGGGAGCAATCACGGGGTTACCCACCAAGGTCTCTGTGCGCGTTACCACGACCGCATGACCCCAAAATAAGGCATCTGACCAGATACCCGCTTTTGCTATTGATAGATGAGAAGGTGGATCAATTACAAAATCAATAGTTTGCTCACTAAGCAATTGGATTAAATCTGCATCGTTACTGCGCCAAATCGCTTGGTACTGCTGCTGCGTTTGCTCGCTCAGTGCATTAATGAGTGATTGATAAACCCCAACTTGCCCATTTCCATCCAGAGGTGCAAGGTAGGGTGCATGTTGCTCATGAATACTGAAATACACCACTGGCTTTGCTTTGATCCACTCCTGCTCTGCCGGAGTGAGTTCAATGTGGTGTGCAAAAGCCATACTGCCGTAAAGCAGTATGGCAGTGCAAGCGATTAGACCAAATACGGTGACTCGCATCATCCCTCAATAATGTGGTTATTGCGGCAAAACATAATGAGGTCGGCAATATTATTGACGCCCAGCTTTTCAAAGATGCGTGTTTTATAGGTGGCTACCGTTTTATTGCTGATGTGCAACAAGTCTGAAATGTGTTGATTGCTATTGCCTTTACCCAAGTACTTCATCACTTGCAATTCACGATCAGAGATGAGGGCTAGTTTCTCCTGGTCGCTAAGCGAGCTATGGCCATTGCGCGTATGGGAAAAGCAAGCATAGCCTTGGGAGATGGCCACGCAGGCTGCCAAGATAACATCGGCCCCGGCAGTTTTATTGATAAAACCATGTGCGCCCAAGGAACGTACACGTCCTCCATATACCTGCTCATCTAGGCTGGATAGAACAAGTAAGCGGATGTCGGGGTAAGTCAAACTAATACGGCGAATCACATCAAATCCATCCGTTTTTGGCATATCGAGATCGAGAATCACAATATCGGGATTGATTTGCTTCACACTTTGTAAGCACTCCTCTCCATTGCGGCACTGGCCTACCACCTCAAACAGCAATTGGTCCTGCAGCATACTTTTGAGGGCCATCAACATGGCGGGATGATCGTCTACCAACATGACACTTTTCTTCATTGCCTATCTCCGTTTTGGTTTGTACTTCCATGGGGTTTCACTGCAAAAATAGCTTTCGCAATTCGACTGTCGCTGATATGAAGAATTTGGTGCCTACTGACGGGTGACATCATGAGTCCACCGTAGCAAAAATCCGCCGGCAAGAGCCTGGCGTTTTCGAGGTCTTTAATTAAGGTAATGCCATTGGCATACAGCATTGCGCCCAACTCCTTTGCCATCGCGAGGGCATCGAGTAATTGGGCTTGTTGGTTCGCTACTGCAATATCGTCACTGCGTAGCTCCTGAATGGAGAAATGGATGCCATCGAATTTGACTTCCTCTAGCCACTGCGGCTGAATTGACTGCGGATTGGCATTCATCAGGTGGAGCAGTACGCCGATGCGACGTAGGCGCAATAAACCCTCTTTGCAATTGATGCGCAGTGCATCTGGCGGCATTGTCGTTAGGCCAATGTGAACTAAACCGACGGGGAGCCTGGAGTTCAAAATAAGATCGCACAGGGCATCAATACGCTGTGGGTTAGCAAGTACGCCGGGTGATAAAGGCAAGAGAATCTGAATGGGCCTGTTGCAGCAATGCCAGTAACTGGCCGCATCCAGTCCTTCCATGGAGAAGCGCAGTACCTGGGAGTCGCTGGCGCCCAATAGGGGCCTGAACAAGGCGGCGGACATGGTATTGCCTGCTGCATTAAAAATGGGTTCGTAGCTGACGGTTTGGCGCTTAGACCAGCTGGCATTACTGCCGGCATCCTGGGTTTCGTGGGCCAGATTGGGTACATGAGTACCTTGGGCGTCCCGTAGCTCATGAAAAGGCTTGTTCTTCCATGCGTGAACCAGCGTATACAGCCGAGATTTGGGACTCATAAGGTGTTCTCCAGTCGATGACTGTCCAGTCTAGGCAGGACAGGTCCGGGAAGTAAGCAGGCAGATCTGATTTCTTTGTAGGAAAAGACCTACAACAAGCTTTTATTGGGCCGCCCCTTGAAATCACCGGGAATAGACCTATATAATCAGCACTCACTGCAATCGAGTGCTAAAACGATCTTGACCAGTCAAAATCGTTTTAACTTGAGGTGTAGAGATTATAACCCGACGATTTATATCGATTTTTATGTAGTTAATACTCACTAACTTAGGAGAAGGAATGAATCTACGTCCTTTACATGATCGCGTGATCATCAAGCGTATGGATCAAGAAACCAAGACTGCCTCAGGAATCGTGATTCCAGATGCAGCAGCCGAGAAACCAGACCAAGGCGAAGTTTTAGCCGTAGGCCCTGGCAAGCGCGATGACAGCGGCAAATTAAATGCCCCTGACGTCAAAGTTGGCGACCGGGTGTTGTTCGGCAAATATGCCGGCCAAACCGTCAAAGTAGGTGCAGATGAGCTTCTCGTAATGCGCGAAGAAGACATCATGGCCGTTGTTCAGAAGTAATTGAGAACATAAGAGAGGAATTCAATCATGGCAGCAAAAGACGTTGTATTTGGCGATAACGCCCGTACCAAGATGGTGGAGGGTGTCAACATCCTCGCCAATGCAGTAAAAGTTACCCTCGGACCAAAAGGCCGTAATGTCGTTATGGAGCGTTCCTTCGGCGGCCCCACCATCACTAAAGACGGTGTGAGCGTAGCAAAAGAAATCGAACTCAAAGACAAGCTCCAAAACATGGGCGCGCAGATGGTGAAGGAAGTTGCTTCCAAAACCGCTGATATCGCTGGCGATGGCACAACTACTGCAACCGTACTCGCACAATCAATCGTGCGCGAAGGTATGAAGTACGTTGTTGCTGGTCACAACCCAATGGATTTGAAGCGCGGCATTGATAAGGCAGTAACAGCAGCCTTAGAAGAGCTCAAAAAAATCAGCAAGCCTTGCACCACCACCAAAGAAATCGCCCAAGTTGGCTCGATCTCTGCAAACAGTGATGTCAGCATTGGTCAGCGCATTGCGGAAGCGATGGAAAAAGTGGGTAAAGAAGGTGTGATTACCGTTGAAGATGGTAAGTCACTCGAAGACGAACTCGAAGTCGTTGAGGGTATGCAGTTTGACCGCGGCTACCTTTCGCCTTATTTCATTAATCAGCCAGAGAAGCAAGTGGCTGTCTTGGAAAGCCCATACATCCTCTTGTTTGACAAGAAGATCAGCAACATTCGTGATCTCTTGCCAGTGCTTGAGCAAGTTGCTAAATCAGGTCGTCCATTGATGATCGTAGCGGAAGACGTCGAAGGCGAAGCCTTGGCTACTTTGGTTGTGAACAACATCCGCGGCATTATTAAGACCTGTGCTGTGAAGGCTCCAGGTTTTGGTGATCGCCGTAAAGCCATGCTCGAAGACATCGCCATTCTGACTGGCGGTCAAGTGATTGCCGAAGAAATCGGCTTAACTCTCGAGAAAACTACCCTCGAGCATTTGGGTCAAGCCAAGCGCGTTGAGATTGGTAAAGAAAACACGATCATTATCGATGGGTCAGGCGATGCCAAAGCCATTGAAGCGCGTGTGAAAAACATTCGCGTTCAAATCGACGAAGCCACCAGCGATTACGATCGTGAAAAATTGCAAGAGCGCGTTGCCAAGTTGGCAGGCGGTGTTGCAGTGATTCGTGTTGGCGCGGCTACTGAAGTCGAAATGAAAGAGAAAAAAGCGCGCGTTGACGACGCTCTGCACGCAACTCGTGCAGCAGTCGAAGAAGGTATTGTTCCTGGCGGCGGTGTAGCATTGATTCGTGCTAAGCAAGGCATCATGGGCCTCAAAGGCGATAACCCAGATCAAGATGCTGGTATCAGCATTGTTCTGCGTGCCATGGAAGAGCCACTGCGCATCATCGTCTCCAACGCAGGTGACGAAGCCAGCGTGGTGGTGAACGCAGTAATGGCCAGCAAAGGGAACAATGGCTATAACGCAGCCACCAGCGAGTACGGCGATTTGGTAGCTCAGGGTGTTATCGATCCTACCAAGGTAACTAAAACTGCATTAGTGAATGCGGCTTCGGTTGCAGCATTGCTCCTCACAACCGACTGTGCAATCTGCGAGTCTCCAAAAGAAGACAGCGCAGGCGGCATGCCCGATATGAGCGGCATGGGCGGTGGCATGGGCGGTATGGGCGGTATGATGTAATGATCTAGCCTAGCTAGAACTGAAAAGGGCAGCTTAGCTGCCCTTTTTCTTTGGTGATTATTGCTATAAAAAAATTAATCAGATCGCGGTAACTGTACTGCGACTTTGAGACCGCCTAGTGATGATTGATTCATCTGCATTTTCCCCCCGTAGATGGAAATGAGCTCATCGACGATGGCTAAACCAAGCCCAGTACCAGGAGTAAATTCATCGAGCCGCACGCCACGACGCACAACATTGGCATAGTCATCAGGAGTGATCCCCGGTCCGTCATCCTCAATAGCGATCGTGACCCAGCCCTTTTCTTTGGAGATCGAAATCAACACTTGTGTACTTGCCCATTTGCAGGCGTTATCAATCACATTGCCTACGATTTCATGTAAATCGCGCTCATCCCCATTAAATTGAACGGCAGACTCGGGCGCATGAATAGTCATCGTCAACGATTTATCTGCATAGATCTTTTCCATCACCCGCACAATCGATTGAATTGCTCCAACAACCGGAGTTTTTAGCGTGATATTACGGCTGCGCGTGATGGTTTTTGCCCTTGCAAGGCTCCAGTCAATCTGTTCTTTAGCAAGTCTAGTTTGCTCAAGAACGAGCTGACGAAAATCGGCATCATGAATTGTTTTGCTCGCGATGGCATTGGTAATGACAGCTAGAGGAGTTTTGATTGCGTGTGCGAGGTTACCTGCCTGAATTTGTGCTTTGCTAACCAACTGCTTGTTTTGCTCCAGAACTGAATTAAAGTCATCTACCAACGGACTAAATTCATTGGGATATTGGCCTTTGATGCAGGCGGCATCCCCAGTGCGTAAACGAAGCATGGCTTTTTTTAGTTTGCTCAGTGGCGATAGCCCAATCGTAATTTGTAATACCACCATGCTTAGTAACGCAACAGCCAAGATCGTGAGATACCACTGTATTTGCGATTGGAATTGGCGTATTGATTGATCTAGCTCTGCTGTATCTTCCGCGACAGTGAGTAAAAAAGGGATTGGAATGACGCCATCTAGTTCAATTGCTTGTGATCGGGCCATTAGATGTTGGCCTTGATTAGTATTGATTTCATAAAAAGAGGCTTTATCGGGGGAATGAACTTGCAGTGTTGTATCCCATAGCGAACGAGACCGAATGATTTTTCCATCGGATAAATTGGCCTGCCAATATAGTCCCGAAAGGGGGCTGGACCAGCGAGGCTCATTTGCCGGCACCCTAAAAAAAAGTTCGCCAGTTTTGGGGTCTTGGCCAGCAAGACTGGCAACCTGCAGAAAGCGGGATTGCAGTGCAGATTGAAATTGCCGAGTAGCATGCTCTTCAAAAAGGGTGCCAATGACGGAGTTAGCGAATACTAGGGCGATTGCAATGCCTACTAAGGAGGCAATTCCAATCCGAAAGCGAATCGAATTAAAGATCATCATTTAGGCGATAACCTAAGCCTCTAATGGTTTCAATCAGGCCCTCGGGTATTTTCTTGCGCAGGCGGGCAATGAAAACCTCAATGGTGTTGGAATCAGGGTCCTCGTTGTATGCATAAATATGCTCACCCAGCGTTGCACGGTCAATCACTTCGTTCGGATGATGCATTAGATATTCAAGCAACTTAAATTCATGGGCAGTTAAGGTAATCGGATTGCCATCCAAAGACACCTTGCTACTACGAGTATCTAAAAACAGCCCTTTAATCGATAGTACAGGGGATGAGTGCCCTGCCGTTCGCCGAATCACACTCCGAATCCGGGCTAAGAGCTCCTCCATGTAAAATGGTTTAGTCAGGTAATCATCTGCGCCCGCATCGATACCAGATACCTTTTCGCTCCAGTTGTCCCGTGCGGTCAGAATAATAACAGGTAGTTTTTTTCTGGCAAGGCGCCAGCCCTTTAAAACGGATATTCCGTCAAGTTTAGGAAGGCCCAGATCTAAGATGGCAACATCAAAGGCCTCCTCTTTACCCATATGTAGACCGTCCTCGCCGTTGTTGGCGATATCCACCGCATAGCCTTGCTCTTCTAAAGCTATACGCAATTGTGCGCAGAGGGTAGGCTCATCTTCGACGATTAATATGCGCATTTGAGTTATTGACTGGTGTTTTTTGATTTCTGCTTAATGACGACGCCGGTCTTGGCATCTACCTCAAGCTTGGTGAGAACGCCACTGGCGGAAAGTTGCTTGATCTCATAAACCCAAGTGTTTTTCTTACGCTCTAGCTCAACTTCAAGGACTTGACCTGGGTAGTCTTTAGCCATTTTTTGAAGAATATGTTGGAGCGGCATCACTTCGCCTTGCTCCACTGCTTTACGGGCGCGGTCTTGATCGCTGTCTGCATAAGACAAATGGGGTTGGGTGATCAGAAATGCAAGCAGTACGAATCGGAAAATGAAGGTCATCCTTCATTGTAGGCGGTGAATTCTGAATGGCAGATGAATGGAGTCTTCAGATTCCGTAAACCCCATTTATTCAATACTGACTGCATGAACTCAAACATATACAGAATTCACGCCAAATCAGCCCTATTCATGCTCTTTTCCTTTGCGGCAATAGCACCAGCAATTGCCGCAGAAACAACGCCTAACAAACAGCTACAGTATTGGACCGATAAAGCCGGTAGTCAAGCAAATGGCGAAAGAGGGAAGGTATTTTTCAATTCCACTCATGGCAAAGAGTGGTCCTGTTCATCCTGCCATGGCAACCCACCCATATCTCTAGGAAAGCATGCTGGCACTAACAAGGTAATTGATCCACTCGCGCCATCTGTAAATCCAGATGCGCTGACCGACTCTGCCAGAACAGATAAATGGTTTCGCCGCAATTGCAACGACGTCCTCGGCCGGGAATGTCTGCCCCAAGAAAAGGCAGATGTCTTGTCTTACCTCATTAGTATTAAAAAGTAGGGGGTGATTATGAAAGATTTTATTTCGATGCTGGCGCTAACTGCGTTGACGTACTTGGCAGTAGGGGCCGCCTCTCAATTGGCAATGGCGGATAGTGCAAATAGGATGCCCGTTGATCGTTTGCCAATCTATCAAGCCGAGTGTGCGAGTTGCCATCTGGCGTATCCTCCGGGATTTTTGCCGGCACAGTCCTGGTCCTCGATTATGAGCGGCCTTAGCAAGCATTACGGAACCGATGCCTCCGTTGAGCCTAAGGATGCGGCGGAGATTTCAGCTTGGCTTAAGCGCTACGCAGGAAGTTATAAGCGCGTTAAAGAGGCGCCTCCAGAAAATCGAATCACCCAGTCCTATTGGTTTCAAAAGAAGCACCGCAAGATTGGGGTAGAAGATTTTGCTAAGCCCTCTGTGAAGAGTGCAGCCAATTGCAATGCATGCCATCGTCATGCCGAGCAAGGTAATTTTGATGATGACGATGTGCGGATTCCAAGGTAAAAATAATGGGTATTTCAATTGCATTCAGTAAGTCGGTGAAAAATATGCTGCATTTGATTGGAGCCATATCATTCATAACGGCCTACATCACCGCAGACAGTGAGTCATTTCGTCTGGTGCATGTGTATTGTGGATATGGCTTCGGGATCATTTTTCTGTTGCGTTTGTGCTGGGGCTCAATTGCCGGTGGAGCTAGTTCGCTCCGCGCCCTATGGCGAAGGGCAAGTATGGTCAAGGGAATTCAAGCGGACATGAAGGCACTCGAGATACAACGCCTCTGGAACTGGAATCGGTGGTACGGTGCTTTCATGGGCGTATTTATTTTGGTGATGTATGTGTTAACGCCTTTGTTAGTGCTTACTGGGATTGGGGGCTATGAAGAATGGGGCGGCAAGTGGCTACGAGCAATCTTTGAGGGCTCGCATGAGACTCTGGGTGAAATGTACCTTTTCATTATCTTTGTACATTTAGTACTCGTAGGGGTGCGATATGTTCGAACGCGGCTACTGGAATCTCGCGCTGCAGTCAGTGACCCTGCTGTTAATTAAATCGGCGTGCATCAGCCCATTCGTCCAGGCTAACAAAAAAGCCACCCAAAGGTGGCTTTTCACTCAACAGCAAGACTAGTTATTCAACGGCCTTGACCATGTCCTCAATGACCTTCTTCGCATCACCGAAGACCATCATGGTTTTATCCATATAGAAGAGTTCGTTATCTAAGCCAGCGTAACCGGCAGCCATCGAACGCTTGTTAACAATGATGGTTTTGGCTTTGAAGGCCTCCAAAATTGGCATACCGAAGATGGGGCTACCAGGTGTACGTGCCGCAGGGTTCACCACGTCGTTTGCGCCTAGAACGAGAACCACATCAGCCTGACCGAAGTCGCTGTTGATGTCTTCCATCTCAAATACTTGGTCGTAGGGCACTTCAGCTTCCGCCAGCAAGACGTTCATGTGACCGGGCATCCGTCCTGCAACAGGGTGGATTGCATACTTCACCGTGACTCCGTGGTGAGTCAACTTCTCGGTTAATTCTTTGAGTGCATGTTGCGCACGCGCAACCGCCAAACCGTAGCCTGGAACAATGATCACGGTATCAGCATTGGTCATCAAGAATGCCGCATCCTCAGCTGAGCCCGATTTATAGTTCTTTGGAGCACCATCATCGTCACCGCCAGCGGCTGCTTCAGCACCAAAGCCGCCGAGCAACACTGCGACGATTGAACGGTTCATCGCTTTACACATGATGTAAGACAGAATTGCACCTGAAGAGCCAACGCAGGCGCCAGCAATAATCAAGACTGGGTTATTGAGGGTAAAGCCAATGCCCGCCGCTGCCCAGCCAGAATAGCTATTAAGCATCGACACCACCACTGGCATATCGGCACCACCAATGGGGATGATCAAGGTCACGCCGAGTACCAAGGCAACTGCGCACATGGCCAGGAAAGCTGCATGGCTATCGGTCAAGAAATACACCACGCCAGCCCCAACCATCAATATGGCAAGAATCAGGTTCAGCATGTGCTGGCCAGAGAAAGTCACTGGCTTGCCGCTGACTTTACCGGACAACTTACCGAAAGCAATGATCGAGGCGGTAAAGGTAATCGCACCTATGAAGGCACCAATAAAGAGTTCGATCTTCTGTGCGCCCGAATGATCTTGTGCGGGATTGATAACTGCCGCAATGGCGATCAGTACCGCGGATAGACCAACAAAGGAGTGCATTAACGCAACCAGCTCAGGCATCTTGGTCATTTGCACGCGTTTAGCAGCAATCGAACCGATGATCGCGCCAGCAACAATGGCAACGCCAATCAGCCAGTAGACCGGCTTAAATGTGGGGATCAAGAACGTGGTGATGACGGCGAGTAACATGCCGATCATTCCATAGACGTTACCTTGACGGGAGGTGGTTGGTGACGATAAGCCCCGCAACGCGAGGATAAAGAGCACCGAAGAAATGAGATAAGAAATCGCTGTGATATTAGACATGGTGTGGTTCTCTTACTTTGTGCCAGCGGCTTCGTTTTTAGGAGCCTTCTTTTTAAACATTTCGAGCATGCGCCGAGTGACCATAAAGCCACCAAAAATGTTTATCGAGGCGAGGAAGACGGCTAGTGCGCCAATCAAGCTGGTGAGGGTAATTTCATCGCCATTGATGACTTCGGTTTGCAACAAAGCGCCAACGATGATAATTCCAGAAATCGCATTGGTCACCGCCATTAATGGCGTATGCAATGCGGGCGTGACGTTCCAAACTACGTGGTAGCCCACAAAAATGGCTAGCACAAACACCGTAATGTTTTGGACCGTAAGAATACTTTGAATTGCAGCTGCATCCATGATCATTCCTTCAATAATTAATTGGTACGGACAGCTTGGCCATCACGACACATGAGGCAGGCTGCAACAATGTCATCATCGGCGGCAGCAGGGATAGCCAACTGCGCTTCTTTATTGATGATGAGTTTCATAAAGTCCAGTACGTTGCGCGCGTAAAGTGCCGACGCATCTGCCGCAACCATGCTGGGTAAATTGGTATAGCCAACAATTTTCACGCCATTCGCATCGACGATTTGGTCTGCGCGAGTGAGGGGGCAATTGCCAGAACCGTTTTCACCACGGCCTGCAGCCAAATCGATGACGACTGAACCGGGCTTCATCTTGGCTACGGTCTCGCTGTGCAATAAGACGGGTGGCTTGCGTCCTGGAATTAAGGCAGTTGCGATCACAATGTCCGCTTGCATAGCGCGCTCAGCAACTAAAGCAGCCTGGCGTTTCATCCACGACTCTGGCATGGGGCGTGCATAGCCACCAACACCTTTAGCGATCTCACGCTCTTCATCGGTCTCGTAAGGCACATCCACAAACTTAGCGCCAAGCGATTCAATTTGTTCTTTGGCAGCAGGGCGCACATCCGATGCTTCAATCACAGCACCTAAGCGCTTAGCCGTCGCAATGGCTTGCAGGCCTGCAACGCCAGCACCCAAAATGAGTATGCGTGCTGCTTTGACGGTACCTGCAGCGGTCATCAGCATCGGCATAAAGCGCTGATATTCGTTGGCGGCGAGCATGACGGCTTTGTAGCCCGCAATGTTGGCCTGAGAAGACAGTACATCCATGCTTTGGGCACGGGTAGTACGTGGCGCCGCTTCAAGAGCAAAGGCGGTAATGCCTTGGCTAGCCATGGCTGCAATCGCCTCGTTATCAAATGGATCGAGCATGCCAATCAGCACGGTACCCGATTTGATTTGTTTGAGTTCATCGGCTTGTGGGGCGCGAACCTTCAGCACCATCTCTGCCGCAAGAGCGTCGGCAGCGCTACCAATGGTGGCACCAACGGCTTCATAGGCTGAATCTGGGACGCTGGCACCGTTACCGGCACCGGATTGAATAATGAATTGATGACCTTGGCTGATCAGCTTTTTGACCGTCTCCGGTGTGGCTGCAACCCGAGTTTCCCCTGGTCTGGTTTCTAGTGGCACTCCAATGCGCATGGCATGTCTCCGAAAGCAAATAATTTAGAAAAGCGGTATTAGTTAAAGTAGCTTGGCCTTGTGAGCACACTTACCCATCGTGTTCGTAATTTCTTTTAATTGGTGTGTATCCAACGTAAGACTTTTACAATGGGGAACCGGTAACTTAACTGTAATTCTCTCATTTTTCGATGCTCGACCTTCAATCTTCCGCAATTCCGCTGTCTCAGCCCTCAAAAGTCGTGGTGGGGATGTCTGGGGGCGTGGATTCATCCGTAACGGCTTGGCTTTTAAAACAGCAAGGCTTTGAAGTTGTTGGACTTTTTATGAAAAACTGGGAAGACGATGATGACAGCGAGTATTGCTCTAGCCGCCAAGATTGGCTTGATGTGGTGTCAGTTGCCGACTTAATTGGGATCGATGTAGAGGCGGTGAACTTTGCTGCAGAGTACCGAGAGCGCGTTTTTGCTGAATTTTTACGCGAATACAGTGCTGGCCGCACCCCCAATCCCGATGTCTTGTGCAATGCCGAAATCAAATTCAAGGCCTTTTTAGATCACGCCATGGCCTTGGGCGCTGATGCCATCGCCACCGGGCACTACGCCCGCGCAAAGCACGCTGTGGAAGGCGTTCAGCTGCTAAAGGGGCTCGATGCCACTAAGGATCAAAGCTACTTTTTGCACCGTCTAAGCCAGCAGCAACTGGCAAAGGTGATGTTTCCGCTCGGCGAAATGGCCAAGACCGAAGTGCGCAAATTGGCTGACCAAATTGGTTTACCAAACGCACGTAAAAAAGATTCGACTGGCATTTGTTTTATTGGCGAGCGACCGTTTCGGGAGTTTTTGAATCGTTACCTGCCCACTGCTCCGGGTCCGATTAAAACCCCCGACGGCAAGACCGTTGGTGAGCACATGGGTCTGGCATTCTTTACCCTCGGTCAGCGCAAAGGGATTGGGATTGGCGGCAGCCAAGATGGCAATGGTGATGCCTGGTATGTCGCGCGCAAAGATATGGCGAGCAATACCTTGTATGTTGCGCAAGGCCACGAACATCCATGGTTATCCAGTCAGCATTTAAATGCAATCGATACCAGCTGGATCAGTGGCTCAGCCCCGCTGGCAGGAAGCTATACAGCCAAAACACGCTATCGCCAAACGGATGCTAATTGCACCTTGGAGACTCGCTCTGCTGGATTCGCTCTGCAATTTGAGGCATCGCAGTGGGCGATTACTCCGGGTCAATCTGCTGTAGTGTACGACGGCGATATTTGCTTGGGCGGTGGGATTATTGCGGCGACACCAGAATAAGCGCCTGAGCCCTTAAGCCTTAGGCCGCTGGTGGAACTGTGTCTTTAAAGGACTGCCGCTGCATTAGCCCTTGGTAGAGGCGTTCTAAGTTCGGGAATGGCGTGCGCCAATCGAGAGATGGAAAGCGAAAATCCAGGTAACCCAAGGCGCAACCCACCGCAATATCAGCTAAGCCAAATTGATTGTGGTGGTAGTAATTCGATTCACCTAAGCCTATCGAGATACTTCTGAGGGCTGTATCGATTTTGCTCATTTGGCGCTCAATCCAAGCAGGGCTTTGCTGCTCTGCAGGCCGCCAGGTAGCTTCTAGTCTGGCCAAAATGCCGGCATCTAAGACTCCATCCGCTAATGCTTCCCAGGTTTTAACTGCGGCACGCTCACGCCCATCGGCCGGAATTAACTTCCCAACCGGGCTTAGGGTGTCAACGTATTCCACGATTACCCGTGAATCAAATATAGCGCTGCCATCGTCCATCACCAGGCAAGGAATCTTGCCGAGGGGATTGCTTTGGCTAATGGTAGTTTCTGGAACCCAAACGTTTTCGAGGACAAAATCAGCCTCGATCTTCTTTTCGGCGAGGACAATCCGCACTTTACGGACATAGGGACTTGTGATTGAGCCAATAATTTTCATAGCGTTGGAGTATAGCCGCGTCATGAGGGGGTAACCCAATAACGCTTTAAAATAAGTATTTATCGATTACACCCCAAAAAGGCAGAACCGTGAGCCAACCGATTAGCACCTTAAACGCCTTATCCCCACTCGATGGGCGCTACGCCAGCAAGCTGGATGCATTGCGACCCTGGTTGTCTGAGTCTGCTTTTATGAAGCAACGCGTATTTGTAGAGATTCATTGGCTCTTGGCTCTCGGGTCTGCGGGTCTTGCGGATGTGCCAGCTATTTCGAAGGCCGATGCCGATTTTTTATTGTCTCTAGCAAATGCATTTACCGATGCCGATGCGCAGCGCATTAAAGAAATCGAAGCCGTAACTAATCACGACGTGAAAGCGGTCGAATATTTCTTAAAAGAAAAAGTATCGGGCCGGCCTGATTTGCTTAAGGCCAGTGAGTTCATCCACTTTGCTTGCACTTCGGAAGACATCAACAATACAGCGCATGGCTTGATGCTGCGGGGCGCGCGCGATACCGTATTACTACCCCAGCTGCGCAAAATCCACGACGCCTTAACAGAGTTGGCGCTAGCCAATGCTGCGGTGCCGATGCTCTCGCGTACACATGGTCAGCCGGCATCGCCCACTACCTTGGGCAAAGAGATTGCCAATATAGCTAAACGATTGGAGCGTGCGATCGCTGCGATCGCTGCAGTGCCGTTGCTGGGCAAAATGAACGGTGCAGTCGGTAACTACAACGCACACCTTTCGGCTTACCCCGATTTTGATTGGGAGAAGTTTGCGCGTGAAGTCGTGGAGCAGCGCCTGGGCCTGCAGTTCAATCCGTATACGATTCAGATTGAGCCACACGATGGTATGGCGGAATTATTTGATGCAATTGCACGTGCTAACACCATCTTGCTTGATATGGACCGCGACTTTTGGGCCTACATCTCCTTGGGTTACTTCAAGCAGCGTACCAAGGCAGGGGAAATTGGTTCATCGACTATGCCGCATAAAGTCAACCCGATTGATTTTGAAAACTCCGAAGGTAATCTCGGGGTTGCTAATGCACTCTTGCGCCACCTTGCTGAAAAGTTACCACTCTCCCGCTGGCAGCGTGACTTAACCGACTCCACTGTATTACGTAATTTGGGTCCGGCATTTGGGCACAGTGTTTTAGCCTATGACAGCGCTATGCGTGGCATCGGCAAACTCGAGGTGAATACGGCAGCGATTGCAGCCGATCTCGATGCCTGCTGGGAAGTCTTGGCGGAGCCGGTGCAAACCGTGATGCGCCGTTACGGTATCGAAAATCCCTACGAGCAATTAAAAGAATTGACCCGTGGCAAAGGCATTAACCAAGCGGATCTGCAGGTGTTCATTCAGGGCTTGGCTATTCCGGACGATGCAAAAGCCCGTTTACTGGAAATGACGCCATCCAGTTATCTGGGCAAAGCAGTCGAGCTGACACAGCGCCTCAAAAAGTGACGCCAACTAGCCCAGAGCCTGCATTGCCGCAGTTAACAGTCAATCGCCCTTGGCTCTGGTTTGCCTGCTACCAACTGGGGTGGCATCTTCTCCTACCAATCGTGCTACTGCGGCTGTGGTGGCGGGGCCGTAAGGACTCCGGCTACCGTCAAGCGATTGCAGAGCGTTTTGGTTTTAACCAAGGTATTCGGCCAGGAGCCATTTGGATACATGCTGTATCCGTAGGCGAAACCAGAGCAGCCCAGCCCCTCATCGAAGCTTATTTGCAAGAGGGCAAATCCATTTTATTGACGAGCATGACGCCCAATGGGCGACGCACTGGCGCTGCTATTTTTGCTGATGCCATTACGCAGGGCCGCTTGCAGCAAGTGTATTTGCCGTATGACCTCTGCTGGTCGGTGGAGCGGTTTTTAAAAGCAGCCAAGCCAAGCTTGGGTTTGTTTATGGAAACCGAAGCATGGCCAACGATTGTGTTTCGTGCTGCCGAAATAAACTTACCAGTCTATTTAATCAATGCCCGCTTATCCGAGCGCAGTGCGCGCCGCGTTGCTCGCTTTGGCAATGCAGGCCGTTCTTTGTTTCAGGCATTTACCGGTATCTTGGCACAGACCGAACTCGATGCAGGGCGTTATCGGGCACTGGGCGTAAGGCATTGTGAGGTCGTTGGTAATCTGAAGTTTGATGTGGTGTTAAACCCCACCTTAGTCAAGCAGGGCCTCGCATGGCACGCGCATTTAGAAAAGAATAATCGCCTCATGGTTTGCGCTGCCAGTACCCGTGAGGGTGAAGAAGTGCTCATCCTGGAGGCATGGCAAGCAGTACTGCAAATGCATGCTCAAGAATCAGCATCAGGATCAGCATCAACGGCACAGCCCTTGCTGTGTATCGTGCCACGTCACCCTGAGCGTTTTGGTGAAGTGGCCGAGCTCATTCGTGCTTACGGACTGACTTTATTGCGCCGTTCTGAAATCAACTTAGATGCTACTGGTTTGCACAAATTGGCTGATCCTACAGCGGCAGTGGTGCTGGGTGATTCGATGGGTGAGATGCCTTTGTATTACAGCGCCTCAGATCTCGTGGTGATGGGTGGAAGCCTGATGCCACTGGGCGGTCAAAATTTGATTGAAGCCTGCGCTGCCGGCTGCCCTGTGCTCTTGGGAGAGCACACCTTTAACTTTCAGCAGGCAAGCCAAGATGCAATTGACTGCGGTGCAGCCATGCGGGTTGGGAACAATGGATCACTGGTATCGACATTGGCCGATGCGATCAATCGTATTCTGCATGATCAGCAGCAGCGCCAAGCAATGCGGCAAGCGGCTCTGCGGTATGCCGAGAATTATCGGGGTGCGACCACCAGAATCATGGCCGCACTCAAAGGGCGAACTACTTAAACCGTAGCGCCGTAGTTGGGATCGTCTTTGCGTGTAGGATCGTCTGGCTTTTTATCGTTCTTGATTAAGTCTTCACGCTTAATTCCAAGCCACATCGCAATCGCAGCCGCCACGAATACCGACGAGTAAATGCCAAACAAAATACCGATGGTTAGCGCCAGAGCAAAGTAAAAGAGGGTGGGCCCACCAAATAAGAGCATGGCTAATACCATCATCTGGGTACTGCCGTGCGTGATGACGGTACGGCTGATAGTGCTGGTAATTGCGTTATCAATTACCTCAGGAGTGGTCATCTTTCGGTACTTACGGAAGTTCTCACGGATTCGGTCAAAAATAACCACGGACTCGTTTACCGAATAGCCTAAGACAGCCAGAACTGCGGCAAGTACCGAGAGTGAGAATTCCCATTGGAAAAAGGCAAAAAAGCCGAGGATGATGACCACATCATGCAAGTTAGCAATAATGCCGGCAATCGCAAACTTCCACTCAAAGCGGAAGGAGAGGTAAATCATGATGCCAATCACCACGAAGGTAAGGGCCTTTAAGCCATCAATGGCTAATTCTTTACCCACCTGAGGGCCGACAAATTCAACGCGTTGCAACTTGGCCTCTGTGCCGTCCTCGACTAAAGCCTTCATCACAACCAAGCTTTGATCTGCAGAGGAAATATTTTTCCCCTCGGCATCCTTCTGCAGGGGTAGGCGAATAATGATGTCTCGCGAGCTACCAAAGTTCTGGATCTGGGTGTCGGTGTAACCAAGCTTTTCTACCTTTTTACGAATCGACTCGAGCGGCGCAGTTTGTTGGTAGCTCACCTCCATGACCGTACCGCCGGTGAATTCGATCGAGAGATGTAAGCCGTTTTGCCAGAGGAAAAAGACTGCAGCCAAGAAAGAAATAAATGAGAATGCATTGAGAATCAATGCATGCCGCATAAAGGGAATATCTTTGCGGATACGGAAAAATTCCATGGCTTATTTCTCCTTCGCGACCCAAACCTGGCCAATTGAAATTTTCTGTAACTTCTTTTTTCTGCCGTACCAAAGATTGACGATGCCGCGGGAGAAAAAGACTGCTGAGAACATCGAGGTCAAAATACCCAAGCAATGAACCACCGCAAACCCCTTGATGGGCCCAGAGCCAAAGGCCAGTAATGCCAAGCCCGCAATCAGGGTGGTGATGTTGGAGTCCAGAATGGTTGCCCAGGCCTTATCAAAGCCAATCGCAATCGCAGTGCTAGGCGCAACGCCATTGCGCAGCTCTTCCCGAATGCGCTCGTTAATCAGTACGTTTGAGTCAATTGCCATACCCAGTGCCAAGGCCATCGCCGCAATACCAGGTAGGCTTAAGGTTGCCTGTAGCATCGACAGAAGCGAAATCAGCAGCACAATGTTGACTGCCAGAGCGGTGACCGAGAAAAAGCCAAACAGCATGTAGTACACGATCATGAAAATCGCGATTGCAATAAAGCCAAAGATCAGTGAGGTAAAGCCTTTCTCAATGTTTTCGGCGCCTAGGCTTGGACCAATGGTGCGCTCTTCAATGATTTCCATTGGCGCTGCCAGTGAGCCTGCACGCAACAGCAGGGCAAGGTCATTGGCGCTTTCGGTGGTAGGCTGGCCCGTAATCTGAAATTTGGAACCAAATTCACTCTGAATGGTGGCAATCGTTAGAACTTCACCTTTGCCTTTTTCAAACAAAATCATCCCCATGGGCTTGCCAATGTTTTCACGGGTGACTTCCTGCATTACACGGCCACCGGCCGCATCGAGTGAGATATTGACCGAGGGGCGTTGATTTTGATCAAAGCCGGCGCTCGCATCGGTAATGCGATCACCACTAAAAATAATCGATTTCTTAAATACGCCCAGCCGGCCTTCGCCAAAGCGGAAGACATCCATGCCAGGAGGAACGGGATCGCCCACCGCAATGGTGGATACCAGAGGATCAGCGAGGCGGGATTCGAGGGTAGCTGTACGGCCAATAATGTCTTTGGCACGAGCAGTATCTTGTACACCCGGCAATTGCACGATGATGCGATCAGCCCCTTGCTGCTGAATCACTGGCTCTTTTACGGCTAATTCATTTACACGCTTATTCAGGGTGGTGATGTTTTGCTTTACCGCATTGTCTTGCACTTCCTTAAGCGAAGCTGGCTTGAACTGACCAATAAGTCGGGCGCCACTGGCTTGCGCACTCAGTTGCCAAATCAGGTCGGTTTGTGAGGCGGTGAGCAGTGCCTTGGCTTTTTCTGCTTCCTCGGCACTACCAAATTGAATGGTGATGGATTCATTGCCGCGTTCAATCCCTTGGTGGCGAATGTTCTTCTCGCGCAATTGGCTACGAATGTCACCCGCAATGGCCAGCACTTTTTTCTGTACTGCACCTTGCATATCGACTTGCAGTAAGAAATACACCCCACCCCGCAGATCAAGGCCAAGTGGCATTGGCATCGCATTGATGGAGCTGAGCCAATGGGGTGTGTTGGAGAGTAAATTTAGAGCAACTGTAAAGCTGGGATCATTTGGATCGGAATTCAGTTTCTGCTGCAATAAATCCTTAGCTCGTAGCTGAATGTCGGTGCTATCAAAACGAATTTTTACCGAGCCCACATTGCCGGTGCGCTCATAAAACATGCCCGTACTTGGAATCGAGGCATCGGCTAATATTTTTTCAACACGCGCTTGCGTTGCCAGTTCAACCTTGACGGTTGGCTTGGCGGCTGAGACTTGAACCGCTGGAGCCTCTCCAAAAATATTGGGCAAGGAGTAGAGCGCGCCAATCAGGAGCGCAACACCAATTACAAGGTACTTCCAGAGTGGGTAACGGTTCATAGTGTCTCGATGGCGCCAATACTAAAAATGAGATTAAGCAGCTTTGAGGGTGCCTTTAGGCAAAACCATGGTGACCGCGCCTTTTTGCATGATCACTTCGGTGCCCGCTGCAATTTCAACGATCACGTTTTGATCTCGTATTGCATTGACTTTGCCAAGAATTCCGCCGATGGTAATGACTTCATCACCAACTGCTAATGCTTCGAGCATGAGGCGCGTTTCTTTTTGACGCTTCATTTGTGGGCGAATCATGATGAAGTACAGCACCACAAACATCAAAAGGATGGGCAAGAAACCCATTAGGCCGCCGCTATCCGAGCCTGTGCCAGTTTGAGCAAATGCATTACTAATCCACATATTCAAAGCCTCCATATAGAACCCTAATAAAATAGCCAGAAAGATCGGCTAAAGTGCAATTCTAAACCGCTTGGGGGATTTGAAGCCTAATCCTGGCCTGGTTCGACGCCGCGTTGCCGATCGGCATAAAACTGCTCGCGGTAGGCGCTAAAGCGGTCTTTTGCCAGGGCTTCCCGGATTTCAGTCATTAGCCCTATGTAGTAGGACAAATTGTGGATGGTATTGAGCTGCGCCCCCAGAATTTCATTGGCTTTTTGCAGGTGATTCAGATAGGACCGGGTAAATCGCTGGCAGGTATAGCAGGCGCAAGTCGGGTCTACTGGACGGTCATCGTCTTTATACCCGCTATTGCGTAGCTTCAAATCGCCAAAGCGGGTAAAGAGCCAGCCATTACGTGCATTGCGGGTGGGCATCACGCAGTCGAACATATCGATGCCGTTACTCACTCCGAGCATCAGGTCTTCAGGGGTGCCAACACCCATTAAATAGTGCGGGGCTTTTTCGGGAAGCTTGGGGGCAGTAAAGGCCAAAATCCGTTCAAACTCGGGTTTAGGTTCTCCTACCGAGAGGCCGCCAATCGCAATGCCATCAAATCCTTGCTGACTTACTTCGGCTAAGGACGCTTCACGCAAGGACTCAAACATCCCGCCTTGCACAATACCAAAGAGGCCATTGCCCGTTTCAAGCTCCCGAAAGCGCTTGAGTGAGCGCGTGCCCCAGCGGAGGGATAGTTCCAGTGATTGTCGCGCCGCTTTTTCAGTGGTGGCCTGACCGTGCGTCTCGTAGGGAGTGCACTCATCGAATTGCATAGCAATGTCACTATTGAGCACCGCCTGAATCTCCATCGAGACTTCGGGAGACATGAACAATTTATCGCCATTAATGGGCGAAGCAAAGGTCACGCCATCTTCTGAAATCTTGCGCAGCGCGCCCAGGCTAAATACCTGAAAGCCACCCGAATCAGTCAAGATGGGCTTATCCCACGCCATAAAGCGATGCAGTCCGCCGTGTTTTGCAATGACATCCAGTCCAGGTCGCAGCCACAAATGAAAGGTATTGCCCAAAATAATTTGCGCCTTAGCCTCTTCAAGATCACGTGGGGTCATTGCCTTGACCGTACCGTAGGTCCCGACTGGCATAAAGATGGGCGTCTGTACGCTGCCATGGGGCAGATCAAGTCTGCCGAGTCGCGCTAAGCTTTGCGAATCGCGCTTGATTAACTCAAATTGGATGGGTGATGTCATTAGCCTAGTTTAAGCGGATCGATTCAGGAACATGGCATCACCATAACTAAAAAAGCGGTAGCGTTCCGCAATCGCATGCCGATAGGCCTCCCGTATGGTATCCATACCGGCAAAGGCACTAACTAACATCAGCAAAGTGGACTTGGGTAAGTGAAAATTCGTTACCAATGCGTCCACTATCTTAAATTCAAAACCAGGGGTAATAAATAAATTGGTATCCCCAGTAAGCTCCTGATTCAGGGCATAGCTCTCCAGTGTGCGCAAGCTAGTAGTACCGACAGCAATCACGCGTCCACCCCTTTGCTTAGTCTGCGCAATAGCTTCGATGGTTTTTGCGGGGATGCTGTACCACTCATAATGCATTTGGTGCTGGCTTAAATCTTCGGAGTGAACCGGTGTGAAGGTGCCTGCGCCAACGTGTAAAGTGATGGTCGCTCGTTCCACCCCATTCTCAGCCAGTCGCCCTAAAACCAAATCATCAAAGTGCAGGCCTGCAGTGGGCGCTGCTACGGCACCGGGATTGCTTGCCAAAACAGTTTGGTAGCGTTCGGCATCGTCGCGATCCGCTTGGTGCTCAATGTAGTGCGGCAGAGGTAGTTCACCAAAGCGATTGAGTAATTCCAATACGTTTTGCTCAAAAGCAATTTCATAAAAGCGATCCTTACGCTCTAGGATCTCGACATCAATCTCTTCGCCAAGCTTATTCTGAATGGTGATTCGGCTACCGACTTTGGGTGTCTTTGAGGCTCTTATTTGCACCCAGGCTCGGTTTTCACCGGTGATGCGCTCAATTAAGAGCTCAACTTGCCCCCCGGTCTCTTTCTGACCATATAGCCTTGCTGGGATTACCTTCGTATCATTAAAGATAAATAAATCACCTGGCTTGGCAATTTGGCTGATATCGACAAATGCGCGATCATGTAAGCCGTTCGCAGCCACCTCCAACAGGCGGCTGTCGGAGCGATTGGCGAGGGGGTGCTGAGCAATTAGCTCGGGCGGAAGGTCGTAATTGAAGTCGGAGAGTTGCATAGCGTTACCATCGAAGTTGGAATTCTAACCATGACGAAACCCCGGCCACCAAATGCACTCGAAAAAATGGGCTTAAATAGCCCCATTGCGCTCGCATTGCACCTTCCGAGCCGCTACGAGGATGAGACTGCGCTGTATAGCATCGAAGACGCATTAATTAAAGGGTCATTTAGCGCAGTACAGACCCAAGGGAAGGTTATTCGCAGCCAGGTGCTGTTTCGACCGCGGCGCCAGTTAGTGGTCACGATTGAAGATGACACTGCTCTGCTCCAGTTGCGCTTTCTCAATTTTTACCCGAGCCAGCAAAAGCAAATGGCTGTGGGTGCCCATCTTCGCGTTCGTGGAGAGGTGCGCGATGGGTATGCAGGACCTGAGATGGTCCATCCTGCCGTCAAAGCAGTTGCCCCCGATGCGCCATTACCGGCGAGTCTGACCCCGGTCTACCCCGCCAGCGAGGGCGTGACCCAATCGGTCATTCGCAAGGCAGTGCAGCAGGCCTTGCGATCAATTGACATAAAGCAATTTCTGGCCGAGTTGATTCCTGCAGCAGTGACGGCTGATCTCTTGCCGCAGGGCGAGTGGATGCCGTTGCACGATGCCATTCATTACCTACACAATCCACCGGCTGATGCGGATACCGCCGCCTTAATGGAGCGAACCCACCCAGCATGGCGCCGCGTGCAGTTTGAAGAGTTGTTGGCGCAGCAGCTCTCGCTAAAGCAGGCCCATGCCCTGCGCCGTCAGCGTAATGCACCTCGTCTGCACGGAGGCGCATCGATGGAGGGGCAGCAATCGATTGAGCAAGGGCTGTTGGCAGCACTACCATTTGAATTAACTGGAGCGCAAAAGCGGGTATGGGCGCAAATTGAGTCGGACCTCCGCCGCGCATTTCCGATGAACCGCTTATTGCAGGGGGATGTGGGTAGCGGCAAGACGGTGGTTGCGGCGCTGGCCGCAGCGAGGGCAATCGACCATGGCTATCAGGCTGCAGTCATGGCCCCCACTGAAATCCTGGCAGAACAGCATTACATCAAAATGCAAGAATGGTTTGGGCCGCTTGGGGTAGAGATCGTCTGGCTATCGGGTAGTTTAAAAGCCAAAGAAAAAAGGGCCGCCCATGCAGCGATTGAGAGTGGTGCTGCGCAACTGATTATTGGGACCCACGCCTTGATTCAGGAAAGTGTTTCGTTTTCGAAGTTGGGCCTAGCGGTAATTGATGAGCAACACCGCTTTGGGGTCCGTCAGCGTCTAGAGATATCGCAGCGCATCGGCTCGGAACTGTTCTACTGCCATCAACTGATGATGTCCGCAACCCCAATCCCCCGCACCTTAGCAATGACCTACTATGCCGATCTGGATGTGGCTGTAGTGGATGAGCTCCCGCCCGGTCGCAAGCCCATTACGACCAAGGTAGTGAAGCACAGTCGGCGGGATGAAGTCATCAATGGCCTGCAGGACTGGCTGAGTAAAGGCTTGCAAGCCTATTGGGTTTGCCCCTTAATTGAAGAGTCGGATGCCTTACAGCTGCAAACCGCGGTGGAGAGTTATGCGCAGCTAGAAGAGCGCTTGCCCCAATTTAAAATAGGCCTCGTCCATGGGCGATTAAAGGCGGAGGAGAAGGCCGCCGTGATGGCGGCATTTAAAGCCAATCAAATTCAGTTGCTGGTGGCAACTACCGTGATTGAGGTTGGGGTTGATGTGCCCAATGCGGCACTCATGGTGATTGAGCATGCGGAGCGATTTGGTTACGCCCAAATTCATCAATTGCGCGGCCGAGTGGGGCGCGGCTCAGCCGACTCGGTCTGTATATTGATGTACGCGGAGCCTCTCTCGGCAGCTGCAAAGGAGCGCTTGCAAACTCTGCGTGAGGTTTCTGATGGCTTTGTGATTGCCGAGCGGGATTTGTCGCTGCGGGGTCCGGGTGAGCTCTTGGGCGCAAAGCAATCGGGCGATACTATGCTGCGTTTTGTCGATCTACAACGCGATGCCTGGCTGATTGATTTAGCCCAGCAGGCTGCAGAGCGGCTTTTGGCAAATCACCCTAAGGTGGTTGAGCAGCAACTGGAGCGATGGCTCGGATCGCGCGCCGATTTTCTAAAAGCCTGATAATTGAGTCATGACATTAACTGAACTTCGCTACATTGTTGCCGTTGCCCGCGAGCGCCATTTTGGGCGTGCCGCTGAGGCTTGCCATGTTTCGCAGCCCACTTTATCGGTTGCCATTAAAAAACTCGAAGAGGAATTGGGCGCGCAGATTTTTGAGCGAACCAGCGCTGAAGTTGCTATGACGGCCTTAGGAATTTTGATTGTGGAACAAGCGCAGCGTGTTTTAGAGGAAGCCAATTCCCTGAGGCATCTGGCAAAGCACGGCCAAGATCCCTTATCCGGCCCCTTGCGTCTGGGCGCAATTTACACGGTTGCACCCTATTTGTTGCCGAGTCTGGTGAGGGTAGCGCGTGAGTCGATGCCCAACGCCCCATTGTTTTTGGAAGAAAACTTTACGGTTCGTTTGTTAGAGATGCTCCGTCAAGGCGCCCTCGACTGCGCTATTTTGGCTGACCCGTTTCCGATGGCAGGCCTTGAGGTTGCCGAGTTGTATGACGAGCCATTTTATGTGGCCGTTCCACAAGATCATCCTTGGACTGAGCGCCAACTGATTGGCCATGACGAATTAAAGGAACAAAACACCTTGCTCCTGGGCGCGGGACATTGCTTTCGGGATCATGTGATTGGTGTGTGCCCAGAACTTAATCGCTTTGGACCCGGCCCGACGATTGGTGAACAACGCAGCTTCGAAGGCTCCTCACTGGAAACGATTCGGCAAATGGTTGCAGGCGGTATTGGCATTACCGTTTTGCCGCGTACCTCGATACCGGACCCTAAAACCCGTGAAGGCTTAATTCGCTACATTCCATTTGAAGAGCCCATGCCAACCCGGCGTGTGAGTTTGGTGTGGCGCAAAAGTTATCCGCGTGCAGCGGCGATGGTTGAACTCGCCAAAATTATCCGGCGCTGTGATTTACCTGGAGTGAGGCTGGTCTGATTTTGCAGCGGCTCTATGCTTACGCCCGCTTGATCCGGCTCGATAAGCCGATTGGTACGCTGCTATTGCTGTGGCCCACCTATTGGGCTTTATGGCTCTCCAATCAAGGCATGCCGCCCTTGGATTTATTGATTATTTTTACGCTCGGTACTTTTTTGATGCGTAGCGCCGGTTGTGCCATTAATGACTATGCTGATCGCGATTTTGATCGCCATGTTGAGCGCACTAAAAATCGTCCCATCACCAGCGGTCAAATCAGTGGTAAAGAAGCGGTATTGATTGCTGCCATCCTTGCCCTATTGTCCTTTGGACTCATTTGGCCACTCAATTTACTCACGAAACAATTATCGGTTTTTGCGATTCTTATTGCAGTTGTGTATCCATTCACCAAGCGTTTCTTTGCAATGCCACAAGCCGTATTGGGTGTAGCTTTTGGATTTGGAATTCCGATGGCTTATGCCGCAAGCCAAAATCAGGTACCGCTTGAGGCGTGGATTTTATTTGTGGGTAATTTTTTTTGGACGATTGCCTATGACACCGCGTATGCCATGGTGGATCGTGACGATGATTTGCGCTTAGGTTTACGTACCTCTGCCATTACCTTTGGGCGTTTTGATGTGATTGCAATTACCGTTTGTTACGCCTTATTGCTATTCAGTCTTTTATGGGTTGCTTACCTAGTTCGACTCAATGACTTGTTCTGGTTTGGCTGGGTTGGGGCGCTCATCTGCGCGATTTACCATGTCTCGCTAGTGCGTACCCGGCAACGGGACGCTTGCTTTAAGGCATTTCGCCAAAACAATTGGCTAGGTGCCTTTTTATTTCTGGGGATCGTACTGGGGTTATTGGGCTAACTCATCACCCATGGTTTTGCCACGCTTGGCTGCAGCAGCCAGAGCCGCCTCTAAAATGCCTTGCCAATCCTCTTCTTTGAGAACAGCTAAAGCGGCGGCAGTTGTGCCCCCTTTGGAGGTCACTTTTTCACGCAAGCTGCTGGCAGATTCAGCCGAATTAACTGCAAGCTGCGCGGCACCTTGCAAGGTGGCGTAAGCGAGGGTTCTGGCGCTTGCTGGATCAAGACCTAGTTTCTCTCCGCCACTCTGCAGTGCCTCTAAAAATGCAAATACATAGGCTGGGCCGCTGCCCGATAGCGCAGTAACGGCATCAATCAAATTCTCATCGCTTACCCAAATGCTTTGCCCCACTGCATTGCACAGTGCTGCCGCCTTGGAGCGAGCCTGCGCATCAACGCTAGGGTCTGCACATAGGCCCGTAATTCCCATACCGATGAGGGCGGGTGTATTTGGCATTGCGCGTACACAGTGGGAATGACTTAGCCAGCTTGTCATACTGCTGAGCCGAATACCAGCCGCAATGCTGATGATGAGTAAGCGTTCTGCAGCGATGGCTTTTAAGTGAGGGGCCAGAGATAGGGCCACTTGCTTAAAATCTTGCGGCTTCACGGCCATCACTACAACATGCTCGAGTTTGGAATCGAATTGCAATTGGTCGATCGAATGAACAACGGCTAGGGAAAAGTCAGCTTTTAGTTTTTCTGCGGTTGCGGTAAATGGCTCTACTACGGTCATTTGTTTGGCTTGTATACCACTAGCCAGTAAACCCCCGATCAGGGCTCGACCCATATTGCCACCGCCAATAAAGGTGATGTGGGTATGGGCTAAAGGGGAGTGAATGGAACCAGTCATAAGTAGAATAGTACTAGGCCTTAGCAGGAGGGCGCTGACCAAAGATAGCGGTGCCGATGCGAACCAGGGTGCTGCCCTCAGCAATGGCCGCCTCAAGGTCGTCGGACATGCCCATCGATAGGGTATCAAAATAGGCGTAACCTCGATCATCTAAGCGGGATTGCTGAATTTCTACAAACAGCGCCTTCATTTTGGCGCATGCGGCGCGTTGCTCTACGGGGTCAGTGCTGGGGGCAGGAATGGCCATCAGCCCACGTAAGGTCAGGCCTGGTAGTTGTGCAACCGCGTCGCACAGTGCCGCTGCCTCATCAATGGAGACACCACTTTTGCTTTCTTCATTACTGACATTGACTTGCACACAGACTTGCAGGGGGAGTACCTCGGGCAGCTCTAAGCGCTGGGCCGACAAACGCTCTGCAATTTTTAGGCGATCAATACTTTCAACCCAGTCAAAATGATGGGCGACTTCCTTGGTTTTATTACTTTGCAGTGGCCCAATAAAATGCCATTCAAGCCAGGGACGTAATTTGGCGAGCTTCTGTATCTTCTCAACACCTTCTTGAACGTAGTTTTCGCCAAAACACGTTTGGCCTGCATGCATTGCTTCTTCGACTGCGCTGGCAGGGAATAGCTTGCTGACTGCCAGCAATTGAATTTCTTCGGGGTCGCGTTTCGCGGCGAGGGCAGCTAATTCAATACGGTCTCTGACCTGAATTAAATTGACGGCGATTCCCCTCATGCGACTTCGGGCTCTACAGCTTGAGTGGCATCCGTTAGAAGCTGATCCACAATCTCAACCCAATGCAGGACCGGCATTTTTTCTTGCTGCAAATGCGTGATGCAACCAATATTGGCAGAAACGATGGCAGTAGCATTACTGTCTTCATAGGTCCGCTGCAAATGGTCTAATTTTTGCTGACGCAGTTGACCTGAAAGTTCTGGCTGTAAAACCGAGTAAGTACCAGCAGAGCCGCAGCACAAATGGCTATCAGCGCACAAGCGAGCAGGTACGCCAATGCTCTCCAGTAAGTCCTCTACTTTTCCGCGAATCTTCTGACCATGCTGCAAGGTGCAGGGTGGATGGTAGACCACGCCTGATTTTGGATTACTACCGAGCAACCCAACCAAGTCATCGGTATAGCTCGGCAAAATTTCTGCTAAGTCTTTGGTCAGCTCAGAGATGCGTTTCGCCTTTGCCGCATAGTGCGGATCCTGCGCAAGTAAATGACCATAGTCCTTCACCATGACGCCGCACCCCGATGCCGTCATCACAATGGCGCTGACTGGATTGCTGCCCTCAACATAAGGCCACCATGCATCAATATTGCGCCGCGCCGCTTCAAGTCCGCCGTCCTGGTCATTCAGGTGATAGCGGAGCGCGCCGCAGCAGCCTGCTTTAGGAGCACTAATCAGATCCACACCGAGACGCCCTAAAACACGCTGGGTTGCTTGGTTGATATTGGGCAGCATGCCAGGCTGTACGCAGCCTTCTAGAATCAACATCGCAGCCCGTGCTGCCTGCTTTACAGGCGCTACGGCTACTGTGTTGTTGGTCTTGATTTGATTGGTATAAACGCCGTTGATAGGCACCTTGCGCTTGAGTTCGCTTGGCAACAGTGGGCGCACTAATCTACCCAAAGCCATCGCAGAGTTAAAGAGCGCGGGGCGCGTTAAACCTTCCTTTAAAAGCCAGCGTGTGAGTCGCTCACTGGATTTGCGTGGGGCTGTACTTTCTTCAGCCCATTTGCGTCCAATATCAATCAATTGACCGTATTGAACGCCGCTGGGGCAGGTGGTTTCACAATTACGGCAGGTTAAGCAGCGATCGAGGTGCAGGCGGGTTTTTTCGGTCACCGCTTGACCCTCTGCCATTTGTTTAATTAGGTAGATTCGTCCACGCGGACCATCAAGCTCGTCGCCTAGTATCTGATAGGTTGGGCAAGTGGCAGTGCAGAAACCGCAATGTACGCACTTTCCTAAAATGCGTGCAGCCTCGTTACCGTCGTGGGTATTTATGAACTGGGGGGCTAATTGGGTTTGCATATCAATAGGTAGATTAAGGAAGGCGACCGGTTGCAAAAACCCCGGATGGATCAAATGCCTTACGCAATTGGGTTTGAACAGCAGTCAGTGCTGCACTATGGGCTTGATCACTCAGCAAGGTAAAGCGCTGCGCTACACCGTTGCTACCGACGCGAAAGCAGCTGGCGTGACCGCCGTGCTCAATCGCTTTTGCTTTCACTTTCGCTTGGGTACTTGCATCCGCTGGGCCATGCCACCAGCGTTGTTGGCCATGCCATTCGAGAACGCGGTGCTGGGCAGCACTTGAACTGAGCGTAGAAAAATCGATTGGGGGACATGCTGCGGGGAGGGCTAGGCGATAGAGGGCAGCATCGGCACCCAAAGCATGAAAACAATCCAATTGGTGTTCGCGCAGATCGCGCCAAAATGCAGCAGCAATGGCAGGATCGAGCTCGGTAGCACCTAGGGTGGATTTCATGAGAACGGTAGCAGACTGCACTGCGGCAACTGCACCTGCAAGGCGAATGGTGAGCTCTCCATCAGCATTGGCATCGCCCGAGCCGATCCAGCTACTCGCTGACAATGGCAGGGGCTGGCCTGCCCACTCATTCAGTACCTTTAGTGCGCGCGCCTCAGAAATAAAGCAGCGCAAGGATGCGGTGCCAGCAGGCTTTGGCAAGACCTTGACGGAGGCCTCGAGTATGAGGGCGAAGGTGCCCAAAGAGCCTGGCAACAAACGCGAGACGTCATAGCCGGCCACGTTTTTCATGACTTTGCCGCCGAACGATAAATCGTGCCCTTGTCCATCCATCAGGCGCGTACCCAATACGTAGTCGCGCAAATTGCCGGCGCTAATGCGTCCTGGGCCAGCAAGACCAGCGCCAATCGCACCACCAAATGTTGCTTGCGCTCCAAAGTGCGGAGGTTCAAATGCCAGCATCTGATTTTTTTCGGCGAGCGCTGCCTCAATGGTGACCAATGGCGTTCCAGCACGCGCTGTAATGACGAGCTCTTCGGGCTGGTAGTCTACGATCCCATGAAACCCAGTTGTCAGTAAAGGGGTATGAGCATTGGGGTTGCCGTACCAAGCCTTAGAGTCACCCCCTTGAATCGATAACACTGACTTGGATACAGCTGCGGCTTTAATTTGATCTCGGAACTGCTGAATCTGCACATCACTCATTAAAAACGCTCCAACTCAGGATGCGGTAACTTGCCACCGCTGATGCGCATGCGACCATACTCGGCACAGCGGCTAAGACTGGGGATGGCTTTATCGGGATTAAGTAATTGGGCTGGGTCAAACGCGCGTTTCACACCCCAGAACAATTCCCGCTCGTGCTCACCAAACTGCACGCACATCGAATTGATTTTTTCGATCCCAACACCATGCTCGCCAGTAATCGTTCCGCCGAGCTCAACGCAGGCCTCAAGAATGTCAGTACCAAATTCCTCCGCACGGTGCCACTCGTCCATGTCGGCGCCATTAAATAAGATCAGCGGATGCATATTGCCATCGCCTGCATGAAATACATTTAAACAGCCGAGTCGATATTTCTTTTCCATTTCTTGAATGCGGCGTAAGAGGGTAGCAATGTGGCGCCGAGGAATCGTCCCATCCATGCAGTAGTAGTCAGCTGCAATACGACCTGCTGCTGGAAAGGCATTTTTACGACCGCTCCAAAAAGTCAGGCGCTCACTTTCATTTTTAGAGATACGAATGCCACTGGCGCCGGCTTTTTCTAACACTGCAGTCATGCGCCCAATTTCTTCTGCCACTTCTTCTGGCGTGCCGTCGGACTCGCATAGCAAAATAGCAGCAGCGTCTAAGTCGTAGCCGGCGTGCACAAACTCTTCGACCGCCCGAGTAGTTGCCTTATCCATCATCTCTAAGCCAGCAGGAATAATGCCAGCGGCAATGATGGCCGCAACCGCATTACCGCCTTTTTCGATGTCATCAAAGCTAGCCATAATGACCTGGGCTAATTTAGGTTTTGGTACGAGCTTTACGGTCACTTCTGTGACTGCCGCTAACATGCCTTCGCTACCCATCACGATGGCAAGTAAATCGAGTCCGGGGGCATCAGGTGCTAGGCTGCCAAATTCGACAATTTCACCGCTCATTAAAACGCCACGGACACGCAACACATTGTGCAGCGTTAATCCGTACTTTAGGCAGTGAACGCCGCCCGAGTTTTCGTTGACGTTGCCGCCAATCGAACAGGCAATTTGCGATGATGGATCGGGCGCGTAGTACAGACCCAAATGGGCAACTGCTTCAGAAATCGCTAAATTGCGCACGCCCGGCTGCACAACCGCAGTGCGGGTAAATGGATTGATATCCAGAATCTTTTTGAGCTTGGCGAGGGAAAGAACTAGGCCTTGGGCGATCGGCATGGCGCCGCCCGATAAGCCAGTGCCCGCACCCCGGGGTACTACAGGCACGTTCATGGCGTGGCAGACTTGCAAAATACGCGACACTTGCGCTTCATTTTCAGGCAGGGCGACGGCTAAAGGCATGCGCCGATAGGCCGCTAAACCATCACATTCATAGGGGATTGTGTCCTCAGGCTCCCACAAAAGGCCGTCCTCAGCCAAGATGGGCCGGAGGGCCGAGACTAATTTAGCCTGTAAAGCCTGAATTTCTAAGAGATCGGGTGGAGGGGCGACAGTATTCATCGCTCCATTTTAGCCATTTACCTATAATCAGTTGATGGGAAATCGACTTTCAAAAATTGCAACGCGAACCGGTGATGCCGGCATGACCGGTTTGGGCGATGGCAGCCGGGTTGAAAAGGACCATTTGCGCATTTGTGCGATGGGCGACGTCGACGAGCTCAACTCTGAAATCGGTGTTTTGATGACCGAGGCTATACCGGAGGCGATTGCCGGCGAGATGCAGGCACTCTTTTTGCGGGTGCAGCATGATTTGTTTGATTTGGGTGGGGAGCTGTGTATCCCGAATTACACCCTACTCAAAGAAGATCAAGTGGCGCAGTTGGATGCGTGGCTCAAGCACTACAACGACACGCTGCCCCCGTTAACTGAATTCATTCTGCCAGGCGGTACACGTGCCGCTGCACAAGCCCATGTCTGTAGAACAGTTTGCCGTCGTGCTGAACGCTCCATTGTCAAACTCGGATGGCACGATACGCTGCACGATTCTCCGCGTCAGTACGTTAATCGTTTATCGGATTTGCTATTTGTTTTAGCGCGGGTATTAAATCGCGCTGCTGGCGGTCAAGACATTCTCTGGAAAAATCAGAATAAATCCGATTGATCCAGAGTTTTCGCTTATTTATCCGCGCCGACGTTTCTTAACAGCTTGCGCTAAGCGCTCTAAAACCTGCACAGAGTCATCCCAATTGATGCAGGCATCGGTAATGCTCTTGCCGTATTCAAGGGCGCTAGGATCATCTTTGCCCGGAGTAAATTTTTGGGCGCCACCGTTGAGGTGACTTTCAATCATTACGCCAAAAATGTGGCGTGAGCCAGATTCAATTTGTTTTGCGATGTCATCGGCCACCGTGATTTGGCGCTCATGTTGTTTGCTCGAGTTAGCGTGCGATAAATCAACCATGAGGCTGGCCGGCAATTTTGCTGCCTCGAGCTCTTGGCATGCTGCGGTGACGAATTTTTCTTCGTAGTTAGGTTCTTTACCGCCGCGCAGAATAACGTGGCAGTCCTTATTGCCGTTGGTTTCAACAATGGCAACTTGACCATTTTTGTGAACCGATAAAAAGTGATGTGCTCTACGCGCAGCCTGGATGGCATCGGTAGCAATACGGATGTTGCCGTCCGTACCATTTTTAAATCCAATCGGCGCTGATAAGCCAGAGGCGAGTTCGCGGTGTACTTGGCTCTCGGTGGTACGGGCACCAATGGCTCCCCAAGAAATTAAATCAGCAATGTATTGTGGAGAAATCACATCTAAGAATTCGCTGCCGGCAGGCATACCCATGCGGTTTATTTCCATGAGTACTTGACGTGCAATTCGCAGGCCTTCCTCGATGCGGAAACTCTCATCTAAATAGGGGTCATTAATTAAACCCTTCCAGCCAACCGTAGTGCGGGGTTTTTCAAAATAGACCCGCATGACGATTTCCAGTTCACCCGAAAAACGCTTACGTTCAGCCAAGAGGCGTTGGCAATACTCGAGCGCTGCTCGCGGATCATGAATGGAACAGGGACCGATGATGACCAAAAGTCGATCATCTTTGCCATGAATCAAATTACGAATTTTGCTACGCGTCTGACTGATTAATTTTTCAATCGCTGTGCCAGCGATGGGAAAAAAACGAATCAGGTGCTCTGGCGGAGGCAGTACCGTAATGTTATGAATGCGCTGGTCGTCGGTATCCGAGGTTTTATCCACGCTGGCATACCAGTTTTCGGGGGTGATGTTGGTTCGATTGCTCATATGCGTATTTTAAGCTGATTAGGCTGTACCCCCTACCGTCATGCCATCGATCCGAAGGGTTGGCTGGCCAACGCCTACCGGCACGCTCTGACCCTCTTTGCCGCAAACACCCACCCCGCTGTCCAGTTTGAGGTCATTACCGATCATCGAAACCTGTTTTAAAGACTCTGGACCATTGCCAATAATCGTGGCGCCTTTCACGGGATATTGAATTTTGCCGTTTTCGACCCAGTAGGCTTCTGATGCAGAAAAGACAAATTTCCCGCTGGTAATGTCGACTTGTCCGCCACCAAAGTTAACTGCATACAGGCCGCGTTTGATGCTGGCGACGATTTCTTGGGGATCTTCTTTGCCGGCCAGCATATAGGTATTGGTCATTCGTGGCATTGGTAAGGAGGCAAAACTCTCGCGCCGACCATTGCCAGTCTGCGGCATTTTCATGAGTCGGGCATTTAAGGTATCTTGAATATAGCCTTTCAGAATGCCGTCCTCAATCAAGGTGGTGCATTGAGTTGGCGTGCCTTCGTCATCGATATTCAGGGAGCCACGTCGCCCGCTGAGGGTGCCATCGTCGACCACCGTAACCCCCTTAGCAGCCACCCGCTGGCCGATGCGGCCTGCAAAAGCGGAGGATCCCTTGCGATTAAAGTCGCCCTCAAGGCCATGACCAATGGCTTCATGGAGCAATACACCTGGCCATCCTGGGCCCATGACAACTGTCATCGGACCAGCAGGAGCAGGACGTGACTCTAAATTGAGGAGCGCGCTATCCACCGCTTCATCTACCCAATGATTCACTAGGTCAGACGTGAAATAGCCGTAGTCATGGCGAGCGCCGCCACCAGCCGAACCGGATTCGCGACGCCCATTTTGTTCGGCAATCACATGGACTGAAACGCGCACAAGTGGCCGGATGTCGGCCGCAAGTAAGCCATTGGCACGCATCACCAGCACCACATCAAATTCCCCAGCTAAGCTAGCCATCACTTGAATGATTCGGGGATCTCGCGCTTTGGCGCGCCGCTCAATTGATTCCAGCAAAGCGATCTTCTCCGTTGGACCTAAAGAGTCCAGTGGATTTAAGCCGGAATACAAAGCATTGACGACTGGTGTCGATGTGGTTCTGGCAAGAGCCTGCTTACCACCCGATGGGCCAATGACACGAGTTGCTTTAGCGGACTTGAGTAGGGCGGGTAGATTGATTTCATCCGAATAGGCAAACGCGGTTTTGTCGCCATAAATTGCGCGCACGCCAACGCCCTGGTCAATGCTAAAGCTTCCCGACTTAACGATACCTTCTTCCAGGCTCCAGCTTTCATTCCGGGTGTGCTGAAAGTACACATCGGCATCGTCTAGGCGATGGGCGTACATCACCCCAAACGTATCGTGCAAATCGGATTCGGTGAGACCGCTGGGCTCAAGCAAGATTGACTTGGCGATTTGCAGTAAGTCGTCCTGTTGTTTGGGTTTAGTCCAATCAGTCGGCATGTGAACATCATTCATAAATGCTGTGTCTTTCAAAAAATCACATTGTGCGGTGGTGTAGTGCAGGTAATTTAGAGCGTACCGCGTTTAACCGTTCTTTGCTCAGAACGCCGTGTACCAAGCCCTCACCTTGATCCAGGATGCTAACAACCTGGCCCCATGGGTCAACCAGCATCGTATTGCCCCAAGTGCGACGCTGATTCTGATGAAGGCCTCCTTGTGCTGAAGCCAAGACATAGCATTGGTTTTCAATCGCTCTAGCGCGTAATAAGACGTCCCAATGGTCTTTGCCCGTAGTGTAGGTAAAGGCAGCTGGAATCAGGTGGCAATCCACTAATCCAATTGCACGATACAGTTCGGGAAAGCGCAAGTCGTAACAAACGCTCAAACCAAAGCGCCACTCTACTCCTGCAATCGAAATCGATACACTGCCAGGTTGATCGCCAGGTGCAATCGTTTCCGATTCTTGATAGCGCTCTTCCTGTGTCTGAAATCCGAACAAATGAATTTTGTCGTAACGGGCAATTTGCAGCCCATCTGGATTAAATACTAGGCTGGTGTTGAGCACCTTGTTTGGGTCGCTACACTCCAGCGGAATGGTGCCGGCAACCAAATACATACCATATTGTTTTGCAAGACTGGATAAACGCTCTTGGATTGGACCATGGCCTAATTTTTCTCTCGCTCTCACCTTATCTGTATCAGCCAAACCCATCAAACAAAAGTATTCTGGTAGCAGAACAAGCTTGGCACCAGTTGCAGCAGCCTCTGCAACCCAATGCGCTGCTCGATCGAGATTTTCCTGAAGTAGTGGTGTAGACACCATCTGTATTGAGCAAACACGCAGTTCGGACATAGACAAAATCAATTAATAGTAGGAATACATTAATCGTACTGCTTTACTTTAATTGGGGCTTGCGATTACGCCAGAACCAGAGAAAGACTCAATTTCACCTTGACCGCTAGTCGGCGCAGGGGTAATTGGAGTAGGTGCGCTTGGCTTGAACTGTTCTTTTAGTAAACCCTTCGTGCGAATGCTATCGAGCACCTTGGGGTCTAAGGGCTGCCCCTGTTGATTGAGGGGAATGATTTCGGGGTCCGTCCAGGAGCCTTGCACTAAATAATCGGATTGCATTACTTTATTAATTCGATTGGTTACCAGGTATTGACCAATTAAGGCACCTAGTCCAGCAATCGGATTAATCGCAAATACCGCCAAGGCGCCGGAGGTCGCATCAATGCTGGGAAAAACCGTAATGCGTAAATCCTGGGTTTCTTTCGGTACATCAATTAAACCTGCCATGGCAACGCGGGCCTGATCGAGTTGCATTAAAAAGTTATCGGTTTTGGCAATGCCGTTATTGACTGCAAAATCACCCGTAATGGTTTTAAAGGCAGTACCTTGTGACACGACCGTCCCAAGACTACCTTGTAAATCGAGAGTAGCAAAGCGCAAGAGGCTTTGCAGACTGAGTACACTAAATAACTTGGCGGCAGTATTGTCTACCTTCAGGAGGCGACCTTTTTCAAGCGCAACATTCATCTTGCCACTCAGCGTTTCAAGTTGAGGTTCAAATGCAGAGCCACTCCATGCTAATTTTCCGGTAATCTTGCCTTCGCCACCTTCAATGGATTTGGGATTGCCCCAACGCGCTGCAATCGGGCCTAGATCTGCAATAGCCATCGCGACCTCTATCTCAGCCCGCTCTTTTTGGGCGCCATCGCTGCCGCGCCAAACCCCACTAATGACAGTGGTGTCTTGCGGATTGCTCACTTGCAGATTGTTAATCATCAACGCGGTGGGCGAGCGCGTTGCTTTTAGACTTACCTTGCCGAAGGACTTGTCACCGTATTGAAAGTCCTCAATGGCAACATTGATGTTAGGAAACTCCTTTACCGATACTTGGGCTGACGCTTGTTGCTTGGTTATCGGATTGATGGCGGCGGTAGGCCCGATCGTTTCCGGAATGCGAAGGGCGCTTAGCTTGCCACTGAGTTGCCCCGCAATATCCATTTTTTTCTTGGCTTGCCACTGAATTTGTCCTGCTACCTGTGGCGATGCAATAAGCAATTGCAGTTGCGCATCTTTTCGATTTGCGCTGAATTGCAGGTCAGACCAGTGGCGATTAAGTAGCGTCAGTTTTTTTACTTTCGCAGTGATTTCTACTGGCACATTAGCTTCGGCGTATTTTGCTGAGCTAGAATCGCCCTCGTTTTTTCTTGCCGTATCACTTGCTAGAGTTGGTTTTAGAAATGTATACCAGGCATCGAGATCAAGCTCATTGGTATTGATCCCAAAAGCGATGCCATTTTGAGGCAAGGTGGCCGGCTGACCAATGCCGTAGGCTTGCCGTATTGGACCTCCAGTAGCGGAGCTGCCTTGCATAAAAATACGCTCACCAATTTGGCCGGACCAACTCAGGATGCTGCCCCCACTTTTTTGATCTGGGTTGCTTTTTAAATTTAAGCGAGCAGTGAGGGGGGTATTGATTGCCTTATTTAAAGGTTCTGGGGCATTTGAGCCAAAGGCATTGAGATTAAAGCGGATATTGCTATCGATGGTGGATTTGTCTATACGGACTTGGCCGTCATAATTAATCTTGCCCGCCATTGCGTTTAAGACGGGAGCAAAGGTCGAATCGCTTTTATCTGCCAGGTGTTTTTTGAGTTCATTCGTATTAATCCCACCAGCGACTGTCAGCAGTTTTTCCGACCCGCCAGATGACTGACTAGTCACTTGGAGGCTACCGCCCAAAACGTCTGCGCGGATTGTTTCTGGCATCGGAAAGTCATCGCGTATTCGTAAGCTACCTTTTGTATTAAGGAGCGGCGGAAAGTCAGACCACTGCACTTGGTTGCCCAATAAAGTTAAGCGAATATCGAGATCAGGATCTTTCGATCCCGATAGCGGGATTGCTAAGTCGACGCTTAAATCTGCAGGGCCGCTGACATTTAGCAATTGCGCAACCGAGGGCCGCTTCTGCAAAATGGGAGTGGGTTTAATGTAGTCGAGCAACTCCTTCAAATCACCGCTAGCAGAGCCTTTTAGTCTAACCTCTGAATTGTTGGCCGTGACATCATTGATGGTGGCTTGAATCGATTGCAAAAGAGCGTTTTGGTAGTTCGCTGTATCAACTTGCACTTTCAGCGCTGCCTCTTTCATTATTACTGCGCCGCTGATATTGGTAAATGCGGGCCAGCTACCCTGGCTGGCAGGAAGAGTGGGTACTGGACTAAAGGTAGTATTTTTGATCGGTAGATTGAGCGTGAATTCCCCCGGGTATTGCGCGGAGTAAGGAATTTGATTGGGATCCCCTTTAATGAAGAGGCTACCTTTTTGTACTTCACCGCCAGCAAATGCCTTGCTCAGGTAGGTTCGCGCATCGCGATCCATTTCGACTGGAAGATAGCGATGCACTTGCGTCAACGTGGCGCGCTCAAATTGCATATTCAGTGTCAGTGAATCCGTTTGTTTGGGGTCGCCAAAAAGGTAGTTGGCAGTTAAGGTTGCGCTGACATCGGGGTTGCTAAATGCAACATCTTTTCCACTGATTTGCCATTGCCCCTTGACCTTTTGCCATTCAATCCGACCTTTTGCGGTCTCGAGCTTGAGTTTTGGATCCGCTAAAAATCCGCTGATATCAAGCTCAAGATGGGGGGAGTTCAATATCAGGCTACCCTGTTTTTCATTGGTCTCCAGTCGGCCCGTTAAGTTAGTCACGCTCGGTAAAACATTGCGGGGTCCTAGGAAGCGAAAGTTACTTAAGTCTGCCTTAATCGACAGGGCCAAATTGGCATTGGGTAACCAGGTCTTGGGTAACGGTAGGGCAGATGATTTTTCTGACCACTGGATATCCACGTCTTCCAGAAGTCCGCTTGCCTTGGAGCCTGCAATGATGCGATGCAGTTTATTGGGTAGCGGTAGATTGAGCGCAAATAAGGTGGCATCATCAACGCTAATGCGAGGGGATGCAAAGCCAAACTCCCGGATTTCTTCACCGGCTTTGGGCGGAGTCCAATAAAACGACATCGGACTTAATTCTTTCAGAGGGGAATTTTTAGGACTCCCAAAATCCCGCCACGCTAATTTTTTACT
>CAZWPR010000004.1:0-110035 GCA_964636135.1 uncultured Polynucleobacter sp.
ACCTTGACCGAGTGGGCCGGTGGTGGTCTCGACGCCTGGGGTAATACCAAACTCGGGATGGCCTGGTGTCTTGCTGTGCAACTGACGGAAGTTTTTTAGCTCGCTCATCGGCAAGTCATAGCCGGTGAGGTGCAGCAATGCATAAAGCAACATCGAACCGTGACCATTGGAGAGCACAAAGCGATCGCGATTAATCCAGTGCGGATCGGCTGGGTTATGTTGTAAATGCTGATCCCAAAGGGCCACTGCAATATCTGCCATGCCCATCGGCATACCCGGGTGCCCAGAATTGGCTTGCTGAACGGCGTCCATCGAAAGTGCACGAATGGCATTGGCCATGCGAATTTGTAAATTTGACATCGTAAAAGTGGTCTCGAAGGAATTAAATTAGCTATATTGCGGTAATGCCTCAATTTTATCTTCCTCCACCCTGGGAAACCCAAAAACCCCACCCGCTGCCCGCAGAGTTGCTACACCACTTACGGGTTCGGCGGATTAGCGAGGGTGAAGTCATTCCAATTTTTGATGGTCAGGGGCAAATCGCCTCCGCCACCCTCACCCGAATGGGCAATAAAGCCGGCGAATTAACGATCGCCGCCGTAAAGCAACATACCCAAAGCGAGCCACCCTATGGCATCACCTTGGCCCAAGGTCTGGCCGGTGGCGATAAGATGGATTGGGTTATCGAAAAAGCAGTGGAAACCGGCGCCAGTCGAATTGCGCCACTGCAGTGCGAACGCTCCGTGATCAAACTGCACCGCAGTAGTGATGCCGAGCGAGCGCAAAAGCGCTTAATCCATTGGCGCGCTATTACCCAAGCCGCATGCGAACAATGTGAGCGCACCGTGCTACCCCTGATAGAACCAGTTCAGACAATTACGGATTACCTTAGCAAAGCCTCTGACGATCACCTCAAAGACACTTTCAAACTCATTTTCTGTACCGGGGACCACCCGTCATTAGCGAACACTATTGCCCCCTTGACTGCGCAAAACGTGATTCTGCTGATTGGGCCAGAAGGGGGATTTACGCCAGACGAAATAGCGCTCGCATTAAAAGCAGGCTTTCAGGCGGTGTCTTTAGGTAAGCGTATTTTACGTACCGAAACTGCTGGTATTGCGGCCATCAGCATGATCCACGCCATTTGGGATCGCTAATTTAAACGGGCAATAAAAAAGCCCTGGATCCAAATAGATCAAGGGCTTGTAGCAAAGTGCGGGTGCTTACGCGAAGGAGTAGAACACCCGATACGGTACGCGGCGCTCGGACCAGAAATCAACCGCATCACGGAAAACATCCAATAAAGTTTCGCGCGCTTCTTTGTCAAATTTCTGGGTGCAAGGTAAGCCTTCTAATACGACAACGAAACCAGGCTGTGGGCCTGCCTTGTCCACCATGGTGGTTAGGGTATCCAACAAGGGATCGTAGTTTTTAGCTTGCTGTTTGGTAAATACATAGGCATTGGCAATCGACTCGAGCACTTCGCTCTTGGTGAGGCCATTTGCGCAATTGGCGTAGATAAAATGCTGACCGAGTTCAGCTGCTGCTTCCATTAAATCGGTTGTGCGGAATGCCCGAATCGATTGAACGATATTAGGACGAACGCTACGGAGCATGGCGGGAGGGCCGGCATCACGAACGGCTAAAGCAGCACGCCAGGATGCGGGTACTTTTTTACTAGAAGCATGATTGGCTGCGAGCGTTTGCAGGCGTGATAGGCCACCCTGAGCGTAGACATTGGTGGCAGAGGGCTCACCATCAGACTGCTCGTTTCGATCCCAACTTTCGGCGCGACTGTGGTCGTCCCACTCAGCGGATGTAATTTCAGGATTATTCATGATGGGTGTAAGGTTACCCGTAAGCGACAGCCAAATCAAGCCTAATTACAGTGGTTTTTTTATAAACCACTGATTTATATAGATAAATATATATGTGAGCGTTTGCTCACATATATACATTGGCCTTAATTTCCTTTGATTCTGGCTTTGCTAGCAGCCTCGACGACCGTTAGTGCAGTGACATTCACGATCCGCCGTACGGTTGCTGCAGGGGTCAAAATATGCACTGGCTTGGCAACCCCGAGCAGAAGAGGGCCGATGGCGATGCCATTTCCCGCAGCGGTCTTGAGCAAGTTATAGGAAATGTTGGCAGCATCAATATTGGGTAGTACCAATAAATTAGCAGCACCCTCCAGTGGCGAGCTTGTCACTGCACCAGCACGAATCTCTGGATCGAGCGCGCAGTCGCCATGCATTTCACCATCGACTTCCAGTTCAGGAGCAGTCGCCTGCAAAATAGCGAGGACTTGACGCATCTTCGCAGCCGATGGTGCATCACTACTGCCGAAGTTGGAATGCGACAGCAAAGCGACCTTGGGGGTCATACCTAGCTTGCGCATTTCGCTCGCAGCCATGAGGGTAATTTCGGCCAACTGCTCTGCAGTTGGATCGACATTCACATGGGTGTCAACTAAAAATAGTTGGCGCCCTGGCAGAATCAAACCGCTCATTGCGCCATAGACATTAGCGCCTTTTTCATGACCAATCACCTCATCAATGTATTTGAGGTGGGTTGATACCTTACTGATCGTGCCGCAAATTAAGCCGTCGACCATACCCTTCGAGAGCATGGTAGCGCCGATCAAGGTATTACGGCGACGCATCTCGAGCTTAGCAAACGAAGCGGTAACGCCCTTGCGCTCCATGATGGCCACATAGGATCTCCAGAAATCCCCAAAACGAGAATCGTCTTCTGGATTCACAATGTCAATGTCGGTACCGCAAACCATACGTAAACCAAATTTCTCAATGCGGTGCTCTATCACTTTAGGGCGACCAATCAAGGTTGGCTTTGCAATGCCTTCATCGAGCACAATCTGAACGGCGCGCAATACACGCTCATCTTCACCTTCGCAAAAGACAATGCGTTTTTGCGCTTCAGGAACGCTTTTAGCAATCGTAAAGAGCGGCTTCATTAAAGTACCCGAGTGGTACACAAATTGCTGCAACTGATTACGGTAGGCATCAAAATCAGCGATCGGGCGTAGTGCCACGCCATCATCCATCGCCGCTTTTGCGACTGCTGGTGCGATCACCGTAATTAAGCGGGGATCAAATGGCTTCGGAATCAAATACTCCGGACCAAACGACAAATTCTCGGTACTGTAGACCGCTGCAACTACTTCACTTTGTTCCGCCTGAGCTAGCTCAGCAACCGCCTTAACTGCAGCCACTTCCATGCCGCGGGTAATGGTGGTTGCGCCCACATCCAAAGCGCCACGGAAAATAAATGGAAAGCACAAAACGTTATTGACTTGATTGGGATAATCGGTGCGACCGGTTGCCATTACGGCATCGGGTCTAACTAGTTTGACTTCCTCCGGCAAGATTTCGGGCGTGGGATTTGCTAAGGCAAACACCAAAGGCTTGTCTGCCATCTTTTTCACCATCTCGGATTTCAGGACGCCGCCGGCAGAGAGGCCCAAGAAAATATCTGCGCCCTCAATCACCTCACTTAAGGTACGCAAGGGGGTGTCTTGAGAGAACGGCTCCTTCTCAGGATCCATCAACTCTTTGCGGCCTTTGTAGACCACGCCCGCAATATCAGTGACCCAAATGTTTTTTCTAGGCACGCCCAAATCCACTAACAAATCGATGCAGGCTAGCGCTGCAGCGCCGGCGCCCGAAGTCACGAGTTTGACTTTCGATACATCCTTGCCAACGACTTTTAAGCCATTCAGAATGGCCGCCGCAACCACAATAGCGGTGCCATGCTGGTCGTCATGAAAAACTGGAATCTTCATGCGGGCCTGCAGTTTGCGCTCCACCACAAAGCAATCTGGGGCTTTGATATCTTCTAAATTGATGCCGCCAAAAGTGGGCTCGAGTGCTGCAATGATTTCGACTAATTTATCGGGATCGTTTTCATTGACCTCAATATCAAAGACGTCAATACCGGCAAACTTTTTAAATAAGACCGCCTTGCCTTCCATCACTGGCTTACTGGCTAAAGGGCCAATATTGCCAAGACCGAGTACTGCGGTACCGTTGGTAATCACGCCTACTAAATTACCGCGTGCAGTGTAGCGAATGGCATTGGCTGGGTCTTTGACGATTTCTTCGCAGGCAGCAGCAACCCCGGGGGTATACGCTAAGGCGAGATCGCGCTGGTTAGTCAGTTGCTTAGTTGCTGCAATTTCAATCTTTCCAGGGACCGGAAACTCGTGATATTGCAGGGCTGCAGCCCGTAAGGCTTTGATTTGTTGTTCTTTACTGTTGTCCGCTTGGCTCATCGATTGACTCATAGGTATGGCGTTTGGAAGGTTCTTATTCTAGTCCTCTCCAGCACATTCCCCCTCAGGGAACATAAAATGAAAAATATGGAAGCAAAACTAGGGGAATTTGATCTGATCTGGCGTTTTTTCAAAGCCGGCTCCGAATCCATGGCCCAAACCCAAACTAACCAGGTTCTACTCGGGATCGGGGATGACTGCGCGCTGCTCCAGCCAGATGCGGCACAAAGCCTCGCGGTCACCAGCGATATGCTGGTCGAAGGTCGGCATTTTTTTGCAGGTGCCAACCCCGAATGGCTCGGCCATAAAGCCTTAGCGGTTAATCTCTCTGACCTTGCTGCAATGGGTGCAAAGCCAGTTGGTTTTACCTTAGCGCTTGCATTGCCTCATGCGAATACGGACTGGCTCGCACAATTTAGTCAAGGCTTGTTTCGCTTGGCGCAGCAGTGGCAATGCCCCCTCATCGGCGGCGATACAACCCAAGGACCACTCACCATTTGTATTACCGCTTTGGGTAATATACCCGCCGGTTCCGCCATCAAGCGCTCGGGTGCTCAGGTAGGTGACGATATTTGGGTATCAGGTACCTTGGGGGATGCAAGGCTTGCTTTAGGGGCATTGCGCAAGGAATGGTCACTGAACCCGAGTAGCTTAGAAATGGTGCTGCCCCGCATGCATGAGCCCGAGCCGCGCATTGCGCTTGGCCTGCAATTACGCGGTATTGCGAGTAGTGCCCTGGATGTATCGGATGGACTCTTGGGTGATTTACACCACATCCTCAACGCATCCCAAGTGAACGCTGAAGTACGGATTGATCAATTACCTACCTCACGCACCCTTTCCGAGCAATCTGAAAGTCTGCGCCGACAGTGCGCGACCAATGGCGGCGATGATTACGAACTGTGTTTCACCGCCCCGGCCAGCAAACGAATGGAAGTAGCATCGCTCAGCTCGGCTCTACTACCGCTCACGCGCATTGGCTGCATTACCTCTGCCAGCAATGGGACTGAACCCACACTCATGCTGCGCGATGCCAATGGGAATCCACTCGCCACTGCAGAGACCATGCAGCTAATGCAATCCTTTGATCACTTTAAGAGCACATAAGTAGTGATCGTCGCCAATCAAACCAAACCCACCATGCGCTGGATGTTTCAGACTGCCGGTCGTACATTGGCGCTTGGATTTGGTAGTGGACTTAGCCCCTTTGCTCCGGGCACTGTTGGTACGCTCTGGGCATGGGCACTCTTCTTGATTGGGCAATTCTTTTTTAGTACTGCAGATTGGATTTGGATCATTAGCGGAGGGCTACTCGCCGCTTGCTGGATTTGCGGGCAAGTGAGCGAGGAATTAGGAGTCGCCGATTTTGGCGGGATTGTGCTCGACGAAATCTTGGCTTTTTGGCTTGTCTTACTTTTGCTTCTGCCGGCGCCACTCTGGATGCAGGTCTTGGCATTTGCACTCTTTCGTTTCTTTGATGCAGTCAAGCCAGGTCCAATAGGCATGATTGATCGCTACTTTAAAGACTGCGCTTGGATTGCTCCCGGCTCGCCCACGACCATACCCAAAATCCTGTGGCGTGGTTTCGGGATTGTGGTTGATGATCTCGCGGCGGCGTTTGCAACTCTACTCATTCTTGCTTTACTCAGCACAACCCAGCTGTTACCGTCGTATTAATTTCAAAGCGATCCATTCACAAGGCATTGCATGCAAACTTCTTCGCCATCAACAGCACCTACATTGATTGATTCTGCTGATCTTCAAGAATTAACCAACGCAGTCGCCACTGCATTTAGTCAGCGTGGCTGGACTCTGGCGGTAGCCGAGTCATGTACTGGCGGACTGCTCGCAGCCAGCCTCACCGACCTAGCTGGATCAAGTCAGTGGTTTGAGCGCGGCTATGTTACCTATAGCAACGCTGCAAAGACAGCGTGCTTACAGGTATCACCCATGCTGATTGAAGCCGAAGGTGCAGTCAGTGAGGCAGTAGCTAGCGCAATGGTTCTAGGGGCGCAGCTCAGTAGCGGCGTCACTGCGGCGATTTCGATTACGGGCATTGCCGGCCCTAGCGGCGGTTCAGCAGAGAAGCCAGTGGGGACCGTATGCTTTGGCTGGGCACTGGAGCGCGGCGATGCTAGCAATCACATCACCACTACTACCGCCCACTTCGTGGGCGATCGTCAATCGGTGCGGCAGCAAGCGGTAGTTTTTGCCTTGCGAGGTTTACTGCAATTGATTGCTTGAATCTAGGTTGTTATCCCAACCACCCTTTGTGCCGGAAATAACTCAGCGGAATAATCGCTGAAATCACCATCGACAGAATGGCTACTGGATAGCCCCAAGTTTCAGTGAGCTCGGGCATATGCTGGAAGTTCATTCCCCAAATGCTAGCGAGTAAGGTCGGCGGCATTAAAGCAACTGATACCACCGAGAAGATCTTGATGATCTTGCTTTGGTTCAAACTAATAAAGCCGACCGTGGCATCCATCAAGAAGTTAATCTTGTCAAATAAGAATGCCGTGTGATTCTCAAGAGAGTCAATGTCACGCAAAATTTGCCGAGCCTCTTCTTGCTGCTCGTCCGACAGTAATTTACTGCGCATCAAAAACGACAGGGCGCGGCGGGTATCCATCACATTGCGACGAATACGGCCGTTGGTATCTTCTTCTTTAGCAATCGTCTCTAAAACTTCTGCGGCATCTTTGTCGCTGATGTCGTCGGAGAGTACGCGCTTACCGGCCTGCTCTAGGTTCTCATAGACTTCCTCGAGCGCATCGGCTGAATACTCGGCATCAGTCGAATAGAGATCGAGTAAAACGTCTTTAGCGTTGCTCACCGAACCGGGGCGCAAGCGGGCACGCAAACGCACCAAACGGAATACTGGCAAATCTTCATCGTGAATCGAGAACAGGACTTGCTTGGTCATCACGAAAGCAACGCGAACGTTACGCGAGGTCTCTTCTTCGTCCAGCAAAAAATCGGTCCGAATGTGCATATGGCCATCGTCCGCCTCAAAGTAGCGGGCAGACGCCTCTAAATCGCCTAAATCATCTAATTCAGGCAAAAGAACGCCAAAAGCCTCTTTAATCCAGATTAATTCTTCTTCTTCGGGGTCAATCACATCAATCCAGATCGGATTAACGTGCTTCAGGAGCTCATTGCGATCTTCGACTTGCTCTTGGGAGAGGCGGCCATTTTGCAGGACGAACAAGTTAATCATGGTGAACTCCTAGGGAATGCGCTAGTTTATCCTATAGATAATGACAGCTTTGCGAAAATAAACACGAAACCAATGAACTCAAGCCAAAACACCTTTACCCAGCAACTCCAGTCTGCATGGGCTTCGCAAGGCAGCATGCTGTGCGTTGGCTTTGACCCTGACCCCAAACGCATGCCTGCCTCCCTGCACGGCAAACCCCAGGGCATTTTTGAGTTCTGCCGCGAAATTGCCGATGCCACTGCCGATGTGGTGTGCGCCTTTAAACCCCAATTTGCCTACTTTGCCTCCCAAGGGGCCGAAGAACAGCTGGAAAAATTGATCCAACACCTCAAAGACCGCTATCCGCACATTCCAGTGATTCTCGATGCCAAGCGCGGTGATATTGGTAGTACGGCCGAACACTATGCCCTCGAAGCGTTTGAGCGCTATGGCGCTGATGCCGTTACCGTGAACCCCTATATGGGGCGCGATTCAATCGAGCCCTACCTTAAGCACCCAGGCAAAGGCGTGATCATCCTGTGCCGCACCTCTAATCCAGGCGGATCGGATTTGCAGTTTTTAAACGTCGCAAGCGATGGTCAGCCCCTCTATTTACACGTCGCTACGCTCGCAGCCAAGGAGTGGAATAGCAGCGGTCAAATTAGCCTCGTGGTGGGCGCCACCTTCCCCGATGAAATCGCTAAGGTACGCGCGATTGTGGGCGAGATGCCATTGCTCATTCCGGGTATTGGTGCGCAAGGTGGTGATCTGAAGGCTACCGTCAAGGCGGGTCATATCCCAGGAACACCAGGTACCGGCATGATGATTAATTCATCGAGAGCCATTTTGTATGCGAGCAGTGGGACTGATTTTGCAGAACGTGCACGCGCTGTTGCCATTGAAACGCGCGATGCCCTGCGCGCTGCAAGCGCTCAATAACACTACTTACTTTATTTACTTTGCCTGCTTTGGTAGTGCAATGCGATCCATATTGGCGAGGATAAATTCTTGGCGAGCACCATAATCAATTCGGCCTCTGCGGCAATACTGCGCCTTATCAAAGCACTTGGGCGCAGGCAGCGCTGAAGCCAAACTCGCTGCTTGTTCCCGGTCTAGTTGCTGAGGTGTCGTTACAAAATAATGTTTTGCTGCAGCACCCACACCAAAAATACCCTCACCCCACTCAACGGAGTTGAGGTAAATCTCCAATAAGCGCTCTTTGCTCAGGATTAACTCCAACAAACCAGTAATCACGAGCTCTTGAGCCTTACGAACGTAATGCTGCTCGGACGATAAAAAAAGATTCTTTCCCAGTTGCTGCGTAATGGTTGAGCCGCCGCGGAGTAACGGGGCTTTTTTATTTTTGGCCTGCTTTTGGTTTTTCTCCCATGCTTTTTGCATGTCGCTCACACGCACACCGGGGTGCTGAAAAAAAATGTCATCCTCGCTGACTAGAACGGCTCGCTTGAGACTGGATGAAATAGCGTCATAGGGCACCCAACGCGATTCGATCGGACAAGACCAATGCCAAGTACACAAACGCCAGCGCTCCGCGCGCTGAAACGCTGTAGTACTGGGGTCAACAAAAGCCCATGCTGCGATTTGCACGGCAAAATAAATCTGCATGGCAAGGATACCAAACAGCAGGCATTTAATCGGATAGGCAATCCAGCGCATTAGTGGGCTCAAAAAAAATGCAGTACGAATGGCGTCGCTTAAGCTACGGTGCTTTAGTGGCGAGCGCTTGGCGCAGCTCATCTAAAACCGCCCGCGCATTTAATTGCTGAGCAAGCTCTGCGCCGCGCCAGAGTAAAAACGCATCGGCCGCTTGCTCTACCAGCATGCCCAATCCATCGCTCACGCGGCAACCTTGATTGATAGCCTGGTGCATAAAGTGGGTGATTTTTCCATAGACCATGTCATAGGCAAATACGGTAGGTCTAAGAATTTGTTGCGCGATCGCATCGCTGAGTGGAGAGTCATTACTGAGGCCAGCCGCAGTGGCATTAATAATGAGGTCAATTGCAGCATGACTGGGCTCACACCCTAATGCATCGACTGCGCATACCGTGAGTAGCACACCATGCGTATCAGCTAGCCCCTGAAATGCCGTTTGTAAATCCCGCGCCTTATCGATTGATCGATTGGCAATGATGATGGATTGGGGCTTTTGCTCGAGCAATGGGCCTAATACCCCGCGCGCTGCGCCGCCGGCGCCCAAGATGCAAATCGAGGCATTGGCTAGCGTAATGCCTTGCGCCTGCAGGTCACGCACCAGGCCAGCACCATCGGTATTGTCGCCATAAAGGAGCCCCTCGTGTTGCCAGAGAGTATTCACCGCGCCTGCAAGTTCAGCACGGGGCGTCAAGACATCTGCTAAAGCTTGAGCATCGAGCTTAAACGGTACCGTGACATTCATGCCTTTGCCGCCCGCAGTAAAAAAAGTCTTTGCTGACTTGGCAAATTCACCCAGCTCCGGCATGAGTGTGCCGTAATGCATGGCTTGCGCCGTTTGCTCGGCAAAGCGCCGATGAATCACGGGCGACTTGCTGTGGGCAATGGGGTTACCTGCAACGGCATACACATCCACACCTGAAAAATCAACAGGATTAGTTTGCAGTTCAGATGACTTACTCATCTTCAGCTCAATAAAATGAAATTAGACGGCATGGTATGAGTGTAGCGAATAAAGCAGCATGCGTGCCACCTATGGACGCAATTCCAAACGATTGCCCTCAGAACGGTTTATCGCCCCATCTCGGGTGAACTCAAACGTAGATACCCAATCGAGCACATCGATTTGCTTGCGCATCTCCGGCGGGAAAGGCCCATAAGGCGCTGCGGCCCGCACAATCGCGACTGCTTGGCGATCTAAGTCGGCGATACCCGAGGAACGTCGCACCTCAACACCTTCTTTGCCGCTTGTGCTGTTGGCAATTTTTCCTTGGGCATCGACACTCACCACCAGCACCACACTGCCATACAGCGGTCTGCCATTGACTCGCGGAAAAAACGTACTGCCATATGCCTCAATCTTTTGCCGCATCGCATCGTAATAGCTAGCAAAGACGACCGCTTTTGTACTGCTCGCCGTCAATACCGCCCGACGTGGCTCTTTACCATTGGCCTGAATGCGTTTAGCTAGCTCTGCCTCTAAGGCATTAAGCTGGGAGACGACCCGCTGCTCTTCGCCGCTGCGCCGACCTACAGCAGCATCTTTTTCAGCCTGCATACGCGAGAGCATTTGTTTTTGATTCTTTTCTAAGACTTCAAGCTGGGCTTCGGCGCTCAAGCGCGCCCGGTGAATCGCACTGGCATCTTGATCTAAGGTAACGCCACCCCCTTGCAAATCGGCCTGTGCCAGTTTGACTGCTTTTTGGGGCGGCGTTGGACTGCTGGAGTTCACTAACACTACGCTCAATGGCGTATTCAGTCTGCGCTGCTGGATCTCGCCATAACTCCAGCGAACAGATAAGAAAATTCCATGCAATACCAGGGACAGCATCAAGGCAAACCAAAATGGATGATGACGCCACCACCAATGCAAACGATCCTTTAAGCGCATTTGCACGTAGCTACTCTCACGAAATCGGCGTATCGCCTACCGGGGCCGGATCTGCCGATGGTGGCTCGGCTTCTAATACATCTACTTCGGACGCATCTATTTCTAATGCAGCGGATTCGGATTTTTCAATCTGATTGACGCGTACGCTAGCGCTGAGTTGCAGTAGATCGGTTTCTAAGATAGCAATCTCGGCGCGGGTCATACGGGGGTGCGCTGCGAGTTCGGGTATCGGTAGATGCAGCGGAATATCTTCTAGCCGACTCATTCCCTCTTTGAGATGGCGCGCAAAGACGGTGCGCGGTAGCGGCTCCTGCGCTAACCACCGCAAACACCAGTACTTCTCCATCCGATCTTGGTACTCCGCATAGGACTGATAGCAGGTTTCAAAATCAGCAGCAATCCCCATTAGACTCGCATCACGCGGCTGAAACGGCGCCACCATTTTTGCTGTGACGCCATGCTTAGCCAAAGCAATCAATTGCCACTGATTCACTAAATCCGAATAGCGCCGCAACGGGGAGGTGCACCAAGCGTAATACTCCAAACCCAAACCTTCGTGCGGTGCTGGTGTGGTTTGCATGCGCGTGCGTTGGGGGCCCCAGCCTTTCTGGGTTCGAAACAAAGCCGGCAAACCATGATCTGCGAGCAACTGCCCCCAAGTGCTATTGCAATAAATCATCCACTCCGCCACGATCGTATCCAATACCGATCCGCGTGATCGTGGATGAATATCAACCTGCTCTACCCCATTGACTTGGCTAATCTGAAACTGAAAATCGCGTTGCAGGGCATTAGGATCGACGACACCGAGTTGCTCGGCACGCAAACCATTTTTTACGCGCTGCTCCTGACGCTTCGCATGTAATTTTTGTGCTGCGCGCCAGAGAATCAGTAATTCATGTTGAAACGTAAAGGCATTGTCAGCACTGGGAGCATATTCAGGATCAGCAAATTGATTAACAGCTTCTTCTAAATGCTCTAAGCGTAAATTGGCAGCAATTGCTACCAATTCAATTCGCGTTTGCGCTGACTGATCGATTAAATTACCCTGCGCATCGATATCAACGTAAATTGATACGGCTGGCCTGGCGCTACCGGTATCCAAAGAAAAGCGCGCGATGACTGCATCGGGCAGCATCGTAATTTTGTCGCCCGGCATATAGACCGTTGACATACGGGCTCGCGCCACCTGATCGAGTGAATCATCCTTGCTGATCACAAGGCCCGGCGCAGAGATGTGCACGCCAATGCGGTGGCCTCCCTCAGGTAAAGCCGTAACCGACAAAGCATCATCAATTTCAGTAGTGGCAGCGTCATCAATTGAAAAAGCCTGAACTGCAGCGGTAGGTAGTGCTGCAATCGCTGCGTCATAAACCGCATCGGTAATCGCCGCATCGGTATGGTGTCCAGAACCGTTCGGAAAGTTTGCCTTCAAAAACATTCCTTGGTGATAGGCCAGTGGCGACTCTAGGGCACCGCAACGCATCATGAGTTGTGGCGGCGATTCACCGGTCTCATTGCAGGCTGCCAAAAATGCCTTATAGGCCAGGGTATTTTTATCGGGATTAAAGAGGAGTTGTTTGGCTTGCGATACCAATCCTTCCGGAAAACGTCCCGCGACTAATTCTGCTTGCCATTGACCCTGCTGCTCCAGTTCACGCTGTTTGCGCTCGAGGGCTGCAATGCCAGCATCGAGTTGCTCTTTGGGAGCGCGCATAAATCGGCCGCGCTGCTTGCGCCGAAAATAAACCGGTGCCGATTGCAAGGCAATCGCTAATGCCGCCTGCTGTGCTGCGCTAATCTGGCCACCAAAGTACTCTGAAGCGATGTCGGTAAACGCAAACTCACCTTCGGGGGCGCAGTCCCACAGCAACTGTAAGTCAACCTCAGCAGCCAAGGTATTAGCCTCATCCATCATGCTTTGTGCATCGGGCTTTTCAAAGCGCAGCCACACCTCTTTGGCCTTCAGCTTGAGTTTCTTGCCAGATAGACTGGTTGCCTGCCATGACTGGGCATCACCCTCGCCCGTGGTCGATTGCACAGTAGCGGCTTTAATGTCGCCGCCTTCCTCATAAAGAAGATGCATATTAAAGGGAGATCCCGCCGCTAACTTCGAGGGTGCTGCCATTGATGTAGCTAGCTTCACCGCTGGCTAAAAATACATACACATTGGCGATTTCATCAGGAGTACCCAGACGTCCCATCCATGTGCGTTTTGCAATGTCTTCCAAAATGGCACTTGGCATTGCCATGACCATTTCAGTGCCCACAAAACCGGGACAAACAGCATTCACTCGAATCCCTTTCGGGCCAAGCTCACGCGCCCAGGTTTTGGTTAAGCCAATCACACCAAACTTGGTTGCCGAATAATTGGTCTGACCAAAGTTGCCATATAAACCGACCACGCTGGAGGCATTGACAATAGCGCCACGTTTGGCTTCCAGCATATGCGGCACTACCAATTGGGTGCAATTAAACACCCCCTTCAGATTGACATCAATCACTGCGTCAAACTGCATTTCGGTCATCTTCACGAGGCGCGCATCCTGCGTAATGCCGGCGTTATTAATTAAGATATCAATCCGTCCATGCTTTTTCATGATGGCATCCACTGCTGCCTGAATGCTATCCCGATCGGTCACATTCATGGCATAGGCCTCCGCATTCGGAATCTGCGCTGCACACTTGTCAAGCGCGGCTAAATTAATGTCGGCCAGCATGACTTTCGCGCCCTCCTGGGCAAAACGTATCGCGGTCGCTAGACCAATGCCTTTGGCTGCACCGGTAATGATGGCAATCTTGTCTTGTAATCGTGCTGGCATAAAAGTGCTTTCTATATTGTTCTAGTTTTCTGCTGCAATCATGGCTTGCAGTAATTTTTGATGCACACCACCAAAGCCGCCATTGCTCATGACCAATACGTGATCGCCTGGCCTAGCTTCCTTTGCGACAGCACTTACCAAGCTCGCTAAATCAATAAATGCGGATGCGCGGCCCGCCTGATTCTGATTCAAAGGACTCAGCACTTCGCCTAAATTCCAACCCAAAGTCTCTTTGCCACTCGCGGCGCCATAGGCATAGATACGATCGGCCGCCTCTAGACTCGTCGGTAGCTGGGCCTTCATCACACCCAATTTCATGGTGTTTGATCGGGGCTCTAGTACTGCCAATATCCGCGCATTACCCACCCGGCGGCGCAAGCCATCGAGGGTGGTGGTGATTGCCGTAGGGTGGTGCGCAAAGTCATCGTAGATCGTGATGCCATTATGCTGGCCAACCGTTTCTAGGCGGCGTTTTACGTTTTTAAACTGGGCTAAGGCGCTGGCTGCATCGCGCGGACTAATACCAATGTGCTCTGCTGCGGCAATGGCGGCCAGGGCGTTGAGTTGATTGTGGCGACCCATCACGCCTGAGTCCGGCGCCCAGCAAACTGTAGCCGCTTCAGTGCCTTCGCGCAGCACTGTGAAATCATCATTGGGATGGGGCTGCATTGACCAGGTGTTATTGGGATCCATACCAAAGCGTGCCACCGGCGACCAGGTGCCGCGCTCGAGTACCCGCTCCAGCGAGACTTCTGCGCCATTGACCACCAAACATCCTTCGCTCGGCACCGTTCGCACTAAGTGATGAAACTGGGTTTCAATGGCAGCGAGATCAGCAAAAATATCGGCGTGATCGAACTCCAGATTATTGAGAAGAGCAGTTCGTGGCCGGTAATGTACAAACTTACTGCGCTTATCAAAAAAGGCGGTGTCGTATTCATCGGCCTCAATCACAAAGTAAGGACTTTTACCCAGCCGCGCTGACACCGTGAAATTCAGTGGCACACCGCCAATTAAATAGCCTGGCTCTTTGCCATTGCATTCCAAAATCCAAGCCAGCATGGCCGAGGTGGTGGTTTTGCCGTGGGTTCCTGCCACTGCCAACACATGTCTACCGTAGAGCACTTGTTCGCCCAGCCACTGCGGACCAGAGACGTAAGGCAAGCCTTGGTTGAGAATCGCCTCCATTAAAGGATTGCCACGGGAGACCACATTGCCGATGACAAATAAATCGGGCTTGCTGCCCAGTTGCGATAATTGTTCGCTGGAGTATCCTTCGATAAGCTCTATACCTTGGGCCTCGAGCTGGGTACTCATTGGCGGATACACATTGGCATCGCATCCCGTTACGCGGTGGCCGGCCTGCCGTGCGATGGCAGCGATGCCGCCCATAAAGGTGCCGCAAATGCCCAAGATGTGTATATGCATAATTGAATTTTAGCGAAGGAGCGCGCATGAACCGAAGACAAATGGGAATCATCACTGGAATGAGTCTGGTCGGACTTGCTGCGGGCCTCATCACCGCCAGCTGGATTTACCGCGATGGCACTGCAAGCGAAGAGTCGGTTGCTGCATTACTAGCCAATTCCTGGACCAAACCAGACAATTCCGTGGTCAACACTGCGGAATGGCAAAACCGAGTACTGGTAGTGAACTTTTGGGCATCTTGGTGCCCGCCCTGCGTCGAAGAAATGCCTGCTTTGAGTGCTCTTCAAGATGAGTTTGCCGCTAAAAATGTCTTATTTGTCGGCATTGGTATCGATACACCGTCAAACATACGTCAATTTCTTGAAACGACCCTGGTTTCCTACCCCATTGTTATGGGCGGCTTACAAGGCAGCAAAATTGGCAAGTCCTTAGGCAATACCCAAGGCGCCCTTCCCTATACCGTTGTCATTAACGCCAAAGGCAAGGTGACCAATACAAAATTAGGCAAGATAGACGAAAATGAGCTCAGAAAGCAGATTAAAGCAGCTCTTTAATTCAAATTATCTTCTTTTAGCGCAAGAATAAAGTAGATTTTCAGGCGATCTTGGGTAGCTAAAATCGCTTAAATTCCTTCATTTTGCAAAAAATAGATCTTTTTTTCAGCATTTTGCTTTTTTGCTGCCAAGTGAAGGGGTATACTTTCCTTCATGCTGAATGGATCCAACTCTGCTTTTCTGTGCCCCCTAAGTGAACCGAAAGTACTGGAGCGAGATTTAAAAAGCCTGACATCATCTGTTCTTAACTGTTTCTAAAATTAGCGATCTATGTCAAAAAAGCCGTCAGTTTTAGTTATTCAGGGCCCCAATCTCAATTTGCTGGGCAGCCGTGAGCCGCAGGTTTATGGTCATACTACCCTTAGCGACATCCACCTGGGCCTAGAAAGCCAGGCCAAAGATGCTGGAATCCTGCTGAGTACTTTTCAAAGCAATCATGAAGGCGAATTAATTGACTGCATTCAGAAGGCAAAACAGGATGGGGTTGATTTCATCATCATTAATCCGGGCGGGTTCACCCACACTAGTGTTGCCCTGCGCGATGCCTTGGCAGGCGTTGCCATTCCCTTTATTGAAGTGCATTTATCTAATATTCACCAACGTGAAGAGTTCCGTAAGCACTCCTACTTATCGGACATTGCAAAAGGCGTGATCTGTGGCTTAGGCCCAATCGGCTATACCTTGGCATTCCAAGCAGCTAGCCAGCAACTCAAATAATCGTCATTTTTCTTTCCCGTCATTTTTACCAGAAGGGCACACCTCCATGGATCTGAGAAAACTAAAAACACTGATCGACTTGGTTTCTGAATCAGGCATTTCGGAGCTTGAAGTCAACGAAGGCGAAGACCGGGTTCGCATTGTGAATGCCAAGTTGGCGCAAGGGCAACCAAGTAATGCACCGATCACCTATGCGGCTGCCGTACCTACCCCAGTTGCGGTCAGCGCGCCTGCACCCGCAGCGCCCACGGCAGCTGAACATGCTGCGGCCGAGGAAACTGCCGCTGCCGCCGCAGGATTCATTGCAAAGTCCCCCATGGTTGGAACTTTTTACCGTGCCCCCAATCCGGAATCGCCCAATTTTGTGAATGTCGGCGACATCGTTACAGTGGGCCAAACCCTTTGCATCATTGAAGCGATGAAACTCTTGAATGAAATCGAATCCGAGAAGGCGGGCATCGTTAAACAAATTTTGTGTGAGAACGGCCAGGGCGTTGAATACGATCAACCGTTGTTTGTGATTGCCTAATTTCTCCACATCCTTTGAAGCCGGGACACCATGTTCGATAAGATTCTGATTGCCAACCGCGGAGAAATTGCTCTTCGCATCCAGCGTGCGTGCCGCGAACTGGGTATTAAAACGGTGGTGGTGTACTCCGTTGCTGATAAAGAGGCGAAGTACGTCAAACTCGCTGATGAAGCGGTGTGTATTGGCCCTGCCCCTTCACCGCTGAGCTACCTCAATATGCCAGCCATTATTTCTGCAGCGGAAGTCACGGACGCCGAAGCCATTCATCCAGGCTATGGTTTTTTATCTGAGAATGCCGATTTTGCGGAGCGCGTTGAAAAATCAGGCTTTGCATTTATTGGTCCTCGTCCAGAAACCATTCGCCTGATGGGCGACAAAGTATCTGCGAAACGTGCCATGATTAAAGCGGGTGTTCCCTGCGTTCCGGGTTCTGATGGCGCACTACCAGAGAATCCGAAAGAGATTATTGCGATTGCCAAGAAAGTGGGTTACCCCGTCATCATCAAGGCAGCCGGTGGTGGTGGTGGTCGCGGTATGCGCGTAGTCCATACCGAAGCCGCCTTAGTCAATGCAGTCAATATGACGCGGGAAGAAGCCGGCCGCGCCTTCGGCAATCCCGAGGTTTACATGGAGAAGTTTTTAGAAAAGCCCCGCCATGTGGAAATTCAGGTTTTGGCTGACACCCATGGCAATGCTGTGTGGCTTGGTGAACGTGATTGCTCAATGCAGCGCCGTCACCAAAAAATCATCGAAGAAGCCCCAGCACCCGGTATCGATCGTCGCGCGATTGCCAAAATTGGTGAGCGCTGTGCAGAAGCCTGCCGCAAAATGGGCTACCGCGGTGCAGGCACCTTTGAGTTTCTGTATGAGAACGGTGAGTTTTTCTTCATTGAGATGAATACTCGCGTTCAAGTCGAGCATCCCGTCACCGAAATGATTACGGGCGTCGATATTGTGCAAGAGCAAATCCGCATTGCAGCTGGCCTCAAGCTCGGGTTTCGCCAAAAAGACATCGTCTTCCAAGGGCATTCCATTGAGTGCCGAATTAACGCCGAAGATCCCTTCAAATTTACACCCAGCCCGGGCCGCATTCTGTCATGGCATATGCCCGGCGGTCCCGGCATCCGGGTTGATTCCCATGCCTATGGTGGCTACATGGTGCCATCCAACTACGATTCCATGATTGGTAAATTGATTTCCTATGGCAAGACCAGGGAACAGGCAATCCGTCGCATGCGCATTGCCCTCTCGGAAATCGTTATCGATGGCATCACCACCAATATTCCCTTGCACCGTGAGCTCATGCTCGATCCCAACTTTGAGGAAGGCGGCACCAGCATTCATTACCTCGAACATCGACTGGAAGAACAAGCCGCCAGCCGGGTGAAGGGATAGTCTTTCTTGAAAGGGCAGGGTAATGCCGTACCGTGAACTGATTTTTACGGTTCATGCTGAAATAGCCGAACCCTTAGGTGATGCGCTAATGGAGCTTGGCGCTCTCTCTATTACCGTGGAGGATGCTGCTGCCGGCGGCTACGATGAAAACCCCCTGTATGGCGAGCCCGGACTTTCTCCCGAGGTGCAGGCATGGGATCGTTCGACCGTCACCGCCCTATTTAATCCCGATATCGATCATTCGGATGATGCGGACTTCATTCCAGAGCTGCTTCATTCATTAAGGGATGCTGGCTTTTTCCTAAGACCCCCTGAAGAAAAAATCGTGGCCGAGCAAGACTGGGTTCGTTTAACGCAAAGCCAATTTGCCCCAATTCAGATTGGTGAGCGCATTTGGGTGGTGCCCTCTTGGCACGAAACCCCCACGGATCCCAACGCTATTTGTTTGGCAGTCGATCCCGGTCTCGCATTTGGAACCGGCAGCCATCCCACTACCCACCTCTGCCTCTTGTGGCTCGAGCAACAAAGTAATTTACAGAATAAAAGTCTGCTCGATTACGGCTGTGGCTCCGGTATTTTGGCCATCGCCGCCAAAAAGTTAGGCTGTATTCCCGTTGTCGGAACCGATATTGATCCCCAAGCGATGGTGGCTGCGCGCAGCAATGCTGAAATAAATGGGGTTGATATCACCTTTGCCTTACCGGATGATGCAGTGCCGATGCTGGGCGCCGAGGCGCGCTATGACATCGTTATGGCCAATATCTTGGCAAACCCCTTGCAAGTCTTAGCGCCAGCCTTGGTGCAACGCATCCGCCCCGGCGGTCAGATCGTACTTTCTGGGGTGCTGAGCCGTCAGGCTGATGAGGTCATTGCCACCTATAGCCAATGGCTGACACTCTCCGTCTGGAAAGAGAGTGATGGTTGGGTCTGTCTTTCTGGCACATTAGAAGATCCTTCCGGCGCCTCTCTGCCGGGCGAAGATGCGGTAAAAAAAAACAGTGCTGATTTAGCAGGCGCGCTCAGGCCGTCGATAAAGAAGCCGGAAGTAGTTTTCGCAAAGCTCTACAAGTGGACGCTGATCATTACGCTACTCTGCGCCCTTGCTCTTGCTACCTTGCACTTCACTCGTGATCGCTTACTGCCATTTGCTGCACCACGGGTAGATCAGATGCCATCAGTATTCCATTTACAAACATTTACTGCATTACTGCGCATGGATCAACTCTTGTGCCAGTCATTTGGCTGCACAGAAGGGGCTATACGCGACTTTTCTGCGTGGAAGATTGATTTGAGTGCGCTCGGTATGCAAACAGCGCAGCAAGGCTCTAAAGCGCCTGCAAATCCATCCTTACTCGAAGTCGAGATACAAAATCGATTGATGATGCCAATTGCACTACCGCATTTGGAATTAACCCTCACGGATACCGATGAATCTGCAGTGCAATTAGTTTCGTTCTCGCCAGAAGAGTGGTTGCCCGCATCGTGGCGTGAGGCCCATACTCAGTTCGCGCGCATCGGCGCTCCCGGCGGAGAGCGTATTCGCGCCCTCATTCCCCTACAGTTACCCAGCAATGCCGCTGGGTATCGTGTGCGGCTTTTTTATCCCTAACCCCCACTACTTATTATGAAAGTAATTTATGGCTAGCCTTATCTGCGGTTCCATCGCCTACGACACCATCATGAACTTTGAAGGTCGCTTTCAGGATCAAATCCTCCCAGACCAAATTCATATTCTGAATGTTGCCTTTTTAGTACCGAGCATGCGCCGTGAATTCGGTGGCTGTGCTGGCAACATTGCTTACAACCTCAAGTTGCTCGGTGGTGAGCCTGTGATCATGGCAACGGTAGGCGGCGATGCCGCGCCCTACCTCGATCGCCTCAGGGACTTGCAAATTGATGCAAGCCACATTCGCACCCTTGAAAGTGCCTTTACCGCGCAGGCAATGATCACGACCGATCTCTCGAATAATCAGATTACGGCCTTTCACCCTGGCGCCATGAACGAATCTCACCTGAATCTGGTTAGCGATGTCACGACTGCACGCACGCAGAAAAAAAGTGCACCTGTAAGCCTGGCGATAGTCGCCCCCGATGGTCGTACTGGTATGTGGGAACATTGCCATCAATTAGCAGATGCACAGATTCCATTCATTTTTGATCCAGGTCAGGGTTTACCCATGTTCGATGGACCTGAGCTTTTGGAACTTACTGAGCTCGCAAGCTACTTGGCGGTCAATGACTACGAAGGTGAAATGCTCTCCAAACGAACCGGCTTATCACTTGCACAATTGGGTGAGCGGGTCAAAGCGCTGATCGTCACCAAAGGTGCAGAAGGTGCCGAGATTTATGCGGGAGGCAAATCGATCGCCATTCCGCCAGTCAAAGCGCCACAGTTGATCGATCCAACCGGATGCGGCGATGCATTTCGCGGGGGATTACTCTTTGGCTTAGAGAACGGCATGGACTGGGAAACCACCGGTCGCCTTGCTAGCCTGATGGGTTCAATCAAAATTGCCCATCAAGGCCCACAAAACCACCAGTTAAGCCTGGATCAGATTAAAGATCAATTCAAAACTGCGTTTGGATTTGAGTTTTAAGGCGGGATAAGCCAAAAGCAGGCACTCTGCTACCGGCTTTTTTCAATTTGTCATAAAGAAATGGGGTCCCGAGGGACCCCATTGCATTACTACCTGACCTATAAGCTTGCGCTTATGGGCGTGTGCCGGTTGGGAAAGGCCAAGCAGCAGCTGGATTCAACGCAGTTTGCGTGGTAGCAGCAGGCTTCTTAGCCGCGGGCTTTTTTACAGCAGAGCCCGCTTTCTTCTTGGCAGCAGGCTTACTTACTTTTTTTTTGCAGCAGGCTTACGCTTTGCAGCTTTTTTAGCAGCAGGCTTCTTAGCAGCTTTTTTAGCAGCAGGCTTCTTCTTTGCTACTTTTTTAGCAGCAGGCTTCTTAGCAGCAGCTTTTTTGGCGGCTGGCTTCTTAGCAGCAGCTTTCTTAGCAGCAGGCTTCTTCTTTGCTACTTTTTTAGCAGCAGGCTTCTTAGCAGCAGCTTTTTTGGCGGCTGGCTTCTTAGCAGCTACTTTTTTCTTTGCAGCAGGTTTCTTTGCAGCTGGTTTCTTTTTGGCGATTGCCATAGTGATACTCCTTCACGTGAGGATTAGTACGAACTACCGATTAAGAAGACCCGACCATTCAGATCTACCATGCCATAAGGCCTGGCGGACCGAGCGAGCGAGCCATTCATCGGCGCGCGGCTTGATGCTAAGTGCTGCACGCTAATGAATCCTGGAAAAAAAGCCGCGACCCCAAGGGGTGACGGCTTCTTAAAAATACTGGAAAAAAAGGAGAATAAGGAGCAAACGCCTCGTTTGAGGGGTTTATTAAACTGTGTCTGCTTTAGATTACTAAAACTATCCAACCGTTTACTCTCCTGTGAACCAGTGAGGCGCTTGTTAGGTAAATCACTACTCCCAGCTCAGCGCACCACCAGTTTGATACTCAATAACGCGTGTCTCAAAAAAGTTTCGTTCTTTCTTCAGATCGATCATTTCTGACATCCATGGAAATGGATTCTCTTCATTTGGGAACATTGCGTCAAGTCCTATTTGCATACACCGACGATTACAGATGTATCGGAGGTAGCCTTTGAACATCGGCGCATTCAATCCAAGTACTCCGCGAGGCATCGTATCTTCGGCATAACGGTACTCTAATTCAACTGCTTGTTCGAAGATGCTGCGGATCTCTTCTTTGAACGTGGAAGTCCATAACTGCGGGTTCTCCAGCTTGATTTGATTAATCAAATCGATACCAAAATTGCAGTGCATTGACTCGTCGCGCAAGATGTATTGATACTGCTCAGCAGCGCCCGTCATTTTGTTCTGACGACCCATTGCAAGGATTTGCGTAAAACCAACATAAAAGAACAAACCTTCCATTACGCAGGCAAAAACAATCAGCGAGCGCAGTAACTTTTGATCAGCCTCTAAAGTGCCAGTCTTGAAATTGGGGTCAGTCAATACGTCAATAAAGGGAATTAAGAACTGGTCTTTAGCGCGAATGGACTCAATCTCGTTGTACGCATTAAAGATTTCAGACTGATCTAAACCCAAAGATTCCACAATATATTGGTAGGCATGGGTATGAATTGCCTCCTCGAAAGCCTGACGCAATAGGTACTGGCGGCATTCTGGAGCGGTAATGTGACGATACGTACCCAAAACAATATTGTTTGCGGCCAACGAATCTGCGGTGGTGAAGAAACCCAAGTTGCGCTTAATGATGCGACGCTCGTCTTCCGTTAAGCCATTTGGATCTTTCCAAAGCGCGATATCGCGGTTCATATTGATCTCTTGGGGCATCCAGTGGTTTGCACAGCCTGCCAAATACTTCTCCCAGGCCCACTTATATTTAAATGGGACCAGCTGATTTACGTCAGTCTTCGCATTAATCACGCGCTTATCTGCAGCATTGACACGCATGGCTGCGCCACCCGATACATTGGCAGCCTGTACCGGTGCCGGTGCAGCAGTTTGGGGTGCAATTGCAACCTGATCTGGCTGCGATGCTTTCTGTGGCTGTACTGCTGGCTGCGGTGCTAAACCGACTTTAGCCAGTGCTGGCGCCACTTCTTCTTCCCAATTCAACATAGTTTTCTCCAAAATTCCATCATTTCACTAACCGTAAGCAAATGGCTTACTGGCACGCTTCACATTCATCAAATCCGGCATCGCCCGGGCGCATCGTGCAAACAGGGCCATCTGCCTCTTGCGCTGCCGCAGCATCGGTACCGTTCACACCACCGCCGCTCGACACCGAGTTGAGTTGACCGCTTGCCACGGTGGACTTCTCCACGTGGGTTGCTGCCATCGTGCGCAGGTAATACGTGGTCTTTAATCCACGCAACCAAGCCAACTTATAGGTGTCATCCAGCTTCTTGCCAGATGCGCCAGCCATATAAATATTCAAGGACTGCGCTTGATCGATCCATTTTTGACGGCGCGATGCTGCTTCCACCAGCCAACTTGGCTCCACTTCAAAGGCAGTCGCGTAGATATCACGCAAATCCTGTGGCACGCGATCAATCTTCGACAAGGTGCCGTCAAAGTACTTCAAATCGGCAATCATCACTTCATCCCAGAGGCCACGGTCCTTGAGGTCGCGCACTAGATATTCATTCACTACCGTGAACTCGCCCGATAAATTGGATTTCACAAACAGATTCTGGAAGGTAGGCTCGATGCAGGCCGACACGCCAATAATATTGGAAATCGTCGCTGTTGGTGCGATGGCTACGCAGTTGGAATTGCGCATACCAGACTGCTTAATGCGCGCGCGCAAACTATCCCAATCCAATTTTGACGACATATCCACTTCCAGATAGCCGCCGCGCTCTTCCGCTAACAAACGTACGGAGTCTTGCGGGAGAATGCCGCGATCCCATAAGGAGCCTTTGTAGCTGCTGTAGGTGCCACGCTCTTCTGCGAGGGCATTCGATGCCTGGTAGGCGTAATAGCACACTGCCTCCATCGATGCATCAGCAAACTCGACTGCCTCATTGCTTGCATATGGAATACGCTGCATGTGCAAGCAATCCTGGAAGCCCATGATGCCAAGACCGACTGGGCGGTGCTTGAGGTTTGAATTACGTGCCTTAGCAACCGCATAGTAGTTAATGTCAATCACGTTATCAAGCATGCGCATCGCGGTGCGGATGGTCTTTTGCAATTTGGCGTGATCGAGCACCAAACGACCGTTTGCATCGGTTGTCATGTGGGCAGTCAGGTTTACGGAGCCCAAATTACAGACCGCGATTTCATCGTCATTGGTGTTGAGGGTAATCTCGGTACACAAATTGGATGAGTGAACTACGCCAACGTGCTGCTGTGGGCTACGGATGTTGCAAGGATCCTTAAATGTGATCCATGGGTGACCGGTTTCAAACAGCATACCCAGCATCTTGCGCCACAACTGCTGTGCAGGAATGGTGCGGGATGGCTTTAAGGCACCACTTTCAGCTTGCTTTTCATAGGCAACATAGGCCTCTTCAAACGCCTTGCCAAATTTGTCGTGCAAGTCGGGGGTGTTGGATGGCGAGAACAAAGTCCAGTTACCGTTTTCCATGACGCGCTTCATGAACAAGTCTGGGATCCAGTTAGAGGTATTCATATCATGCGTACGACGGCGATCATCGCCCGTGTTCTTACGCAACTCCAAGAATTCTTCGATATCCAGGTGCCATGTTTCCAAGTAAGCACAGACCGCACCCTTGCGCTTACCGCCTTGGTTTACAGCAACGGCAGTGTCGTTCACGACTTTCAAGAATGGCACTACGCCTTGTGACTTACCATTGGTGCCCTTAATGTGGCTACCGAGGGCGCGCACGTTGGTCCAGTCATTGCCAAGGCCGCCTGCAAACTTCGACAGCAAGGCGTTCTCTTTCAAGGCCTCATAAATGCCATCGAGGTCATCTGCCACAGTGGTCAAGTAGCAGCTGGAGAGTTGCGGACGGGTTGTTGCTGAGTTAAAGAGGGTTGGCGTGCTGGACATAAAGTCAAATGTCGAGAGCACTTCATAGAACTCAATGGCGCGGGCTTCACGGTCAAGCTCATTCAAAGCGAGGCCCATGGCTACGCGCATAAAGAAGGCCTGTGGCATTTCAATGCGGCGGTCTTCAATGTGCAAGAAATAGCGGTCATACAGAGTTTGTAAGCCCAGGTAATTGAACTGTAAGTCGCGATCAGCATTCAGGGCGGATGCCAAGCGCGCCAAATCGAATTCACGCATGCGGGGATCCAAGAGCTCAGCGCCGATGCCCTCATTGATGTACTTGGCAAAGTAGGTGCTGTACTCGGCTTGCATATTGCCTTGTAGTACTTCGCGACCCAAAATTTCTTTACGAATCACGTGCATCAGGATCCGTGCAGTGACCTGGCTATATGCTGGGTCTTTTTCAATTAAGGTACGGGAGGCTAGGATGGCAGAGTCATAGACCTGTGCCATCGGTACGCCGTCGTACAAATTCTTGATGGTTTCAGTAATGATTGGGGCGGCATCAATTGCGTTGCCTAAACCTTCGCATGCCGCCTGAATCACTGTGCGCAAGGCAGCCATATCGAGAGGCTTGCTTACGCCGTTGTCCAGCACAGTAATGCCAGACTCTGCTTGTTGTGCTGCGGTTTGGGTCTCTGGTGCAGCAACTTGCTGGCTTGCACGTTCTTGATTGCGCTTTTCACGGTAGAGGACGTAGGCACGAGCAACATTGTGCTCACCGCTGCGCATGAGCGCTAATTCAACCTGGTCTTGAATATCTTCAATATGGAAGGTGCCGCCATTGGGACGACTACGCAGCAAGGCACGAACCACAGCATGGGTCAATTGCTCGACCTGTTCACGCACGCGTGCTGAGGCAGCGCCCTGTCCACCATTCACTGCTAAGAATGCTTTGGTTACGGCAATTGCAATTTTGGAAGGTTCAAATGCAACAACGGAACCATTACGACGGATGATTTTGTAATCGGATAACTGGGTTACTTGAGTTCCGCCGACACCGCCAGAAACAAATCCAGCAGATGGGTTTTGGGTCATATTCGCGGTGGGATTGCCGCCGGAAGGAAGCCCTAATTGAGTCTCTGCTGCGGATTGGTTGGTATATGTCATAGCGCCCCTGCGTTTACTTAAGTTCGTGTTAGAAATGTCTTTTTAAAACAAGGATTTAACCTTATTTTGCAATTTTGTTTTTTGGCAAAATAACACTACATCTAGTGTTTTTTTTGCACCATGGCACTAAGTATAGGGAATTATTTTGAATTGCGTATGCTTTTTATTACAAAAAATACCTAGGATTTGCCCTTATTTTGATGCGCAATGTGAGAGTCAATTTTGGTGCAAATAGAAAGAGCTTCTTGGGCATTGACAGCTAATGTAAGCAAATGCTCACATACATAAAAATAGGCCTAAATCAACTAGCGTGATGCTAAGCCAAAAGGTAATTTTTCAAGCGGCAATCTGTTGTCTTTTTGAAACCGTACCCAATCAAACTGCATGCCGGGATCGGTTTTTCGTCCAGGCGCTATATCACTGTGTCCGGCAAAACGAAAATGTGGATTTTGGGATTGCAACTGCGTTATGAGTTGCTGCAACGCCCGGTACTGCGCTTCTTCAAAAGCGCTATCCCCATCCCCTTCAAGCTCAATCCCAATCGAAAAATCGTTGCAACGTGCGCGCCCTTCAAACTGGGATTCGCCCGCATGCCAAGCCCGATTCTGCGTCGACACAAATTGAATGACGCGTCCTGAGCGCGCAATTAAGAAGTGGCTCGAGACGCGTCGCTCGGCAATATCAGCAAAGTAGGGGTGGGCTTGTGGATCAAGCTGGTTCTGAAAAAAATCAACGATGTATTGCGTGCTGTTCTGCGTTTTAAATTGCCCCGGCGGCAAACTAATGTGGTGCAAAACCACTAAATCCGTTGCGACTTCCTTGGGTCGTGCATCAAAATTAGGCGAGACCCGCCATAGAGCTGATCCCAGCCAGCCCTTTGGATCAATCGCATCCCGGTGCGCGCCAGAGCAATAAAAACGGTCTTCGTACATTAGCCCTTCAGAGCTCGGTAAATGCACTCCGCAATGGCGGCAAGGCCTGATTTCTTCTGACTCGGCGATGACTGGTGGGGGAGTCTGGGCTTTTGCTTTTTCTACTTGCGCAGCGCGACCCTTGTTTTTAATCCAAAAGTAAATGAGGCCAATGCCGACCAGCAGCAAAATCCATTTCAGCACAATTAGGTTCGCTGCAAAATAACTTCAAGTACAAAGCGGCTTCCCACATAAGCCAGAATGAGCGCAACGTAGGCGCCCAAGACCCAGCGAATGGCCACCAAGCCACGTAAACCCACGCGCCAACGCGCCACAATGAGTCCAGCAAACAAGAACCAGGAGATCAAGGCAAAGATGGTTTTGTGATCAAAGACCAGTGGCCGACCAAACAGGGCTTGTGAGAAAAACAGCCCGGAGAATACGGTCAGGCTCAGCAATGCAAAGCCAACGTAAATAAAGTTAAACAGGAGGCTTTCCATCGCCATCAAGGGCGGCAAGGACTCGAGCCATTGGCTAATGCGGCTTTCTGGGGAGTAGTTAAATTGGCGCCGCAATGCCCGGTCCTGAATGCTCATCAAAATGGCATGCATCACTGCGAGACTTAACAAACCAACCGCGCTGGTTGCCACTATGAAATGACCTTTGAACCAGGCATCAGAGACTGTTCTGGCCGAGAGCAAAGTACCTGGAAAAATATCGGGCAGGATCGCACATACCATTGCCAAACTGAGGGCCATCAGGCGCATGCTGGAAATCGGCAACAGCCAGCTCTGAAACCAATAAAACGCCAGCCCAACCCAGGCGATTAAGGAGAGGTTTTGCGCAAAACCAAAGACAAAGCCTTCAGGCGTAAAGATGGAGTCATGCAATACCGCCCCATGCACCAATAGAATCAGGAAAATCAGGCCTTGTACCAAAAAAATGAAGGGCATGGTCTCGGGCCGATTGCGCGGCCGCAGGCTTAATGTGATCAGCAAAAGCAGATAAAGTGCGGAGGGAAGCCAGTGGAAGCTAGAGTAACCTAAAATCGTCATTTGGAAAGTCTAATCGATAAATGCTAGAGAACCTCACAGACCGCCTTTCGCGTGTTGTTAAAACCATGCGCGGTGAGGCTCGCCTCACTGAAAAGAACACCGCAGACATGCTGCGCGAGATTCGTTTGGCCTTACTAGAGGCGGACGTAGCGCTTCCAGTTGTCAAGTCCCTGCTCGAGCAGGTTAAATTTAAAGCCCTTGGTGAGGAAGTGGTTGGCAGCCTCAGTCCAGGACAAGCCCTAGTTGGCGTAGTGCAACGCGAATTAACCAGCGTTATGGCCGGTGACGGCAGTCAAAGTAGCGAACTCAACCTCGCCACCCAACCCCCTGCCGTGATTTTGATGGCTGGCTTACAAGGCGCAGGTAAAACTACCTCGGTCGGCAAGCTCGCCAAATGGCTGCGCGAAAGCAAAAAGAAAAAAGTTTTAACGGTCTCCTGCGACGTCTATCGCCCTGCCGCGATTGAGCAATTGGAAACGGTCAGTAAATTAGTTGGGGTGGAGTGCTTTCCCAGCAATACCAATCAAAAGCCAGTGGAAATTGCTACCAATGCATTGGACTGGGCTCGCCGCCACTACTTTGATGTGCTGATTGTTGATACCGCAGGTCGCTTGGGTATTGATGAAGCCCTGATGCAGGAGATTGCACAGTTGCACAGCGCCGTCAAACCTATCGAGACACTCTTTGTGGTTGATGCGATGTTAGGTCAAGATGCGGTCAACACGGCCAAGGCATTCCATGAGGCGCTGCCCTTGAGTGGTGTAGTACTCACCAAACTGGATGGTGATTCCCGCGGCGGCGCCGCCCTATCGGTTCGCCACGTTACTGGCGTGCCACTAAAATTCATCGGCGTAGCAGAAAAGATGGATGGCCTAGAACCATTTGATGCCGAGCGCATGGCCAACCGCATTTTAGGTATGGGCGATATTCTGGCCCTAGTTGAGCAAGCCCATCAAAACATCGACGTTGCCAAAGCGGAGAAGTTGGCCGTCAAGATGCAAAAAGGTGGCTTTGATCTTAGCGACTTCCGAGATCAAATCGCACAAATGCAGCAAATGGGCGGCATGGCCAATATGCTCGACAAATTACCTAGCCACATGACGCAAAATGCCGGTAAGGTCAATATGAGTCAAGCGGATCTGCAAATCAAACGCATGCGCGGCATCATCGATAGCATGACCGCCCAAGAGCGCAGCAAGCCCGAGCTACTTAAAGCAAGTCGTAAGCGTCGCATTGCTGCAGGCGCTGGCGTTCAAGTTCAAGAAGTTAACCGTATGCTCGCGCAGTTCGAGCAAATGCAAACCATGATGAAGCAATTTAAGGGCGGCAAGATGGCCCGCATGATGGGCTCGATGGCAGCGCGTGGTGCGGCCAAAGGACTTGGCGGCCTATTTAAAAAATAAGCCGCTTTACCTTCTGCCTTTATTTGAAGCGGTCTATTGCTTGGCCGCTTGAACAGTGGCGATGACGTGATCCTTGATCGAGGCAAGTGGAATGTTTTGCGCGGTACTTTCAGTGCGACCTTGAAACTCTACCTGCCCGTCTTTCAGCCCCCGCTCACCAATTACGACTCGGTATGGCACGCCGATTAACTCCCAGTCGGCAAACATGGCGCCTGGGCGCTCGCCCCGGTTATCCAGAACCACATCAATGCCCGCCGCCAGGAGTGCATCATGCAAAGCATCAGCCTCTGCCTTAACGGAATCGGACTTATCGTAGCCTACCGGGCAAATGACGACCTCAAATGGCGCCATCGAAATCGGCCAGACAATACCGCGATCATCATGACCCTGCTCAATCGCTGCGCCGAGTAAACGCGTTACGCCAATCCCATAGCAGCCCATCACCATCGGCTGGGCTTTGCCGTTCTCATCCAAATAAGTGCAACGCATTGCTTCGGAGTAGCGTGTGCCCAATTGAAAGACATGCCCCACTTCAATGCCGCGGCAAATTTCAACCGGGCCTTTGCCATCCGGGGACGGATCACCAGCGACAGCATTGCGGATATCAGCAACTTGCGGCAAGGGGAGATCACGCTCCCAGTTCACGCCAGTCAAATGAAATCCAGTCGCGTTCGCGCCGCAAACAAAGTCACTCATATTCGCTACAGTGCGATCAGCAATCACAACAACATCGGAGCGAACACCCACTGGGCCCAAAGATCCTGGGCTTGCATTGCATGCAGCGGTGATTTCTGCTTCGCTTGCAAAACGGGATTCAGCCAGGCCAGGAATTTTGCTGAGCTTGATTTCATTTAACTCATGATCACCGCGGAGCAGAAGCATGAAGAGTTTCGCGGGGCCATTTTCTTGGTCTACTGCAAAAACCAGGGTCTTCACGGTTTGCTGAAGTGGCAGGGACAAAAACTGCGCTACTTGATCGCAGCGGGTTTGATCAGGTGTTGCCACTTTTTGCATAGCGACGGTTGGAGCAGCGCGAACGGGTATCAATGACAGTGATTCCGCTGCTTCCAAATTAGCAGCGTAATCGGAATTGGGGCAATAGACAATCGCATCTTCACCGGTATCGGCAATCACGTGGAACTCTTGACTGCCTGAGCCGCCAATTGCACCGTTGTCCGCAGTAACGGCTCTAAACACCAAACCCATGCGCTCAAAAATACGGGTGTAAGCGTCAAACATTAACTGGTATGACTGCTTGAGGCCAGCAGTATCCCGATCAAACGAGTAGGCATCCTTCATGCTGAACTCACGACCGCGCATGATGCCAAAACGCGGGCGGCGCTCATCGCGAAACTTCGTCTGAATTTGATAGAAGTTCACTGGCAACTGCTTATAACTGCGGATTTCATTTCGAGCTAAATCGGTCACCACCTCTTCAGAGGTAGGTTGAATTAAAAAATCGCGCTCATGTCGATCCTTGATTCGGAGTAGCTCGGGGCCCATCTTCTCCCAACGGCCCGTTTCTTGCCAAAGCTCTGCTGGCTGAATCATAGGCATGAGAAGTTCAATTGCACCCGCCCGATTCATTTCTTCGCGAATGATGTTTTCCACCTTGCGAATTACCTTCAAGCCCAGTGGTAAATAGTTGTAAATACCGGCACTTAACTTACGAATTAAGCCAGCACGCACCATGAGTTGATGCGAAACCACCTCTGCATCAGAAGGGGCTTCCTTGAGGGTCGCGAGAAAGGTTTGTGTGGCTTTCATGTATAGATATAATCAAATCACTGATTTTAATGGATTTGGAGCGCGATTATGCTCGACCGTGAAGGGTATCGACCCAATGTCGGCATTGTCCTCCTTAACGGCTCTAACGAGGTTTTCTGGGGAAAACGCGTTGGACAGCATTCGTGGCAGTTCCCGCAAGGCGGGATTCAGCATGGTGAAAGCCCAGAAGAGGCCATGTACCGCGAATTGCACGAAGAGGTTGGCTTGCTGCCGGAACATGTCCAGATCATTGGACGCACCAGGGACTGGCTTCGCTATGATGTCCCGGAGGAGTTCTTGCGCCGTCAAACTGCCAACCGAATGCAACGTGCCAGCTACCGCGGGCAAAAGCAGATTTGGTTTTTATTGCGCCTGACTGGGCAGGACAGCGATATTCACCTGCGCGCAACCGAGCATCCTGAATTCGATGCCTGGCGCTGGCACCCTTACTGGATTGAACTCGATTCCGTCGTGGATTTTAAGCGCGAGGTCTATGAATTGGCATTATCCGAACTGGCACGCTACCTCACTCGCAATCTGAAATTACAACAACTGGTTTGGGGTGTACCACTGGACCTCACACATCACATTCGGCGCCATGATTAAGACGCCCCACCCATCTAAAGTAGCGCCCTCCTTTTAGGCTAATCATGCATATACCCCTATTTACGCGCCCCCGCTGGTTTAGCTATACGAGTTGCATACTTGTTTCAGCAAGCTTGATGGGATGCTATGGCGACCCCATGATCAGTGGCGTTGACCCCTATGCTCCCACGGTCTTTAAAGAAGGCAACACTAGTATGCCGCTGGTAGCACCAAACCCCAAAACCCTGCTGCCTTTTTACGTATCTGAAACCACCATCTTCAAGTTTGCCATCGATACCCAATCGATCTTGATTGGCAATGATGGCGTCACGCGGTATATGGTGCAAATCACAAGCCCGAGTGGATCAAAACAAACCCAATACGAAGGCATTCGCTGCGATTCCTATCAAGCGCGTCTTTATGGCACGTATGAGACCAACGGAAGTTGGCGAGAAAATCCCCTCGGCGGCTGGTCCATGATTAAAGACAATATCCCCAATCGCTATCAAGCTGCTTTAGCGCAAGGTGCTATCTGTAATTTATCGAGTCAAGTAAAAAGTGTGAATACCGTTATTCAGTCACTCAACCCCAATAGCTTTATTGGGGGCAATCAAGTGCCCGGTTTGAATAGTCCAAATTAACTGTTTCGCCTATTACTGTGGACTGAGGCAAGTACCAATTGGCTCACCCGCAAGCAAGCGAGTTAACACGCCCGGCTCATGACCAGAGGCAATAACGGTACTTGCACCAGTAGCCTTGGCTGTCTTAGCGGCCAAAACTTTAGTGAGCATACCGCCTTTACTTAATGCGCTTCCAGCGCCGCCCGCCATGGCTTCTAAATTAGGATCGCCCGCAATGGCATTTGCAACCAAGCGTGCGCTGGCGTCTTTTCTGGGGTCGGCTGTATAGAGACCGCCTTGATCCGTCAAAATCACTAGGGCATCCGCACTCACTAAGTTTGCAACAAGAGCCGCGAGGTGATCGTTATCCCCAAACTTAATTTCATCGGTCACGACCGTATCGTTTTCATTGATGATGGGCACTACACCCAACTGTAGCAATGTCGTAAGCGTTGCCTTTGCGTTGGCATTACGCTCACTATTCGCTAAATCGGCATTGGTAAGCAAGACTTGAGCGCTACGCAAACCAAAACGTGCAAAGGAGCTTTCATATACCTGCACTAAGCCCATTTGGCCGACTGCAGCCGCAGCCTGTAGCTGGTGAATTTCAGTGGGGCGCTGCGTCCATGCAAGGCGCTGCATTCCTTCAGCAATTGCGCCGGAGCTCACCATCAAGACTTCACAGCCTGCCTTTTGCAAACCAGCAACTTGTTCTGCCCAATTGGCGATGGCGGTGTGATCAAGACCCTCGCCATTATTAGTGACTAGGCTAGAACCCACTTTCACCACAATTCGTTTTGCGCTCTGTATTCCCATATACATCTCGATCGTATTGTTTATTCCAGGTTAATCTTCGGCATCCATCACTTTACGTGCACGCTCTTCATCGTTACCTTAATAACGCGGATCGGTGGCGCGCTCTTCTGCCGCATCATGCTCACGGCGTACCGAGTCTAAATAATCTTGTAGGGCATAGCAGAGCTTTTCACAACCGAGGCCAGTCAAGGCTGAAATCTCAAAGACGGGGCCCTTCCATTTAAAGCGCTTAATGAAGTCTTTTACCTTTGCGGCGCGCTCATCCTCAGGGATCATATCGATCTTGTTGAGCACCAACCAACGTGGCTTTTCAGCCAAGGCCTCATCGTATTTGTGTAACTCATTGACGATTGCTTTTGCATCAGCAACGTTATCAACGTCCTCGTCAAAAGGCGCCAAATCAACCATGTGTAGTAAAACGCCCGTACGCTGCAAGTGGCGCAAGAATCGATGACCCAAGCCGGCACCTTCTGCAGCTCCCTCAATTAAGCCTGGAATGTCGGCAATCACAAAGCTGCGCTCTTGCCCAACACGCACCACCCCTAAATTCGGATGCAAGGTCGTGAAAGGGTAATCGGCAATTTTGGGTCTGGCATTGGATACCGCAGTAATCAAGGTCGATTTACCGGCATTGGGCATGCCCAGCAAACCCACATCGGCCAATACCTTTAATTCGAGTTTGAGCTTACGACGCTCCCCTGGTTTGCCATTGGTCTTTTGCCGTGGCGCACGATTCGTGCTGCTCTTAAAGTGAATGTTGCCCCAGCCGCCAACACCGCCCTCAGCCAGGCATAGGCGCTCGCCATGCGTTGTGAGGTCAGCAATCAAGTCGCCGGTTTCAAAATCAGAAATGATGGTACCGACCGGCATGCGCAATTCAATATCAACACCCGCTCTGCCATAACAATCAGCACCGCGCCCCGGCTCACCATTTTTGGCAGTATGGGTTTTAGCATAGCGGTAGTCAATCAAGGTATTGATGTTGCGATCAGCAACTGCATAGACGCTGCCGCCCCGCCCGCCATCACCGCCATCGGGCCCACCAAACTCAATGAACTTTTCTCGGCGCATGGAAGCACTACCGGCACCACCGTCGCCAGCAATTACTTCGATTCGAGCTTCATCAATAAATTTCATGAATAAAAAAGGCCTCGCTGTGCGAGGCCTGTTCCTAAGAGTTAAATTTCGGTGTTACGTTCAGAAATAAAACGGATCTCAGTCAGGCTGCCTTATGAACGAGGCAATACCGAAACTTGGGCCTTATTCAAGGCACCTTTGACGCCGAACTGAACTTGACCATCAATTAATGCAAACAAAGTGTGGTCTTTACCAATACCAACGTTTGCGCCAGGATGAACCTTGGTGCCACGTTGACGAATGATGATACTGCCAGCATTAATGTGCTCGCCGCCAAATACCTTCACGCCTAAGCGTTTCGATTCTGAGTCGCGGCCATTTCGTGTCGAGCCGCCGCCTTTTTTCTGTGCCATTGTTCTTCTCCTGCTATTTCAGCGTGTGCCTAGTTAGGCCTTGATCGTATTAATCAAAATTTCAGTGAAATTCTGACGATGGCCCTGGTGCTTTTGATAGTGCTTGCGCCGGCGCATCTTAAAGATTTTCACTTTGTCGTGACGTCCTTGGGAGATGACAGTGGCCATCACAGCGGCACCATTAACCAGTGGATCACCCAATTTGAGTGAAGCGCCCTCGCCTACGGCGAGAACTTGGTCTAAGGTAATTTCGCTGCCGATATCCGCTGGTATCTGTTCTATTTTCAATTTTTCACCCGCAGCAACTTTATACTGTTTGCCACCGGTTTTTATGACCGCGTACATGGTTTGAAACCTCAAATTAATGAAACATTGAAGCTAATCCACACGGACTAGCTGAGCCGATTATTATATCTTGCATGAGTACCACTGTCAAAACTCCTGATCTAGCTGCCATTTTGGCCCCAATAGCCCCTGATTTAAAGGCTCTAGACGAGGTTATTAAGCGCCGCCTCGCCTCTGAAGTGGCCTTAATTGACCAGATTTCGGGCTATATCATCCAATCTGGGGGGAAACGGGTGCGCCCCGCCCTATTAATCTTGGTCGCAAAAGCCCTCTCCAACGGCCGAGAAATCCCCCATGTGCTAGATTTGGCTGCTGTCGTCGAGTTTATACACACCGCCACCCTTTTGCACGACGACGTGGTGGACGAATCCACCCTGCGCCGAGGACGTGAGACCGCCAATGCAGCCTTTGGCAATGCCGCCAGTGTGCTGGTCGGGGATTTCTTGTATTCCAGAGCATTCCAAATGATGGTGGCCCCCAATGACATTCGGGTCATGCAGATTTTGTCCGATGCGACCAATACGATTGCGGAAGGGGAGGTATTGCAGCTTCTCAATATGAATGACCCCGAAGTAGATGAATCGAGCTACCTGCAAGTGATTCGCTATAAAACGGCCAAATTGTTTGAGGCTTCCAGTGAGCTGGGCGCTATTTTGGCGGGTGCGAGCAACAGTGAGCGCGAACTTGCTGCGGCTTTTGGTCGTCACATTGGCACCGCATTTCAGCTGATGGATGATCTACTGGACTACACGGCCACCGCCACTCAAATGGGCAAAAATGCAGGGGATGATTTACGTGAAGGAAAACCAACACTCCCGCTGATTTACTTATTGGAAAAAGGCAACACGGAAGAGCAGCTCTTAGTGCGCTCAGCCATTACCCAGAACACGGATCTTCCAGAAGATGTATTTGAGCAAATTCTGACTGCAGTACAGTGCTCTGGCGCGCTCGAATACACCCAGCTTGCTGCCAAACGTGAAGCAGACTTAGCCCTCAGTAATATCAAAGCATTTCCAAAGAATGCAGCGACAGACTCCTTGATTGCGCTCTGCGAATACTCCCTTGTAAGGCAAATGTAGCGGTCTGTTTAGCTTCTTTTCGAGGCAGCACTAGTCAGATAAAATAAGCATATTGGCATCGCTCGTTGACAGCACCGCCATAGAGCAATACAAAACGGAATGTAGCGCAGCCTGGTAGCGCACCTCGTTCGGGACGAGGGGGTCGGAGGTTCGAATCCTCTCATTCCGACCACACTCCATAGATTGATTTACTTGCCTACGGTTTTTAATCGTAAGGCTTTGGCTGTTTCACGAACTGCCTCTGCCTCGGCTTTCAAACGCGCCACCTCTTCCGGCGACAAGCGCTCAATATTCGAATAGTCGAGCTTCCAGCTTGGATCCTCACTCCAGATTAGCGGCGATTGCATCGTGGTTCGGGGTCCGACCGCCGACTCCAATAAACGCAATGCCAACTCAAAATTAATTGCGCGTGACTCGGGATCATTTGGTCTTGCCGCAGCATTGCCTAGCGGAAAATCACTAAACAGCATGCGCGGCACACCGCAGTACTCGACGATGTCTTTTGCGCTCGCCATCACGACAGTGGAGATCCCCGCAGCCTCTAAGGCTCTGGCCAGCAGACTTTGGGATTGATGGCAGATCGGACAGTTGGGGATTAACACCGCAACATCCACCGCATCTGCTTGGCACATGGCAATGATGGCGGGTGCATCGATCTCGAGAGTATGGCGCTGGCTGCGATTGCTAGGTAATCCATAAAAACGGGGGGAGAGCGATGCAATGCGGCCCGATTGCTGAGCGGCCTGTGCCGCATCAAACGGAAACCAGCATTCGCTATCGCTCATATTGGCATGCTGACGATCAATCCCAACATGCGCAATACGTAAATCCGGCTTACTAGCCATTGATCCTGCATAAGGCTGATAAAACTTTGCACTCGCGTTGTATGCTGCGCCTGCACCCTGCGGACCCTTATCCGCCTGATAAGGGGCTGCCGTTGTCACCAAAGCCAACCTGGATGCACTCAGCGGTTTTTTAAGCGGTGCAAACGGTGCATCAATGTAATGCGCCCAAACGTAGGGATTCTCATAGCCTAAGCCTAAGTAGTAGCTTCGAGTGCGCATCATGTAACGCACGGGTTGATCGAATTCCGGTGCAAAACGGATTTCAGCTGGAGCCGCAGACTGGGACATAACCGATCCTTGATAAGATAGAACGCATTCAATACTGAAAATAAGAGGAATTCATTATGACGCAATGGGTACGCTATCAGCACCAAGGTCAGATTGGCTTTGGGCAAGTTCAAAACGATCAAATCACGGTATACAGCGGCGATCTGTTTTGTAATCCCACGCCAACCGGCGCGACCCTAAAGCTATCCGATGTCGTGATTGATATTCCCTGCGTGCCAACGAAGATGGTTGCGCTCGTTGACAACTTCCATGCCTTGGTGACTAAGCTTGAGCATGCAGTACCAGCAGAGCCACTGTATTTCTTAAAATCCAACTCCTCATTTTTGGCAGCCAATCAAACCATTCGCATGCCCAAGTCCTACTCCGGCAAAGTGGTATACGAAGGTGAACTCGGTATTGTGATAGGACGGCGCTGCCAGGGCATTAGTGAAGCCGAAGCAGCCTCTGCTATTTTTGGCTACACCTGCATTAATGATGTCACTGCGATTGAAATCCTCAACCGCGATCCAGGCTATGCCCAGTGGACTCGCTCGAAGAGCTTTGATACCTTTGGTGTCTTTGGTCCCTACATCACCACTGGCATTGACCCAAGCCAGTTGCACATTAAGACCATCTTGAACGATCAAGAACGTCAAAATTATCCGGTTGCCGATATGATTTTCCAGCCTGCCAAATTGGTGAGTTTAATTTCACACGATCTGACCCTGGAAGTCGGCGACATCATTGCCTGCGGCACTTCAGTTGGTGTTGGCTCGATGAAGCCTGGCAGCAAGGTCAGCATCGTGATTGATGGCGTAGGGCAACTCGACAACGCATTCGAGTAAATACGCGGGGCTCATAAAAAAGCCTCAAGGCATTGCTGCTTTGAGGCTTTTTTAACAATCAAACTAAGGTGATTTGACTTAAAACACCTTATCGCTTCGCCAACTCGGTTTAATATCCTGCAGCAAATGGCAAAGCCAAACTACCATTGGATGCCTGGACGTTTTCATCTAGCACTTTGGTTAATGCAAAAACCGTACTGAGGCATGGTGTCGGGGTCTTGGTGATCTGACCGAGTTCGATAACGGAACCCAGCAAAGCATCAATCTCAAGGGAGCGGCCCGCTTCTAAATCCTGCAACATCGAGGTTTTATGTTTGCCGACTTTTTCAGCGCCACCAATACGGCGCTCGATATCCACGCGGAATGTAACACCCAGTTTCTCGCCAATGGTTTGCGCCTCGGCCATCATATTGCGCGCCAGATCTTTAGTTAATGGATGGCGACAGATTCCTTCAAGGTGACCATGCGTCAAAGCACTAATGGGATTGAAGGTCATATTGCCCCAAAGTTTGAGCCAAATCTCCGCGCGAATGTCTTCGAGAATCGGCGACTTAAAACCAGCGGCGGCCATCAACTCGGAAACCATCTTCGCCCGCTCGGATACCGAGCCATCAAGCTCACCAATCGGGAAGCGTGTTCCCTCTACGTGGCGAATCACGCCAGGGGCTTGCGTAAATGTAGCGGGATAAACGACGCAACCCAAAATGTTATTCGGATTGATCGTGCGCATGATGAGGCCGCCTGCATCCACCGTCTCAACGGAATGGTCTTGATACTCGCCAGGCAACTTCTGAAAGTACCACCACGGAATCCCGTTTTGCATGGGAATCAAGATCGTGTCAGGGCCCATAATGGATGCCATGTCGTGCACGACTGGCTCAACTTGGTGGGCTTTGACGGCCAAAATAATGATGTCGGGCTTACCGGCGTCAGCAATTTTTTCAACCGCCGTAACCGTCGCATGCAAGGGCTCAGGCTCTTCATTGGTAATGAGTGCCAGCCCCCTCTCCTGAATTGCTTTTAATGTGGCCCCTCGGGCAACCACCGTTACATCATTGCCAGCTCTCGCTAACATGACAGCTAGGTAGCCGCCAATGGCTCCACCCCCGCCGATCACACAGATTTTCATAACAACTCCATAAGAACAAAAAATTTTTCATTGCATCCATCGTAGGCAGCTTTTGCTGTGAGATCTCGCGCAGCGGATCCATCACAGCAAAATACAAATTATTCAAACCTGCACTTAACGCAGTGCAGAACGGGGGACTAGACCACCCAGCAGCATCCCAGCGATGCTGGCTAAGAGTCCCGCCAATTGCGGCGGTAAAGTAGCTTCAGGAGCTAATATCTCAGCCCCAATCCAAACTGTCAAGCCAAAAACAACGGCGAGCAGACCGCCCAAGGAATTGGCCTTAGACCAGTAAATTCCGAAGGCAAGAGGCACAAATGCGGCAACTAAAGTGACTTTATAGGCACTTTCGACCATCTTAAAGATAGATAGCTCCGAATTCATCGCAAATAAGGTTACCGCCAATGTGAAGAAAAGGACTGTAATTCGCATGATTTTCAGTAAACCTTGATCACTTAAGTTCTTGTAAAACCCGCGCACGATGTTTTCCGCAAAGCTGACTGATGGCGCCAATAATGTTGCGCTTGCACAACTTTTGATGGCCGAGAGCAGTGCCCCAAAAAACAGAATTTGGGCAAATACCGGCGCATGCTCAAGCACTAACTTGGGCAAAATCATTTGGGAATCGGTATTGATGTAGCGCTCTACTAAACCGGGATCGATTAAGGTTGCCGAATAGGCTAAGTACATTGGCACAAACGCAAAGATGAAATACAAGACGCCGCCCAAAATCGACGCCTGCATGGCGATATTGACGTTCTTGGACGAACTAATCCGCTGGAAGACATCTTGCTGAGGGATTGAGCCGAGCATCATGGTACAAAGCGCGGCTGTAAATCCAAGAATCGATACGAGATTCATATCAGGCCAAAAAGAAAACTTACCTGCCGCAGCCGCATGCTCAACCACCACTGTAAATCCACCCGTGAGTGCGGTCACCTCCCCGCTGATGTAGAGCATCCCAATCACAATCACAATCATCTGAATGAAGTCGGTAACCGCCACCGACCACATGCCGCCAAACAGGGTATAGATCAATACGCTGCCGGCACCAATGATCATGCCGAGGTTTTCGGAGATGGCGCCATCCGATACAACATGAAAGACCAGGCCCAGCGCTTTGATCTGTGCCGCCACCCAACCTAAATAGGACACGACGATGCACAAGGTAACCAAGACCTCAACGGTGCGGCCATACTTTTCACGAAAGAAATCACCGATCGTGAGCATCCGGCGGTTGTAGAGGTGCTTGGCAAAAAAGAGGCCCACCAAGATTAAACAGAGCGCCGATCCAAATGGGTCAGCAACGACCCCGCTCAAACCCTCTTTAATAAACTCAGCTGGAATACCTAAAACCGCTTCCGAACCAAACCAAGTAGCAAAAACCATGGCGGTGACGATGGGCAAAGGGAGGCTGTGGCCTGCTGCGGCAAAGTCATCCGTATTTTTGACGCGCATAGCAGCCCAAAGGCCAATGCCAACCGAGATTACCCAATAGATGACAACAAACCAAATCAACACGGCAAACCGCCCCATTTAATCATTTGCACAAATTATATGGCCTTGTTACTTATGGCAAATATGTTTTTGAGGACCCCTACAGCATCTGCTCTGACATAATTCCAGCATGAGCAAGGCGCACCCTCAATCCATGTCCGACATGGCTTATCAGCAGTCCATTTTGGGGGCGGTTTCCAGAACCTTTGCCCTCACCATTCCATTGTTACCTAAGGCACTCGAAACCGTCATCGGGAATACCTATTTACTGTGCCGCATCATCGATACGATCGAAGATGCCCCCACTCTGAGCATCGAAGCTAAACGGGATTTATCTTCCCTCTTTCTGGACGCTGTTTTAGGTAAACAATCGGTTGATGCATTTGTGATCCCTTGCTTACACGCACTTGAAGGGCACTGCAATGCAGATGAGCGCGATTTGATTGCCAATACCCCAACGGTACTGCGTATTTTTCATGGCTTTAATGAAAATGAGCGAGCTGCGATTAGCCGCTGTGTTGAAATTATGTCCAATGGGATGTTGCGCTTTCATAGTAAACAAACCTTGACGGGCTTACGCGACCTACCTGAATTCGAAGAGTATTGTTATGTGGTGGCAGGCGTTGTTGGCGAAATGCTCACCAGCGTCTTTGCACTGCACTCGCCGGCATTTGCTCGAGCGATTGCTGGACGCGAGTCCCTGGCGATTGGTTTTGGTCAAGCCTTACAGATGACCAATATTTTGAAAGACTCGCCCGAAGACAGCGCGCGCGGCGTTTCTTGGAAACCCCAAGGCTACAGTCAACGAGCCTTGCTAGCGATTGCTGATCAGAAGTTAGCAGAGGCAATGGACTACATACGCCTGATCCCATCAAATGAGGTGGGTATTCGGCGCTTTTGTTTTTTAGCCCTAGGATTGGCCGTACTCACGCTCAGTAAGATTGCCGATCAAAGTCATTTTTCTCGGGGAAATGAAGTCAAACTACCTCGTAGTACAGTGTGGCTTTTTTATTACTTCACTTTCATTGCTGCCCGCTCTAATTATGTGATGCAGCAGTTTTGTAGTATTGCAGGAAAACCAATCAAGCGCGCGCTTCGTGATTAAGAAGCCACAGCTTTATGTCCCGATAGAGACCGGGAACATCCTGCCCCATAAAACCACCTAGGCTCGCTTTGGCAACAACCCGGTGGCATGGAATCACCAAGGGAAAATAATTGGCGCCGCAGGCACCACCGACGGCGCGCGCACCGGAATGCAAATGGGCTGCAATCTCCCCATAGCTAGCCCTTTCGCCGGATTGCAACTGGGCAACGGCATGCCATACCCGCTGTTGAAACTCGGTGCCCTGGGGCTTTAAGGGCAAATCAAATACCGTCCTAGGATCCGCAAAATAAGCTTGGCATTGCTCCTCTACCAAAGCTGCTAAGGCATTCCCCGGCGCTTTATGCTTTGTCGATGCGGGCAGATAACGAATTCGGGCGAGCATCAAACTGCCATCGACCATTTCCGTAGTGATGCCCAGGCATCCAAACGGCGCAGCAATCACAGATGTATCGCTCTGGTGATTTGCTTGTGGGTCTGAAGTGCTTGAAGTCATAGTTGGGATCTATGGTATCTGACAGGCAATTCAAGCGCAGCCGATAGCGCACCAAGTCGGCAATCGCTACAGTAAAACCAAGCGATTTCATGGGCTAAATGCATGGCCTCTTACTTCACTCATGTTCAAGGTACTGTATTAATTTGACCCCACAAAATGATGACTTTACGGTTATTCGGGTATGGCAAGCCATCGTTACCCAAGCGATTCACGCGCGTGCAAGCGATATTCACATTGAGGCGCTCGAACACAAAACCGTCATTCGGATCCGCATTGATGGCGTATTGCAGATATTGCAAGTACCGATTACAGTCGAACATGAACGCATCATTGCCCGTATCAAAATACTGGCCAGATTGGATATTGCCGAGCAGCGCATTCCCCAAGATGGCAGACTCTCGGTGGGGCTCAATTACACACGACCCGACATTGATTGCCGCGTATCCATCCTGCCTACGCTGCATGGGGAAAAAGCCGTAGTACGTTTATTACCATCCTCGACTACTGGATTGGATTTGAGCTTACTTGGTATGCATGCAACGCAATTGGCACACTTCACAGATGCTATTGCCCAGCCCGATGGTCTGATTCTCGTTACGGGGCCGACTGGTAGCGGCAAAACCCGCACACTCTACAGCTGCTTAAACCAATTAAACACCTGTGGCCGAAATGTATGCACCATCGAGGACCCGATCGAGATAAGGCTTGCGGGCGTCAATCAGATTGCCTATCACCCAAAAGCGGGCTTGGATTTCAATGGCATTATTCGCGCACTACTAAGGCAGGATCCCGATGTCATCATGATCGGTGAAATTCGGGATGCAGTAACGGCTGAATTAGCCATGCAGGCTGCGCAAACGGGCCACTTGGTATTGAGTACCTTACATACCCGCAGTGCTCTGGCGAGTCTTCAACGGCTGCGTAGCTTAGGTATAGCCAGTGATGTACTACGAGCTTGCCTGCGTTGCGTTAGCTCGCAGCGCTTAGCACGTCAAATCTGTTCGGCATGCGATGCTACAGAATCCAGCGATGACTGCGTGCTCTGTGGCGGATCCGGCCTATATGATCGAATTGGTATCCATGAGGTTTTACCATTTACGAACACCATCGCTAATGCATTTGAGAGTACGACTACTCTAGCCAACTTAACTGAGCAAGTTCTGAAAAATGGTTTTCAAGACATGCGCTCTGCTGGAATGGTCCATGTTGATAACCAACGCATCACTCTTGCCGAGCTCAATACCCAGCTTGGCTCCTGGCATTAATCATGGCCCTTCGAAAACAAGAGCAGCTGTATTTCGTTGAGCGCATGCTGGTCCTGCTAGATGCCGGACTGCCCTTACTCGAGAGCCTTGTACTCATGCAGCAATCGGCTTCGCCGGCGTGGCAGAAAAGAATGGCATTCATTTCGCATCACCTAAAGCAAGGTGAGTCCTTCTCACAATGCCTATCTATACAACACGCTGTTTTTGATTCAGCCTTTATCGGCTTAATTCGTGTCAGTGAAGAATCCGGCGAAATCAATCTTGCCCTGCGTACGATCCAACAGCAATTGCGCACGCAAATTGAATTGCATCGCCAGATACAACAAGCCCTAGCTTATCCCTTCATTACTTTAGGTTCAGCATGCTTACTGATGATCGGGATGCTCGTTTGGGTCATCCCCGTGTTTAGCGACGTATTTAGTCACTTCAATGCACCCTTGCCCTGGGCAACGCAATTCCTTCTCAATGCGACAGGGCAATTCATACTGTACTTGCCAGCAATCGGTGGTGGGATTGCGCTCACTTTAGTTAGTGTCTCCGCACTTTGGCTAAGCCATCCGGGCTTTCAGAAAGGCTGTGATCACTACCTAATACGTATCCCAGTGGTAGGGAATCTATTTCGTCAGTCAACCTTAGCCTGCTGGTGTCGTAGCTTGGGTTATTTGATGCGAGCTGGCTTACCTGCATTGGAAGCCATGCGTATTACAGCACAAACCTCAAATCAGTGGCTTTGCCATGATCTCAGTGCCCATATCTTTAAATCGCTTGCACAAGGATGGTCTTTTAGTGAGGCCTTGCAACGCGCCGATCCGCGGCGGCAGTTTTTTGATCGCGAGACAGCGCAACTGTTAGAGATTGGCAGCGCTAGCGGCACCTTGGCAACCATGCTCAGCAATTGCGCGGATGCCCTCGAACAGCAGCTAACTAGCCAACTTAAATTATTGAGCCATGGCCTAGAACCTATACTCGTAGTATTCGTAGGACTTTTGATTGGTGGATTGGTGATAATCCTGTACTTACCAATCTTTAACTTGGGGCAAATTGTTTGACTGATCTGACTTTTCTTGCTGATGTGATTCGCTATGGCTTAGTTTTGCCCTTGGCGTATGCGGCCTATGTGGATTTTCGAAGCTTTCGGATTCCGGATGCCATCACCTTTCGGCTGATTGCCGGTGGCTTACTGTTTAACCTCTTTTTGGATATACGCTTTTGTAGTCCCCAGGAAGCCATACTCGGCGCGACGATTGGGTTTGGATTCTTTTGGGGATTGAATTGGCTGTATCGCGCCCTTAAAGGCCGTGATGGCTTAGGTATGGGGGATGCAAAACTACTGGCGGCGCTGGGCGCTTGGCTGGGCTGGCAAGCCTTGCCAGGAATCGTCTTGCTATCCGCACTCAGTGGCTTGCTGGGCGGCCTGATATGGCTTTACTGGCAAAAACAAGGGCGCACGCAAGCGTTTCCATTCGGGCCCTTTTTGGCGTTTGCTGGCATTATTTACCTAATATGGCCTCAACTCCTGCGCATTCCACTCTCGCTGCACTAAAAGGGCATATTCCGCTGATTGGATTAACGGGCGGGATTGGGTCTGGCAAGTCAGTAGTAGCCAAGCGCTTGGCTGAGCTTGGGGCAACGGTAATCGATTCGGATCAAATTGCCCATGACATTACTGCCCCACATGGCGCTGCCATCGCCCCTATTCAGGCGCGTTTTGGTCCCGATTTATTGGCAGCCGACGGATCCCTGGATCGGCCTAAGATGCGGAACCTTGTGTTCAACAATCCCGATGCGCTTCAGTTGCTCGAATCCATTACCCACCCCTTAATTCATGCCGAAACCCTGCGGCAGGCCAGCCAAGCACATGAAAATGGCGCTTTGTACTTAGTCTTTATGGTGCCCCTCTTGGTGGAATCCGGCACTTGGTCCAAATTAATCGATCACCTGGTTGTAGTTGATTGCCCCGAGGAGCTACAAATTGCACGGGTCATGCAGCGCAGCAATTTGGAGCGCAGCCAAATTGAGCAGATTATGAGTAAACAAGCATCGCGCAAGGATCGGGTAGCGGCGGCAGATACGATTCTCCTCAATGACGTAGGCCTCGACAAGCTGATTCCCCAAATCGATGCCTTGCACCAATTGATCATCAAAAATGGGTTCAAGCTCGGCAATTCCGCATAGAATAGATTCCGTGATTGTTTATGAATATCCTTTTAATGAGTTAGTCCGCAATATGCTCCGTTTGGAGTATTTGTTTGGACGCTATACCCATTTTTCTAAATCGGACGATCCCGAGCTTCACCAATGCGCCATTGCAACCCTATTTGAGTTAGGTGACATTGGTGCACGGGGTGACATCAAATCATTGCTCTTAAAAGAGTTTGAACGTCAAAAACAGGCACTGCAAGGTCTTAAATCATCGACGAAGGTAGATCAAGCAGCTTTGGGCCAAGCGCTTACTGAAATTGATGGCGCCTCCATTCACCTCAATCAATCGCTTGGCAAACCCAATTCAGCGATTACCGAAAATGAATGGTTGAATGGCATTCGTACGCGCCTGTCGATACCAGGGGGTACTAGCCCAATTGATCTGCCCAATTTTCATGCCTGGAAATGCAGCCCTCCAAGTGATCGACGTGAGCTACTACAGAATTTCATAGCACCCCTGCTGCCTTGGAATGAATCATCCCAGTTATTTTTAAAGTTACTGCGTCAGTCGGGCGAGTCACGCGATGCGGTAGCGCACCAAGGCGCATTTCAACAGGCGCCATCTGGCAAGGTCTACCAACTCATGCGAATTGGGGTTGAGGATGATTCCGTCTTTTCCGAAATCAGTGCAAACAAATACTTGTTATCGGTTCGTTTCTTAAAAAGCGAGCGGGATAAAAAGCCCTACCCTATTCTAGAAGACATCCCATTCAAGCTAACTTTGTGTCAGTTTTAATCTCAGCATAAAACTGCTTCAGCTGCTGAATCATGGGTAATGCTGCCGGTAGCAATGGGCCTACGCTTAACTGATCACTATGAAGATCTTGCCACGACAAGGCTTGGTTTTCACACCCAGCGGGCTCGCCAGTCCAATTCCGAATCACGCTAACGTGAATGCGCACATACGCATGCGGATAGTCATGCTCAATAGTCATTAAGTCGACACTGCCATGAATGGTGATTCCGAGCTCTTCTTGGAGTTCGCGCTGCAGCGCTTGAAAGAGGGTTTCACCTGCTTCGACTTTACCACCCGGAAACTCCCAATAGCCCGCATAGGGCTTGCCGAGGGGCCGCTGACCCATCAAGAAGCGCTGCTGCGCATCGAGCAAAATACCGGCCGCTACCTCGGTTACTGGGCGCCGAGTATCACTCATCAAAGCTTAGGCGTGTGTGCCGGTCCAGTGTTTTGCAAACTGCCATGCCACTCGACCCGAACGTGATCCGCGCTCTAAGGCCCACACCAGAGCTTCGGATCGAGCAGCCTCAATTTGGACATCAGTCAAGCCAAAATGCCGCAGCCAATGAGCCACGACGGCAAGGTACTCATCTTGCTTAGGCGGATAAAAGGAAAGCCATAAACCAAAGCGCTCCGATAAAGAGATCTTTTCTTCTACCGCCTCACCCGGATGAATTTCACCATCGTCATCGTGGTGATACGTTTGGTTGTCTTTCATGTACTCGGGCAATAAATGGCGGCGATTCGATGTGGCATAAATCAAAATGTTATCGACTTGAGCGGATATCGAACCATCCAAAGCTGACTTCATTGCTTTATAGCCAGACTCACCCTCTTCAAAGGAGAGATCATCGCAAAAAACGATAAAGCGCTCTGGGCGATCAGCCAGTAAATCGGTTATGTCTGCTAAATCAGCTAAGTGCTCTTTTTCAACCTCAACCAAGCGCAGGCCATCTTTTGCAAAGGCATGGAGACTAGCCTTAATTAGTGAAGACTTACCAGTACCGCGTGCGCCGGTGAGCAAAATATTATTGGCCGGTTTCTTTTGTACAAAGTTACGGGTATTTTCTTTAATCGCATCACGCTGACGATCAATGTGCTGTAAGTCTTCATACGAAATATCGGCAACGTGTTTTACGGGCTGCAAAAAACCAATGCTGCCAAAGATACTATCGCGACGGCGCCAACGAAATGCGCTTGATGATTTCCACTGCGCCTCATCCAATGGTTTTGGAAGAAAGGTTTCGAGGTGACTCAGTAATCGATCTAATTTTTCATTCATGGGATTAAGAGCGGTAATCGGCGTTGATCGAAACGTATTCATGCGACAAATCACAGGTCCACATGGTCCGCTCGGCAACGCCACGGCCTAAATCAATTTTGACCGCAATTTCCGTAGCCTGCATCACGCGTTGTCCATCCGCCTCTTGGTAGCTGGGATTGCGTCCACCGTCTTTTGCGACCCAAACGTCACCTAGCCAGAGTTGTACTCGATTCACATCCAGATCAGCAATACCAGCATAGCCAATGGCAGCCAAAATACGGCCTAAATTGGGATCACTGGCAAAAAAAGCGGTTTTAACTAAGGGCGAGTGGGCCACTGCCTCTGCCACCAAACGACACTCTTCGTTCGTCTTGCCCCCCACTACTTCAATCGAAATGAATTTGGTAGCGCCTTCACCATCGCGCACAATCATTTGCGCCAGTCGGCGCGCAAATGCGATCAGCGCAGATCGTACAATGGCGTAGCTGGCATCGGCCGTACTCTTAATCTTGACTGGAGAAACGCCAGTTGCCATCACAATAAATGAATCATTGGTGCTGGTATCGCCATCGATCGTAATGGCATTAAAGGAAAGGTCAGCCACTTCTTTAGTGAGGTTTTGCAACACCTCTGGCGCAAAGCCAGCGTCCGTTGCAATGAAGCCGAGCATCGTAGCCATGTTGGGATGAATCATACCGGCGCCCTTGCAAATGCCGGTGAGCGTGATGAGTCCGTCCGGTGTAATCACCACTTGCGATAGGGCCTTGGGCTGAATATCCGTAGTCATGATTGCTTCTGCTGCATCAAACCACGCATCGTCAGTTAATTTAGCAATGGCGCGTGGAAGCGCAGCAGTTAACTTTGCAATCGGCAAGGGCTCTAAGATGACACCCGTTGAAAAAGGCAATACTTGTTCTGGCTGGATATTCAAGGCCGCCGCTACTGCGCAGCAGGTCTCCAGGGCATCGCGCATCCCTTGTTCGCCCGTTCCCGCATTCGCATTACCGGTATTTACAACCAAAGCACGAATTCCACTACCAGTTTGGGCAACCCAGTCTAAATGGGCTCGGCATAATTGCACTGGAGCAGCGCAAAATCGATTTAAGGTAAACACACCAGCCACCTGAGTGCCCGGACTGAGGGTGATGACTAAAACATCCTTGCGATTGGCTTTCTTGATACCCGCCTCAGCTATACCCAACTGTACTCCAGCAACTGGACTCAGCGCAGAGCGCTTTGGCAAGGGTAAATTGACTGGCATGATTAACTCAAGGCGCCGCAGCAGGCTTTGTATTTTTTGCCACTGCCACATGGACAGGGATCATTGCGGCCTACTTTAGGCCCAGATCGAATAGGAGCAGGGGTGCGCTCAGCAGGCTGTTCACTCTCAGTAACATCAGCGCCGGCATCAGCATGCTGATACTGCACATCTTTAACTTGACTCATGTCGTCATTAATGGATTCCGAGGCAGCATCTAACTCATCGGCAGTCCGAATTCTGACAGCCATGATACTTTTCACCACATCGTTCTTAATCACATTTAATAGTTCGCCATACAGCTCAAATGCTTCACGGCGGTATTCTTGTTTTGGATCTTTTTGTGCGTAGCCCCGGAGATGAATACCTTGGCGCAAGTGATCCAAAGCAGCCAAATGCTCACGCCAGTGGCTATCTAAGCTGTAAAGCATGACTGAACGCTCGTAACTAGCAAATGACTCGCGTCCCGATAGCTCTACTTTGCCGTCATAGGCTGCTTTCGCGGCAGCCAAGACGTGGTCGACTACGTCCTCTGCCTCAATGGAGTCAGCCGACTGAACTAGACCAGTTAAATCAACACCAAGACCCCATTCATTCGCTAAGCTATTTTCGAGTCCTGGTAAATCCCACTGCTCTTCCATCGACTCTGCCGGAACATACAGCTGGCAAAAGCTGCGGAGCGCATCCTCACGCAAGTTGGCGATTAAATCACCGATATCTTTGCTTTCTAATACTTCATTGCGTAAGCGGTAGGTCTCTTTACGCTGGTCATTAGCAACGTCGTCGTACTGCAACAGCTGCTTCCGAATATCAAAGTTGCGGGCTTCCACCTTACGCTGTGCAGACTCGATCGAGCGCGTGACCATCCCAGCTTCAATTGGCTCACCCTCAGGCATCTTTAAACGATCCATCACTGCACGCAAGCGATCGCCTGCAAAAATGCGCAAGAGTGGATCATCTAACGACAAGTAAAACCGCGATGAGCCTGGATCACCTTGGCGACCCGATCGACCACGCAATTGATTATCAATGCGGCGACTCTCGTGGCGCTCAGTACCAATGATATGCAAACCACCTGCGGCTAATACTTGGTCATGTAGACCCTGCCACTCATCATGCAAGACCGCAATGCGCGCTTGTTTATCCGCAGGCGCTAAATTGCCATCAGCCTCAATGAGCGACGCTTGCTTCTCGACATTACCGCCGAGCACAATGTCAGTACCGCGACCAGCCATATTGGTCGCAATCGTAATCATTTTTGGGCGGCCTGCCTGCGCAATAATCTCGGCCTCTTTTGCATGCTGCTTTGCATTGAGTACTTGATGTGGCAACTTCTTCTGATCCAATAAGCGCGAAATCAGTTCGGAATTTTCAATCGACGTGGTACCCACTAATACAGGCTGACCGCGTCCGTAGCATTCTTCAATATCTTTGACTACGGCGGCGTAACGCTCTGCAGATGTTTTATAGATTTGATCTTGGCGATCGATCCGCTGACTCATGCGATTGGGCGGAATAACGACGGTTTCTAAGTTATAGATCTCTTTGAACTCGTAGGCTTCGGTATCGGCGGTACCGGTCATGCCAGCCAACTTACCGTACATGCGGAAATAATTCTGGAATGTGATGGTAGCCAAAGTGCGATTCTCACTTTGAATCGGCACCCCTTCTTTTGCCTCGACTGCCTGATGCAGTCCATCTGACCAGCGGCGGCCCGTCATTAAACGGCCCGTGAACTCATCGACAATGATCACCTCTTGATTTTGAACCACATATTGTTGATCGCGGTGTTGCAAGCAATGTGCGCGCAACGCCGCATAGACGTGGTGCATCAAGGTGATGTTCTGGGGTGCGTAAAGTGAATCGCCTGGATTTAAAACACCAATTTGCGCCAAGATACTCTCAGCTTTTTCATGTCCAGTCTCAGTTAAATAAACCTGCTGGGTTTTTTCATCCACCCAGTAATCGCCTGGCTTTTCAACGCCGCTACCGTCTGCTTTTTCTTCGCCAATTTGCCGCTCTAAATGCGCAGGCAATTGATTCATTTTTAGATAGAGATCGGTATGATCTTCTGCCTGCCCTGAAATAATCAATGGCGTACGCGCCTCGTCAATCAAGATCGAATCGACCTCATCAACGATCGCATAAGCTAAGCCGCGCTGAACCCGCTGCGCAGCATCTTGCACCATGTTGTCGCGTAAATAATCAAAGCCAAATTCATTGTTGGTGCCGTACGTAATATCGGCTGCGTAGGCAGCTTGTTTTGCCTCGTGATCCATTTGGGATAAATTGATCCCAACCTGAAGACCTAAGAAGTTATAGAGCTTAGCCATCCACTCGGCATCGCGCTGCGCCAGGTAATCATTAACGGTCACCACATGAACACCCTTACCTGCAAGCGCATTGAGGTACACAGCCAAGGTTGCAGTGAGGGTTTTGCCCTCGCCCGTACCCATTTCAGCAATCTTGCCTTGATGCAGAGCTAAGGCACCCATAATCTGCGCATCAAAGTGACGCATCTTCATGACGCGGCGACTGGATTCGCGGACTACAGCAAATGCCTCGGCAGTAAGGTCGTCTAAGGATTCTCCGGCAGCTAGGCGTGATTTAAATTCTGCTGTTTTTGCTTGAAGCGCAGCATCATCGAGTGATTGCAAGGTAGACTCAAGTACATTAACCTTGAGCACTACTTTGCGGTATTGCTTTAAGAGTCGATCATTTCGACTGCCAAATAGAGTTTTTAGAATGCCGATTGCCATGGGATTTTGACCAAAATTAAGCCTTTGAGTTTATCACCCGAATCCCTTTTTCCCCATGAATCCAAAGCCAAAAAATCCTTATTCTGCCAAGCCCAAGCTAGCCCGAGAGTGGATAGACTGCTTGCGTGGGCCAGAGGGAATCCATGGCATTTTGGCGCGCACCGAAGATTTGGCCAAACTGAAGGCTTGCCTGCAGCGCTGCCTAAAAACCCTGGAATTAGGTCACTTTGGCTCTAAAGTCGAGCCGGTTTGGGCCTCCGGCAAGCAGGCAGAGCTATTGCTGATGGTGCCCAATGCCACCATTGCTGCCCGCTTACAACAATCTTTACCTAGCTTAATCAACGAGTTAGCGAAAAATGGTCAGAATTGCTCGGCAATCAAAGTGAGCCTAAAGCCGGCCCTTCCTCAGTCGGAGTGGCTTATTCAGCCACGAGCCTCAGCCAGAGAAAAGCCCAAAGGGCTTAATCCGGTCGCTCGTTCAGCGTGGCTTGATTTGCTCAGTAAATTGGAGCCGGAGTCGGATCTCAGCAAGGCAGTCCGGCGTCTTCTGCAATCAAAAACGGGGTCGCCTTAAAAAAAGAGGGGCTGATTTTCTACGGTATAGGCTGCTGGCGCTTTATTGAGCGGAAACGACTCAATTGCAAACGCACTGGGGTCTTCAAACAATTTTCGCAATAAGGCATTATTCAGTGCATGGCCTGATTTTTTTGCAACATACGATCCCACAATCGGATGTCCTGCTAAATACAAATCGCCAATGGCATCGAGAATTTTGTGGCGCACGAACTCATCCTCGTAGCGCAATTCTTCATTATTGAGAATACGGTGTTCATCTAAAACTATCGCATTATCTAAACTACCACCGCGCGCAAGACCAATTTCGCGCAAGGCCTCAACCTCGTGCGCAAAACCAAATGTACGTGCACGACCGATTTCGCTACGGTATGCATGCTCTGCAAAATCGACCACAAAATGCTGGCCCGTTTTATCCACTGCCGGATGCTTAAAGTCAATCGTGAAATCCAACTTAAATCCAAAAAACGGGTCTAACCGAGCTAACTTATCGCCATCCCGCACTTCAACGGATTTTTTAATCACCATGAACTGACGGGGCGCATCTTGCTCGGCAATACCGGCAGACTCTAGCAAAAAAAGAAAGGATGCAGCGCTGCCATCCATGATCGGAATCTCTTCGCAATCCACTTCAATCAATACATTGTCTAAACCTAGTCCGGCACAAGCGGACAACAAGTGTTCGACTGTAGAAACACGCACACCGTCTTTTTGTAAGACCGATGCTAGACGCGTATCACCAACCAGCATGGCATCTGCCGCTATCACCACTGGTTCAGGCAAATCAATGCGGACAAATTGGATTCCCGAATTCACGGGCGCAGGCTTAATCGATAAGCTTGCTTTGCGACCGGAGTGCAAGCCAATACCAACCGTTTTGATCGGATTGGCAATGGTGCGTTGCTTGAGCATGGTCGCGTTCGTAAATTCGGGGGATCGATGAAACGAGTAATTGAATTACAGTTGCTTTAATACCGAGGCAGCATCGCTTACCTCAAACTTACCTGGGGCTTCGAGGGATAGTGATTTCACTACGCCGTTCTCTACCACCATTGCGTAACGCTGCGAACGAATTCCTAGTCCACGCTTCGTTAAGTCAAATTCCATGCCTAATTTGCTGGTGAACTCTGCGCTACCATCACCGAACATACGTACTTTTTTACCTACATTCAGATCGCGGCCCCATGCACCCATAACAAATGGGTCATTCACGGACACACACCAAATTTCGTCAACGCCTTTTGCTTTGATAGCATCGAACTGAGCAACATAACCTGGTACGTGCTGTGCAGAGCAGGTTGGCGTGAAAGCGCCAGGCAAAGCAAAAATCACGATTTTTTTACCGGCAACTAATTTATCTACCTCAAACGCATTAGGACCAATGGCGCAGCCTTCGGTTTCTTCATTCAGAAACTCATACAAAGTCGCGTTCGGTAGTTTTTGTCCAACTGCAATCATAAAATCTCCAATTCAATAGTTATCAATGGGTGAGCCAACGCAAGCGCAGGATTCGTCGTCCGGAGGGGCGCTGCGCTGGCATCTCTCATAACACTATTGTATTGAGCAATTCATCAGTCAGCCTGTTTCCGCAGAAAAGCTGGAATTTCATAGAAATCCGCCCCTTTATCCAGCATGGTTTTGGCCTGTGGCGAGCTGTCTGCGCCTAAGCTTGGCGCACTGCTCGGCTCTGAGCGAGACCGAAATACCCGCGGCAAATCATATTGGCTGTAGTCGACCCCGGCTGGCTGGGCTGGAGCGGCGCCAAATGCATTGCCACTAGTTGAAGCCATCCCTGCGCTAGAGCCCACTGCCGAAATCGTGGAATCCATGCCCGCCATGCTCATTGCAGCCGACGGGCTGGATGGAGCAAAGCTGTTTAAGTCAGCCATTGTAGGCATTGCGTCGTGGGTACCCGTTGCTTTACGCCAAATGACTTCAGGCTGGCTTTTTTGCATCGCCTGGGGGTGATTGAGGCCAGTTGCTACTACCGTCACGCGCAAGGCATCGCCCAAACTATCGTCGTACACCGTACCAAAAATGACCGTGGCGTCATCTGCGGCATAACCACGAATAGCTGCCATGACTTCACGTGTTTCGGATAGCTTGAGGGAGCGACTTGCAGTGATGTTGACCAAAACACCGCGCGCACCGGATAGATCAACACCTTCCAACAAGGGTGATGCTACTGCTGCCTCTGCGGCCAAACGAGCGCGATCCATTCCAGAAACGGTAGCAGTACCCATCATGGCCTTGCCCTGCTCACCCATGACTGTCTTCACATCTTCAAAGTCGACGTTAATCAAGCCTTGGACGTTGATGATTTCGGCAATACCGGAAACGGCGTTATGCAAAACATCGTCAGCACAGGCAAATGCTTTATCAAACTCGGCATCTTCGCCCATGACTTCAAACAACTTCTCATTGAGAACAACGATGAGTGAATCGACATAACTTTCCAACTCACGGGCCCCATCCTCAGCGACTTTTAGGCGTTTAACACCCTCAAAATCAAATGGCTTACTAATGACACCCACCGTCAAAATTCCCATTTCCTTGGCCACTTGAGCGACGATGGGCGCTGCACCAGTCCCCGTTCCGCCGCCCATACCCGCAGTAATGAATACCATATGTGCACCTTGCAATGAATCCGCAATGCGAGCGCGCGCCTCTTGTGCTGACGCTGCGCCGATTTCTGGTTTGGCTCCTGCACCTAGGCCGCTTGATCCTAATTGCAAATTAACTGACGCCGCGGAGCGCTGCAACGCACCCGCATCCGTGTTCATGCAAATAAACTCCACTCCGTCCACACCACGACGAATCATATGCTGGACAGCATTGCCACCAGCGCCCCCGACTCCGACCACTTTAATGATGGTCTTACCGGCTGTATCTTGATCTACCATTTCGAATTCCATAAACCCTCCTGAGTTACTTAGTTACATTGACGACGACGAAAAAAACTTAAAAATTACCCGTGAACCATTCCTTCATTCGCGAAAAAACACCTTGCAAAGAGCCGGATTGCGAAACGCGACGACCCCGCATCAGCTGCGCCTGACCTTCCATTAAGAGTCCAATGCTCGTTGAGAAGCGTGGACTACGTAATACCTCATGAAGATGACCGCGGTACTCTGGGGTTCCAATTCGCGCAGGCCTCAAAAAGACCTGCTCTGCTAACTCGACCATGCCAGGCATCAAGGAGGTTCCGCCCGTTAGAACAATGCCCGACGAAACCATGCCCTCATACCCCGAGTCACGTACAACACCCATTACCAAGGTAAATAATTCTTCGACACGTGGCTCAATCACGGCAGCGAGAGCCTGCTTTGAAATGGGCCGCGGCTCACGATCACCTACGCCGGGTACGTCGATCATGGCAGTAGAATCCGCCATATCTTGGCGAGCAATTCCATAATGAATTTTGAGGTCTTCTGCCTCAATAGTTGGAGTACGCAATGCCATTGCAATGTCATTGGTGATTTGATCGCCAGCAATCGGAATCACAGCGGTGTGACGAATCGATCCTTGACTATAAATAGCTATGTCGGTTGTGCCACCGCCGATGTCGACCAAGACCACTCCGAGCTCTTTTTCATCTTCAGTCAGCACAGCAAGACTAGACGCGAGTGGCTGCAAAATCAAATCGTTTACCTCAAGGCCGCAACGCCGTACGCATTTCACAATATTTTGGGCTGCGCTCACAGCTCCGGTAACAATATGAACCTTCACTTCCAAGCGGAGTCCACTCATGCCAATGGGTTCACGCACATCTTCTTGCCCATCGATGATGAATTCCTGAATCAAGATATGCAGAATTTGCTGATCCGTCGGAATGTTGATAGCCTTTGCCGTCTCCAGTACACGCTCTACATCGGTGGAGCCCACCTCTTTGTCCCGGATGGCAACCATGCCACTCGAGTTAAAACTAAAAATATGATTGCCTGCAATGCCAGTAAACACCTGAACAATTCGACGATCCGCCATGACTTCGGCTTCCTCGAGCGCCTTTTGAATCGATTGCACTGTGGCCTCAATATTGACCACAACCCCCTTCTTCAGACCTTTGGAGGCGGTTTGGCCAACGCCAACCACATTAAATTGCCCGTCCGCATCAAGCTCAGCAACCAAAGCAACTACTTTTGATGTGCCAATATCAAGACCGACTAAAAGGTCTCGGTTATCCTTACTCATCAAATTTCCTCATGATTAAATTCACCGTTGTGCTCCACTCTTTTTTGCATCTGGCTCTGACTTTTTATTAGTCGTACTAGCAAGGTGTACTGCAAATCCATTGCCGTACCGCAAATCAATTGCATCAACACGGCCCGTGAGGCGCTCTTGCGCCTTTGGCCAATATTCAATTAAGCGAGCGACACGCTCTTCCGTTAAGGCTTTGCCTTGGGCTTCTTCATCGCGGCCAAATTCAATGCGGATGCCATTGGATAACTTCACGCTCCACGAATACCGATCCGATAAAGTAACGCCAACCACGTCGACATTCCACGGTGCAAACCAGCGGGTCGCTTTGTGATAGAGCTGCATGACTTCTTTGCTCGAGTCATTCGGTCCCGATACTTCAATTAAATGAGAAGGATCGTCGACCTGTGAAAGGCTGCCACTAAATACTTCACCAAAACCATTCATCAACTTTTGCTCGCTACGGCTGCCCCAAATAGCAAATGGCTTTTGCTCTTCAATACTCACGGCGATGCCATTCGGCCATACCCGCCGCACACTCGCGTGGCGTACCCATGGCAGGTCTTCAAATGCTTCTTTGATGTTCTCGAGGCGCACTGTAAAAAAGTTGCCTTGGATTTGCTCTACCACTTGATTTTTTACTTGGGATAAATTGATGTGCTTGACAACTTGTCCTGGTAAGGGCTCAACTTGCATTTGGCGTAAGGCAAAAACCGGTCGCTGGCTTAGCCACATTAATCCTGCGACCGTCGCCAGCAGAAAAAAGAGGCGCATTAACCAACTGCTCACCTCAGCCATTCGTGCAGGGTTGTTCAGCAAGGGTGTAGACATCCCCAGGACAAAATTGAATGAGCGCTTGGCTAAATTACTCATTGCGTTGTATCCATCGTTTGACTTAGCAACCACAGTACTAAATCGGCATAACTCACGCCTGCTGCTTTTGCTGCCATCGGCACTAAGGAATGTGAAGTCATGCCAGGGGATGTATTCATCTCCAATAAATATGGCGTGCCATCGCGGCTATCTAGCATGACATCCGCACGGCCCCAGCTACGACAACCTAATGCACGGTAAGCAGCAAGCGCTAGGGCTTGAACCTTTTGGTTAACCGCCTCATCTAAGCCAGTAGGGCAACAATATTGCGTATCGTTTGAGAAGTACTTATTGTGGAAATCGTAATTGGCATCTGGCGGAACAATCCGAATGACTGGCAGTGCCTCAGCACTTTGTCCCTCGCCCACTAATGGGCAAGTCAGTTCATCACCAATAATGCAGGTTTCTGCAATGACTTTGGTATCCAAAGCAGCTGCTTTTGCATAGGCGCCCGGCAGCTCATCTACAGTTTTGACTTTCGTTAAGCCTAATGACGAGCCTTCATGCGCTGGCTTGACAATCAAAGGTAAGCCAAGGTGCTTTGCTACTTCAGTCCAATTGCTTTGAGGCGTTAACTCTTCGAATTCAGGGGTAGATAAGCCATTACTGAGCCAGATTTGCTTGGTTGCAATTTTGTCAATGGACAGCGCAGAAGCAAGGACGCCACTGCCGGTATACGGAATTTCCAGCAACTCGAGCAATCCTTGAATCGTGCCATCCTCACCATACCGGCCATGCAGCGCAATAAAAACGCGATCAAACCCCTCATTTGCAATTTCAGTAGGGCTGCGCGTCCCGGGATCAAAGGCATGCGCATCAACCCCTTTATCTAATAGAGCGCTTAAAACGCCATTGCCCGACAAGAGGGAAATTTCCCGTTCGCCTGATTTGCCACCGAGCAATACTCCGACCTTACCAAAATCACTCGGCTTTAGCTTGGCAAGATCAGTCTTGACCCGCTCCCCCCAGGGCATCGTGCGATTAAGCATGCTGTGCTCCCGATAGAATAGCTGGCAAAGATGATATGGATCCAGCACCCATCGTAATAACCACATCGCCATCACGCAGCATGGTCGTAATCGCCTCAGGCATATCCGCTACCTTAGCGACATAAGAAGAGTCGGCGTACTTTAGTAATGCTGACTTGAGTCCGACATCCGTTGTGCAAGTTGCCTTGAATAAACTCTCACCATCTGCGCCCTTGATGCGAGGCTCTCCGGCGGGATAAACATCCGTCAACACTAAGGCATCAAAGCCGCGCAACACATCCACAAAGTCACCAAAACAATCACGTGTTCGGGTGTAGCGATGAGGCTGAAATGCCAAAACCAATCGGCGGTCCGGATAGGCGCCACGTGCTGCTGCTAAAGTGGCCGCCATTTCAACCGGATGGTGTCCATAATCATCAATTAATGTGAAGCTTCCGCCTTTTGCTAATGCAATATCACCGTAGCGCTGGAAACGCCTGCCGACACCACTAAATTCCGAGAGGGCTTTTACAATCGCTTCATCACGTATCCCTAATTCAGTCGCAATACCAATCGCGGCAAGGGCATTGCGCACATTGTGTAAGCCTGGGAGATTAAGTTCGATTTGCAAGGGGCCGGGCTTAGCGCCATGACGTCGAATCGTACGGCGCTCTACTGTAAAGCGCATACGCGTTCCGTCCGCCTGAATATGGTGCGCGCGAATGTCTGCATCCTCAGCGGTACCGTATTTCAGAATAGGTTGCGATACAAAGGGAATCAAATCACGCACGTTGGCATCGTCTGCGCACACAATCGCAATGCCATAAAAGGGCATGCGTTGCGTAAATTGCACAAACGCCTGCTTGAGCCGCGCCATATCATGCTGATAGGTATCCATGTGATCAGCATCAATATTGGTGATGACTTCCATCGCTGGGAACAACTGCAGGAATGAGGCATCCGATTCATCTGCCTCGACCACAATAAAATCCCCTTGGCCTAGGCGAGCATTGGCATTGGCAGAATTGAGCTTTCCGCCAATCACAAAAGTGGGATCAAGACCCCCTTCCGCCAGCACCGAAGCCACTAAACTCGTAGTAGTGGTTTTTCCGTGCGTTCCTGCAATCGCAATACCTTGCTTTAGGCGCATGAGTTCACCCAGCATCACGGCTCGCTGAATAATCGGTATTTTTGCAGCGCGTGCAGCAATCACTTCAGGATTGTTGCCAGCGACTGCGGTTGAAATCACCACAGCTTCAGCAGTGCCAACATGGCTGGCCTTATGGCCAATCTGAATATCAGCGCCCAGCTCACGTAAGCGTTTCGTTGTCGCGCTTTCAGCCAAATCAGAACCCGAAACTTGGTATCCCAAATTGAGTAATACCTCGGCAATACCGCTCATGCCAGCACCGCCAATGCCGACAAAATGAATTTGCTGAACAATATGCTTCATTGCTTTACTCCTGCAGATTCAGCGCATATGGCTGCCACACGCTCTGTTGCATGCATCTTTGCTAGAGTGCGAGCACGCTCTGCCATTGCCATCAACTCCGAGCGGCGTACGCTTTGCAACCAAGCAGCCAGTGCGCTCGGATTAAGTTCAGTCTGAGGCCACAATTTAGCTGCATCCGCTTTTGATAAAAATGCTGCATTGGCCGTTTGATGATCATCAATCGCAAATGGAAATGGCACGAAACAAGCGGCAACGCCGCAGGCAGCAATCTCAGAGACGGTCATTGCACCCGAGCGGCATATGACGAGATCAGCTGCGGCATATGCCTCCGCCATATCACCAATAAACGCGCGAACATCTGCAACAACGCCATAATCGGCATAACGCTGCTTGAGTTCAGCGACATGTTTTTCACCTGCCTGATGCAGCACCTGAGGTCTATCCTCAGCAGGTATCAACCCCAACGCAGCTGGGATTGTTTCATTGAGGGCGGCCGCACCTAAACTACCCCCTACAACCAACAAAGTCAGCGGACCAGTTCGCGCGCCATACCGCTCGGCAGGTGAGGCGATTGACTCAAACTCAGCGCGAATCGGATTACCAACCCACTCGCTTTCAGGCAGGGTATTGGGAAATCCCGTCAGGGTTTTGGTCGCAATCTTAGAGAGATAACGATTAGCGCTGCCAGCAACCGAGTTTGCTTCATGCAAAACGAGGGGGCGCTTTAGTAAGGCACTCATTAATCCGCCCGGAAAGGTAATGTAACCACCCATACCCAGCACAACGCTTGGTTTTAGCCTACGAATAATCTGCCAGCTTTGTAAACATGCTCTTGCTAAATTAAGAGGCAGCATTAGCTTCGTCAGCAAACCCTTACCGCGTAGGCCGCCAAAATTGACTGCCTCAAACGGAAACCCGCGACTCGGTACTAAACGGTATTCCATGCCAGTAGCATTACCCAGCCATGCGACCTCCCAGCCTCGCGCTTGCAAAAGCTCGGCGACCGCTAATCCAGGGAAGATATGCCCGCCAGTACCTCCGGCCATGACTAAGATGGAAGGCTGATTCATAACTTGCCCCCCCGCATCAAGACACGGTTTTCATAATCAATCTTGAGCAAGACTGCAATCGCAACGGCATTCATTAAAATCCCAGAACCGCCATAGCTAATCAACGGCAGGGTTAATCCTTTTGTCGGCAGCAAACCTAAATTCACTGCCATATTGATGAAAGCTTGCCATCCAATCCAGATGCCAATCCCCTTTGCTACCAAGCCAGCAAAGCTGCGATCCAATTGCAATGAAGTTCGACCAATCAGAAACGCGCGGCGCACAATCCAGTAAAACAAAAAGATAATGACGAGCACTCCGGCAAAGCCGAGCTCTTCACCAATCACTGCCAAGATGAAATCGGTATGGGCTTCGGGCAGATAATGCAATTTCTCGACACTGCCGCCAAGACCAGTACCGAACCATTCGCCGCGCCCAAACGCCATCAGCGAATGGGTTAGTTGATAGCCTTTATTGGCGGCGTGATCGGCTGACCAAGGGTCCAAGAATGCAAAGATACGTTCGCGACGAAATGGTGAAAGAGCGATGATGATGGCGGCGCTCGTGATTCCAGCAACTACCAAGCCACCAAACAATTTCACATTAATTCCGCCCAAGAAAAGAATGCCAAAGGCAATTAAGGCAATCACTACAAAAGCACCCATATCTGGCTGCCACAGTAATAAAGCACCAATAATCATGACGGCAACGCCCATCGGCACCAAACCCTTCACAAAGGAATGGAGATACTCTTGGCGCTGGACGGTATAGCTCGCAGCAAAAATGACAACGGCAAACTTCATCAACTCAGACGGCTGGAAATTCATAAACCCGAAGGAGATCCAGCGGCGTGCTCCGTTAACGCCTTTACCGACTCCAGGAATCAAGACTGCAATTAACAGCAGGATCGTTATTCCAAACAGGATCGGCGCAAGCTTATCCCATGCCTTTACTGGGATCCGAAAAACACACAAGCCCACTACCGTCGCAATCGTAAGTGAAATCAAATGCCGAATCAGAAAGTGATTACTACTGTAGTTTTTATACTTTGGACCGTCTGCCAAGGTAATGGACGCGGAATACACCATCACCAAACCAATGAGCGCCAATGAAACAACCGCCCATACCAACAGCTGGTCATATTCCATCATGCGCGAGCGCGTTTGCTCTACCCCATTAACCGCATCACGTAAGCCAGTTCGAAAGCCAGTGATACCGCCGCGTGAGTAGTTCCAAAAGCGATTTAGGTTCATGCGCTTACTCCGGACGAGCAGTCGGCTTCAAGGCCGGTATCGGAAAACTGCATACCCAGCTCTTCCACCTCCGATACAAATACAGCAGCACGGTGGGCGTAGTCCTTGAACTGATCAAAGCTGGCGCATGCTGGTGAAAGCAGAACCACATCACCTGCAGCTGCTCGCTCTGAAGCAGTCTTCACTGCAACCGCAATGGTTTCGCAGCGCTCTATTGCAACGCCGCTTGATTGGAGTGCGTCCGCAATACGCGGCGTATCCTTACCAATCAATAAAACACCCTTGGCAAAACGCTGCACTGGATCACATAGGGGTGAGAAATCTTGGCCTTTGCCATCGCCACCTGCAATTAACCAAATCTTTTTCGTACCAGCCGTATCACCCAGGCCATTCAGAGCAGCAACGGTAGCGCCTACGTTGGTACCTTTACTATCATCGACGTACTCCACATCGCGAATGACGGCAACACTTTGCACACGATGCGGTTCACCACGGTACTCGCGCAAACCATGCAGTAATTTGTTGAGCGGCAAGCCCACTGCACGAGCCAATGCCAAAGCAGCCAGGGCATTGAGAGCATTGTGTTTGCCGCGGATACGCAACGCATCTGCCGGAATTAAGCGCTTTAAGCGAGGCGGCTCAGCTTCTTCCGCCACTGCTTTACGTCGCCGCTTAGGCTTTTCTAATTCGGCATCCTCATCCACCTCAGCCCAAACCAACCAATCAATTCCTCCAGCCTGAAGATCTCGTTCAATACCAAATGATCCCGGTTCATCGGGTCGACTTGAGCCAAAGTGAATGATCTGCCGATCTTCCAATTGACTACCTAGCAAGCGATTTAATTCAACTTCATCCCGGTTCACAATGCAAATACTGCTGGGTCCAAAAATGGCAGCTTTTGCAGTGGCATAGGCCTGCATATCGCCATGCCAGTCCAAGTGATCCTGACTTAAATTGAGAACCGTTGCTGCGCTCGGATTGAGGCTATACGTAAAGTGCAATTGAAAACTCGATAACTCGAGTACCCACAACTCCGGCAGATCATGCAAACCATCGGCGCTATCCAGGCAAGCCATAAGCTTATCTAAGGCTGCGGGGCTAATATTGCCGGCCACTGCCACTGTTTTGCCGGCACGCTCACACAACTGACCAACTAGCGCCGTTGTGGTTGTTTTGCCATTCGTACCGGTAATGGCGATGATTTTGGGTTGGTAAGTCCAGCCCTCGTGATCTACCGCCTCAGCAATCGATTCCCGCTCAAGTGCTGCAATGCCGCGCGCAAAGAACTCGATCTCACTCCATACTGGAATGCCTTTTTCTTGTGCTGCAGCCAAAATAGATTGTGCTGGCTCTCTAATCGGCGATAGTCCTGGCGATATACCAATCACATCAATGTCATCCAACATACTGGCGTTCCAGCCACCGAAATGCATATCCTTTAGCCCCGCTAACTCCAGTTCACTTAGTTGTGCCTGTTGCTTTTCATTGAGGGTGCCTCGCTCGCGCGTATCAACCAAGCGAATTTGTGCACCATGACGCAAGCACCACTTCGTCATTGCGATTCCAGACTCACCCAGCCCCAGAATTAAAAAGCGCCTCGGCTCAACTGAAAGCACTTGCGCTCTACTCAGCTCAGGACATACAAAAGGATCTTTTACATTGCGCATCGTCTACTAATTACCGTAATTTCAAGCTTGATAAACCAACCAACACCAACAAAATAGTGATGATCCAAAAACGAACAACAACTTGCGTTTCACGCCAACCACCCAGTTCAAAATGGTGGTGCAGTGGCGCCATCCGAAAAATGCGGCGTCCTTCGCCATAGCGTTTTTTGGTGTATTTGAACCAAATCACCTGCATCATCACGGAAACTGTTTCGGCAACAAAAATACCGCCCATCACAAACAAAACAATCTCTTGGCGCACAATGACCGCAATAGTTCCAAGGGCGCCGCCTAGGGCCAAAGCACCAACATCGCCCATAAAGACCTGCGCAGGATGGGTGTTGTACCAAAGGAAGGCAAGGCCCGCACCACCCATGGCACCGCAGAAAATCATCAACTCACCTGCGCCAGGAATAAATGGAAACAGTAAATACTTAGCGTAGATTGCATTACCCATCACATAGGCAAATGCGCCCAGTGCAGCCCCAACCAAAATCACGGGCATGATAACGAGGCCATCCAGACCATCCGTTAAATTGACGGCATTACTACTACCCACAATGACCAAGTAACTCAGGATGATGAAACCCATCACCCCAAGTGGATAGCTAACCTCTTTCACAAAGGGAAGATAGAGGTTAGATTTCGCTGGGAGGTCCAATGAAAAACCGCTCTGCACCCAATCAATGAACAACTGCAGTACTTTTAAGTTATTGACCTCAGACACAGAGAACGCTAAGTAAATTGCAGCAAATAATCCAATCACGGTTTGCCAGAAAAACTTTTCGCGCGACGCCATTCCCTTTGGGTCCTTGCGAGCAACTTTGCGGTAATCGTCAACCCAGCCGATCAAGCCAAAGCCAAATGTAACCAGCATCACAATCCAGATGAATCGATTGGTCAGGTCAGCCCACAAAACACATGAGGTAAATATGCCAATCAGAATCAGCACCCCACCCATGGTTGGGGTTCCTGATTTGACTAAATGCGTTTCTGGCCCATTAGTACGAACTGCCTGGCCCATTTTTAACTCAGTCAATCTTCGGATAACCCAGGGTCCCGAAATCAAACCAATCAACAATGCCGTCAATGTCGCCATCACCGCACGGAAGGTAATGTAATTAAACACGCGGAAAAAACTGTAATCGTCTTGTAACCACTGCGCCAAGATTAAGAGCATGTTTTAACCTCCGCCAGCGTATCTTTTAACGCCGCTACCACTCGCTCCATGCGCATAAAACGCGATCCTTTTACTAGCACTGCATAGGGCTGAGATACTGAGGCGCCTTCCGAAAACAAATTGGCCATGGTCGCCACGCGTGCGTTTAAGGCATCAATACTCTCAAAATGGATTGCCGCATTAGTACTTCCGATATGTCCATTGAATTCATTAAAGCCGCGCACCGAGGACTGCGTTTGCTCTCCCAGCGCCCATAAATGCTGAATGCCGCGCTCTGCTGCATATGCGCCCACTTCATAGTGAAACTCCGGACCTTTTGATCCCACTTCACCCATGTCACCTAAAACCAAACAGGTTTTTTGACTAGCTTGACTGAGGGTATCAATTGCAGCGCGCACTGAGTCAGGATTAGCGTTATAGCTATCATCAATCAATAGGCACGAGCCCAATTGGTTTGCCATCATTCGACCACTGACCGCCTGAAATGATTCCAATCCAAGACGGATGGCCTCTAGACCTACCTTTGCAGCTAAGGCTACAGCCGTTGCGGCAAGTGCATTACGCAAATTGTGCTCACCGAGTACGGAGAGTCGAACATTGATAACGCCATCAGTTGTTTTTATTTCAAGCCTACCGTCCTTTAGCAGAGTGCCACTAACTGCTGCAGGACCATTGAGCGCAAAATCGATGGAGCGGCGTCCGCTGGCTTTTGTGCGCCAGTCAGCACTAAACGACGTATCTGCTGGAAAAACTGCAACACCGTCTACTGGCAACGATACGATTGCATCTGCATGTTCACAGGCGACCGCATCTACGGTCTGCATGAATTCTTGGTGTTCACGCTGGGCATTGTTGATGAGCACAATTGTTGGCTTGGCGATATTAGCGAGGTACGCCGTCTCACCAGGATGATTCATTCCGAGTTCAATCACGGCTAATCGATGGTATTCACGCAAACGCAGTACCGTCAGCGGCAGCCCAATATCATTATTCAAATTACCAGGCGTAACCAAGGTTGCCTCTTTGCCTACTGCCGCCCTAAAGATCGCTGCGATCATCTCTTTCACAGTAGTCTTACCATTGCTACCTGTTACCACGACCAGCGGCAATGTAAATTGCTGCCGCCACGCTCTAGCAAAATCACCTAAACCAATTCGCGTGTCAGCAACGCATACTGCGGGAAGCTGATTTGGGCATACCTTCTCATCCTCAATCAGTACGGCGCTTGCTCCGCCAGCACTAACTGCCCCTAGGAATTGATGCGCATCAAAGCGCTCGCCTTTGAGTGCGATAAAGAGCGACCCACTCTCAATTACCCTACTATCCGTAGAAATGGAATCGATTGGATGGCTTTGCGCAGCTACCTCAGAAATATTGATCAATTTACTGGATGGTAAAAATGCATGGATTTGGCCTAAGGTAGTCATCGCCATTAGACGGAGCCTCCACTGGCCAATAAAACATGTTCTTGATCTGAAAAATCTACTTTTCTGCCATTAATCTCTTGGCTTGTTTCATGGCCTTTGCCTGCAATCAATACAACATCATTGGCTTTTGCATGCCGAACCCCGCTGAGAATTGCTGCAGCCCGATCCAAGATGACTTGTACTGATTTACTATTACCCATTCCAGCCTGAATATCGGCGCTGATTTTTTCTGGATTCTCGGACCGCGGGTTATCGCTGGTCAAAATAGTATGGTCAGCCAACTCTCCCGCAATCTGCCCCATGAGCGGTCGCTTGCTCGCATCGCGATCACCGCCACAACCAAAAATGCACCACAACTTTCCTGCACGCTGAGTTGCGATGGGGCGCAAGGTACTCAATACCTTTTCTAATGCATCTGGGGTATGGGCATAGTCAACAATAACCAATGGACCCGTGCTGCGTGAGTTGCCGAGCACCATTTCCATTCTTCCGCTAACGGGCTTTAAGAGTGCAATGCGCTTGCCTGCCTCAATTAGGTCTATGCCACCGGCCAAGAGGGAAGCCCAGACTGCAAGGCAATTACTTAAATTAAAGTCCCCCACAACCGGAACGCTGACTTCAGTTCTGCCATGGTCTTGCCATTCCAATACACCTTGATAGCCATACTCTTTAAACTGCATGCCGCTAGAAAAAACAGCATGCAGTCGCTTACCGAACTTTTCAAAGCCGGCAAAGGCCTTGCGGTCAACCGCATAGCCCCATACTTGGACTCCTGTCTTTGCCAACATCTGCATAGCTAATTCACGACCCAAGGGATCTTCCAAATTAATGATTGCATTCTGTAAACCAGGGAACTGAAACAAGCGAAATTTGGCTGCCGCATATTCCGCCATACTGCCGTGGTAATCCAAATGATCTTGACTCAAATTAGAAAACACCGCGGTGGTGAATTGGACACCATTAACGCGCCCCTGTTCTAGAGCATGTGAAGAGACCTCCATGGCAATTTGCTTTGCATCGGAGTCCAAAAGTGCTTTGAGTTCGGTTTGTAAGCGCGCAGCATTTGGCGTGGTGTAGCCAGTTGCCTCTAAATGACCTGGAAAACCAATACCTAAGGTACCGATTACAGCCGCCCGTGACTTGGGGCGATCTAAGGCTTGAGAAAGCCACTGCGTGATGCTCGTCTTCCCATTCGTTCCAGTTACCCCAAACACCATCATTTGACTGCTTGGTTTACCGTACCATTCAGAGCAGATTGGCCCAGCATGGAGCGACAAATTCTCCAACGCAAAACAGCGCGGATCATTCAAAGCTGGAACCTCTTCTATGTCCCTTGGGTCATAAATTACAGCAGCAACTCCTGCATCCAAAGCATCCGTAATATAGGGGCGGCTATCCTGTATGGCAGTACCATGCCCCACCCGATAAGCAAAAAAGACATCGCCCACCTTGATTTGCCGTGTATCGCTCACAATCCGCGCCGTTGGCAAAGCCAATCTCCGCAGGTGATCGATGGCTTGCTCTGGCTTAATTAAGGTAACCATCATTGCGTTAACACGACACGTTGAATTGGCGCTGCGGAAGCGGGCTTAATCGCATCATCCCGCTGCACCATATTTTTAACTGCGCTATCGGGCGCAACATTCATTGCGCGAAGCGTTTCAGAGACAATAGTTGAAAAAATTGGCGCCGCAACTTGACCACCATAGTAGCCATTTGCAGTGGGCTCATCGACCATCACTGCCACCACAATCCGTGGGGCGCTCATCGGCGCAATACCCGTGAAATAAGCCAAGTATTTATTGGTGGCATAACCCTTGCCCGCCACCTTATGGGCCGTACCTGTTTTCCCGCCCACACGATAACCCTCAGCATGGGCTTTAAGCGCAGTACCTCCAGGCTCCGTTACTGATTCCAGCATGCTACGCATCTCGATTGCTGTTTTTGCCGAGATAACACGTGTACCAGGTTTGTAGTCTGGGCTATGTTCTATCGTGACCGGAACCAACTCACCATCGCGAGCGAAGATGGTATAGGCGCGAGCCATCTGAAAAAGAGATGTTGAGATACCGTAGCCAAAGGCTATGCGCGCTTGATCGGTTGGCATCCATTTTTGATGGGGATGCACTCGACCTGCAACGGCACCCGGAAATCCAACCTTGGGGGTCTGGCCAAATCCAACGGCGGTAAATAGGTCCCACATTTCACTGGCCGGCATATTCATTGCCAACTTAGAGGTACCAATATTGCTGGATTTTTGGATCACCTCTGCCACCGTCAACGATGGGTAAGGGTGGGTATCAGTAATCGGCTTAGGTCCAACCAAATACTTGGCGCCGATCGCCATGACTGTATTGGGGTTCACTTGCCCCTTTTCCATTGCCAGAGCTACAGTAAATGGCTTAATGGTTGAGCCTGGCTCAAATGTATCGGTCATCACACGATTACGTAACTGTTCGCCACTTAATATTTTGCGATCGTTCGGGTTATAGCTTGGCCAATTAGCGAGCGCTAAAATTTCACCCGTCTGCACATTAATGACAACCGCTCCGGCCGCTTTGGCGCGATGCTTTTCAACCGCATCTTTTAATGCGTTGTAGGCAATGTATTGAATCTTGCTATCAACTGAGAGTTTTAAATCCTTACCGTTTTGCGGTAACTGCAAAACACCCAAATCTTCGACGATGCGCCCGAGGCGATCAACCACGACACGTCGTTTACCTGTGCTCGCAGCCAAATCGTTTTCGCGCGATAACTCCATCCCCTCTTGTCCGCGATCTTCCACATTAGTGAAACCCACGACGTGGGCCATTGCCTCGCCTTCGGGATAAAAACGACGAAACTCATTATTCAATCCAATGCCTGGAATTTCTAACTTGCGGATTTGCTGAGCTATCGCAGGATCAACCTGCCGCTTTAAGAAAACTTGGTTACGCTCATCTTTTAATTTTTTCCTTACATCAACTTCACGCATCTCGAGTAGAGCTGCAAGCTGCTTGATTTTTTCATCCGATAAATCTTTTGGAATCGTATCGTTATAGGCAATCACCGCCTTTGCCTCAAGGCTAGTTGCAATCACTTGGCCGTTGCGATCCAAAATTTTCCCGCGGCTAGCCGACATTTCGAGCTCACGCTGCGTTCCCTTAACTGCTTTGGCCTCATAGAAGGCATTACCAGGCCCCTGAATCCAAAGTGCACGTAGTACAAGCGCAGCAAATGCAACAAACAACATGAACAGCATTAAGCGCGACCGCCACATCGGCAGGCGCAATACTAAATTAGGCGTGGTTGAGAATCCGACTCGCTTCACCGCTCTTCTCGCAAATAAATGGTTCGATTAGGTGAGATGGGACTCATATTGAGTTGATTGCGCGCCACATCCCGAATCCGAGCTGATTTAGATAGATTGCGTTGTTCGTATTCAAGACGAAGCCATTCTTGATTGAGCTTGCGCTCTTCTATTTGCGCGCGCTCAATTGCAGTAACTAATTTTCGACCACGCTGCTGTGCCGATACAAGCGACAGCGCACAGATTAGTAATAAAGCGAGCAGGGTTAGCGTGGCTCGATTCATTGGCTCACCTGTCGTCGGTAGATAAGGCCCGCTTCGAGGCTGCGTTTTTGCGCTACCCGCATCACCGCTGAACGTGCTCGCGGATTTTCACTAACCTCAACGCTGCTTGGCTTAACTCGAGAAATAAGCTCCAATTCGCCCTGCGGTAAATCCTTTGCGCGTATTGGCAAACCCCGTGGCACCTCGACTGCTGAATGCATTTGCATAAACTGCTTGACGATGCGATCCTCTAAGGAGTGAAAGCTAATGACAACTAAGCGTCCACCTGGCTTAAGTAAGTCCAGAGCAGCTTGCAGACCAAGGGCTAAATCATCCAACTCTTTGTTAATGAATATGCGCAGCGCTTGAAATGTCCGTGTTGCAGGATCTTGTCCTGGCTCGCGTTTTTTCACAACGCCAGCAACTAAGTTTGCTAACTCCATCGTGGTTGCTAAGGGTTGATTTAATTCTCGGCGCGCAATGATTGCTTTTGCAATCGGTAAGGCGAAACGCTCTTCCCCGTAGTTTTTAATCACGTGCGCAATATCATCGACGCTTGCTTGATTTAGCCACTGTGCCGCCGTCATTCCAGTAGTGGTGTTCATACGCATATCAAGCGGTCCATCGCGACGAAATGAAAACCCGCGCTCGGCCTCGTCTACTTGTGGCGAGCTGATGCCCAAATCGAGCAACACCCCAGCTACTGATGCAGGCTCGGCATGCTGGCCCATGTTGGCGAAGCTGCTGTGAACAATCTGAAAGCGCGTGTCGCTTATTTTTTTTGCCTCTGCAATCGCTTGTAGATCTTTGTCGAATGCAATCAAATTTGCATCGGATTGAATCACTTTCAAAAGTGCGCGTGAATGACCACCGCGCCCGAAGGTACCGTCGATCAAAATTGATTTCTCGGGGGATTCTGCTTGCAATAATGGACTTTCCAACAGCGCAGTTACCGCCTCGGCCAGTAAGACTGGGCGATGAGTCTGATTCATGCGGCCCTGTCATTAATAAGTAAATTGTTTGAGGGCGTCCGGCACACCTTGCATCATTGCGGCCTGCTCTTTTGTTGCATATGTTGCTGCATCCCATAACTCAAGGTGACTACCCATACCAAGCAAAATGACTTCACGCTGAATGCCAGCAGCAGATCGCAGTTCGGGGCTCACCAAAATTCGCCCCGCACTATCGAGATCGAGTTCGGTTGCATTGCCTAAAAAAATTCGACGCCACCAATGGGCATCCATTGGTAATTGCGCTACACGCGCTCGAAATGCTTCCCATTCAGGGCGTGGGAAGACCATCAAACAGCCATCGGGGTGTTTCGTTAGCGTCACTCTTCCCTCACCTTGCACGAGCAAGGCGTCACGATGCTTTGCCGGCACAGACATGCGGCCTTTTGCATCTAAATTGAGAGCTGAAGCACCTTGAAACACCATTTACCCCACTTTTTCACACTTCTTCCCACTTTAGATGAAGGGATTCGGAGGGTCAAGTCTTTTAATGGTTTTTTTTGGATTTTCTCTAGTGTTTACAGTCACTTAGCGATGACTATTCATTTTAGTTTTAGAAAAATAGTCACCCGAAACAAGGGCTTGGAAAATATACTTAAGAAGGTATCTTAGATATATTAGTTGATTATCTAATTTAATACTGTTTATATATACAGTATTAATAGACTGAGAGCAAATAATATCCTCTTTTTTAATGGGTTTAGATAATCAAACCCGATTTACACCTTATATGCCGCTGTGGTCATAATTTTAGATACGGTCGCCATGGCATTTTTGATGGACTGCGGCAAAGGTTGGCCGCCCGCATCCCAAGCTGATTGACCGTGGTCGATTTCATCGCGGCGCATCTGATCAACGATAGCGCGCGAGCGCGTATCTGCCAGCGGCAAGGTTTCAAGGTGACTATTGAGGTGCTTTTCGACCTGCTTTTCAGTTTCTGCAACGAAACCCAAGCTCCATCGATCGCCGGCCAAGCCAGCTAGCAAGCCGATCCCAAAAGAGCCGGCATACCAGATCGGATTTAAATAACTGGTGTGAGAGCCAAGCTCAGACAGGCGCTCTTCACACCAGGCCATGTGGTCCATTTCCTCTTGCGCTGCATGGTCGAGCATGGCACGCGTTTCTGGGCTACGTGCCACGATTTTTTGGGATTGGTATAAGGCTTGGGCGCAGACTTCACCTACATGATTAACACGCATGAGTCCAGCCGCATGGGCCCGCTCAGTAGCATCAAGGGTGCTTGTCATTTCTGCTGTCGGTATGGCACGATGGGCCTGTGCACCGCCAGCAAGCGATCGCAAAGCGACATCAAACTCCGTAATGAATCGGTCCAGCAATGACATAGGCATAGACAAAACTATACCGTTACTTCCGCCTTCATGTGTTGCTTTGTCTTGAGACCCAGTTCGGCCAGCAGTGCCCGATCTTCCTCAGCTTCTGGGTTACCCGTTGTCAACAATTGATCGCCATAAAAAATCGAATTGGCTCCCGCCTGAAAGCACATTGCTTGGACGGCTCGGCCCAGCTCTTGCCTTCCAGCCGATAAACGCACGCGGGCTTTGGGCATAGTGATGCGCGCCACGGCAATGGTCCGCACAAACTCCAGCGGATCCATCGGCGGCTGATCGGCCAATGGCGTACCGGCCACCGGAACCAAATGATTGATGGGTACCGACTCAGGATACGGACTCAAATTAGCCAAGCGGGCAATAAAGGCAGCGCGCTGCTCGCGCGATTCACCCATACCCACAATGCCACCACAGCACACCGACATTCCAGCAGCACGAACATGGGAGATCGTATCTAAGCGATCCTGATAGTCACGGGTCTTAATGACCGAGCGATAAAAATCTTCGCTGGTATCCAGATTGTGGTTATAGAAATCCAATCCCGCGCCCTGCAGCGCCTTGGCCTGTTCTGGCTCCAGCATACCGAGTGTGGCGCAGGTTTCAAGACCCAAGGCTTTGACACCCCGAATCATGGCGGACACCTTTTCTATATCACGGTCTTTGGGTTCACGCCAGGCCGCGCCCATACAGAATCGATTCGAGCCAGCCGCTTTCGCTGCCTTCGCCGCCTCAAGCACTTCCTCTAAATCCATCAGTTTGTTGGCCTTCACATCGGTGTTATACCGGGCCGCTTGGGGGCAATAGCCACAATCTTCTGGACAGCCGCCGGTCTTAATGGATAGCAGGGTAGCTAATTCCACGTCACCTTCGGGGAAATAAGCGCGGTGCACTTCTTGGGCACGAAAAAGTAAATCATTAAAAGGCAACGCAAACAAGGCTTCGACCCCTGCTACTGTCCAGCCACCCTCAGAAACACTTGCTTTAGCGAGCGATGCTGACTTTGCTTGAATCAGGGGTTTCTCGAGGACTTGACTTTGGGACATAAGGAAATTCCAAAAAAGGTGGGAATAAGCCATAAACATAACAGATGAATCCACTTTAAGCCGAAAACTAATGGTCAAATATCACTCATGACGACATCGGTAAGCCAGCCCAAGCAAACAGACGACTGGATTTTGCGCAGTCTTGCGTCGGTATGGCACCCGTGCACACAAATGAAGCACCATGAGCACATGCCCTTGGTGACGATTGCTCGAGGGAAGGGCGCTTGGTTATATGACGATCAAGACAGGCCCATTCTGGATTGCATCAGCTCTTGGTGGACCAATTTATTTGGACATTCCAACCCGTTTATTAATCAACGCATTCAGGCTCAACTCGAAAAAATTGAGCATGTAATGCTGGCAGGATTTACGCACCAACCCGTCATTGAGCTCTCAGAACGCCTCTCTGCTTTAACGCAGCATCGCCTAGGCCATGCTTTTTATGCATCGGACGGCGCCTCTGCCGTTGAGATTGCTTTAAAGATGAGTCACCACTATTGGCAACTCACCGGCAAGCCTGACAAATCCCGATTCGTCTGTTTGCAAAACAGTTACCACGGCGAAACTCTGGGAGCGTTAGCCGTAACCGATGTGCCGTTGTTTCGGACTGCCTACGGATCACTGCTATCAGATGTATTCACCGTAATGTCGCCTGACAGTCGCCAAGCGCAAGATGGAGAATCGGCGACCGAAGTTGCGCTGCGCGCTGCGCATGAATTAGAAATACTGCTGCAGCAAGAACACCAACATATTGCTGCCCTCATACTCGAGCCACTCGTGCAATGTGCTGGGCAAATGGCGATGCACTCCCCAGTCTATCTTCAGCGTGCCCGTGCACTGTGTGACCAGTATGGTATTCACCTGATTGCCGACGAAATTGCCGTGGGGTGCGGCAGAACGGGCAAGTTTTTTGCCTGTGAGCATGCGGGCGTTTGGCCGGACTTCATTACCCTCTCCAAAGGAATTAGTGGCGGCTATTTACCGCTATCACTGTGCCTAACGACTGACACCATTTATCAGGCTTTCTATTCGGATGACACTGCCCGCGGATTTTTGCATTCCCACTCTTACACTGGCAATCCCTTAGCCTGCGCTGCTGCGTTGGCCTGCCTTGATCTTTTTGAAAGAGAAGATGTTTTAGATCGCAATCTGCAGCGAGCAGATGATCTTGCATCTGCATTTGCGTGGACCAAAGCAGATGACCGCACCTTGCATCTAAGGCAACAAGGAATGATCCTGGCGTTTGATGTCAAACACAAAGCCTTGAGTGCGCCGAGTGCATTTGCGCGCGATGTATTTGCGCGCGGCATTGAGGAGGGTGTTTTGGTAAGACCGATTGGCTCTACTGTCTACGTCATGCCGCCCTACATATTGAGCGCCGATGAAACCATGGAAATGGGTCAGCGCATTCAGCGAGTAGTGGCAGAAGTTCTGCACGCACAAAAGCCATGAAGTCCAGCACAACTCCATTCAATGCCCTTGCGCTTGCGCAGCAACAGCTAGATACCCTGGATGCCTCACTATTGCGACGTCGCCTTAAGCAAACGCAAAGCGCCTGCGATGTCGAAGTCACAGTAGAAGGCCGCCCACTGAAGGCATTTTGTAGCAATGATTACCTGGGTTTTGCCAATCACCCTCAGCTTGTCGCAGCGATGGCTGAAGGCGCAAAACGGTATGGCGTTGGCAGCGGCGCTTCTCACCTCATCAGCGGTCATAGCGTGGCACATGACTTACTTGAAACAGAATTAGCTCGCACACAACAGAAACATATCGACGATGCGCGCGCACTCTTCTTTTGCACAGGCTATCTTGCCAATATCACTACGATTACTGCGCTAGCGGGATTGGGAGTGGGATTGCAAGCAGCAAAACAGAATGCGGGCATTAGCATCTATTCCGCCCAGTTAAATCATGCATCCCTTATCGATGGCGTCAAACTAGCAGCAGCGCAGACAAAAGCAAGTGTTCATTTATTTGATCACACGAAGCTGGCTGATTTAAATGAAATGCTGCAAGCGGATTCATCGGCGCACAAATTAATTGTGACGGACGGTGTCTTTAGTATGGATGGCGACCTAGCTCCGGTAGCCGATCTACTAGCGATTGCAGAAGCCCATGATGCGCTGCTGATTGTCGATGACGCACACGGCTTTGGTGTGCTCGGAAAATACGGTCATGGTATTTTGGAGCACTGCCAAATTCAATCGAATCGCATTGTCTATATTGGCACCCTCGGCAAGGCTGCTGGTGTTAGTGGCGCCTTTGTCTGCGCTCATAAAATACTGATGGAGTGCTTGATTCAAAAAGGACGGCCGTACATTTACAGCACTGCCACCCCTCCTGCCATTGCGCATACAGTACTGGCGAGTTTGCGTTTGATTGAGGGCGAGGAAGGCCAAGCACGGCGTGCGCACTTAAATCAACTGATTGCCATTTGGCGCCAAGAATTGCAACTTGAGCACTGGCATATGAGTTTGTCGATGACGCCGATTCAGCCGCTGGTATTGGGAAGTAATGCGGCGGCACTATCAGCATCCAAACAATTGGATGAGGCAGGTTATTGGATTCCGGCAATCCGTCCACCGACCGTTCCGGAAGGCAGTGCGCGCCTACGGATTACTTTCTCGGCCAATCACAGCACCCAGGCAGTGCGTGAACTCATTGCCGAGTTAAAAAAAATAGAAGCCCTCATTTATACCTCTAGTGAAACGAAATCGGCATGAGTCAATTACGTAAGCGTGGATTTTTTATTACGGGCACCGATACCGAAGTCGGTAAGACGCTGATCGCTTCTGCGCTGATTCTCAAAATCAAAGCACTTGCGCCCAATCAAACGGTCATCGGATTTAAACCCGTGGTTGCCGGAACAAGTCAGTCGCCCGCTGGCATTACAGTAAATGAGGACCTGGAGTCACTCAAGCTAGCATCCAGCTACCCGGGAAATGCGACTGATCTATGCCCTTATGTTTTGCCAACTCCGGCTGCACCCCACTTGGTAGCAAACTCGATGGGCGTCACGCTTGAGCTATCCACCATGCTCTCAGCGTATCAAGCAATTAGCGCAAAGACCGATTGGACTGTGGTCGAAGGTGCGGGCGGCTTTTTAGTACCCATCAATGATGCGCAGGATTTGGGGGATTTGGCACAGGCCCTGCAAATGCCAGTCATCCTGGTAGTTGGGTTGCGTCTGGGTTGCATTAATCATGCCCTCTTAACCGTTGCAGCAATTGCCCAGCGTGGCCTTACTCTTGCCGGGTGGGTAGCCAATACACTGAATGCGGACATGCCTTACTTACATGAGAATATCGAGACACTGCGGGAACGTATTCAGGCACCGCTCTTAGGCATCGTGAACGCGCTACCGGCGCAGTGTCGACACCAAACGAATCACGCTTATCCCTTAGCGGCAATGCAGTTTGCAGCCGATGCGCTTGACTCAGAGAGCGTTGCGCGCTTGATCGCGTAGTACGCGCCGCAGTATCTTGCCGACGTTGTTTTTTGGTAGGCTCTCCGTAAACTCGATCGTGCTCGGACGCTTGTAGGGGCTGAGTTGCTCTACGCACACTGCCATAATCCGCTCTGCAGTCAAATCAGGGTCATCCGATACAACGAACAACTTCACCAACTCACCTGATGCTGACTCGATACCGACGACAGCGCATTCCAATACGCCCGGTATGGATGCGACAATATCCTCTACTTCATTCGGATACACCTTAAATCCAGCAACCGTAATCATGTCTTTTTTGCGATCAACGATGCGAAAAAAACCGGTTGAGTCCATCACACCGATATCACCTGTCTTAAAGAATCCATCTGCTGTGATGGCATTCGCGGTTTCTTCGGCTTGATTCCAATATCCCTGCATCACTTGCGGGCCTCGAATGTAAATCTCACCTACCTCTCCTGCTGGCAACGGCGCTCCCAACTCATCCCGAATCGACAACTCCGTATCAGGGAGCGGATAGCCAATGCCGCCAGTAAAGGATTCGATCAAGGGCGTATTGCAACAGGCTACAGGAGCGGTTTCGGATAGGCCATAGCCCTCAGCGATCGCAACACCGGTTAACGCTTTCCAGCGGTCTGCGACCGATTTTTGTACCGCCATACCGCCACCAATTGTCAGTACCCATTGCGAGAAATCCAACTTAGCAAAGTCGGCATTATTCAGTAGGGCTTGAAACAAGGTATTCACACCAGGGAAAAAATTAATCTCTGGAAACTCTTTTAAGATTCCGACCAAATTGGGAATATCACGGGCATTCGGAACCAAGATAATTTTCGCACCCAAGCGCATGCCTAAAAGGCCGCATCCCGTAAAAGCGAAGATGTGATACAGCGGCAGTGCACATAAAAAATTCCATTGCTGAATGGGCTTGACCTTCTCAATTGGCCTGAGCCAGGTTTCCACTTGCAATAGATTGGCGATTAAATTACGGTGCGTCAAAATGGCGCCTTTGCTTACACCAGTAGTGCCTCCGGTGTATTGCAATAAGGCAATCGAATCGCCGCTCAAGGGCGGCCTTTGATACTTCGCACGCTTACCCAGATCAAGCGTTGGCTTGAGTTGCAAGCAATTGAGGTTTGTTGGCAAGGTATAGGGCTCGACCTTGCGTTTAAATGTTCGAATAAAACGATCTAGCCAAGGACCACGCCAACCCAAAAACTCGCCAATGCTACTGACAAAGGCATGCTTGATCGGCAGCCCTGGATTAAGTCGGAGTGCTTGCTCTAGGGTATTGCCAAAATGCTCGAGAAATACAATCGCTTCGGCACCACTATCGCGCAACTGAAACTCCAATTCATGGGCGGTGTACTGAGGATTAACGCTCACCACTACATACCCTGCCCGCATAATTCCGTATAAGGCAACGGGGTATTGCGGCAAATTGGGCAACATAATCGCTACCCGCGCACCTTTACTCAAACCAATGCTTTGCAAATAACCAGTAAATTGCAGTGATGCCGTGTCGAGCTCCCGGTAGCTCAGGCCTTTGCCCATGCACCAAAACGCCGTCCGGTCAGCATAGGTAGTAAATGCCTCCTCCAACACTTCCACCACGGAATGATGCGCGCTGTAGTCCAATTGCGCTGGCACGCTAGGTGGGTATTGCGCAAGCCAAGGAAGGGATAGGGCAGTATTTGACATAGGTTCCACAATATTGTTTCCGTACTGTAGCAATATTCATATTTTTTAGGATTTATACCGTATTGCATTGCAATATGCAGGTGATTTGCCTTTCAGATAAGATCCTCGTATGCGATTACTACCTGAAATCGTCGATTCGGCAGAAAGCATTCAAGCCATTCGACGTGACATCCACGCGCACCCCGAGTTGCGCTTTGAGGAAATACGTACAGCTGAACTAGTAGCAAAAGCGCTGACCAGCTGGGGCATTCCGATCGTGCGCGGCTTAGGCAAGACTGGTGTAGTTGGCCGAATCGATGGTGACGCAGGTCCAGGAAAAATAATTGGTTTGCGCGCCGATATGGACGCCCTACCCCTGCAAGAAAAAAATGCCTTTGCGCATGCATCGCAACATGCCGGGAAAATGCATGCCTGCGGTCACGATGGGCACACCGCCATCTTGCTCGGCGCTGCACGCTACTTTTCAAGCCACCGCAACTTTGCTGGCTCGATCATTTTTATCTTCCAGCCCGCGGAAGAAGGGGGTGGTGGCGCTCGCGAAATGATTAAAGACGGTTTATTTAAACAATTTCCATGCGATGCTGTATTCGGCTTACACAATTGGCCCGGTTTAGCAGAAGGTCACTTTGGCGTTACCCCAGGGCCGATGATGGCATCAAGCAATGAGTTCACGATCACTATTCGTGGCAAGGGCGGTCATGCTGCCTTACCCCACAACAGCGCCGATCCCGTTCTGGCTGGAGCACACGTGGTGACAGCACTGCAAAGCATCATTACCCGCAATAAGCGTCCAATCGATGCCGCCGTGCTTTCGGTTACGCAGTTTCATGCGGGTGAGACCAGCAATGTCATTCCTGATAGCGCCATGATTGGGGGCACAGTTCGTACTTTTACCAATGAAGTGCTCGACCTGATTGAGCGACGCTTAAATGAAGTTGCCGAGCATGTTGCAGAAGGTTTTGATTGCAAAGCCGATGTTGTCTTCACGCGCAATTACCCGCCTACGATTAACCACGAACAGGAAACGCAATTTGCCATCGGCGTCATGCAGGATCTTGTGGGCGCAGACAAAGTCAATGTCCGAATTGATCCCACCATGGGGGCAGAAGACTTTGCCTTTATGTTGCAAGAAAAACCCGGATGCTATGTGTTTTTAGGTAATGGCGATGGCGATCACCGTAGCGCCGGTCATGGCATGGGCCCCTGCCACCTACACAATCCCTCTTACGACTTTAATGATGCATTGATCCCCGTCGGGGTGAATTACTGGGTTGCATTGGCACAAAAATACTTAGCGAAATCGTAAGCTCAGTACCTTATTCAACTACGAATTTTTAAATTGTGGTGGTCGCTTTTCAATAAATGCGGCCATGCCTTCTTTTTGATCGTCTGTTCCAAAACAACTATGAAAGAGGCGACGCTCAAAACGAATGCCCTCCGATAAAGGCATCTCATAGGCTGCGTTGATGCTTTCTTTCACCATCATGGTGGTGAGTAGCGGCATGTCGGCAATGGTTTTTGCAATCGCAGCCACTTGGGTGAGCAATTCTGCGGCGGAGAAAATACGACTTACCAAACCAGCGCGCTCAGCCTCTTGAGCATCCATTATGCGTCCAGTAAGACACAGGTCCATTGCTTTGGATTTAGAGACTGCTCTCGGTAAGCGCTGCGTGCCGCCAGCGCCTGGCAAGATACCTAACTTCACTTCGGGCTGACCAAACTTAGCACTGTCGCCAGCAATGATCATGTCGCACATCATGGCAAGCTCACAACCACCACCAAGTGCATAGCCATTCACGGCTGCAATCACTGGCTTACGAATTTTCCGAATGGTTTCCCAATTGCGGGTAATGAAGTCCTGTCGATAAACTTCATGAAATCCATACTCCGCCATCTTCGCAATGTCTGCGCCGGCTGCGAACGCTTTCTCGCTCCCCGTAATAATGATGCAGCCAATCTGGTCGTCTGCATCAAATGCCAATAAGGCCGCGCCCAACTCATCCATCAAGGTATCGTTTAAGGCATTGAGAACCTGTGGGCGATTTAAGGTGACCGTTGCTACTTTGCCATCGACGGCGGTGAGTATGGTTTCGTAATGCATTTTTTCCTTTAAGCGATTGCGATTTGGCACGCATCATTGCGCGCATTTACTTTGGTAATAGTAACCACATCTGCCCGTCTTGCTTCATCCTACCAGCAAGCTCTCCAGCAGCATCACCCGTTCCCCAATAGTAATCGGCACGAACGCCGCCCACAATAGCTGTCCCTGTATCTTGTGCCATCACTAAGCGGCGTAAGGGTTGCTTACTTAAAGGCCGTGTAGTTGTAATGAATACCGGCGCTCCGAGCGGCATTGCTTTGAGATCAACTGCAATACTGCGCTCTGCCGTTAATGGCACGCCCAGCGCGCCGATCGGACCTAAATCGGGACTGACATTGCTCGGCAACTCTTTAAAGAACACAAACCGTGGATTAGCATTGAGCATCTCTTCCACACGGCGGGGGTTGCGCTTGGCCCAGCTCTGAATGCCCTGCATCGTCGCTTGGCTGCGGGTGATCTCGCCTTTATTTAAAAGCCATTGTGCAAACGACTTAAATGGTTGGTCATTGGTTCCGGCAAATCCAAACCGCAAGACGGTGCCATCATCTAATTTCACTTTGCCCGAGCCCTGAATTTGCATGAAGGCTGCAGCGACTGGATCTTCGACCCAAACGAGCTCTGAGCCGCGCAATAGATTGGAATCCATTAGTTCTGCGCGTGTTGGTCCTGGATTGGGTTTATTGCGGCTCCATGCTGCGGGATAGCCATACAAGGGCACGGTGTATCGCGAGGTGCGTACACGCGAGCCATTCATGATCGGCTCGTAATACCCTGTCACTAATCCCGTTTCACTACCAGTGGAATTGCTCCGAATGGCGTATGCCTGAAACGCATCTTCAAAATAGCGTCGCACTGCTTGTGGATTCGAACCAGAAACCGATTTGGCACGATCGCAAACACCGCTCCATGAGCGCGTGCTATTGCGCTTCACCATGGCTTTGCAGCTTTCAAGCCATGCAGACCAGGCCGCACTCAAATCATCCTCTTGCCAGCCGGGTATTTGCTGCCACGTAACCGGACTAAAGGTGGCGATCGGGCTAGTAAAGCTGGCGGCAGGAGCGCTACTGTCAATCGATGGTGTTCGTTGTCCAGGGCCTCGTGTAGGTGGGGTAGCGCAGCCCACGAGCAAAACCAGCACTAGAACGAACATCGCGATAAGATGGCAGCGATACAGTGATTGCTGTTTCTTGCTAATACAAAAAGGGTACCAATTCATCATCATGATTGCCAATTTACTCGATCAATACCCCATGCTGCTTTTTGTACTCGAGGGACTGCTTGCCTTATGCCTACTTTTATTCATTGTTTTTTGGACCAGCAAGGGCAGAAAACAGGACTAATCGCCCATAACCCTTAGTGCAAGGTACGCGGCATCACGAGGGCAAATTCAGCGATCGGCGCCTGAAAAAAGTGGGCGTCCTCGGTAACGCAGAAATATTCACCGCGCATGGTGCCGGCAGGCGTGGGCAAAGTGGCCCAGCTGGTGTACTCAAACTGCTCGCCTTCGCGTAAAAGGGGCTGCTGACCCACAATCCCGAGACCGCGAACCTCTTGCACAGCATTGTCGCCATCGGTAATGTGCCAGTGGCGCGCAATGAGCTGCACCGGGGTGGTGCCAATATTGCGAATCGTGACCGTGTAGGCAAAGGCAAATTGCCGGTTATCGGGGTCGGACTGCTCAGGCAAGTACTGGGTGCGTACAGAAATACGGATTTCGTGGGAATTCATGGAGGCATTCTGCTTCATCCTGAGGGCAACTGCAAGCTAGAATCTAGGTATGGACCGTCAAAAACCCTTTTCTTTCAAGCCAATATGAGCCAAAAGCCAGAACTAGGTCAATCGAAGCAATACCTTATTGCCCCCTCCATTCTGTCTGCTGACTTTGCTCGCCTTGGCGCGGAAGTCACTGACGTTCTGTCTGCCGGGGCAGACTGGGTGCACTTTGATGTGATGGACAACCATTACGTGCCGAATTTAACCATTGGGCCCCTAGTTTGCGAAGCCATCCGCTCATATGCGGTGAAAGAGGGCAAACCAGCCATGATCGATGTCCATTTAATGGTGGAGCCCGTTGACCGCATCATTCCGGACTTTGCTAAGGCCGGGGCTAATTTAATTAGCTTTCACCCCGAAGCGAGTAGTCATGTACACCGCAGCCTTAACTTGATTCGCGATCAGGGCTGCTACGCCGGCCTGGTGTTTAATCCAGCTACGCCACTGGATCACCTTGATCACACCTTGGATTTAATTGATTTGGTTTTGCTGATGTCGGTCAATCCCGGTTTTGGCGGGCAATCCTTTATTCCGAGCACGTTAGAGAAAATTGCAACAGTCCGTGCTCGCCTGGATCGTTACGAACAGGAGACCGGCAAACACATTCGCCTGGAAGTCGATGGCGGCATTAAGGTCGACAATATTGCGGCGGTTGCCAAGGCGGGTGCTGACACCTTTGTTGCAGGATCGGCTATTTTTGGCAAACCAAATTACGCGGATGTCATTGCGGCGATGCGAACGGAAGTGAGCAAAGCCTAATGCAACGCACTGAATTTGATGCCCTCGCTGCGCAGGGTTTTAATCGCATTCCGCTTGTACAAGAAACCCTAGCGGACTTAGAGACGCCGCTATCTCTGTACCTCAAGCTCACCAGTGCCAGCGGTCAAAAAAATACTTACTTACTGGAGTCCGTTGTTGGGGGCGAGCGTTTTGGGCGCTTTTCTTTTATTGGCCTTCCAGCAAAAACCATTCTTCGCTCGGTTGGCACGCCGCTCGCACCTGTCACCGAAGTGGTTACCGATGGCACGGTTGTCGAAACCAATCACGACAATCCATTGGATTTTATCGATGCTTACTTCAAACGCTTTAAGGCAGCCGTTCCTCCCGGCCTCCCCCGCTTCTGCGGTGGGCTCGCAGGCTATTTTGGCTATGACACAGTGCGTTATATCGAGTCGCGCCTGGCGCAACACAGCTTGCCCGACGAATTGCACGTACCCGACATTCAATTGATGCTCACTGAAGAGCTTGCCGTGATTGATAACGTCGCGGGCCGCATTTATTTAATTGTGTACGCCGATCCCACTATCAAAAACGATTTTGAGCGAGCCCAAGCTAGATTAGATGAGTTACGTCAGTGCATCGGTCGGTCAATCACCATGCCAGCAACACCCCCAAGTACTAAAACCGAATTGATTCGCCGATTTGATGCGGCCGATTTTGAAGCCGCCGTTCGCCGCACCAAAGACTACATCCTCGCAGGCGACTGCATGCAAGTGGTGATTGGTCAGCGCATTAGTAAGCCGTTTACTGAATCGCCGCTAGCGCTCTACCGCGCACTACGCTCATTAAACCCATCACCGTATATGTACTTCTATGACTTTGGAGACCTACAGGTAGTTGGATCATCTCCTGAGATCTTAGTACGGCAAGAGCTACGTGAATCACAAAAGATTGTGACCATCCGCCCACTCGCTGGAACACGCCCGCGCGGCGCTACCCCCGAAGAGGATGCGCGCTTGGCCACTGAACTACTCGCCGATCCAAAAGAAATCGCTGAACACGTTATGTTGATTGATTTAGCGCGCAACGATGTAGGTCGCATAGCCAAAACGGGCACGGTTAAAGTGACCGACTCGATGGTGATTGAAAAATACTCGCATGTACAGCATATCGTTAGCTCAGTCGAGGGCGAGTTGCTCGATAACATGAGTAATATGAATGTGCTCCGAGCTACTTTTCCAGCAGGTACTTTATCGGGCGCCCCTAAAATACGCGCTATGGAAATCATCGATGAAATGGAAATAACCAAGCGCGGCATCTATGGTGGCGCAGCCGGCTATCTGTCTTTCTCTGGCGACATGGATGTAGCGATTGTGATTCGTACGGGTGTTATTCGCGATGGCATGCTCCACTCCCAAGCGGGCGCTGGAGTTGTGGCTGACTCTGACCCAGCCGCTGAATGGCGTGAAACCGAAGCCAAGGCACGCGCTGTTCTGATGGCTGCGGATTTAGTACAAGGAGGTCTCGATGCTCCTCATGATTGATAACTACGACTCGTTCACCTATAACCTAGTGCAGTATTTTGCTGAACTGGGTGAAGATGTTCGCGTATATCGCAATGATGAAATCACCCTAGCGCAGATTGAGGCCTTACATCCCGATCGCATCTGCATCTCACCAGGACCCTGCAGTCCAAGCGAGGCTGGCATTTCAGTTGACGTAATTAAGCACTTTGCTGGCAAAGTACCTATCTTAGGAGTTTGCCTTGGCCACCAAGCCATTGGTGAAGCCTTCGGGGGCGATATCATTCGCGCGCAGAAGGTCATGCATGGCAAAACCGATGCGATTACGCATACTGGTGCTGGTGTATTTGCAAATCTCCCAAGCCCATTTACGGTCACGCGTTATCACTCCCTCGCGATTGATCGCAAGACTATTCCAGCGTGTTTGGAGGTTACGGCGCAATCTGCCGATGGTGAAATCATGGGCGTGCGGCACCGTGATCTACCAATCGAGGGCGTCCAGTTCCACCCGGAATCAATTTTGTCGGAGCAAGGTCATGCCCTACTCAAGAATTTCCTGCAATTAAAGGTGCATTAAGTCATGCCGATTTCGCCATCTGAAGCCCTGCAATGCTGCATTGACGGTCGTGAACTGAGTCACGATGATATGACGGCCATGATGCGCCACATCATGAGCGGTGATATTCCGCCCACCGTGGTTGCTGCTTTTCTAGTTGCGCTACGAACCAAAAAAGAAACCGTCAGTGAAATTGCAGCCGCAGCGCAAGTCATGCGCGAGTTTGCTACTCCGGTTCACGTTAGCGATACACGCCATTTAGTCGACGTAGTTGGTACTGGCGGCGATGGTGCGCACACTTTTAATATTTCAACCGCAGCGATGTTTGTAACCGCTGCTGCCGGCGCTAAGATTGCCAAGCATGGTAATCGCAGCGTGAGCAGCAAGTCTGGTAGCGCCGACGTTTTAGAGTCCCTGGGCGTCAATCTCAACGTCAGCCCAGAGCGTGTTGCAGACAGCATCTCAACACTGGGTGTGGGCTTCATGTTTGCACCCAACCACCACCCCGCAATGAAGAATGTCGTTCCCATTCGCAGAGAGCTGGGGGTTCGCACCATTTTTAACATTTTGGGTCCATTGACTAATCCAGCTAATGCCAAGCATATTTTGATGGGCGTGTTCAATGCAGAATTGGTCGGCATTCAGACGCGTGTCTTGCAATCCCTTGGCATGACCCATGCCATGGTGGTATTTGGCCGCGATGGCCTTGATGAAATTTCCCTCGAGGGGCCTACACTTATCGGTGAACTCAAAAACGGCCTTGTCAGCGAATATGAGATTCATCCCCGTGATTTTGGTTTAAGCACCGCGCCCACCAGCAGCTTTCAAGTAGCCAATGCAGAAGAGTCAAAGCAGATTGTCTTGCGTGTCCTAGGTGGTGAGGTCGGTCCTGCGACTGACATTGTTTGCCTCAACGCCGGCGCCACACTCTATGTTGCCGATCTAGCACCCGACATCGCTTCCGGAATTGCCATGGCCAAAGCAGCCATTGCAAGCGGCGCTGCACGCAACACCTTAGATCAGTTCGTTGAAGCAACACAAGTGACATCATGAGCGATATCTTAGAGCGCATTATTGCGACTAAGCGCGTTGAAGTCGCGCACGGCCTGAACACCATGCCAATGAACGCATTGCGTGACCAAGTCGAAGCGCAGCGTCAAGATCCTTTCTATACGCCGCGCGGATTCGCGGCTGCCATTGAGAGCAAGATCGACAACGGTCATTCGGGCATCATCGCTGAAATTAAAAAGGCAAGTCCCAGCAAGGGCATCTTGCGCGGCGAGTTTGATCCCGCATGGATTGCGAAAAGCTATGCACAGCACGGCGCAGCTTGCCTTTCCGTATTAACCGATGTGCAGTACTTTCAGGGCTCCAGTGACTATTTAAAAGCAGCGCGTGCAGCTTGTACCCTCCCAGTGCTACGCAAAGATTTTATGATCGACCCCTACCAGGTGCTTGAAGCGCGTGCTATGGGTGCGGATGCGATTCTACTGATTGCAGCGGCACTCGATTTGGATCACATGCGCGAGCTCGAGCAATGCGCACATGATCTTGGTATGGATGTCTTGGTTGAAGTACATAATTCAGAAGAGCTTACGGCTGCACTCCAGCTCAAAACACCCTTATTAGGCATCAATAACCGCAACCTTAAAACGTTTGAGGTCACACTGGATACCACTATTGGTCTGCTGAGCAGCATTAGTGATGACAAGATTATTGTGACTGAATCCGGAATTCTGGAGCGGGCTGATGTTCTGCGCATGCGAGAGCATCAGGTCAATGCATTTTTAGTGGGTGAAGTATTTATGCGAGCGCCAGACCCTGGCGAAGCACTCGCTTCACTTTTTGCCTAACTCCCTCTAGGCATACTGCGCCGCATTAAATCGATACCGTATTTAATGATGGCAATCAGCAAAATCGATCCAGCGACATCACCAGCAAACATGACCAGGAAATGATGGAGGCTGCCGGACTCCAAATCACGCAACACAAACCAATATTGATGGAACCCCGAACTCATTAAGGCATAGACCACAATGCAAAGAAGAATTTTTTGCATACTTAAGTTGCCAAGGTCATTACTGATGTAAGTATTTGAGATAACCACCCATTTAGCGAACAGAGGTGCAAATCCGGATATCAAACCAATACCAATGCAGGTTATTAAATCTGCCGGGAAGGCCCAATAAAACGAAATGGCAAAGGAAGCCACCGCAATCCCAACAGCGCCAGCCAAACCAAAAATCAAAATAAGAAATAGGCGTAAGCCAGCTGGCAAGTAAACCCAACTCACACCTAAGTCATATTTCAGGGTATCTGTGATCCAGTCATTGAAAAAAAATAGAGCACTGTACAGTAGCGCACTAATCAGTACGCCCAGCAAAAAAAGCCGCACACGATCATAAGAAATGCGGATATATTCCATCTATAAATTTTATGCAATTCTTTATGCGGCGTACATACAAAGGGTTTATACTTAGCTTTAAGGTGTACACCGCGTGTAATTTATTAAATATTAAAAACCGTAATCGACATCATAAAAACTGAATAATGCCAGGCTCATCCCAACCCAAGAATTCTGCCTATATTCGCTTCCTCAATTTGATTGATGTGTTGGACCGCATTAATCCGGGGAAAAAATTAGACGCCACCGAGGAAGGCTTGCTCAATAAGATTGTTTTAAGTGCTCACCAAGGTCGAGTCATGTTGGTGGGTGATCTGATTTCGCTCGCTGAATTTGGTTCGCAAGCGACCTTACATGGTCGACTGAAGAATTTACGCGCGATGGGTTTAATCGAGATGACCGCAGACGAAGATGGTCGCAAAAAACACGTCATGCCCACCAAGTTAGCCATCAAGCGCTATGAAGAACTATCCAAATGCCTGGAAAAAGCCGTTCGAACCGGCTAAATAAACTTAGACGTTAAATAAGAAATTCAGTACGTCGCCATCTTTAACGACGTACTCTTTCCCTTCGGCACGCATCTTGCCTGCCTCTTTGGCGCCCGATTCCCCTTTGTATTGAATAAAGTCATCAAATGCAATAGTTTGTGCTCGGATAAAGCCGCGTTCAAAATCGGTATGAATCACGCCTGCTGCATTCGGTGCTGTATCGCCAATGCGAATCGTCCACGCACGTACCTCTTTGACACCTGCCGTGAAATAGGTCTGAAGACCGAGTAAGGCATAGCCCGCACGAATCACCCGATCGAGGCCAGGCTCTTGCATACCCATGTCCGCCAAAAATTCGGTTTTGTCTGCATCTTCGAGATCCGCAATCTCAGATTCAATTGCAGCGCACACCGCCACAACTGGGGCGCCCTCTTTTGCGGCATGCGCAATCACGGCATCCAAATGGGGATTATTCTCAAAGCCATCATCTTTGACGTTAGCCACATACATGGCAGGCTTGGCAGTAATCAAGCAAAGGGGCTTGAGCAGCAACTTCTCATCATCACTCAAGGCCATGCTTCGTACTGGCTGAGCCTCATTCAAATGAGCCTGGACCTTGCTCAGAACGGCAACTAAGGCAGCCGCTTCTTTATCGTTACCTGACTTGGCGGCCTTGCTGGAGCGATTCAGGGTTTTTTCAACCGTAGCCAGGTCGGATAGCGCCAATTCTGTATCAATCACCCCAATATCTGCGATGGGATCGATCTTACCGGCAACATGAATGACGTTCGGATCATCAAAACAGCGCACCACATGGGTAATCGCATCGGTTTCCCGAATATTGGCCAAAAATTGATTGCCAAGGCCCTCGCCCTTCGATGCACCAGCAACCAAGCCCGCAATATCAACAAACTCGACGGCCGCCGGCACAATGCGCTCTGGGCTCACAATTGCGGCTAAAGCAGCTAAACGGGGGTCAGGAACCTCGACTACGCCTACATTAGGCTCGATCGTGCAGAAGGGGTAGTTTTCTGCCGCGATGCCAGCTTTGGTAAGCGCATTAAAGAGGGTGGATTTGCCGACGTTAGGCAGGCCGACGATGCCGCATTTTAAAGACATGCCTACATTGTAATTCGGCTTGTTTCGATATCATCAGGTTATGTCATTCAATTCACCCCAATCCAATTCTTCAGCCAAGGCACCTATTTCGGTCACCGGCAAAACACGTCGGTGCGATATTGCCATCATTGGCGGGGGTATTGTCGGCAAAGCCTGCGCTCTAGGCTTAGCCCAACAGGGGTTTGATGTGGTCCAAATCGCGCCGGATATAGCTCAGCAAACCACCAAACCAAGCGGGGATCACTGGGCTGAGCGCATTTACGCCATTTCTCCTGGGACTCGCTCCCTAATGCAATCCCTGCAAGTGTGGGATGCCATTGATCACTCTCGTCTTCAAGTAGTTCGGGATATGCGCATTTATGGCGACCGCGGCGAACCCGGCGATGGGCTGCATCTCTCCGCATTTGAAGCGGGTGTTCCCGAGCTTGCCTGGATTGGAGAATCCGACTTGCTAGAGCATACCCTAGAGCAAGCCTGCCGCTTTCAGTCGAAATTGGAGTGCATTATTGGCTCACTCAACAATCTTTTTGTAGAGCCCGATGGTGCCTTACTCCAATTCGATGGCGCGCAATCACTTGGCGAGATAAAAGCCAATTTAGTGATTGCAGCCGATGGCGCAAACTCATCCCTGCGTTCCATGCTCGAAATCCAGACCGATGAGAAATCGTATGAGCAACGCGCAGTCGTCGCCAATTTTTTATGCACGAATGCCCATTTAGAAACCGCATTTCAGTGGTTTTTACCAGGTGGTGACATTCTGGCGATGCTACCCCTACCAGGAAAGCAAGTGTCGATGGTGTGGTCAACCTCACCTGAAAATGCGGCCCGACTGCTTACCCTCGAATCCAGCCAATGGCAGTCTGAGTTTGCAGCACTTCAGAATGGCGCGATTGTCCATGCTCTTGGAACACTGACCCCACACTCGAAACCAGGTTCGTTTCCGTTGCGCAAAATCCGTGCGCAACGTGTAATCGGCCCGGAGCTCATGCCTAAAGTGATTTTGATTGGTGATGCTGCGCACGTCATGCACCCCTTAGCTGGACAAGGATTAAATTTGGGCTTGCGCGACGTAGCTGCCCTACTCCGCATCCTACGCGAACGTGAATCATTTCGAGTAATGAGCGATCCGGTTTTGCTGCGCCGCTATGAGCGTGGACGTCAAGGCGATACCAGTGCCATACTGTGGGTGACCGATCGACTGAAGCAATTGTTTACGAGCACTAATCCCCTGCAGAAAAAAATGCGCAATTGGGGCATGAGCTTAGTGAACCGCAGCCATTTGATGAAGCGGCATTTAATAAAAGAAGCGTTAGGAGAAGTGCAATGAAAAAGAATCTACGAAATACCACTTCCGCTCTAGCATTCTGCGCTAGCGTACTTGGCTTATTGGCCAGCTCTCCTATTGCACAGGCTCAGAACACCCAACAGATTAGAGCTGAATTGCAAAAGCGACTCGGCAGCACCGCCAATATTAAAGGTGTATCGGCCTCACCAGTACCAGGCTTATTTGAAGTGCAGCTCAATGGTGAAATTTTCTACACTGATACCAATGCAAAATACCTGATTCAGGGCGACGTCATTGAATTAGCCAGCGGTCAAAATCTCACCGAAAAGCGTCAGGCTGATCTCAATCGCATTCGCTGGTCTGATCTGCCTCTAAGTAATGCCGTCAAAATGGTGCGCGGTAATGGTAGTCGTCAACTTGCTGTTTTTGCTGATCCCAATTGTGGTTACTGCAAGCGCCTGGAAAAAACATTTCAGCAGCTGGATAATGTGACGGTATACACCTTTTTATTGCCGATTCTGTCTGCAGACTCGATGCAAAAGTCAAAACAAATTTGGTGCTCTGCGGATGCCACTAAAGCATGGATCGACTGGACCATTAATAACACCACTCCGAGTGGTAAAGGCGAGTGCACTACGCCGATTGATAAGAACCTGGCCTTGGCTAAGTCCTATGGCATCACCGGCACGCCCACCATCTTCTTTACTGATGGCTCACGCTTTCCAGGTGCAGTGCAATTGAGCGACATTGAAAAGAAGTTTGCGTCGCTGAAATAAACCAACTCAACCGACTTTTTCCATGGCTATCCCAGCAATTCAATACACCGTTCATGGCACCGACTTAGATGGACATCGCTACGAGGTGATCCTGCGTATTGCACGTCCCAATCCTGCGGGACAAGTGCTCCGCATGCCAGCCTGGATTCCGGGCAGTTATTTAATTCGGGACTTTAGTAAGCATATTGAAACCATCGCTGCTTTTTCTGTCACGGATACAGTAGAGATTGAACTGCAGCTTGAGCGCATCGACAATGACACCTGGAAATTGCCTCGAGTCAATTCAGGTTCTGTAGTCGAAGTTCGTACTACCGTGTATGCCTTTGATACTTCGGTGCGCACAGCATACCTGGATTCGGAGCGCGGCTTTTTTAACCCCAGCAGTCTGTGCTTAGCAGTGGAAGGCCAAACTCACTTACCTACTGCGCTCGCGATTGCGCCCATCGGTACGTGGTCGGTACAAACCACTTTAAGTCGCGCAAAGACGGATGCTGCCGGTTTTGGTTTTTACCTCGCGCCCAGCTATGACGCCCTACTCGATCATCCGGTCGCATTAGGTCACTTTCAAACAATTGATTGGAAATCCCGCGGCACTGCTCACAGCATGGTGATTCAGGGCTGCCTACAGGAAGTCGATCGCCAGCGTTTAGCCACCGACTTGGCCGCTATATGCGAATCGATCATTGATTTATTTGAACCGCAGACAAAGCAAGCGCCATTTCAGCAGTATTTATTTTTAGTCAATGCGGTTTTATCCGGCTACGGCGGTTTAGAGCACGCAGATAGCACAGCTTTGATATGCAATCGCGATCATTTACCGCAACACGGTTTTCCACTCAATGAAGATGGCTATCGTGAATTTTTAGGTCTTTGCAGCCACGAATACATTCATGCCTGGTTAGTGAAGCGTATTCAGCCCAAGGCATTCCAGCCCTACGATCTACAAGTCCGTAATCACACATCTCTGCTTTGGCTCTTTGAGGGCTTTACTAGCTACTACGATGACTTGCAGTTACTACGCAGTAAGCGTATTACCTTGCAGTCCTACCTTGATTTAGTCGCCAAGAATTGGAATATGGTTTTGCGCGGCCCTGGTCGTCACAAGCAAAGCGTCGCCGATAGCTCCTTTGATGCCTGGACCAAGTATTACCAGGCCGATGAACACACCCCCAATGCAGTTGTGAGTTATTACGCCAAAGGCGCTTTAATTGCGCTTGGATTGGATCTACTCATCCGAACGCAAACCCGTCAACGCAAATCCCTAGATAACGTCATGCAATTGCTCTGGGCCACCCATGGCAAAACACAAGAGGGTCTGGCAGAAGATGGCTTTGATCGGATTGTGCTGGCTGCGATTGGTCCTGACTTTAAAAAGCCGTGGCTGCAATTTAAGGCGCGCTACATCGAGGGTACGCACGATCTACCCCTGGCTCAGTGGCTTGCAGCCCAGGATATTATGGTTACCGAAAAAAAAATGAGTCTGCTCGAGCAGATGAAATTGCAATGGGCTATGCGCTACAGCGATCAGAATGGCTGGGTTAAGGTAACGCATGTGCTGGATGGAGGCATCGCTCAGCGTGCTGGTTTGGCTCCAGGCGACTTGATCTCTAACATCAACGGCCAACGTATTACTCCCAGTCGACTGGATGCGGTGTTTGCCCAATTGCAAATGGGAATGACTGCGCGCTTGCGTTTTTATCGCCAAGACTGTGAGCATGAGAGCCAATTTGTATTAGAGCCCTCGAGTCCAGTGCTGCAGTATCAACTTTCTGTACAGTAAATCAACTCTTCCGAACATGGCATGGCAATGCTCAATGTAGAAGCGCTGATACCAGACGACTGGAAATTACTGCTTGGGGATTACCTCGCCTCTCCCGATTGGCAGCAGTTGCGCGCTAATTTACATAAGGCAATTAAAGAGGATCCGAATGCCATCTGCCCTCCGCCCCCGCTGTTCTTTCGGGCTTTAGAGCTCACTCCAGTAGAGGCGGTATCGGTCGTTATTCTCGGGCAAGACCCCTACCACTCACCGGGCCTCGCACAGGGTCTGGCATTCTCAATACCAGCATCGATTCTGCCGGGCTCACGTAGCTTTCCGAGCTCGCTGCGCAATATCGGCAAAGCGTTAGAGCTCGAAGGTTTTGGTTGCTTAGCAGATGGCGATTTACGTGATTGGGCTAAGCAAGGCGTCTTACTTTTAAACACGGCGCTTAGCGTCAAACAAGGAGAGGCTGGCAGCCACTTTCATATGGGCTGGCAGCACTGCATCAATGCATTGATTCGGCAACTGTCGATTGCAAAGCCCAAATTAGTTTGGCTACTTTGGGGGGCACACGCCCAATCCAAGATACCCCTGATTGAGCATAGGGAACCTGGTTTAGAAAAGACTACCCATCTGATATTACAAGCCTCACACCCTTCGGGCTTGGGGGTTTATAAAACAGCGCAGCCTTTTTTAATTCAGCGGCGCGCGGGTGAAAAGCCGAGTGCCAGCTGCGGCCATTTCACTAAAACCAATGATTGGTTGATTGCCCATAGCAAGAACCCCATTCGCTGGATTGATCCCCAGCAACAAATAAGGCAAAACAGCTTATTTGCGGATAACGGTCAGCAATAGGCCTGCAAGCCAGGCTGACCCGATTGCTGTCAGCCATTCTGCTATTTGCCCCGACTGAAATAGTCCCAGAGCTTGCCCGCCATAGGACCCTGCAGCGGCGCCCAGAAAACCGACCAAGAAAAGGGTGCAGAGCCCCAATAGGCCTGTTTTTTGAGGTCGTCGACCCGGATAAAAGTAATAGGCTGACCACCCTACCGCAGAGCCAATCAGTAGAAAAGCCAAAACCCCCATACGCATCCCCATTAAAACGCCATCAAACCTATAATTAGGGCCTATGAAGCTGTTGACCCTCGGCATCAATCATCACACAGCGCCAGTGGACGTTCGGGAAAAAGTCGCCTTTGACCCTGAATACCTGCAAGAAGCGTTGCATGACTTGCGCCAGCACCTCAGCGGCGTCAGTCAATCTGGCCTGCCTGAAGCAACGATTTTATCGACGTGCAATCGAACCGAACTGTATTGCGCAGCGAACGATGCCGACTCTGCCTCCCTCTTGCACAGCGCTACCTTTGATTGGCTCGCAAAAAGCCAACAACTGGCTCCCAGCAGTTTAGAGCCTCATATTTATTCCTTGCCTCAGTCCGATGCCGTGCGCCATGCGTTTCGGGTTGCGTGCGGCCTTGATTCCATGGTCCTTGGGGAAACCCAAATCCTCGGGCAAATGAAGGATGCAGTTCGCACCGCCAATCAAGCTGGGGCACTCGGTACCTACTTAAACCAACTCTTCCAGAAAACCTTTGCGGTTGCCAAAGAGGTGCGGGGCTCAACCGAGATTGGCGCGCACTCGATTTCGATGGCGGCAGCGGCAGTTCGGCTCTCCGAGCGCATCTTCGAAAAAATTGCCGAGCAGCGCGTTCTCTTTATCGGCGCTGGGGACATGATCTCCCTGTGCGCTACCCACTTTGTGGCACGCCAGCCTAAGCAAGTGGCGATTGCGAATCGGACGATTGAACGTGGTCAAGAATTAGCCGATGCAATTGCATCGCAAAATGTCGAAGCCGAATCTTTCAAGCTATCTGACTTGCCTAGCCGCTTACACGAGTTCGACATCATTGTGTCGTGTACCGCAAGTTCCTTGCCCATCATTGGACTTGGTATGGTCGAGAGTGCCCTCAAGCAACGGCGCCGCAAGCCCATGGTGATGATTGACCTGGCGGTGCCACGCGACTGCGAGCCGGAAATCGCCCGTTTAAATGACATTTACCTCTACACCGTCGATGATCTGGGTGTGATGATTCAGACGGGTAACTCAATGCGGCATGCGGCGGTGAGCCAAGCAGAAGCGATTATTGAAGACCGCGTTGGCAACTTTATGCATTGGCTCAATGGCCGTAATACTGTGCCCTTGATTCAGGATCTGCAGCAACACGGTGAGCGTCTACGTCAAATTGAACTCGAGCGTGCCTTGAAACGCCTGATGCGCGGTGACGACCCTCAAGACGTGCTTAATGCGATGGCACAAGGCTTAACCAATAAGTTCTTGCATGGCTCACTCCATACCTTGCAGCACTCCAATGGTGCTGAGCGCGATTCCTTGATTAAACTATTACCTAAACTATTTTCTACCCACTCGAGCGCCTACTCGCACACCTATCATCATGCCGAGCCAGACTCTAGTAAACCTCCTCATACCAACGACACATCCGACAAGAACGATCTTTAGATGAAACCCAGCATGCGCGCTAAGCTGGAGCATCTTGATACTCGCTTGGCTGAATTAAATTCCCTGTTAACTCTAGAAGAGTCCACCAAGGACATGGACGTCTATCGCAAGTTAACCCGCGAGCACTCGGATATTGCGACCGTGGTTGAGCAATTTGGTTTGTATCGCCAAGCAGAAGCAGATTTGGCGGCGGCCGAAAGCATGCGCGCAGATCCCGAGATGAAGGCCTTCGCCGACGAAGAGCAAAAGGCGGCGGCGGCGAAGATGATTGAGCTGGAAGCCAGTCTGCAAAAGGCCTTGCTGCCGAAAGATGAAAACGATGATCGCAATGTCTTCTTAGAAATTCGGGCGGGTACGGGCGGCGATGAGAGCGCCCTCTTTGCAGCCGATTTATTGCGCATGTATACCCGCTTTGCGGAACGCCAGGGCTGGAAAATCGAGATCGTGAATTCGGCTGAGTCGGATCTTGGCGGCTACAAAGAAGTGGTGTTGCGCCTCGTTGGCCAATCGGTGTATTCCCGCCTGAAGTTTGAATCTGGTGGGCATCGGGTGCAGCGCGTTCCACAAACTGAAACCCAGGGACGTATTCATACGTCGGCGTGTACGGTAGCGGTGATGCCAGAGGCAGATGAAATCGAGGCTGTCAAAATTAACCCTGCTGAATTGCGCATTGATACCTTCAGGGCTTCGGGTGCTGGCGGCCAGCACATCAACAAGACCGATTCGGCTGTCCGCATTACGCATTTGCCTACCGGCATCGTGGTGGAGTGCCAAGATGACCGCAGCCAACACCGCAACAAAGAGCAGGCCATGAAAGTCCTAGTCTCCCGCATCATGGATGGACGCCAACGCGAGCAGCATCAACAGGAAGCCCAAACACGCAAATCCCTGATTGGATCCGGTGATCGCAGTGACCGTATCCGAACCTATAACTTTCCCCAAGGCCGAATTACCGATCACCGCATTAATCTCACGCTTTACAAGATTGATGCCATGATGGATGGCGATATTGATGATTTATGCAATGCCTTGGCTAGCGAGCACCAAGCCGAGTTACTCGCAGCCCTTGGTGATAACTAAGCTAATCAATTCTTTTTCCACTCATCTGAGCCGATGGCAACCCTGCGTTCTTTGCTGAACGAATCCCGACTTCCCAAAAATGAAGCGCGCCTAGTTTTAGCCCACTTGCTTGAAATCCACCTGCAATTACCCCGGTCCGCTTTACTGACGCAGGATGATATGGCGCTCAGCGATGCCTTGGTAGAGAAATGGGTTTTACTCGAGCAACGCCGCCTACAAGGGGAGCCGATTGCCTACCTCACGGGTAAGCGTGGCTTTCATACGATCGACCTCATAGTGGGCCCAGGGGTGCTCATTCCCCGCCCAGAAACCGAGCTCTTGGTTGACTTAGGATTGGATGAATTAAACCGAATCATCAATCATAAAAATACTTTTAATGAGAGTGAGCATTCGCTTACTTTGCTTGATTTGGGTACGGGCTCCGGTGCAATTGCCTTGGCGATTGCAGCCAGCCAGCCCAAGGTGAGGGTGGTAGCGACCGATGCATCGCAAGCCGCACTGGATATTGCACAGCAGAATGCAGCCCAACTGAAGCTAAGCGATCGTGTGTCGTTTTGCCTTGGCAGCTGGTATGGGGCACTGCAGACCGCCGGCAATACTCACCCTAATTTTGATGTGATTCTCAGCAACCCACCCTACATTGCGGCAAATGATCATCACCTCAGCAAGGGTGATCTGCGTTTTGAGCCGCAGAATGCTCTGACCGATTTTGGCTCCGGACTCACATGCCTAGCCACCATCATTGATGGCGCTTCAGCGCACTTGAAGCCCGGTGGTCTCTTGGCGGTGGAGCATGGTTTTGATCAATCCCCTGCTGTTCTAGCGCAGATGGCTCAGGCTGGTTTTCTGGACATGAGACCGCATCGGGATTTGGCTGGCCATTGGCGGGTCGCTTCCGGCCGCAAACCCATTTAGGGCAAATCGATGACCTTATTTTTGATTCGGTCTTAAAATTGGTTTACTAATTTTGCACACATGGAGTAACGCAATGGATATCCAAGCCCAAATCAAAGAAATCGTCACCAGCCACCCCGTCGTGCTGTTCATGAAAGGCACCCCCCAGTTTCCACAGTGTGGCTTTTCAGGCAATGCGATCAATATCCTCCGAGCTTGTGGTGCCGACAATCTCCACACCGTCAATGTCTTTGATAATGAAGGCATTCGCCAAGGCATCAAGGAATATGCCAACTGGCCAACCATTCCCCAGCTCTATATTCATGGTGAATTTATCGGCGGCTCAGACATCATGACCGAGATGTTTCAAAGTGGCGAGCTGAAGCAGTTGATTCAGGGTTAATGCGTTTAGCTGCTTGCCCTGATTGGCGAGCCAGCTCAACCGGTTACCCCTACGTCCTTCGCATCGCCGCGCATTTTCAATGAAAGTCCAATGACGATGTCGTTTGATCTCAGCATCCTTCTGTTTCTTGGTCTGCTTATTGCAGTCTGTGCTGGGCTGCTGATCTATGCCTTCGCTTTGCGCAGCCGCGTTACGAATGCGGAGCAAGCCCTTGCCGAACACACTGCTTTAGTTTCGAGTCTCCGCGCAGAGCGCGATACCGCCTTACAAAATGCCATTCGCCTCGAGGCGGCATTGGACTCCGAACGCAAGCAAGGTCTTGGCCGTATTGAGTCCCTCAATGAAGCAAAAGAAGCTCTAACTATTCAGTTTAAGAATCTCGCCAATGAGATCTTGGACGATAAAACACGGCGCTTTACTGAACAAAATGCCTTAAGTCTGGATGCTTTACTCAAGCCCTTGCAAACCAAGTTGACGGAGTTTAAAGAGCAGGTATCGACCTCCTATGCCAATGAATCCCGCGAGCGCTTTGCCCTCAAAAGTGAGATTGAGCGTCTGTCGGCCCTCAACATCAAAATGTCAGATGAAACCCGTTCACTCACCCAGGCATTAAAAGGCGACTCTAAAGTCCAGGGTAATTGGGGTGAGCTCGTTCTGGAATCCATTCTCGAATCGTCCGGTCTACGCAAGGGCGAAGAGTATCTGGTGCAAGATAGCCATACGCAAGTCGATGGCTCACGCTTACAACCCGACATTGTGGTGCGCTTACCCGAAGGCCGCCATCTAGTAGTCGACAGCAAGGTATCGATTACCGCCTATGCCCGTCATGCTGAATCAGTAGATGCCGATACCGCACAGATCGAACTCAATGCACATATACAGTCGCTGCGCCAACATATACAAGGGCTCTCCAGTAAAAACTACAGCTCCCTTTATGGAGTCGGCTCGGTAGACTTTGTCTTGATGTTTATTCCAATTGAGCCCGCATTCCTATTGGCACTTAAATCAGCGCCCAATCTCTATCAAGAGGCACTGGCCAAGAATATTGTGTTGGTATGCCCTAGTACCCTGATGGCGACACTGCGTACCGTTGCGCATTTATGGCGTCAAGACCACCAGAATAAAAATGCCTTGGAAATTGCCCGCCAATGCGGCGCACTGTACGATAAATTTGTCGGCTTCATTGATGACATGGAAAAGCTGGGGCAACGCATCGATCAAGCCCAAACGAGCTACCACGATGCCTTTAATAAACTCAAAACGGGTAAAGGCAATTTAATTCGTACGGCAGAGAAAGTTCGAGAGCTAGGCGTCAAACCCAGTAAGGCATTACCAACGAATTTGCTAGACACCTCGGCAGAAACTGACGACTGATTTTTTTTCTGGCGCTTGCTGCAATCCTATCTTGATTCTGTTTATTTAGGTATAAAAAAATCCCACCGCATCACTGCAGTGGGATTTTGCTTTCTAAAGTACCAACTAAGGTACTAAGGTAGCTGTACTAAATTAAGCTGCTTTGCGGCTACGTGTTGCTGGTGTAGCTGCTTTTTTCACTTGAGCTACTTGACCCTGAAATGCTTCAAATGCTTGCTCAGCGTTTTTCTCAGCAGTTGCTAATGCATCTTTGCTGACTGCGCGGAATTGCTCAAAGCCCTGCAAGGCGCTGCCGTAACCGGTTTTGATTGCGGATACAAATGCATCTGAACCAGCAGGTGCATTAACAGAGAGGGTATTGATCCACTCTTGCATGCCTTTTTGGAACTGGTCAATGCTGGACTCAACTACGTTGTTCAATTCTTTATTGCTATCACGCAATACTTTAGTTACTTTCTTTTGGTATGCAGCAGCTTGTGTACCAGCATCTTGCAACAGATCAGCAGTGATCAGATCGGTTACTTGCTTTGGATCTTTAGCGCTCAGTACTTGAGTAATGCTATCTTGTACGTTTACTAATGCATCTTTAGATGCAGCGTAGTTCAGTTCGGCTAATTTTTGTGCATTGTCTAAAGCGGCTTCGCTGAGTGCGAATGAGCTTTCTAAGCCTTTGCTGCTGATTTGCGACAATTTAGCGTTGATTTGGTCTTGGTTCATGTGATGCTCCGTTTCAATAAGTAAGATTGCAAAATAGGATTTAAGGTAATGCCTAATTTGGTAGCGCACTATCTGTTTGATATTGCACCGCACCATGACAATTTAACTGATGCACTGCAACAAATCAAGTGTTTTTGTTGCAAAGCAACAAAATAATAGAAAAAGAGTCTAAATTGAATGAAATCAGTGCATTAGATCGTAAAAAAGAGGCTAAATCCTACCGAAAAGTCGCCTCTGCAGCTTGTTTTGGTACTTTTTTAGAGTGGTATGACTTCCTGACCTTTGCCACTTTGGCGGTCACCTTTGGACCCCTCTTCTTCCCCAGTAGCGATCCGGCGGCCAGCTTATTGTTTAGTCTGGCAACGTTTGGCGTGGGTATGGTGGTCAGGCCCCTCGGCGCAGCCTACTTTGGGTCTCTCGGCGACCGGATTGGGCGTAGGCCCGTCTTCATGATCACAATTGCCCTGATGGGCTTTGCCACCCTGGCAGTGGGTTTTTTACCGACCTATGCACAAATAGGAATTGCGGCCCCGATCATGCTGGTGATTCTGCGCTTATTGCAGGGACTGTCTGCCGGCGGTGAGATTGGTGGTAGCGCGGTCTTTTTAACTGAACACGCTGGGGATTCCAAGCGGGGATTTAAAACCAGCTTTCTGTCGACCATGGGGCCGCTCGGTATCTTAGCGTCCACTTTGCAAATTGCCCTATTGCAATTCTTCTTAACGCCAGAACAATTTCAGGAGTGGGGTTGGCGCGTGCCGTTTTGGGTTTCCCTTGTGCTCTTCGTGATTGCCTTTAAGGTGCGCATGGCACTTGAAGAGACGCCAATCTTTACGGAGATGCGCAAAGAAAATAAACGATCGTCTTCACCCCTAATGGATAACTTTCGGGATCAGGAGACGCGTAAGCGGATGTTCTTATTGTTCTTCTGTATCTCAGCGGGTGGCGCTGTCTTATTCTTTTGCATGCAAGTCTATACCGCAATCTTTCTCAAAACGGCACTGGGTATTGCGCCAAAGACAGTCGATACCTTAAGCATCACCGCCACACTCGCGCTTCTACCTCTCACCATACTGGCTGGGGCGATCTCGGACCGAGTAGGCAGAAGGCCGGTTGTGATTAGCGGCTTAGTGATTGGCGCAATCGCCATATTGCCGGCCTTTCAATTTCTGCAATACCTGGCAGCAGCAGCGCAATTGAATCTCTTGCTCGCAGGCTTTACCCTCATTTGCCTCTCGATTCCATTGGCGCTGGTTGTGGGGCCTCAAATTGCTTTACTGGCAGAACTCTTCCCTGCGCGCACCCGAAACAGCGCAGCGACTCTGCCGCACAACTTAGCCGCAGGATGGATTGGCGGTATGTTGCCCTTCATCGTAACTTGGCTGAACAAAGCAATGGGAAACAATTTAGCAGGACTTTGGTATCCGACACTCTTCTTGGCGACGGCTGCGATTGTGGCAGTGTTTTATTTACCAGAGACGCGGGATGTCAATTTACGGAAATAGTAAATCGATGGTGCCCCATGTCCGACTCGAACAGACCACCTACTGATTACAAATCAGTTGCTCTACCAGATGAGCTAATGGGGCAATTTTTTACAACGCTTGAATTTTATCCTACTTCACAATCGTCAAGCTGGGTCTTGGCTTTTTGGGCGCATCGCTAGCGCCCTCGCTGGTATTGCTGGGATCTGGATTTTTTGCACCATCAAAGGGGAATGACATCCCTTGACCGTTTTCCCTAGCGTAAATCGCCAGAACATGGGTCACCGGCACCATCACACGCTTAGGCACACCACCAAAGCGCGCCTGAAAACTAACCCACTCATTACCTAGATCAAGTTGATGGCAAGCCTCGGATGAGAGGTTGAGCACAATCTCGTCGTTTTTTACAAACTCCATGGGCACTTCGACCCTACCGTCAACAAACACTGCAATAAAGGGCGTAAAGCCGTTATCCGAGCACCACTCATGCAGTGCGCGGATTAAATACGGCTTCGTGCTCGGAATTGAAATGCCGTCGGCAGCCATGGTAATGATTGCAGACCTTAACGCCCCGCTATTAGCGGCGCATCACCTTCTCAGAAGGGGTGAGGGCTTCGATGTAAGCCGGCCGACTAAAGATACGCTCTGCATACTTCAGCAGTGGCGCTGCATTGCGCGATAAGTCAATGCCATAGTGCTCAAGGCGCCACAAAAGTGGAGCAATTGCAACATCTAGCATTGAGAACTCATCGCCAAGCATGTATTTATTTTTTACAAAGATCGGGGCAAGCTGCGTTAAACGATCCCGTATCGCCAAGCGGGCTTTTTCATGGGTCTTTTCGGCGGCTTTGCCTTTTTCATTCTCAAGCGCAGCAACGTGTACGAAGAGTTCTTTCTCAAAATTAAAGAGGAAGAGACGCGCCCGTGCGCGTGCGACTGGATCAGGCGGCATTAACTGAGGATGCGGAAAGCGCTCATCAATGTATTCGTTAATGATGTTGGATTCATACAGAATCAAATCTCGCTCAACGAGGATAGGAACCTGGCCATAGGGATTCATTACGGAGATGTCTTCCGGCTTGTTGAACAAGTCAACATCGCGGATTTCAAAATCCATGCCTTTTTCAAAAAGCACCAGGCGGCAGCGTTGCGAGAATGGGCAGTTTGTGCCCGAGTACAACACCATCATATGCAAAGATCCTTAAAAATGTACTTCATTCATGCCACAACAAAACGCTTACTTCACATCTTTCCAATAGGCTTTGTTTAAGCGCCATGCAACGAATGTAAAGATCGCTAAAAACAAGAGCACAACTACGCCGATGCGCTTGCGCTGCAACTGCATTGGCTCAGCCATCCACGACATAAAGGACACTAAGTCAGCGATGTTGTCATCGTATTCTTGTGGCTTCATGGTTCCTGGGGTAACTTGCTCGTAGCCCACAAATACTTTTTGCATGCGGCTTGGATCCTTTGGATCTTTACGCTCTTCAAAGTTCGCAGTACGAATGCCTTGCAACTGCCAAAGGGCGTGGGGCATACCAACATTGGGGTAGACCAAGTTATTCCAACCCGTTGGGGTCGAGTCATCTTGGTAATAGGTGCGGAGATAGGTGTAAATCCAATCGGTGCCGCGTGCGCGTGCCTCAACCGATAAATCGGGTGGCACTTTACCAAACCAAGCCTTAGCGTCTTTCGGTGACATCGATACGGTCATAACATCACCCACCTTAGCGCCATTCAGAATCAAATTGTCTTTGATTTGCTGATCAGTCAGGCCAATATCGCGCAAAGAGGAATAACGCACACTCACAGCAGAGTGGCAGGCTGCGCAGTAATTGACGTAAAGCTTGGCGCCGTTTTGCAATGCGGCGTTGCTGCTAACGCGATCTGGCGCCTTATCGAGTGGATAGTCACCACCAGCAGCATGTGCAGCGGTTGCTGCGAGGCCCAATGTTGCTGTGACAGCAATTGCACGAAGGCTCGCTTTTACGGTGTGCAGAAAATATGTCATACGGATTCCTAATCGTTCTTTTGTTCTATCTGCAGTCTGATTAATGCGCATGGAAGACAACGCGGTCTGGCACGGGCTTAAACGTACCCATCTTGCTCCAATACGGCATCAAGAAGAAGAACGCCAAGTAGTAAATGGTGCAAATCTGCGACATCTTATCGAACAGCGGTGAAGGCGGCTTAATACCCAAGTAACCCAAGATAACAAAGCTCACCACAAAGCTGCCGTAGATGTAAAGATGGAACTTGGGACGATAGCGAATTGAGCGCACGGGTGATTTATCAAGCCATGGCAAGAAGAACAGGATCACTACAGTGCCACCCATGATGACTACACCCCAGAACTTCGCATCAAAGAAATAAAAGCCTGCTGCTAAGCCCAGCAAAATCGCAGCATAACCACCCTTGAGGCGAATGTCTTTGGTGTTCTTAATTGCAAGACCAAGTACCACAGCAAAGAAAATCCACAGCGGCACTAAGAACTCCGTTGTGGTCGCACGCAACATCGAGTAGAAGGGCGTGAAATACCAGACTGGTGCGATGTGCAATGGCGTCTGTAGTGGATCAGCTGGGATGAAGTTATTGGCTTCTAAGAAGTAACCACCCATCTCAGGCGCAAAAAACACAATCGCTGCAAAGACCATCAAGAACATGCCTAAACCCATCACGTCATGTACAGAGTAATAGGGATGGAATGGCACGCCATCCACTGGTACGCCTTTACTATCCAAATTGGCTTTGATATCAACGCCATCTGGGTTATTGGAGCCAACTTCATGCAATGCAATGATGTGAGCCGCAACCAGTCCAACCAAGACCAAAGGCAATGCAATCACATGGAATGCAAAGAAGCGGTTCAAGGTAGCATCGCCAACGACGTAGTCACCGCGGAGCCACAAAGAAAGGTCTGGGCCAATGAGCGGAATGGCTGAGAACAAGTTCACAATGACCTGCGCGCCCCAATAGGACATTTGACCCCATGGGAGGAGGTAACCGAAGAAGGCCTCGCCCATCAAGCACAAGAAAATCGCGCAACCAAAAATCCAAACGAGCTCGCGTGGCTTTTGATACGAACCGTAGATTAAACCGCGGAACATGTGCAGGTAAACCACAGCAAAGAACATCGATGCACCAGTGGAATGCAAGTAGCGAATCAACCAGCCAAATGGCACTTCGCGCATGATGTACTCAACGGATTCAAATGCTTTCGCTGCATCCGGCTTGTAGTTCATCGTGAGGAAAATACCGGTGATGATTTGCAAAGCCAAAACAAAAATCGCGAAGGAACCAAAGAAGTACCAGAAGTTAAAGTTCTTCGGTGCGTAGTACTCAGTTAAGTGCGCCTTAATGGTTGCGGTTAACGGAAAACGCGAATCAACCCAAGCTAATACTTTCTCTTGGACCGGTGCATTTTCAGCAGTTTTAATTTCATGAAACGCCATCGTATTTCTCCTTAGGCCTTCTTATCTTCGCCAATCAGAATCTTGGTATCGCTCAAATACATATGTGGCGGTACTTCAAGGTTGTCTGGTGCGGGTTTGTTCTTGTATACGCGACCGGCTAAATCGAAGGTCGAACCATGGCATGGGCAGAAGAAACCACCTGGCCAATCATTGGGCAATGAAGGTTGAGGACCCGGCTGAATTTTGGGCGATGGGGAGCAACCGAGGTGCGTACAAATACCAACCACCACAAGGTACTCAGGCTTAATGGAACGATAGCCATTTTGCGCATACTTTGGCGTATACACAGCCGGATCGCGCAAGGAGTTTGGATCCGCTAACTCGCCATCGAGTTTAGCCAACTCAGCTACTTGCTCCGGCGTGCGGCGAATCACCCAGACTGGCTTACCGCGCCACTCAACGGTTCTCATTTCATCGGGCTTCATGCCAGAAATATCCACCTCAACTGCTGCGCCTGCGGCTTTGGCGCGCGCCGATGGTTCAAAACTATTCACGAAGGGGTAGAGGGCTGCTGCGCCGCCAACACCGCCAACCGCCGTGGTCGCGATCAACCATTTACGGCGATCTTTATCCATGCTGGGCTTATCACTCATTTACAAGGCTTTCACAAAAGAAACAAGATAGGTGGAAATTGCTTAATGCACCGATTTTAAAGTAAAAAGTGGTTTAGCATCAGAGTTGCGCCCTGAATAGAGCGACTTTCACCAACACGCGATCTGAAAGGATTAGATTTATGGCAGTTTTACAAGAATTTAGGGAATTTGCTGTCAAAGGCAATGTGGTTGACTTGGCCGTCGGCGTCATTATTGGCGGGGCTTTTGGCAAGATTGTCGACTCTCTTGTAAATGACATTGTGATGCCCGTGATTTCCTCCCTATTTGGCGGAAAACTCGACTTCACCAACCTCTTTGTTGCGCTGGGCAGCGTACCCGATGGTGTGCCCCGTACCTTTGATGCCCTCAAGAAAGCGGGGATCCCCCTTTTTGCTTACGGTAACTTCATCACTATCTCGATTAACTTCATTTTGCTGGCCTTTGTGATCTTTCAAATGGTCAAAGTGGTCAATCGCATACGCTCCGCCGAGCCCCCTCCGCCAGCGGTGACACCCGAGGACATCATCCTCTTACGTGAAATTCGTGACAGCCTGCAGAATAAAAAAGGTGGGTAATCTCACCGAGATTATCTAAATTAATCATATAAATCAAATACTTATATAGAATAATGAACCGCCTCTGGCTCCTCTTTTGCCAAGCCATCACTATCCTGCTGGCAGCATGGTTCGTGCTCACCACCCTCAAACCGGGGTGGGTCTCCAGCCCCCAGGTGAGCTCCTTAGTGGGTCAAGTGACGCTGCGGGAGGCTCCTGAGAGCATCAACCCCAATCCAGGCTCTTTGGCTGAGGCGGCCAAGATATCCAGTCCAGCGGTCGTCAATATTTTTACGAGCAAGGCCAATAAGCCAAAACCAGGCAAAAAAGGGGCTCCCCATCAGAATGAACCCTGGTTTCGCTTCTTTTTTGGCGATCAAGCACCTAATGAAGAGCCCAGCTCGAGCCTCGGGTCTGGGGTGATCGTTAGCCCCCAAGGGATTATCTTGACCAATCACCATGTGATTGAGGGGGCGGACGAGATTGAAGTCGCTTTTGCGGATGGCCGGAAACGCAACGCCAAACTCATCGGCAGCGATCCGGAAACCGACATTGCCGTCCTCAAGATTGACGCAAGCGACCTACCAAACCCCATTACTCTGGGGAAAATGGAATCGGTCCACGTGGGCGATGTGGTTCTGGCCATTGGCAACCCCTTTGGTGTTGGGCAAACCGTCACCTCGGGCATTGTTTCGGCACTGGGCCGCAGTCAACTCGGTATCAATACCTTTGAGAACTTCATTCAGACCGATGCGGCGATTAATCCGGGTAATTCTGGCGGCGCCTTAGTCGACACTAAAGGCAATCTGATTGGCATCAATACCGCCATCTACTCACGCAGTGGCGGCAATATGGGCATTGGCTTTGCGATCCCCATTAACACTGCAAAACAGGTGATGGAATCGATCTTGACCAATGGCTCGGTAACGCGCGGCTGGATTGGCGTAGAACCCCAAAACCTCAGCAAGGAACTTGCTGAATCACTGAATCTCCCCAAAGACACGACTGGAGTGCTCATCTCTGGAGTACTGGAAGGCGGACCCGCAGATAAGGCCGGCATGAAACCGGGTGATGTCTTGTTGGAAGTGAATGGCCAAAAAGTGGGTGATGTGGTTGCTTTGCTCAACCGCATTGCACAAACCAACCCGGGCGATGAAGCAAAAGTAGCTTTGCTGCGTAAAGGCAAAGCAATGACTCTGAAGGTGCAGGTCGGAAAGCGACCCAAATCAAAAGCGAAGAGCTAAGACCCACCGGCTTACCAGCCATCCCACTAATCGACTGTCAGATCAAGACAACACCCAAATCAAAAAATATCCTACTGAAATTAGGCTTGCTTGGATGCACTGGTGATGCACTGGCCTAACTTAGCAAAATAATCTTGGGATTTGGGTGTGAGCTCGAGGTATTTTTTACGGCCATCTGGATCGCTGCCGTAGCGAATGAAGCCTGCCCGAGCAAGTTTGGAGAGGCGGCGATTTAAGGTAGCAGGGGATGCAGACCTATTCATAAAGATGACGTCTCCGACCAAAAGCGACTTCCCTTGGATTGCATACAGAGCAATGAAGTTAAGCAAACTGCGCTCGACCTCATCCAGCGCCGGGAAATCAGGCTCCCCTTCTAAGGTTTCAAGCAAACGCACAAAGCGAAAGTAGGCCTCCTGGAATGGAGAGGGCTTCATGTGGCAAATACCCTATGTGTCATCGAAACTTAACCTTACACTATTTATGCCTATGCTGCACAAAAGAACGGTACCACATCTTTTGTACCATCGCCCTGTATGCCGATGCCACCCCGACGATTAATCCAGCAAATTGCGATTGTGTTCGGGATTGCCCTCTCTTGGATCTGCCTTGATCTCATCAAAGACAAGTACTTTGCGTTTTTACAAGTTAGTGATTTTTTATATTCGATCTACTTGCTCTCCGGCATTCGCCTGCTGATGATCATTCTATTTGGCTGGCTAGGTGCTCTTGGCCTTTTTATTGGCTACTTCAGTAGTGGCGTCTTGATTCGGGAGTTTGCTATTGAGGTCGCCCTCGCCCTCGGAATTATTTCAGCACTCACTCCCTTGCTTGCCTTCAGCCTGTGGAAAAGCCTAACCGGTCTCTCCAGCAACTTTAAGAACGTCAGTCTTAGCGCCATCATTGCCTTGGTTTTTTTGTACTCGGGATTGACGGCCACAGTCAGAGGAGCGTACCTCTATAGCGCCGATATCACCACAAGCCTTACCCTGATTGGGGCAGATTTTCTGGGCAATGCTGTTGGTGCCTTTCTGTTTCTCTATTTACTAAAACTAGGAAATTGGGCATTTAAGTCCTCTAAAGCCAGCTTCTAAGCACGAATGGAGCAAAAACAATAACGATTTTTTCTCATTCTTTAGTTTATGGAGATTTAAAGAATGAAAAAATCGCTATTTGCAATCGCAGCGGTAACAGCATTTGCTGGTGCAGCTCAAGCACAGTCCTCAGTGACTGTATACGGCATCATTGATGTTGGTTATGTTGGCTCTAATGAACGTTTGGCTGGTGTTGCTAACACTAATACAGTATCGCCTGGCAACACTGTACTCAAGCAGAACAATAGCGGGATTGGTGCAAGCGCTCAATCATCCAGTCGTTTAGGTTTGCGTGGCACTGAAGACTTGGGTGGCGGTATGGCTGCTTTCTTCAACGTTGAGATCGCTTTAGCTCCAAATACTTCAGCTGTTTTCGGTGGTACCCGTACTGCAATCGCTGGTTTGTCTCAAAAAGGTGTCGGCCGCGCTTCTATCGGTACACAGAACACCTTGATCGCTGATGCTATGGGCCCAACCATTACTGGCCAATTTAATAACATCGTTGGTAGCGTCTTATTCCCTGGCGCAACAACCACATTAGGTGCTGGCTCTTCTGCAAGCACCAATACTACTGAAGGCCTACTGAACCGGAATAGCGCCAACGGTAATACCGATGCTTTTACATTCCGCACTAGCAATACCCTTAAACTTCAAACAGATCGCATCGCTGGCTTTACTGGTAGCGCCGTAATCTTGGCAAATGGCGAAACTGATACACAAGGTAATCCCGCAGCGAATACTACTGGTTACACCGGCGGCAAGAACGATCAAAGCGGTTGGGGTTTAGGTGCAAGCTATCAGTACAAGAAATTCCTTGCTACTGCAGCTTATCAATCCTTCACAGCAACTAACCCATACGGCTTAACATCAGTCAATAATGGCACCAACGTTGCTGGCGTAACTCGTACTACTGGTGGTGAGGTTCCATTTACAACAGTAGGTGCTGGTCGTAACGTTAAGGATAATCAGGCTTATGTTGGCGCAACATATGACTTCGGTATCCTCAAAGCATACGCTGGCTGGGTTAACCGCAAGGTTACATCCCAGATCATTGCGACACAATATACATCGCGTAGTGCCCAAGAGATTGGTGTCCGTGGTAACTGGACACCGAAAGTTGAGAGCTGGGCCAGTATTGGTAATGGTCGTATCCAAGCCTTTGGTGCAAGCGGCCCAACAGCAAATATCACTGGCTGGCAAGTTGGTAGCAACTACATCCTAAGTAAGCGTACTAACTTGTATGCGATCTACGGTCAAAGCGGTACATCGAATGTGAGCGTCAACAATTCGAACCCAAGTAGCTACAACATCAACAACTACGCTGTTGGTATGCGTCACACCTTCTAATTTAACGCTAGCTTAGCTAGCCTTTTCTTAGAAGTTCTTAAACCACCCTTCGGGGTGGTTTTTTTATGAAAATTTTTCAGTCTCAGATTTATACGGAATATTAACTATTAAT
>CAZWPR010000005.1:0-82555 GCA_964636135.1 uncultured Polynucleobacter sp.
AGGCCGCTGCACTGCATCTGGGTTTAAGTGGACTTGGCTCTGGGCAAAATCAAACTATTGCAGAGTGGCTACTGCAGGCCACGCATGCTTGGGTCGATCGGACCAAGCAGATTAGCCGTACTCAAAACTAACCGGTCTTTTTTTTCATGCCACCAAGTAAAGCACCAACCGGTGATTTGGCGGGTGTGATACCTGCTTTTTTAATGGGGTTAGCAATTGGCTGATCGGGATTGCGGTCATCAGGGCTTGCCTTGGGCGCTGCTTGCACACCCCCCGCTGGAGCTGCACCGGCTTGATAGGGCTTATAGAAAAATGGGTCTGCTGTTTTGCCGCCCTTCAATTCTGGGAGTGGCATTACTTGCAATTTGCGCTTCATCAATTTTTCGATGTCGTCCAACAAGCGCTTTTCGCTATCGTCCACCAAGGCAATGGCATCGCCGGTACTACCTGCTCGTCCAGTACGACCAATCCGGTGAATAAAGTCCTCGGCGTTGTAAGGCAACTCATGGTTAATCACGCAAGGCATCGCTGGAATATCGAGACCGCGCGCTGCCACATCAGTTGCCACTAAGGCTTCGATTGCACCCGACTTGAACGCATCTAAAGTCAGCGTACGTTCACCCTGACTCTTATCGCCATGAATCGATCCTGCCTTAATGCCATCGCGCTCCAGTGCCCGCGAGAGTTTGGCGCAACCTAAACGGCTATTAGTAAAGATGATGCACTGACGCGATAAACCCTGGCGTGTACGCGCCTCTAAGATAGTAGTGATCGCCCGCTGCTTATCTGCAGCAGAGACTAAGTGGACGACTTGCCTAACCGTATCGGCGGCGGCATTTTGGCGTGCCACTTCAACCGTAACGGGGTTGCGCAAATAACTCTGTGCTAATTTTTTAATTTCAGGTGAAAAGGTAGCTGAGAAGAGCAAGGTTTGGCGCTGCGCTGGAATCAAATTAATGATGCGCTGCAGATCAGGCAAAAAGCCCATATCGAGCATGCGATCGGCCTCATCCAAGACCAAGATCTCCACTTGCGACAGGTTCGCAATTTTAGAGCCGAGGTGATCCAGTAAACGTCCAGGCGTGGCAATCAGTATTTCAATACCACTGCGCAGCTGAGCCACCTGGGGCTGCATATCCACACCACCAAAAACGACAGTCGAGCGCAAATCCGTATGCCGAGAATAGTTGGCCGCATTTTCGGCAACCTGCACTGCCAGCTCGCGGGTTGGCGTTAAGACCAGTGCGCGAATCGGATGGCGTGCTGGCGATGCGCTACTGCTCGAACCCGGAAGCAACTTTTGAATGATGGGCAACACAAAAGCGGCAGTTTTGCCGGTACCCGTTTGCGCTGCGCCCATTAAATCCTTACCGGCCAGTACGTGGGGGATCGCTTGCGCTTGAATCGGGGTTGGGGTGTTGTAGCCCTGTTCGCCGATGGCTTTTTGAACGCGTGGGTCAAGGCCAAAATCGGCGAAGGTAATGCTAACTGGAGAGTCGGAAGACTCTGCGGGGGTGTTTGTATCTACAGTGGTATTGGTCAAGGTAACTTAAATAATGGCCGCGATCCCAGCCTTAGCAGTGCTGGCATCTTCGGAAGACTTCACGCCGGAAACGCCGACTGCGCCGATGGTAAATCCATTTACATCGATATTGACGCCACCCTCCAGCATCCCTTGAATATGGGGAGCGGATAAAAAGGAGGTGCGGCCGTTATTAATAATCTCTTCGTATACGCGAGTCTCGCGTTTACCCATAGCTGCCGTACGGGCTTTCTCTTGGGCAATGTAAGCCGATACAGGAGCACAGCCATCGCGGCGAATCATGCCGAGCATGTGGCCACCATCATCGCAAACCGCAATAGTCACTGCCCAGTTGTTTGCAGCAGCGTGGGCATTGGCGGCGTCCAGAATGGCTTGAACGTTTGCTTGGGTCAGGTAAGGTTTGTTTGCCAACATAGTTGTCTCCTAATGGTGTTTTGGTCTGAATTCGGTGGAATACCGCAACAGTCGCTGTTGAGGCTCAAAATCCCTTGCTTAATCCGACGCGGGTCAATCTTCTGAAAGCCGATTGCCACGTAAAATCATACTTCTGTAAAAAACAGGGGATCAAGCTGAAATAGTCGGTCTTTTGTAGAATTTCACTCGATTCTGAATGTATTTGCCATTTTCCCATACCTTGAGCCATGCCAACAAAAACCGCCCTGCCCCCTGAAATCAGCTCCCAATTGCAAAAGCACATCCGTGGGCAGGTGCTTACCGACACCCCAAGCCGGGGTCGCTACGCTACGGATGCATCGATTTACCAGCAATTTCCGGTTGGGGTTGTGATCCCTGAAGATGCGGCCGATATCGAAACGGCTTTAGCCGTCGCCCGGGAGCATTCGATACCGGTATTGCCACGCGGCGGCGGTACGAGCCAATGCGGCCAAACCACTGGAGTTGCACTGGTCATTGATAACACCAAGGCCTTTCGCAAGATCCTCCACGTCGATCCTGAAAAAGCCACCGCTGAAGTGGAGCCGGGCTTAGTGCTGGATCACCTCAATGCCAATCTAAAAAAACATGGCTTGTGGTACCCCGTTGACGTTTCTACCGGAGCGCAAGCAACAATTGGCGGCATGGCCGGAAACAACTCCTGTGGCAGTCGATCCCTGGCCTACGGCAATATGGTGCACAACGTCTTGGGCATCAGTGCATGGCTGGCCGACGGCCAACTCGCACAATTTGGCAACTATGCTCAGAGCACTGGAAGCGCAAAACAGCTCGGTGATTTTGTAAAAGGCTTAGCCAATCGTTTGCAACCCGAAATTGAAGCGATGTTTCCGAAAGTCATGCGCCGTGTCGCTGGCTACAACTTGGATGTATTCCATCCGCAAAGCGAATTACCCTATACCAAAGACGGTAGCGTTAACTTAGCGCACTTACTGGTGGGCAGCGAAGGGACGCTGGCGTATTTCAAATCACTGCAACTGAAATTGGCTCCATTGCCACAGCACAAAGCGCTTGGCATTGTGAATTTCTCCAGCTTCTACCGCGCCATGGATAGTGCGCAGCACATCGTCAAGCTCGGGCCGACCGCCGTTGAGTTAGTCGACCGCACCATGATTGATTTGGCGCGCCACAATCCCAGTTTTAAAAAGACCATTGAGAGCGCACTGATTGATGCAGCCGGCCCAACGCCGGAAGCGATCTTGCTCGTGGAGTTTTCGGGTGAAGAGCACGCTCCACTCGTAGAGCGCGTTGCCGCACTCAATGAATTAATGAGCGACTTGGGTTTACCCAATTGCGTGGTGTCGATGCCGGATGCGAGTCTGCAAAAGAATCTGTGGGAAGTGCGTAAGGCAGGTCTAAACATCATGATGAGCCTCAAAGGTGATGGTAAGCCGGTGAGTTTTATTGAAGACTGCGCTGTACCACTCGAACACCTTGCTGAATACACCAGCGCACTCACCGACGTCTTTTCCAAATACGGCTCCCGCGGTACTTGGTATGCACACGCATCGGTCGGCACCTTGCATGTTCGGCCGATCTTGGATATGCGCCGTGATGGCGCGCAAAAAATGCGAGCGATGGCAGAAGAAGCATCTGAACTGGTACGCCGCTACAAAGGCGCTTACAGCGGTGAGCACGGTGATGGCCTGTGCCGTGGCGAATGGATTAGCTGGCAATTTGGTCCCAAGATTACCGATGCCCTCCGTGAAATCAAACACGCATTTGATCCCGATAATTTGTTTAATCCCGGAAAAATCATTGATCCGCCCAAGATGGATGATTCGAGTTATTTCCGCTTTCCGCCCGAATACAAAATCATCCCCCTAAAGACCAATTTAGATTGGTCGGCATGGAATGTACAAAACAATCCGGTCACGGAAGAAACGAGCGCGCCCGGTAGTGGCGGCGATCCAGCGCACGGCTTTTCCAAAGCAGTCGAGATGTGCAATAACAACGGCCACTGCCGAAAGTTTGATGCAGGCACCATGTGCCCGAGCTACCGCGTCACCCGTGATGAAAAACACCTCACCCGTGGCCGCGCCAATACCTTGCGTCTTGCCGTATCGGGTCAACTCGATGCTGCGCCCGGTGAAGATCCGCTGACTACCGCAGCCGTCAAGGACGCCATGGATTTATGCGTCAGCTGCAAAGCCTGTCGCCGTGAGTGTCCAACGGGTGTCGATATGGCGAAGATGAAAGTGGAGTATTTGAGCCACTACAAAAAACGCCATGGCCATACTCTGCGTGATCGCCTCGTGGCGCACTTGCCGCACTATGCGCCGATGGTGAGCCGCATTCCAGGCCTTCCTGCCTTGCTCAATATTCGTAACCGCATTCCCGCGATTGCCAAAATACAAGAGTGGCTCACTGGTATTTCGGCAGAGCGCACCCTGCCCGTCTGGCGTAGCGATACCTTTTGGAATGCACCAATCGATTCAGCAGCAAGTGCAGCGCAATACCGTTTCACACCAGAGCAACTGCAAGCCGAGAGTAAGGCAGTCGTCCTCTTAGTCGATACCTTTAATGCCTACTTTGAGAACGAGAACGTGCATGCAGCGATTCAGGTACTCCGCTCTGCTGGATATCAAATTCACATTCCGCAAATGGATACTGCCAATAGCGCTCCCGCTACAGAACAGAAATGCTCAAAGCAATTCTGTTGTGGCCGCACCTACCTTGCTGCCGGCATGGTGGATGAAGCCAAAGCGCGCTTAGGTGCCTTGGTAGAGCACTTGGCGCCTTATGCCGAGCGCGGTATTGCCATCGTTGGCCTCGAGCCCTCTTGCCTCTTTACCCTAAAAGACGAAGCCTTAGTAATGGGCTTTGGGCAAAAGGCAGTGAGTGTCAGCCAAAAGGCGCAGCTGCTGGAAGAGTTTCTCGCAGATGAATCCAAATCCGGCAAACTCAAACTCAATCTCAAGCCAGCTAATCGCGCAGTGCTCTTCCATGGGCATTGCCATCAAAAAGCATTTGCTGCAGTGACGCCAGCGCTAGAACTCCTGCAACTTATTCCTAATGCAAAGCCCACTCTGATTGAATCATCCTGCTGCGGCATGGCTGGTAGTTTTGGTTATGAAGTCGAGCACATTAGCGTGTCAAAGCAAATGGCAGAATTAAGTTTATTGCCAGCCATACGGCAAGCACCCGATAGCTGGGTAGTTGCCGATGGCACGAGTTGCCGTCATCAGATTCATGATGGTACGCAGCGCGATGCGGTACATATTGCGCGCATCTTGGCAGCTCACCTGCAATAAAGGATACTCCAACCGAATTCTCTTCGAAATCCTCTTACGGCCTTAGCGCATCAGGCCGTAAGAGACCATCAGCAGCGTACCAATCAACAGGGCCGGAACAAAACGCTGCTGAGGCTTTGACAGCATGATGCCAATGCTGAGCAAACAAATCAAAATGCGTATCCATAGCGGTACGGTATTGAGTAAACCAATCGGCAGCACAATCAAACGAACAGCTAATGCTGCAACCATGGCATAAGTCACAGCGGATAACCAGCGAAAGACTTCGCTTTCTTGGTTAATTTTTCCGGCGAGCATCACGCCAATGGCGCGGCATAAGTAGGTGCCAATGCAGGCGCTTGCGAGGGCAATCCAAAGCCCCCACCCCTGTAAGTGAGCAGCCATCACAGCATGCCTCCATCTACTGTTGATCTACGCTTACGTAAATATTGACGGTCAATCCAATAAGCCAAGGTACCAGCCACAATGCCAGTAGTCAAAAGACTCGTATCGCGATCAAGCAAATAGAATAAAGGACCCATCACACAGCCCAAGGCAATCGCGATCCGATTAATCCATGGCTTGACCTCAGCAAAGGTCAACAAGAAAAATAAGGGGTTAATAAAAATCAGGCCGAGCGTAATAAAGACAGGTACTACGCCTGCCAGCATATAACCCAAGATCGTCCCCGGCACTGAAATCATCCAGCACAGTAGGCCAAGTCCAGCAAAGTAACTCAAGCGGTGCTGCGGCTCAATGCGCTGAAATTCCCGCATCGACACCGCCCACGCCGTCATCGCGAGCAAATGAACGGACGCATATAAACGCTTATTTTGATCGCGCCGATCCAGTTGCGGAAACAAGGTCACGGTCATCGTGATAAAGCGGGTGGAGGTCAAAGTTACCGCTAGAGCAATGGCTAGCAGTGACGCGCCATCAACCATCATCTCCATTAATACAACTTGACCGGGGAGCGCAAACATCAGGAGGCTACTTAAGGCAGTAAAGCTGAGATCAAAGCCACTGGTTTTGCCCATCGCCCCAAAACCAACCATGCCGGCAAAGAGGACCATAGCAGGAGCACCGCTCGCGTCTTTGAGGCCATTCCGAAACGCATCCTTGCGACTGGTAAAGCGATGTAACTCAGACCCTTGGGCAGGCTCTAAAGCGGGGTCACGATCGGATGGCATATTGTGATTGTATGAGTCCGAAGGGATGGATAGATTTTTATGCCGAGAATGGGGCCTCGAGGGCCCAATCGATGTGTTCTTGGACGAGGGAATCAACTGCTCCTTGCCCTGCTTGCAAAGCGCTGCGGAGGGCTGACTTCAGCTCAGGTGAACTCTTATCTGAGCGCAAGGCATTGCCCATGGCCACTGCGAGATTGCGGCGCCAGCGGGTGTAGCCAATCCGGCGAATGGCGCTGCCCTCATGGCGGCGCTCAAAGTCAGTCGCAGTCCAGGACCATAGCTCTAATAAAGAACTCCCTCCCATGCCATTACGCTCGGCAAAATCCGGCAAGGCCGTTGCTTGCGCGAACTTATTCCACGGGCAAGCTAGTTGGCAGTCATCGCAGCCGTACACGCGGTTACCCATAGCGGCACGAAACTCTAAGGGAATGGGTCCCGGGTTTTCAATCGTGAGGTAGGAGATACAACGGCGTGCATCAACCACATAGGGTGCAGTAATGGCCGCTGTTGGGCACACATCCATGCAGGCGCTGCAAGTCCCGCAGTGTGGCTCGACTGGCGCGTCCACCGGCAAGGGTAAGTCGAGCAAGATCTCCCCCAAAAAGAAAACCGAGCCCGATTCGCGGTTGAGCAATAAAGTGTGTTTACCGCGCCACCCCAATCCGGCTTTTTGCGCTAACTCGACTTCCATCAGCGGCGCTGAATCCGTGAAGACGCGGTAGCCAAACGGACCGATGCGGCCTTCAATACGACTTGCTAAATCTTGGAGGCGCTGGCGTAATACCTTGTGGTAATCCCGGCCGCGGGCGTAAACCGATATCACCGCCTCGCCGGGGCTTGCAATCCGATTCCACTCCGCGTCAATATCGAGATCGGGGGCGTAATTCATGGAGACGCAGACAACGCGCAAGGTGCCGGGCTGAAGCAGCTCTGGATTGGAACGTAAGGCGGCATGGCGCTCCATAAAGCCCATCTCACCGTGGTAGCCAGCCGCTAGCCAGGCTCGCAAGCGCTCTGGTGCTAGCCCTAAATCGGTATCGGCAATCCGCAGGCGATCAAAACCCAATGCCAAGGCCTCGCCATCGAGCCAAGCCCGAAAGTCAGGGCCTGCGATGGCATCCGGCGCAGCCACATGATCGGCAGCAGGAATCGTTTTAGGCACGAGGGGCATTTACTGAATAAACTACGCTACACGTTAGATACACAAACAGATTCCCATTTGAAATCAATTAAAAGACATTGTAGGCAAGAAAGTGAAACAGCTGACCTGGCTAAGGCGCTTGGCAGCGTGCTGGCGCATTTTTTAGCTGATGCTGCATCACCAGAACGGCATGTCAATATCGCCCTAGAAGGCAATTTAGGCGCAGGCAAGACGGCCTTTACGCGCTATTTGATTCAAGGGATGGGCTACGCTGGTAAGGTCAAAAGCCCAACCTACTCGCTTTGCGAGTCTTATCCGATTGCATGCGGCAACCAAACTACTCAAGCCTTTCACTTTGATTTGTACCGCATGCGCACTCCTCTGGAGTGGCAAGAAGCCGGCTTGGCAGAGCATTTTGATGCGCCCGGTATGTGCCTAATTGAGTGGCCAGAAAAAGCAGAAGGCACCCTTCCCCCACTCGATCTCCAAATAGTGATTACGGCAGGCGAACTAGAAACCGAACGGCAGTTTGAGCTCAAAGCCCTGAGCGATTTAGGCCTAAGGCTTCTCTCCCAACTCCAAGGCGATCTCCCCTAAAATCAGGGCCAATGGCAGCCAACCCTAATCCAACACGGCGCAAGCACCTCAAGGCATCGGCAACGACGCTGGGCTTTCTGTTTCTTTTTGGTAAGGCCGATATCGTGTTTGGCGCCACCATCTTAGGTGTGCGCGTGTGGCCATCCGAAGACTACACCCGCATCACCCTTGAATCCGATGCCGCCCTCAAAGTCAGTCACCAAATTCTGACGGGGCCGGATCGCCTCGTTGTTGACGTGACTGGTCTGCAACTCAACCCGACTCTGCGGGATCTGGTTGCCAAAGTAAAACCCAATGATCCCTATGTGTCGCAAATTCGGGTGGGGCAATTTCAGCCCAATGTGGTGCGCTTGGTGTTTGATCTGAAAGAGCCGATTAAGCCGCAACTCTTCACCCTGGAGCCCGTTGCCGAATACAAATTTCGCTCTGTTTTTGATCTTTACCCCACAACGCCGCCCGATCCACTCATGCAGCTGGTTCGCAGCAGCGCAAAAAAAGAGCAGGCGCTCGAGAAAAAGAATGAAGAAGATCTAATTGCGCAATTTGCCCATCGCCAAGATGCGCCGGTTGCACAAGCAATTCCAGCGCCCAAAGACACTGCTGCCAGCCCACGCTTTAAGCGACTCATCACCATCGCCTTAGATCCAGGACACGGCGGCGAAGACCCCGGAGCCATTGGCGCTCGGGGCAGTTATGAGAAAAACATTGTGCTGTCAATTGCTAAACGCCTCAACAACAAGATCGAAAACGAGCCTAATATGCGGGCGTTTATGACGCGCGATGGGGATTACTTTGTACCGCTCCATACGCGGGTGCGTAAAGCCCGCCAAGTGGGCGCCGATCTCTTTGTATCCATTCATGCCGATGCATTTATTCAGCCACATGCCAGGGGCGCCTCTGTTTTTGCTCTATCGCAACAAGGTGCAACTAGCACCACTGCACGCTGGATGGCCAATAAAGAAAATGCATCCGATCTGATCGGTGGGATCAACATCAAGACAACCGACACCCAAGTAGCGCACCTGCTTCTCGATATGTCGACCACCGCACAAATCAAGGATTCGGTCCAAGTCGGAAGCGCAGTATTGCAGCGGATTGGTGGATTTGCAGCCCTGCATAAGCCCAAAGTAGAGCAAGCTGGCTTTGCAGTGCTCAGAGCCCCTGATATTCCATCCATCCTAGTAGAAACCGCCTTTATTAGTAACCCAAAAGAAGAGGCAAAGCTTAATGATGAGGGCTACCAAGAGAAGATTGCAGAGGCGATTTTGCTCGGAATTAAGGACTACTTTGCCAAAAACCCCCCAGTGGCAAGGCGTACCACTTCCTAGAAACGGCCGCCTGCTCATTTCCTAGGGCAAAGCAAAATAATTGCTATAATTTCTGTCTTTACTGGGTCGGTAGCTCAGTCGGTAGAGCAGCGGACTTTTAATCCGTTGGTCGCGAGTTCGAATCTCGCCCGACCCACCAGTAATACAAAGGGATTGCAAAAATGCAGTCCCTTTTCTTTTGTATAGATCAATGCGTGCCAGCAATAGATGGGTAGTCACATAGCCGCCTTTAGAGGCAGTCAGAATGACATTCTGCTGGTCGTTGCCCGGGCTGGCAGCATTTTTCCTGGATTCAAAATATTATTTGGATCAAATACTTCCTTAATGGCGCGCATGCATTCAATCGCATCAGCACCATGCTCTTGCAGCATAAATTGGATTTTATGCATACCTACCCCATGCTCACCCGTGCATGTTCCACCAACACTGAGGGCATCTTGCACAATGCCATGATTTAATCGCTCTGCTTCTGCCATATCTTCAGTACGATTGGGGTCAATGATGATCAAGGCATGAAAGTTACCATCGCCTACATGGCCTAGAATGGCGCTCTTTAAATAGGATTGACTCAGCATATCGCGAGCCCGATCAATGCAAAACGCCAACTTCGATATCGGCACGCAAATATCCGTATTGAGGATGCGCGCGCCGACTTGGAGTTGCAAACAGGCGTAATAGGCATTGTGCCTAGCCTGCCAGAGCCTAGTGCGATCTTCAGGATTAGCGGACCACTCAAAGTCACTGCCACCATGTTCTGCACAAATTCCTTGAGTAGTTTCTGCTTGTTCTTGTACACCCAGTGGCGATCCATGAAACTCAAAAAATAAAGTAGGTCTCTGCTTTAGACTCAGCTTGGAATAGGAATTAATTGCTGCAATGGCAGTCTCATCGACCAATTCGACACGCGCAATTGGAATGCCATATTGAATAATGGCAATCACTGCTTGAACCGCAGCACTCACCGATGGAAAGACACAGGTTGCCGCAGACATCGCCTCTGGAAGGGGATAGAGCTTTAAGGTAATTTCCGTAATAATGCCCAGCGTTCCCTCACTGCCAATAAAAAGCCGCGTTAGGTCATATCCAGCAGATGATTTACGTGCACGTGAACCCACTCGAATGATGCTACCGGCAGAAGTGACTACCGTTAGAGCCACGACATTCTCACGCATGGTGCCGTAGCGCACGGCGTTGGTACCAGAGGCGCGCGTGGCACACATTCCACCAATACTGGCATCCGCCCCAGGGTCTACCGGGAAGAATAATCCCCGGTCTTTGATTTCTTGATTGAGTTGCTTACGTAGCACTCCGGCCTGAACGGTGACCAAGAAATCATCGGGCGCAATGTCCAGAATGGCATTCATTTGACTTAAATCGAGGCATATTCCGCCATGTATCGGCAGGATATGGCCCTCCAAAGAAGATCCTGCCCCATACGCCACTACTGGCACACGATACACATTGCATAACTTAACCACACTTGCAACCTCTTCATTGGTCTGCACAAATACCACGGCATCTGGAGCTAACTCAGGATACGGGGATTCATCACGGCCGTGGTGATCTCGCACTGCCCTTGCGAGACTAACGCGATCACCCAGCAAGGTTTGTAATTCTGCAATCACTTCAGGGCGCAAAGACATCCTAAGATCTCCCTTTCGATGGATTTATATGCTCTACCGCATTCTATCAGCGGTAAATTACACAAATACGACCAAGACAATCAAGCTCTAATACATTATTTTAAATCCGTTGGTCCCGAGTTCAAATCTCGCTCGACCGCAATCATGTACGTGAATTATTGTGAATACTTAGCCATCAAAAAACCTTTTGTCCAACTAATGAAGGTATTAGTGCTTGCGCCCCTTCCAGATTTAATACTAACCGTACCTTGAAACAACTCAGAATTACTTTTAAATAGTCCAACGCTCGAGTTATAAATCAACGCATTGATATAAGTAGCATTCGAACATTGTGTTTGTGTATTTTCGTCAGCATCTATTTCAGGAAAATTAATGACACTTGCACACTGAGAGATTACGGTAGATTGCAGTAGATTTGGGGTGTTGTTTAAATTCCAATAATCGGTTGCAAAGTATGCGCCGCCAGTTCCAACAAATTTCCCAGAGCTATTGGTAACCATAGGATCGCCTCCAGGTGTGGCTGCAATAGTTGAATTAATGTAAGGAGTGTAAAACCCAGTACAAGCGCTAAAGTTATAAGATCCCGGTGGAATCATATCCGCATATCCACTGTCCCCGGCATCAACGGTTAGGCCCGTTGGAAAGCATTGATTAGACATGGTATTAGGTGAAGCAGTAGTACCCCGCATATTTTTTCGCGCATCCGTTGATCCCAGGCCTAAATACGTTCGATTGAAGACCGAAAAATTATTACCATTAATAGATACGCGGTAAATATTTTGGGCGCTATTCGGCGCTAAGCTTGTTGGGTAGCTAATTTGAGCAGATGATCCGCCGATTTCGACAACACCTACAGGAGCGCCATTCACGGTTGGCCTAGCGGGATCCTTGAAAATATTATTCATATAATCATTAAGACTTATCCAGGTCCAAATGCCCTCCTCACTATCTCCATTTGATGTTCTAACATCACCCACCTTGAATCCTGCAGAATTGATGTCTTGCTGAATAATTTCATACAGATTATTAACAGCAGTTTGCCCACATGTAATTTCAGAGGTGCGCATTCCGGCAGTAGCCAGTAAATTCACGATCACTTGATTTTTTGGCGTATTTAAACCCAATAATGTGCTGGATAAAGTATTTAATAAGGGAGTGATAACTTGAGTTGCAACAGCACTAGGAGGAGAGTAGCCTGGCTGGTTTCCACACGTAAAGTTATTGATTCCATCTTCTTTAAATCCATTAGGCTGAATTGAGTTTTCACTCTCTAATATCTTCACTACCAGAGGATAAGAGCCGGGAGTAACCTGATAGAGAAACAAACGTGTACCGCCACTACCAGCATCTAATACCGCCTCATAACGTGGAGCTTGGGTTGGAGTAGAGCCGCCCGAGCAGGCAACAAGGAGTGAGAGTACTACCGCGCCTGTAATGAATTTGAGTTTTTGAAGGCTCTCATAAAACTTAGTGATGCAGATACATTTACTGTTAATCATGAGACTCTCTTAAACTCAAATTCAGAATAAAAAATACTATTGGAAAAAATTAATCGCTTTATTAGTGGCTTCGGTCCAGAGCTGATTAAGTCGCGATGGAGTTACCTTATCGGGAGTCCAGTAGGCTCCATTTTCGGGCGTCCAGGAAGATCCGCTCTGACCATCAGCAAATTTTTGTGAGTACGCCTCTGGATAAACCATATAAAGGGCAGCGCTTTGATCCCACATCAATGAATTACCACCGGGCCCACCATTAATTATCTTCATCTCTTCGTAATCCCAGGTATGCAAATTACTCATCAAAGCTCGATTCAAGGCATTGGGTAATCCTGTCAATACAAGTCCATTAACCATCTCTCGTGAGGGTCTGTACTGAGGCTCGCTCGACGGCGGTCTTGGAACATCAACCCAAGCTGGATTTAATGTTTGCAGCTGAGTAAAGGCTGTCTCACAGGCTGCCAAGTCATACTCGCAGTTAAATGAATAATTTAAAGATCCATCGCTGTTAAAGCGTGATGGATACAGAGGCCTTCCCATAATTACTACACTGCTTATTTTTGATTTAATAGCTGGGCTGTAATTTACAAATGAGGAGAATGTACCTATGACCAATACACTAACGTTGGCGCAAGAGCTAGTGGCATTCACCACATCCTGAACGTAGTTTGGATTTTCAGGTGCTACTGTTACAGGCTCAGGCAATAGATCATTAATACGATTCATTGCATTGCGATAATATGGAATCCAGCCCCATTCGCTGATATCACGATGGCCACCGCCAGAGTAATTTGCCCCTACGATAATGGGTATATTCCTCTGTCCGGCCTGAGGAATTTGTTGGCGTAAGGCAGATGCTGACATCGTTGGAAACGTGTATCCCTCTGAAGTAATAATGCCTGCCACATATTTATTGCCGATCACTAAGGGAATGGCCATCATGTCATCAATATCGTAGTCTGTATCTATTAAGACGCAGGCCGACTGTATGGGTGTTGTTGACGATGATGAGCTTCCCCCACCACCGCAAGAAGCCAGAATAAATACAGAGAAAATAAGAGCAAGAAATTTCATAGTATTAGTAATATGAGAAATTAAAAGAGAATAGGACTTAAGTATGGCGATATTAATGTAATAAAACTAAAACTAGGCGAAAATCATTTTGTAGGCTTTAAAACGGCGGCGCGTTCTTCAGGTTATACATTGATGGCGTTGCCCAAAAAGCAGTGCATTGATGTGCTGCATCCGAATCATATGCCGCAATGGCTCCGGGCTTAAGCAGCAATACACTGGGGGTTTGCTTCCCAGCATATAGTGGCCAAGTGGGCAAGCTCTGAACGTTGGGATTGCCAGTACGGGCAAACTGAGCCCAATACGCAACCATCTGATTAGCCAGTCCTTGCGACGCTGGCGCTAAATCAGGGGCATTAATCGCTGCTGTATTGGATTGGTTTGGAAATAAATAATTCAACTCCGAAGAATGTACCGCTCCCATATTCCAGGGTGGGCAGGGTTCGGCAATGCCCACTTTACAAACTGGTGCTGCTGGATCATCAAATTCAAACTGATAGATTGGGGCCGACTTGCTTGGATTACGGCTGACGTAATTCAGCATCACATTGGATGTTTGTAAATACAAGCAATTATTAATGCCTACCCTCGGGTTGTAATCAGATAGCACTTGCCCAAAGGATTTGGCCACCACATTCGGGTCGCTCGAATGCAGGCCCGAGTAATACTGATTGCTAATACGGGATGCATAGTAGTTTGGATCTGAACTGGGCCCCGGATAAAACAGGGGCAGCCATAAACTATCAATTGTGCTGCTATTGACAGGCTCATTCAAACCAGCTTGCGCACCCTGCCAGTAGTACCCAACATATAAACCTAATTCTTCTTTAGTGCCGCCCATGATCATCGGCACAGTAACTAAGGCGTTATTGGCAGCGGCCGTTTTAAATGAAGACGGTACCGTGGTATTGGGCGTTAGTGAATCACCGGTTACTGGTGAAAACGAGGTAATGTCTTGTGGGTTTGCTTTAGTATAAGCACCCTGCTGCTCTAGGATCTGCGCCACCGTTTTGCTGCGCATGCAGCTCAATGCATTAGCGCCATTGGGACAGCCCAGTCCCTCCTGAATAGTTGCACTTGCTTTCCAGAGCGAACGATCAGCCCCGTTGTACTGGGCCTCGGATACGGTAGGTAAGTTTGCGGTGCAACCGGCACTTTGGGTAATCGCCTGTTTAAAGAGGCCCGATACTTGCGTTGGTGCCGTTAAGTGCATGCACACCGAGCCCGCTCCGGCAGACTCCCCTGCAATGGTGACATTGGTTTTATCGCCACCAAAAGCAGCAATGTTCGTTTGAACCCATTTCATCGCCAGGCGCTGGTCTTCGAGTCCATAGTTGCCATTAAAGCTACCTGATCCATTCGTCAGCTGAAAAGCAGGATTAGGCATAAATCCGAGCGCTCCCAAGCGGTAATTAATCGAAACTACCACTAAGCGCCCTTCGGCTGCCAGCTTATCTAAGCGATACAAATTAGATGAGCCGCCAATAAAAGCACCACCATGAATCCAAAACAGGACGGGTAGGTTATCGCCTGCTTTTGTGCCCACTGGCATGCTGACGTTGATGCTGAGGCAGTCCTCATTCGAACTCGCCTCAGTTAGATTAAAACGGGCTTGCTGTGGACAGGCAGGACCAAAATTGTAGGCTTTAAAAACCCCGGGGCCTAGGGTGGTGACTGGCTCCGGAAGGGCCCAACGACGATCGCCTGTAGGCGAAAGTGCATACGGTATGCCGCGATATTCATACACACTGTAGGACGTGCTAGTAGCAGTCGCCACGCCAAGGCCGGTAGCGGGGGGCACGGCATAGGTCCGCACCAAGCCCTGAACCTGGCCCACCGCAGTCGTCACTGTCGGGGCTAGAGATAAGCTCGAAGATCCAGTGCCACTAGAGCAGGCAATCAAAAAAAGACTCAAGAGATTAACGGACAGAATTCTGCACAAAGATAAGAAACTGAAGTCAATATTCATATAAAAATGATGTTGGGCCAATCGAGCAAAAGGATAGTAGAAATCAAGTGAATTAACTGGAATTTTAAAAGAACGTGGAACTTCAATTCCGACAAATTCCGACATAACAGGCGAATGGGTCATTGAAATATGAATTTCTATGGATAAACGTAAATTTTGTCACAATAGATAAATTATGATTATGTACGTCTTGCAATCCTTAATTTCATTAAAGACTTATTTATGAATTTGCGAATACTCCTAGTCGAAGATGAAGTTGATTTCCGCGAGGGACTAATCGAATTACTCACGATTGAGGGCTTTGAGGCTTATGGAGTTGGTAGTATTACTGAATGCGAAGCATGGCTAACAAGCCATTCCTGCAATATCCTAATTCTCGATCGTAATTTGCCAGATGGAGATGGCTTGAATATACTTCGATCGATTCAATCGACTGAATCGATCGCATCGATACTACTCACAGGTGAGGGTCAATCCCATGATCGTATTGCAGGCATGAATGCAGATGCAGATTATTATTTAGTCAAGCCTTTTCCATCAGATGAGCTCATCGCCATTTTGCGCCGACTAGAACGTCGCCTGGCGACAAATAAATCAGAGATAGAAGAGTGGGTCTTAAATTCAATTCGCTGGGTAATAAAGACGCCAGACCAATTGGATATCGAATTAACGAAAAACGAGTTTTCTCTACTCTCCTGTTTTGTGGATAAGCCCGGAATCACCATAAGGCGAGAACAAATTATTTTTGGACTTGGGTTTAATCCTGAGAGTTATGATGCTCGAAGACTGGAGGTATTGCTTAGGCGTTTAAGAAAAAAAATTGAAGATGCGGGTGTTGCAAAATTTCCATTACATACTATCTATGGCGTTGGCCTTGCATTTACTGGCCTTCTCAGATCGGAAACCAAATCGTAAACGACGCGCCTTTCCCGCGAGAACTTACAAGATCAATTCGGCCGGAATGTATTTCAACAATGCGCTTAACAAAGGATAGGCCGAGTCCTAGTCCCCGAGTCTGCTGTCCCGGATTAATTTGACGATACTCCTCATAAATAATTTGATGATCCGCCGTATCAATCCCCTGACCTTGATCTACAACTCGGATGCCCATCATACTATTATCGTGCTGAATAGAGATATCTACGTTTGATCCTAGTGGTGAATATTTGCATGCATTGTCAATCAAATTAAGAACTGCAACTTGCAGCATTTTTTCATCTACCCGAATTATTGGATTGTCCGAATCCGCTAGGAAATTCAATTGATGAAAAGGATGGTAGGTGCGGCATTTCTCTATTAAGTCAAAGAGCCATCCATTGATATCAAGAGCGCGGGGGTGGGCCTGATCCATCTTATTGTCCCACCGATCTCCTTGTAGCCATCGATCAAACAACATCGCTAAACGCTGCGTAGCCGATCCAATTACGGATACCCGCTTAGACAATTTACCGAGGTCTAAATCGCGCTCAAGCAGGGCTAATTGGGTTTCAATAATTCCAAGGGGATTACGAAATTCATGCGAAATTAAAGAGCCAAATCGAACATACTGCGCACGTAGTTTCTTTTCATTAGCCAGCAGATCGCGTAAATCGTTGGTTCGGATCGCAACCAGCTTTTCCAGGCGCTCCTCAGATGCCTTTAATGTTTCAACCAACGCTTCTTTCGATTCTAGTGCCTCATTCTGAGCTTTTTCTCGCAATACACGATCAACTTTGATTCGACTAGCCAAAGCAAATGCCAAAAAAAGCATTTCGAATGCAGATGAAATTTGTACCGCATAAGCAGTGTATGCATTGCTTGGCACGATGCCAAACATGCGTAAGCTAGCAATAATCCCCCCGATGCACAGCGCACCCCATGCAATCAAAAAAATGTGTGCACTTTGGTCGCCTTGTTTACTAATTTTATAAGCGGCATATATAGTCAATAAACACCCCGGAATACTCAGTGTAGGTAGGACTTCTAAAAAAATTAGCTCGGAAAATGCAAATGCATTTGCAATTACCAAAAATACAGAGAAGGCATATAAGGCAATCGCAATCAGTGTGAGGTATTGACCTATCTTGGGAAGGTATTTTTTTGTGTTCAGAAAGTCATTGGTAAACAACCAAGCAGAGGCTGCAGCAGCGCTGATAAATACGGCTTGTGATATCGCATCCCAGTCGGGTGAATTAGGCCATAAGTACAGTCGCCCATAACCATTACCAGCGAATATACCCAAGCCTAAAAATCCAACAAATAGAAAATAAAGCATGTAAATTCGATCACGCAGGTAAGCAAAAATAAAGAGATTAAAAATACATAGCGTGGCAATACCGCCAAAATATAAAAACTGAAAAATCGTATCTTCTTGCATTGAGATCCCATATTGCTGAGCACTCATCAATGTTAGGGGCACTGAAATAGAAGCCGCCGACCGAACCTGCAAGTAAAAAAATGTTGGAGCTTCTTTTAAGGTAATTGGAAATGCATAAAATCGACTAAAAATTGGTCTTGATTGAATCGGTTGCTGACTACCCGTCTGAATAACATCGCGGTCTCGGGCATAAAAATGAATCGCATCAAGGCCGGTATACGGAATCTCAAGAATCCAAGCATTGCCCACATCTGCTGAACGCGATAGACGTAAACGAATCCAATATGTTGCGCTCGAAAATCCAAAGTTGATTTGATTTCCAATCATATCAATTGGCTTGAATTGCTTTTGTATATCAGTTCTTTGAATATCTTCAAGTGTCAGCGTATGACTCGGATCGACTATGTACTCCGCACTTGAAATAGGATTGAATACTACAAATTGTTCATTCACTTGTAATGCATTTGCGAATCCAGTATGTGCGGCAAGCAAGAGAAAAAATAGCCGCAGCCAGTGAAAGAAAAGAGGGGTATTCAAGTTCATAAAATAGGTCTCATTTTTGCATGCGTAACATTTTGATGGTGAGTTTGTAAGAATTCGTCGGAACACCCTACCCGAAATCCATTTACGATTCACCAGTTGTGATCTTCATGACAATAAATACATCCTAATTTAGAAAGGTTTGCAATGAACTCAAAGATTCTGGCACTGACACTGACACTGTTAGCAATATTTACCGGCACAGCCACTGCCCAGACTAATGCATTTGAAGGCTTCACTGCCGGTCTTAATATAAGCTCTATTGGCGCCACCACCACTTTGACCGATCCCGATAGTAAAGTGGATTTAGGGCAACAATCTGCAGTCCCGGGAGTAGAACTTGGCTATAACTTCGGATTTAGTCCCAATTTTGTGCTGGGACTTACTGCGACGTATGACTTTGCTAATACCAAGCTGGGCACCATTTCAGACCTAGAAGGAAGTTCCGTTTTTAAAGGCGAGAATCGGATGAGCGTTAATTTGAAGCCTGGGTTTTTAGTAACGCCTACTTCTATGGTTTACGCCATCGTGGGCTATAACGCCATGTCAACCAAAATTAATGCAAACAGTAGCACCGCATCGCCTGCCAGCGAGAGCTTCTCAAAGACCCTAAATGGCATTGGATATGGCGCTGGTGTTGCTGTAATGGTTAATAAAAACATCTTTGTTAAAGCCGAGTTTCAGCAAATCAACTTTAATTCATGGAGTCCGGATGGGGATATCGCGTCTATTAAGCCCAATTTAACGGTTGGCACGATTGGCATTGACTACAAGTTTTAGCTGGAGCTGCACGAACTATCTAGGTTAGCCCCCTTTTTTTTATGGGAAGTATGTGGCCCTATAAAAAAAGGGGGCAAGTATCAATGTGACTAGCGCCTCTATTTTGGTCGACCTGGCATTGTCGGAATTTGTCGGAATTTTAATAACTAAGTATTATTAAAATCTACATATGCACAATACATATCAGCTTAACTCATTTTTCCGCATCATTTCCTTTAAATCCCTTGCGCGGAAACTATTTCATTTGGGCGCCTCTCTTGGTGTTTCGCTCCTGTTAATCGCTTGCGGCTCCAGTAGTACGCAAACAGCCCCCAATACCAATATTGACTTGCAAATTAGTAATTCAACTGGCATTGATTTTGCAAGCCTAAGCATTACCGACCGCGCAAGCGGGCAGATTGTTTACAACGAGGCAATCACTTGCACTGCATTTGAGCAGGACTGCATGGTTTCTTATGTGGGCCCAGCCATACGCGGTACAGCAATTTTGGAATTTAAAGATAAGGCAGGGATAACAGTTGCATATTACGACACCGCCAGCGTGCCAGGAAAATATGTTTCTGCAACTATCGACAACTTTACAACTGGTGCTTTTTTATACGAAGAATTAGTAACCCTGAATGCCAGTTTGGATGCCATGTCGATTGGCGATCTAGCATATCGGCTGGAACTATTCACGGCCGACTATCCGGCAGGTAGTTCTGATAATATCTACGATCAATTAAGCGCTTACTTTCGTTATCAGCAAACAATTCAGCCACAAACGGCAAGTGTATTTGCAGCTAACTTAGCGCAGCGCCTTTTGAATGGCGATGTAGCTCTGCGAGCAGAATTTATGACTGCATCGACCCCACTTCTAGCACTTCTAGTAGCATCGTCCGCAGACAACCCAAAATGTCCGGCTGGTTTCTCGAATTTAATTTACCTTCTGGCGGATATTGCGGGCGAAACATTTGCTAAGCCACTCAAACCCTACTTTAAGCAAGTTGGTAAAATTGGTGGTGATGCATGTAAGCCTGGTGGTGGCATCAAGTTGAGTGACATACTGAACGCCTTAAATAATCTGCAAAGCTCCGTCGATAATATCCAGAATAACTTGGGCGCACTGAGTAATTTTGTTGCCAAAGTGAAGTTAGAAGATAAACTGAAAGCATATGACGCCACCACAAAGGACTTGATTTCTCTTTCGGAAAATTACAAAAATCTGTTGCGCTTGAATGGCGTAACCTCTCTCAAAGCCTACGTTGAAAAAAATTATGGCACGGATGGAGCTGCCTTAGATCGAGCCCTTACAGCCGACGCGATTAGCGGTGTTTTAACCACAATCATTGAAGTTGCCGGAGCTAATCGCAGCGGGGGCTTTTTAAAAAATATCGACCAATTAACGGCGGGTGATATTACCCTTATTGATGGGCTCAATCTGCTGTGCTCCAATCCCAGTACGGGCGATGTGGTACAGCAACGCTCGCTCTGTAACATGGTAATTTCGTCTACCGTTGCCCGTTTGGCAGCCAATCAAGAAATGGCATTGATTTTGGCAAGCGAGGGATACGCGGTTTTCGATGCCTACCCCAGTACAGCAAGACGCTATGGCTACGATGTAACGCGCGGTGCGGCTGCCTATAGCCAGTCCTTAAGCGATGGGTTTTACACGCAAAAAGCCAGCCTGGCCAATAGCTATCAAAACATCGTCAACTCCGATGGCAGTACCGGGTATTTTAAGTTGGTGGATGGCCTTTCGACCACACTGCTGGCAAACCTCAAAACCGTCAATTGCTACGATACCGACGAAAAAAGTTATCTGATTTCTGGGTGGGTTAAAGAAGCTGCCAATGAATATCTCATTACGAATTGTAATTCCTATGTAGCAAGGGCATCGAACTACCCTATACCAGTTCAGGCCCGATATTACCTAAGAATCGACAATACCGTAGTCAGTGGCAGTGACTCGGTTACGAACATCATGGGGATTTTAATTCCGTCGAATAAAAAAGACTTCAACAATACAACAAATTACCCGCTTGATAAATCGCGGTGGAGCGTAAAGCTGCTCGCGCTTAAATCAGAATATGTTCCAAAACCTGGGACTTTTATGACTAATGGTGAGAATGTGGTACCAAGTTCAAATATAGTGAATGCCAATCTGTTTGATGGACCACCCCAACGCCTCAGTTTTGATTCTATGGCAACTGATGGCATGACAAAAGGCATACTCAATCCGACCGGATTATCTATCTATCGCCAGGCATGTGGGAGTTCCCGCTTAAAGGTATCGAACTGGATTCGGTATACAGATCAGAATCTGTTCAGCTATATTCTGCTATTTAAAAGTGGTATCTCAGACCTGCCACAATGGTGCTATCAAAGTTCGCTCTACTGCGTTACCAGCGACTGCAAGAACGGCAAGATTAGCGAAGGAAAAGCAAATGAGCTCGACTTTACCTTAGGGCCAAAAGCGCTTCGAGTAGCTCTCGTGGATGAGACCAACCTTTTATTTGGCTGGCAAGTCGATGGGGGGTTTATTAATGCCAAATAAACACGATGGTGGTCATCCCTAGTATGAAAGGCTTTATTGCGGTAGTAGGATTAGTGTTTGTTTATTCTTCTCCCACTAAACGCAAAGTAGCCCTAGATGCAAAACATAGCAGATAACTATGAATTCCTGATGATCCTGGCGATCGTCTCCTTTTTTGTTGCCGTCGGCAGCCTGATTGCCTGGGTTTTTACGCGCCCTTCCGGTAGAGCTTCGATTCTGAGCTTTGAGGGCGTTGTCGGTCCATTTTTTGGCCTACCAGCTGTCTTGTTCTCCTTGACCGCTGCGCTCATGGCCACCTCCCTTTGGGAAAATTACAACGTAGCCAATAAATCAGTCCGAACAGAAAGCCAAGGCATTGGAAGCATCATAGATTTGTCCCAGGCCATCCCAAGCCTGCAGGGCCAGAATCTAGTCCTTTACGCCAAACAATATGCCAAGTCAGTCGTAGAAGATGAATGGCAAACTCTTTCATCGGATGGCGAGCCCTCCCCGATCACAAAGCAGCATTACGAAACCCTACGCCAGGCTACTTTTAAAGCGGTTGACTCTTTGGGCAATAATGCCGAGTCCAAAGCCTTAATGAATGCCATGCAATTGGTTAGCAGCGGCAGAATGACCCGATTAGCGTTTGTATCATTTGATGTTCATCCCGTCCGCTGGTATGCCATTATTGTTCTAGCAATTTTGGTTCAACTCGTTGTCGCCTTTGTGCATCTCACCAAACCGAAGGCTTTAGTTACTGCCATGGCCATTGCAACTGCCACGGTCTTAGTCCCGATTTGCACCATTGCACTCACACTAAGCAGTCCTTATCTGGGCGTGATTTCGATTTCGAATAATCCATTCCTGCATTTCATTAAGTAAGCCACTCTGCACCAGAATTATTTTTGTAACCTTTTGTTGATAGATGCCCATGAATATTTCAGAAATCCGCCATAGCGCATTTGTAGTACCGATCAGTAGCCCTGCATATGCAAAGGCCCCGTACCATTTCGTGAATCGGGAATTTTTTATCATTACCTACCGCACTGATCTGAAAAAGCTACAAGCAGTAGTGCCCGAACCGCTAACCATTCAAGATCCACTGGTGAGTTTTGAATTTATCCGCATGCCGGATTCCAGCGGCTTTGGTAATTACACGGAAAGCGGTCAAGTGATCCATGTAGTGGGCCCTGATGGCGTACCGGGAACTTATACCCACATGATGTATTTGGACGATGAGGCGCCTATCGCAGCTGGCCGTGAAATCTGGGGATTTCCAAAAAAATTAGCCAGCCCAAAATTACAGATTGAACTTGACGCTCTAGTAGGAACATTTGACTACGGTTCAATTCGGGTTGCGACCGGCACCATGGGTTACAAATACACTGAACTGGATATTGCCGAAGAGGAAAGCAAGGTTTCTAAAACCCCAGGATATTTGCTAAAGATAATTCCTCATGTTGATAGCACACCTCGCATTTGTGAGTTAGTTCGCTACTACTGTAAGAATGTCAAAATGCATGGTGCTTGGTCTGGACCTGCGAGATTGCAGCTATTTGAACATGCCCTTGCGCCCGTTGCCGATCTTCCCATTCTGGAAATCGTCAGTTCAAAACATCTACTATGCGATATGACCCTGGATGTTGGTGAGGTTGTCTTTGATTATTTGAAGTAAATGCAAACGAAGGCGCTGATCCTTAGCTAATCAAAAGCCAAATACGAATTGGCAACAAGAAATTTTGTTAATTTCTATCCTTTACCAATGCAGGAGTTTTCAATCTCATCCTCCACTGACTATTACTGGCCCAAAGCAGTCCAATGAGTGCAATGGGAAAAACCGCTCGAAGCGAATTAGCTACTTCATGATGAGCATGGGGCGCCTGACTTTATCGAGCACTGCTTGGTGGAAAGTACCATTTACCATTTCGGAGGGGCAAAAACGCCCCATCATCTACGCCGACTTCTTGCGCAATCAGTGTATTGGCTTTTTGATTTAAAGCCAAAATCAAGTCACCATTCCTTTTGAGGTCAAGAGCGAGATTATTTAATTCATCGGGATCAGATTGAAGGTCATAAACTTCAACATCATTTTTTGCTAGCAATTCCTCCATCGACTTAGGAGTATTAAATTCTAGGGGAGAGAAGTACCGGGTAAAGCGATAACGACCATCAAAGCTACTGCGTATAGCAACTCGCTTATGAAAGTTAGGCTCATTCTTCTGTAAATACGCAATCTTGTCCTTATTGGAAACATTACCGGCAAACATGTAATCAAAGGTTACTTCGGCCCATACTGGACTTTGATAAGACAGCATATCGAAATTAAACAATGATGCAGGTCTTGTTGCGGAGATTTTGGCAGACTCCGGATTACTCAATAGCGAAGAAAAATCCTTGCCTTTAAGACCGGTCGAGGCGGCAAGGCGCTGATCATGTCCTTTGCCAGTAAGTCCAATGATAGTTGGGGTTAAGTCCAGCTGAGAGGTGATCGCGTGACACTCTTTTCCCCCCGGATATGCTGGATGAATAATCATCAGCGGCAAATGATTTTGCTCTTTGTAGGCGTTTGTTCCTTTACCACGCATCTGATGTGCGCCACCTAGCTCACCATGGTCAGCAGTAAAAATAACAATAGTTTCATTTTCTAAGCCGGAGTCCCTCAACGACTGCATGACCAACTCCACTTGTCTATCGCAATCCCGAATGCAATTAAAGTAATAGTCTAAAAGGGCTCGCCAACGTCGATCTTCATCCGGCCATTCTCCCAGCATGACATCTTGAATCGTCTGATAAATTGCATGTGCTTCGGGTCTACCAGGCGCAGTGAAGGATTGATGCCTTGATACAGGGAGAGGCGCATTAGTCCAGCTGGCTTTATAAATCTCGTAATTAGGTGCTGGCATGATAGGTACCGCATGTTTCTTGCCCTGCACAACCTGATTGGGCAGATCGGAGTTAAACCACATGGCATCATGCGGGTTAACAAAGTTAACAGCCAAGTACCAAGGCTTTTTTTGTTTTTTCAAATTCTGTGCGGTGGTACGCAGCCATCTATCTACAGTACTAGAGGTAGACTGATCAAAACTATAACCCCCCTGGGGGCCATCCGTTATATCACCTACCCCGAAAAAATCCTGAAATCCATAACTTTCAATAATTTTCTGATATTGCTCCATTGGTGCTTTAACTGGGTTTGACTCTTGCACCATGTTGTAAGACAAATGCCACTTACCTTGATAGGCGGCGTGATATCCCAACTCGTTTAAACGGGCGCCAACAGTCTTTACTTTGGTAGACATATCAGGCTGCCACAAATAATTTAAATTATCAAAAACACCAGTTTCTTGTATGTGCTGACCGGTATAAATTACCGAGCGTGCTGATGAACAAACGCAAGATGCAGCCTGATGATTCAAAAAGGTAATTGCCTTTTTCTTAATGGCTTCTCTGGCTGGAACTGGGAATGGCCACCGAGGGAAATAATGCTCTTGATCAACCAGTATAAAAAGAATGTTGTACCCCGCAGGAGGAGAGTCTGGCGCAGTCTTGACTTGCTTTGCTGGCTCTAGGGATTTAGCTGGTAATGGCTCGCTATGCAAAAGAGTAGAGCCTAGTAGCGCAGCGCCCGTAGTGAACAAGTCACGGCGTGCAGGATTTTTTGGATCATCTGAAGGATTATTCATAGCGTCAATCGATGTTTATTAATTGAGAAACATTCACAGAGTACCACCCCACCCGATTTAACTCTCAAGCTTGTCTCTCAGAGTATCTGGAAAACAATTTCAGCAGGGCGCATATTGATTAACTGCGTCTTGAGATGCGATTCAGAAAAATGAGTCCTAACACCGGGCCTGGCAGTAATAACCAGGTAATGTAATGATCCATCAAGGGGAGAGCTACAGTACTGATTTGAATTGAGATCATCGTAATCGTAAAGCCAATAGCATTTTGAATGGTCAGCGCAGTTCCAACGATTTCAGGTGGGCAGGCTTGTGCCGATAGTGCTGAGAATTGTGGCGAATCCGCCACGACACTCATTCCCCAGATTGCCCAAAACAGAATTTGTACCCACAGCGGTAATCCAAAAATCCATGGATAGAGTAAACAGCAGATGCCAGATAGTGCTAAAGCGATTGAAGCAACTTTCATGCCCCCAATGGATTTGCTCAGTTGCCCTCCCAGAAAGCAGCCAATTGCTCCAATCCCGATTACGAGGAACGCTAAGCCCGATAATTGAATGGGATTTTGCACTGAATAGCTACTCGCAATCAGAAATGGCACCAGCGCCCAGAATGCATAGAGCTCCCACATATGACCGAAATACCCTAAGGCAGATCGACGGTATTTTGCAATGGCGAAGAGCTCACGAAAGCCGCTGAGCTTGACCCGTGAAGTACTGCCTAATTTGAGGTGAGGGCCATCACCGAGCCAAAAGATTATCCCCATGGCAACCAGAGCGAGCAAAGAAGACAGCAGAATCACTTCTTGCCAAGGCCAATCCACGCCGAAATAGCGGGTCGCATGCGGGATCGCCGTTCCGATGGTCAGCATTCCGACCAATTGAGCAATCCGCGAGCTCGCCTTTTGGGGATCCCAGGTCATGATGAGTTTCATGCCAATCGGATAGATGCCGGCCAAACAAATTCCCACTAGGAAGCGTAAGCAAGATCCAATCCAAAGACTGTCTGCTAACAAAGCAAATGCTGCATTAAACAGAGCCCCAAATAGGGCACAAGCTGCAAAAAGATGGCTGGGTTTAAACCGATCTGCGATCCCACTTAGAGCAAAGGCCAGTGTGCCGGCTACAAAACCAAGTTGCACCGCATTGGTCAGTATGCCTATGCCTACAAGATTAATATTCCAAGAATCAATTAAATTATCAGCCACCCCATTGATGGAAAACCACAGCGAGGTGCCCATCAGCTCCGCAATTACAACCAATAGCGAGGCTACATTAGGGTTAATGGAACGAGAGGGTATCGTATTAGTCAATTGAGGGTAAAAAATTAGGGGTAGCTGCCGCTACCCCATTATGGTGCTTCCTTGGTCCCAATGCAAAAATACTCAAACCTTATGAATCAGGCACGATGCGCTCTAATTAAGCTCGACGTAACTTAATCAAGGGCTTAACTTTGGGGGTGAGCGCAGGTCGATTAAGCCGTTTCATTTCTTAATCAACTGTCATTTTAGAAGTTTGGATCACCTTACCCCAGCGATCTAATTCTTTTCGTGTGTAATCACCAAGCTCAGCAGGCGTCATCGTTTTAATAGTTGTTCCTGCATTTTCTGCCTTGGTCTGGGCTTCTGGCGTACTCAGGGCTATCCCCAAGGCTTGGTTCAGTCTTTGGATGATCTCTGGATTAGTGCCTGCTGGAGCATACATAGCAAACCACGAATCCACTTCATAATTGGGCAAGCCAGCTTCATCGGTCGTTGGCATTTGTGGCAAAGCACTAAGGCGCTTCTTTCCAGTGACAGCTAAACCGCGCAACCGTCCAGCTTGGATTTGGCTAACAACTCCAGCTGGAGTTGTAATAAACAGATCAACCTGCCCGCCCATTAAGTCTTGCACTGCTGGGCCGGATCCGCGATATGGAATATGGGTAATGAATGTTCCTGTTTGTTGTTTAAAGAGTTCACCTGCAATGTGCTGAATCGATCCAGATCCGGCAGAAGCGTAATTCAACTTGCCCGGATTCTTCTTTGCGTACGCAATCAATTCCTTCACATTATTAATTGGCAGCTTAGGATTAATTGTGATCACCTGAGGGGCCACCGTCATCATGCCGACTGGAGCAAAATCACGGATCGGATCCCACCCTGCCTGCTTGAATAAATGAGGATTTCCAACATGGTATCCACTAAAGCTGACGAGCAAGGTGTAGCCATCCGGCTTTGCGCGCGCCACGAATTGATTGCCGATATTGCCGGACCCTCCAGGTTTGTTGTCAACCAATACTGGCACTCCCAAGGTCTTACTCATGGAGTCCGCTACCAGCCGAGCAGAAAAATCGGTTGTTCCTCCAGGCGCTGTTGGCACAACCAAGGTAATTGGCTTATTCGGCCATGTTTGGGCGTGCACGCCAGCAGATGCCATAAAAATACAGATGAGGCTGGTTGCAATTAGTTTGATATTTTTATACATGGTATCTAGTCCTTATTTAATTAATTCGGAGATCTCAATCAAATTCTGATCGGGGTCGCGTATGTAAACGGAATTGATTTTTTGTGTTGCGCCTGTCCGCATGACTGGCCCTTCAATAATTGGCCACTGCGCTTGATTCAACTTAGCAATTACCTCACTTAATGGTCGGTCGGCAATAAAACATAAATCCAAGGATCCTGGCGTTGGAATATCCGCCTTGGGCTCAAACTCTTTGCCCTTAATGTGTAGATTAATTTTTTGATTGCCAAAGCGAAAGGCTTTACGTTCTACCGGCGGCGTGCCGCCAATAAAAGACTCGGGCTGCATACCGAGCACCCGGGTGTAAAAATCAATGCAGGCTGCTTCTTTTGCTGTTGTTAAAACCAAGTGGTCTAAGTGATCGATCATGGCATTCTCCCTATTGGCATGGCGGCTCTGGATGCAAATCATGAATGCGCCCCGCTTTAGCAACTTGACCGGGTACATCATGTCCCACGATCTGTGGAAGTCTTTTTGCAATGGCCAGCAGTGCATCCAGATGAATGCCTGTGTCATACCCCATTGCATCCACCATATGAATGGCATCTTCACTGCATACGTTGCCGCTCGCTCCAGGGGCATAAGGACAGCCCCCTAGACCGCCCAGAGATCCATCAAAACGGGTAATTCCGGACTGCACCGAAGCCAGTATGTTCGCTAAACCCATGCCCCGTGTGTTGTGAAAATGCATGGTGAGCTGCAGGTGCTTGAATTGCTTGTGGAGAGCGTCGATCATTTTTGTCACCTGTACTGGCTGAGCCATACCCGTCGTATCGCAAATGGTGACGCCACGAACACCTAAATTATCAAAACGGCTTACGTAATTCAGGACAACGTCTTGGGGAACGTCCCCCTCCATTGGGCAACCAAATGCGGTGGATAAAGAAACATTAATTGGAATTCGGCCATGGATGAATTCAATCACCTCGCGCAAAGCCGAGAAGCTCTCTTCACGTCCCATCCGCAAATTACTGCGATTATGGGTTTCTGAAGTGGACATCACTAAATTGAGCTCATCCGCTCTTGAATCCAAGGCGCGCTGTGCGCCGCGTAAATTCGGTACTAACACCGAATACTCTACATTTGGGTTACGTTGAATTCGACTCATCACTTCTTCAGCATCTTTGAGCATCGGAATTGCCTTGGGCGATGTAAAGGAGGTGGCCTCTATCTTTGCATAACCGCATTGGCTTAAAGCGTCAATCAGTTCAATCTTTTGATCGGTTGGAATAAAGTTTGGCTCAATCTGAAAGCCATCTCGCGTAGCAACTTCATTAAAGTAAATTCGGCTCATCGTTATCTCAATTTGTAAATGCAACGCCTTTGTCTTTTAATACAGCAATCTGTTGGCTACTAAGCCCAATCTCTTTCAAGATTTGATCGGTTTGCTCACCCACCTCCGGTGCTAATGATTTGATCGAGCCCGGTGTTCGCGATAACTTAGGCACAATACCCGGAACCTGTAAGGCACTTCCATCCTTCATTTGAATTGTTTCGATCATGCCACGGGCGTGGTAGTGGGGATCCTTCGCAATATCTTCAACCGTAAATATTTTGCCAGCGGGAACGCTAGCCTGATCCAGGGCCTCTAGAACCTGCTCTGCAGTCATTTGACTGGCCCAAATACCAATCGCCCGATCCAATTCGTCAACTCGCTTCACGCGACCATCATTGCTGCCAAGTTCGGCGTCTTGGCCCAGATCCTCTCGCCCTATGACTTGCATCAGGCGCTTAAAAATACTATCCCCATTGCCTGCAATCAAAACGTATTTTCCATCCCGGCACTGGTATGCATTGGATGGGGCAATCCCAGGCAAAGCGCTGCCAGCCGCTTGCCTTACTTCCCCAAAGGCACTGTACTCCGGAAGCAGACTCTCCATGCAGTTAAATACGGCTTCATAGAGTGCTATATCGATGATTTGCCCTTTACCGCTGGTATGCCGCTCCTGCAAGGCAAGCAGAATGCCGATGACGCCATGTAGCGAAGCGAGCGTATCTCCAATGCTAACCCCGACTCGTACTGGCGTTCGTCCAGGCTCGGCAGTTAAGTGTCGCAACCCCCCCATCGCTTCCGCCACTACACCAAATCCAGGCTTATCGCGGTAAGGGCCTGTTTGACCATAACCACTGATACGAAGCACGATTAATTTGGGGTTGATCTTCAGTAAATCATTTGGATCAAGACCCCAGGACTCTAAGGTTCCGGGACGAAAATTTTCAATCAGAACATCTGCCTCTTTAATCAAGGCCCTGACAATCTCTTGCGCCTCCATGAGCCTCAAGTCTAATGAAAGTGAACGCTTATTGCGCGACTGAACCTGCCACCAAACGGATGTGCCATCTTTTAACAAGCGCCATTTGCGCAGAGCATCTCCAACGATGGGCGCCTCGATCTTAATCACATCCGCACCAAAATCAGCCAATGTTTTTGCTGCGAAAGGACCAGCAATGAGCTGACCCATTTCCACCACTTTTAACTTTGATAACGGCTCCATCTGATCTCCAGAAGTATTCATTTTCATCAAGTTACTCCGCAATGCATTGATTGAAAATTGCTTTTTATGGGTCAATCCTTCTCATTTTGCGAAGGCATGGTTAGAATCACCCCATGAAAACCCATTTAAACCCCGCTAGAGTCGACTTTGTGACCCTAAAGCTGTTTTGCTCCATTGTCCAATCCGGCAGCATTACAAAGGGAGCCGGCGTATGTAATCTTGCCCTATCCGCTGCCAGCAGGCGAATTTCTGAACTGGAGGAGACCGTCGGGTCGGCGCTCTTGGATCGATCTGTAAAAGGGGTGACGCTCACCCCCGTTGGTCACGCTGTAATGCAGCATGCCATGCGCCTATTTCAAGGCTTTGAGCAAATGAGTAATGAATTAGCCGAATACTCTAAAGGCGCAAAAGGGCATGTTCGGCTCTGGGCCAATATGTCTGCCCTAACGGAATTCCTTCCTGCAGCATTAGCCAGCTTTTTAGCGACCCACCCCGAAATACAAGTTGAAGTCGAAGAGCAATTAAGCAGTGATATCGTCAGAGCTCTGACGGATGGTATAGCTGACATTGGCATATTTGCGGAAGGAACAGTTGCCTCTGGCTTACTTACGCGCATTATTGGTAACGATCAACTCGTGATTGCTTGCAATAAATCACACCCGCTGGGCAAAAGAAAATGTGTTTCATTTGGGGAATGCCTGCAATATGATTTTGTTGGACTCAATCGAGGTAGCGCTTTGCTTGAGCTAACCTCTCGTAATGCCGAAAAATTAGGAAAACAAATGCGGCTACGAATTCAGGTGAGAAGCTACGATGCCATGTGCCAAATGATCCGCGTTAATTTAGGTATTGGAGTATTACCTCTACAGGCATGCGAGGGTCAGATAAAAGCAATGGGCCTGAAGGTGATTCCGCTGGATGATGATTGGGCAGATCGCAACTTACTACTTGCCATTAAATCAAATGCCCCACAATCGCCTGCTGCTTCGCTTTTAAGTCAGCATTTACTCGGAGCATAAATGTTAGCGTAACCACGCTATAGGTGACGATTTAAGCCAGCTTTTAGTCTAAGGATTTCCTTGCTCGATGTACCTTCTTCAAGCTATCCAGTAACCGCTGGTGGCGATCGAGCCCTTCTAATTTTAGGCTAGTGGGTGTTAAGCCATAGAAACGTACACTGCCATCGATCGAGCCCAATACCGCATCCATCTTGTCATCGCCAAACATTCGGCGCAGATTATGGGTGTAGTTACTCATTTCCAATTGATCATCCAGATGGATGGCCAGTGCAGCATCAAGTGCCTGATAAAACAGTTTGCGGTCCACAGTGTTGTCGTTGTATTGCAAGAAGGCCCCGACTAGCTCCTGCGCCTCATCCCATTGCTTTAACGCCAGATGAATTAATAGCTTTAACTCCAATACCGTCAACTGACCCCAGACGGTGTTTTCATCAAACTCAATACCTATCAGCGTCGCAATATCACCGTACTCATCGAGCTCATTGTTTTCTAAGCGATCGAGTAAATCTGCTAGGCTTGCATCATCTAGGCTCAATAGATTTAGGATGTCCTCACGAAACAAGAGCGCCTTATTGGTGTTATCCCAAATTAGGTCTTCAATGGGGTAGACCTCGGAATAACCCGGCACTACGATTCTGCATGCCATTGCGCCAAGCTGGTCATATACCGCTACATAAGACTCTTTATTGATCTCCTTCAGAATGCCAAACAAGGTTTCAGCCTCTTCTGCATTGCTCTTAGTACCTTTGCTAGTGAAGTCCCACTCCACAAAGGCGTAGTCTGATTTAGCACTAAAGAAACGCCACGATACGATGCCGCTGGAGTCGATGAAATGCTCCACAAAATTATTGGGCTCGGTCACCGCTTCGCTCACGAACGTTGGGGGAGGTAAATCATTGAGGCCCTCAAAACTACGGCCCTGCAGTAACTCGGTCAAACTACGTTCCAGTGCCACCTCAAAACTGGGATGGGCACCAAACGACGCAAAGACGCCGCCCGTACGCGGGTTCATTAAAGTCACGCACATGACTGGATAGACTCCACCCAGTGAAGCATCTTTGACTAAAACCGGAAAGCCCTGCTCCTCTAAGCTCTGTATACCGGCCATAATGCGCGGGTATTGATCCAACACTGCTTGAGGTACATCGGGCAAAGCAATTTCACGTTCAATGATTTCCCGTTTGACTGCTCGCTCAAAAATTTCAGATAAGCACTGCACTTGGGCCTCGGCCAAGGTATTACCTGCACTCATGCCATTGCTAACAAAGAGGTTCTCAATCAAACTCACCGGGAAGTACACTACGTCTTGGTCCGACTGACGCACAAATGGCAGGGCGCAAATGCCCCGCTCCACATTACCTGAGTTGGTATCAATCAGATGCGATGCACGGAGCTCGCCCTCGGGGTTGTATATCTGCCGAGTGTATTCATCAAGTATTTCTGGGGGTAAGGCATCTTTCTTGCCAGGCTTAAACCAACGCTCATTTGGATAATGCACAAATGCCGCATTAGCAATGTCCTCACCCCAATACGCACCGGCATAAAAATGGTTATTACTCAGTCGCTCGATATACTCCCCCAGCGCAGAAGCTAAGGCACTTTCTTTAGTGGACCCCTTGCCATTAGTAAAACACATGGGCGAATGGGCGTCACGAATATGCAAAGACCAGACATTCGGGATAAGGTTACGCCACGAAGCAATTTCGATCTTGATTCCTAAATTGGCTAGTACCGCCGACATATTGGCAATGGTTTGCTCGAGGGGTAAGTCCTTACCTGCAATGTAAGTCTCGCCTCCTGCTCCAGAATGAGGAATTAACAATGCTTGCGCATCGGCATCCAGGCTTTCGACTTCCTCAATCACAAACTCAGGACCGGCTTGCACTACTTTCTTCACAGTGCACCGGTCAATCGATCGCAAAATACCTTGCCGATCTTTGGCGGAGATATCTGCTGGCAATTCAATCTGAATCTTGAAAATCTGGCGATACCGATTCTCCGGATCCACAATATTATTTTGTGAGAGGCGGATATTCTCAGTTGATATGCCGCGAGCGTCGCAATACAACTTCACAAAATACGCTGCGCACAGCGCCGAAGATGCTAAAAAGTAATCGAATGGTCCAGGAGCGGAACCGTCACCCTTGTATCGAATCGGTTGATCACTAATAACGGTAAAGTCGTCAAACTTGGCTTCAAGCCGAAGCTTATCGAGAAAGTTGACTTTGATTTCCATAGAGGCATTCTGAACATCGTGAATAAGCAAGCATTATCCACTGCAGTATTAAAAGTAAGCGCCATATTCATGGCAATCACTGGGAAGCACTTCAGTATGGGCGTTTGAGCTGAATTCCCCGTAATACATGTTGGTTGCACCAGCTCGATAAAAAGTACCAATTTGGCGCCGCATAAGCAGACCACTCGGTCAGAATGCCCAATACAAGATCGTCTTTAAAGAGAGGCCCCCTCAGCTCCGTTTGATACGCCTTAGAGTTAACCAGTGGACTACTTGCCGCAAAGCTAAATAATAGAAAACAGCTAAATAGTACTAAGGCACTCGAACGCATCCAGATAACTACCTTCGAGTTTTTTGTGGCGAGGCCAAATACGAGATAACTCAGTAATTGAGCAAGATTTAAGATGGCAAAAAATAATGAAATTCCGAGCGTTAGGGGCGGAATAATCAAATTACGATAGGCATTCGCAAGCTGCTCTTCAGGGTAATTTTGCGCTAGGGTAGCCTCAATCTGCGCCGTACTCACCTGTTTCCATGCAGCTAATTGAGCCACTCGATTTGGGGTATACAAGGTTAATGCGGGAAATAATGAAGCAGTTATCTTGCGATCTTCTGCGTTAGCAGTTGGTGGCAGCAATACATTGCCGTTTAGGGTGCTCAATGATCCGTTGGCGGCCTCATCACTGAGACTTGCCAGCAGTAGGGAAACCTTTTTATCAGCAAGGGAGGCTTCACGGACCAGGTGGTCAGTAATCATTTTTTGTACATTCCACATAATGACCACCCCCAACAACACGCAAGCCAGAAGTCTACTGAGGTTTTGCATATTGATCTGATTGCTGAGCCGATAGAGCAGAAGACCAAATCCAATACCGGAAAGAACGCGACCCCAGAATTCCAATCCCAACAGAACCTCGTCGGAAGCGGGATCAATGGTTAAGCTTAATAACTGATAGTTAAAGCCAAATTCAACAGCAACGTAGAGCAATATCAGGATAGATGTCGTAATCCATCTAAAAAGGGGATGCGTAATGAAATCGGTGACGCTCCTCATGCTATTGAACCCTTATTGGCCTATAGAAAATATGGGATGAAATAGGAAGACGGTTGTATGTGATCATCATAATTTGATGTAACGCCCCCCCTATTCAGCGCAAATACACACGTATAAAGCTCTCAATATCATCGACGCATTGGCTTATGCGTCGTTTTAACAATCCGAGTGCGTTTAGTAAGCGCATAAAAAGTTGATTCCATCGGTTAGAGCCCAATCAATATCCCTAATTACAGCACAGTAATCTCGCTCTACCGGTCTTACCTGAAGCGAGGCATAATCTGCGGAACGGCTAAGCCAACGAATTTAAGTTAGTACCTGTAAGGGGATAAATGATGCCGCAACTATATTCCAAAATGACGCGACTAATCCATTGGCTTACCGCTATCCTGATCGTTGCATCGCTCGTATTGGGATTTTGGATGACCGACCGATCGGCAGCGAATCTGTGGGACGAGCTAACAAACACCCTATATTCATGGCATAAGTTGATTGGTTTTCTTATCCTACTTATAACGGGACTGCGCATTTTAAATAAACTGCGATCTACGAGACCGCCCTATCCCAGTAGCGTTGCTCAGAGTCAAATTCAGCTGGCGAAATCAGTCCAAGGCGCATTATATTTACTGCTGGTACTAGTCCCGTTATTTGGATGGGCTGGGGTGACTGCGTTCCCGGCGCTCATTACCGTAGGTGGTTACCACCTACCCGCATTGCCCGGTATTCCAAAAGATCAAGCCCTGGCAAAACAAATTTTCGAGATTCATGGTTACTTAGCGCTTGCCTTGATTGCGGTAGCATCAGCCCATATTGCGGCTGGACTAAGTCATTTGTGGATTAAAAAAGATGGGGTATTTGAGCGCATGTGGTTCAAGCGCTGAGCGAGGCGATCGTTGATTCGATATTAAAACAAATGGCCACTTTTTTTGGCTTTTACCTTTAAATAGGCATCGTTGTGCTGATTCGAAGGATAAATGTGTGGCACTCGCTCGACCACCTCGATATCACAGTTGCCTAAGGCAGTGACTTTCGCTGGATTATTGGTCATCAATTTCACACGGCTAACGCCTAGCATTCGTAACATCTGCGCAGCAGGTAAATAATTTCGCTCATCAGAGTCAAAGCCGAGCTGTAAGTTAGCATCCACCGTATCAAAGCCGGCATCTTGTAGCTGATACGCACGCAGCTTATTCACTAAACCAATACCTCGCCCCTCTTGCGCAAGGTATAACAAAATACCACTACCAGCCAGCGCCATTTCGCCAATTGCGCCGCGCAGTTGATTACCGCAATCACAACGCAAAGAGCCCACGAGGTCGCCCGTAAAACATTCGGAATGCAGTCTAACTAGTACAGGCTCTGCAGGGTTAACGTCTCCAACAATAATGGCTAAGTGCTCAATACCGCCATCGCGGGGACGAAAAGCAACTACCCGAGCATTTTCGGCATTTTCTAGGGGGACGCGCGCCTCACTCACCATCGTCAGTGAATGCGCCGCAATCGTCATATACGATTGAATCGAACTAGCCTGAACTGCAGGGATATCTGGAGTGCCAGTACTCTTTACAATCAGTGCAGAGGGCAAAAGGCGGGCCAGTTTGGCCAAGGTGACACAGGACTGCTCTAGAGCATCTGCATCGTACACTTCTAGGTTTACCATGCTGGGAGGGGCCATTGAAGATGAAAGAGGGTTAGCTAGATATTCAATCAAATCAAGTGACATGCCTTGCCGATGTGTCAATACGCTGACTGGACGATCTGTTTTATCAATACCAAGTACATTCACACGCGTACCGGTCATGACTAATTTTGGAGGGGTAGCGCCCAACTGAGTCAATAGCGTCAAGTAGTCTGCAGTTAATGCATCTACCGCCAACATCAACAGACTGTTGTGGTCATCGTAAACGCGAACCGCAGCACCACGGCGCAATTCCGAAATGGCGCGATCAACTTCAATAAGGGGGTCCGGCATCACCATTTTTTGAACAACCTGTTGTTGGGCAAAATTCTAAAAGAATATTATCCCACCCTATGGTAAATTCTTCAGCAAGAAGTTTTTTCCAAAAACCGTGAATAAGGTCTTCCCGACGTGACCTCATCCCCGCCACCAGCAGCGCCTTCATCGAACCCGCTCTGGGAGCGGTTTTTGGGTGATTTTTTTACTAATCACGCACTCCTAACTTCACCACTCCAGGCTATTTTTGAGCCCTTGCGAACTCCAAAGGTTGACGGCATGCTTGTCGTGGGTCAGATTGGTCAAACCATGGATGGTCGGATTGCAACAGTGACAGGTCAATCGAAATACGTTAACGGCCCAGAAGGTCTGACCCACCTCCACCAATTGCGTGCATTGGTTGATGCCATTGTGATTGGGGTTGGAACAGCGCTAGCCGATAATCCGCAACTCACTGTTCGCCTCATCCATGGAAAAAGTCCTGCGCGCGTAGTAATCGATCCCCGTGGCCGTCTACCGCAACAATCCCTAGTGTGGCAAGATGACGGCATTCGGAAAATCTGGGTGGTTGAGGAGGGGGCGAACGTCCATCCTTTGCCTCAGGTTGAGCTTATTTCGCTGCCCGCAGTCGATGGGCGGATTGATCCAATTCAGATACTCCAAAGCCTTTTCGCAAAAGGGCTGAAGCGAGTTTTAGTCGAGGGCGGCGCAGAAACTGTTTCGCGTTTCATGGGCGCCCGATGCCTTGATCGGCTCCACTTGATTGTGGCTCCGATTGTGATGGGGTCGGGGCGACCCAGTTTTAATCTACCGTCCATTGAGCATATGGATCAGGCAATGCGTTTACCAGTGAGAACGCATTTAATCGGCAATGAAATTGTATTTGATTGCGACTTACAACAACAGCGTAACCCGATTACACCTGCGTAAGGCGGCTTAAGGAAACAGCAAATTGCTGAGCCGCCTGATCCCATGTTGGTTGCTGGGCTGCCGCTCGTAACGCACCACTGGATAGGCTTGCGCGATACGGCGCATCCTCGATGACCTTTTTTAAGGCGGCAGTCAACGCGGGAATATCACCAGGACGAACGAGTAATCCAGCCTCACTTGGTACGGTATCGGGAATGGCGCCACCTTTTGTTGCAATAATCGGCAAGCTATGAGCCATTGCCTCGGCATAAACCATGCCATAGCCCTCAAAGAGAGAAGCCAACACAAATATATCCGCTTGGGCATAGAGATTTTCTAATTCTGTATTGCTAACGGCACCCAGAACCTGTACTCGCTCCTCAAAACCGAAACGCCTAATGTCACCGATCAATTGCTCGAATGCACCAGCATTGCGGGTAGTATCGCCAGCAATCGATAAAGTCCAGGGCAAATTAATTAATGGTGCCAGCGCTGCAATCAAATCAGGAAATCCCTTGCGCGGAATAATCGAGCCAACCGATAAGAGACGAACTGCATCACGGTTGCGATTGGCGATCTGCGACTGTTCTCGTTGATGTACGTAGCGATCGGTACCAGGCAAGACCACATCAATATGCTCCATTGGCACGCCATAATGCCGATTTAAATCGCGTGCGGTTGCAGGGCTATTAGCAATAACCTTACTGGCATGGCGAAGCGCCTCAGTCTCGCTCTGCTTTAGCAGTGTGGCCTGCTCTTCACTTATTCCAAACTCAAATGCCAAGGGATGGTGAATCAGGGCAATTAAAGGGTGATCCTCGGCAATGTAAGCCGCTATTTCAGGAAGGGCTCCAAGGGCTAAGCCATCGATCACCATTGGCACTCGCGGAGTAAGTCCTTGCAATTGCTCTTTTGCTAGCTCTACTTGCGTTGGATTTGGGAAGGGGTAACCCTCACCCAGGCCAATTAACTCAATCTCCCAACCCAGACTTTCAAGCCCTGCAATAATCCGCCGATCGTAAGCGTATCCGCCGGTAGGGGAATTTAAATCACCGGGATAAACAAAAATCAATTGCTGCATACCAACAGCACACGTGCTCAATGAATTTCGGCCTCATACCAAGCGCGTGCAATATGAGACTCTGAAATCGTGACGCGAATCGCGTGTAGCTCGCTTCCTGGTCGTCCCAGCTGGTCGGCACGTGCAGCCGTAGCCAACTGATCAAAGATGTATTTAGTTAAGAACTCCGTTGTGGTGTTAACACCCTTGAATTCGGGGCGATCATCTAAATTGCAATAGTTAATAGGCTGTAGCGTTGCTTTTAAAACGTCTAGAGCGCGGCCAATGTCAATCACGATGCCATTGGTATCGAGCGCTTTGGCAATAAAAGCGGCATCCACCACAAAAGTTGCGCCATGCAAGGCTTGTGCTGGCCCAAAAACGGCACCACGAAACGAGTGGGCAATCATGATGTGATCGCGAACTTCAACTGTAAACACGGCAACTCCTCAAGGGTAACGAATTAAACAACACAGTACATTACTGCGCGGACCAAGTAATTCCGGCAAGCGATCGGGCAATTGTGCAAAATCAATGGCGGAGCTTAGCAAACAGTCCAATCGCGCATCGCCTAATAATTGAACGGCGGTATGCAAACGGCGGCGGTGCGTCCAGCGTGGACGGTGCGAGCTGGAAATGTGCCCGACCTGGCTGGATTGCAGGCGTATCTGACGACTATGAAATGCGCCGCCCAATGGTGCCTGAATCGGACTAGTGCCATACCAACTTAATTCCAACACCGTTGCTTCATCGCCGGCGGCGGCCATCGCAGTGGCTAAACCGCCTGCACTAGCGCTGCAGTGAAAGACCGTATCGCAGTTTTGTGGCGCCTCTGCCGGTACAGAAAAAGCGATACCTAAAGCGCTTGCAATACGAGCTCGATCGGGGTTGGTATCAACTAAGGTCACCTCGGCGCCGGGTAAATGGCCGCATAAATACGCCACTAAACACCCAATAACACCGCCCCCAACAACAGTAATCCGATCGCCAGGGCCTGGGGCCGCATCCCATACTGCATTGAGGGCAGTTTCCATGTTTGCAGCCAAAACAGCGCGCTCGCTACTCAGGCTATCGGGTAGCACGACAATCTCATCAACGCCAGCCTGATAGCAGGTTTGATGGGGCCTTAATGCAAAGACCCGCTGACCTATCCAATCGACCGGCCCCAACTCTACCCGCCCCACATGGGAATAGCCATATTGCACTGGGAATGGAAAGGTGCCACCCATCCATGGTGCGGCCATGCGGCTGTACTCTGACTCAGGTACCAGCCCACGGTAAATGAGTGATTCAGTGCCCCTGCTCAAAGCACCAAACAATCCGCGCACACGAATGCCTCCCCTGGGCAAAGGGTCAAGGGATTCAGAACGAATTTCAGCTCGCTCTGGCGCCACGTACCAAAGCGACTGACTTAGGTTGGCACTGGAAGAATGAGCTGGGTTGTGTGGCACAAATAAATCCTAGTGGTTAAGTGAAAAAGTGCACTCTACCCTATACTGCATATGCAATTTGCACAGTATAAGTGAGCTCGAGCACATCATTTGAATCCCACTCACAATATAACCGCTGATCCGGTCATTCGCCTACGGCGCCTGATTTTTGCCGTGCTAACGTTGACTACTGCGGTGTTAATGCTCTACCTTGTAAACCAGGCCCTAGCAAGCAATACCCCCTTATTACTACGCATTCTTTTGCTTACCCTATTTGCGCTCACCTTGCCGTGGATGGTGGTTGGTTTTTGGAATGCCATTATTGGCTTGATTCTGTGCCAATGCAGCAAAGACCCTACTAGCCTTGTCTTGCCAAGCAGTATGCAGGTCAATGGTAATGAGCCATTGACACACTCGACCGCGATTTTGCTCTGCATTCGAAATGAGTCACCCGCGCGCTTGATTCGCAACCTACAAGTGATGTTGCACGGCTTGGCGATGGATCAGCTCGCTGGATTTTTTCATATTTATATTCTGAGCGATACCAACGATGAACACATCGCCAAAGAAGAATATGTGCGCTTTGAGGCGATGCGCGCAGAGTGGTCGAAGACCATTCCAATCACCTACCGTTGCCGTACAGATAATGCTAGCTACAAAGCGGGTAACATTGCCGATTTTTGCGGGCGCTGGGGCAAAGACCATGACTTTGCATTGGTACTCGATGCCGATAGTTTCATGGCCAGCACAGCAATCGTGCGCTTAGTACGGATGATGCAAGCCAATCAGTGCTTAGGTATTTTGCAAGGCCTTGTTATTGGCCTACCATCCAGCAGTGCATTTACGCGCCTATTCCAATACGGTATGCGTCTGGGTATGCGCTCCTACACCATGGGCTCGGCGTGGTGGCAGGCTGACTGTGGGCCTTACTGGGGACATAACGCCTTAATTCGATTGGCTCCCTTTATTGCTTATTGTGAATTACCCTCTTTACGTAGTCGCTCTGGTCTGCCCAGGCCGATTTTGAGTCATGACTTAATTGAGGCTATCTTGATGCGCCGCGCAGGTTATGAAGTCCGAATTTACCCGAGCGAAGATGCTAGCTGGGAAGAAAATCCCCCCACTCTCACGGAATATATCCGGCGTGACTTACGCTGGTGTGAAGGTAATTTGCAATACCTGTATTTACTGACCTTAAAAAATCTCCAGCCAGTAAGTCGCGTTCAACTTACGCTAGCGATTGCGATGTTTTTTGGATCGCCCGCTTGGATTACACTCATTTTTAGTTGTACGCTTGCCATTGGGATAAGCGCAACTCCGTCAGCCTTAGTAAATCCCGATTATTTCTCTGTCTTACTAGTTGTCACATTAATTATGTGGTACCTGCCGAAAATTGCCGGCGCGCTGGATGTGCTATTGCGGAAATCGGAGAGTCAGCGTTTTGGTGGTCGCTGGCGCTTTTGTTTTAGCCTGATATTGGAGTTGTTTTTTTCTCTTTTAATGACGCCAATTACCTGGTTAAATCACACCACCTTCATCATCGGTCTGGCATTTGGTAAAAAAGGCGGGTGGACCGGGCAAACGCGCGACGATCACTCTGTCTCCATTGCCCACGCATTCCAGCAATTTTGGCTACACACCCTTATCGGAATTGGACTTGCTAGCCTACTGTACTTCACCCACCCTACAACCCTTTGGTATGGCATGCTATTTTTTGGCGGCCTCCTCTTTTCTATTCCACTGGTTGTTCTTACTTCACAGGCTTGGCTCGGGCGTTGGATGATCGAACGCCAACTGTTGGCGCTACCTGAGGAAGTTACCCCGCCGGCCGTGCTAATGCCCTTGCAACTCAGCGCCCTTGAAATCAATCGACTGAGCGCAGACAATAGCTAATGGGCATTCTTCACCTCTATACCCGCGCACTCGATTTACTCGGCACAGATCAGCGCCTGGGGTGGGTATTAGCGTTTGCTAACGTTGCGCTCGCATGCGCCATTTTTGCAGAGCCTATTTTATTTGGGCAAGTTATTGATGCCTTATCGAATGCGCCAAGCGCTGATGATTCGGTGACGTGGAGCGCGGTTTGGCCCTTATTGCTTCTCTGGATTGGCTTTGGTCTCTTTACGATTGCCTGCTCTACTGTAGTGGCCTTATTCTCAGACCGGCTTGCCCACCGAAGACGACATGCCGTCTTAACTACCTACGTTGAGCATGTGCTGCATTTGCCATTAGCGCAGCATAGTAAAACCCATTCTGGAAGGTTGATGAAAATCATGCTACAGGGAACGGATGCCCTGTGGTGGCTATGGTTAAGCTTCTTTCGCGATCATTTAGCTGCAATTGTTTCGCTCATTATTTTAGTCCCCGTCGCACTTTATATTAATTGGCGCTTAGCCAGTGTACTGATCGTGCTCTGCCTCGTGTTTGGTTTTTTAACCCACTTTATTCTGCGTAAAACCCAAGCGCTCCAACAGCAAATCGAGGGATACCATTCCGACTTAGCTGAGCTCACTGCCGATACGCTCAGTAATATCGCTTTAGTACAAAGCTTTGCGCGTATTCAGATCGAAATGCAGTCCCTGCAGCAAGTTAGCCAGCGTGTCTTGGGGGCACAATTTCCAGTTCTATCGTGGTGGGCATTGGTAACGGTGCTCACCCGCTCAGCCACGACCATCAGCATTCTCTGCATTATTGTTCTCGGGGTTTGGCTATACACGCAGTCTCTGATTACCATTGGCGAGATCGTTACCTTTGTTGCCTTTGCAGGCATCATCATTGCCCGCTTAGATCAAGTAGTCGCATTTGCAAATAAATTAGCTGGCGATGCACCGCGCTTGCAGGAATTTTTTGAAGTCCTCGATACGGCACCAGACATCAAAGACCGTCCGGATGCGATTAACCCCGGCAGGTGTCTTGGCCTCGTCGAATTTCATCGGGTTTGCTTTTCCTATGCTACGCCGCACCGAGCAGTTGATGATTTGAGTTTTGCGATTCAGCCTGGGCAAACGATCGCGCTAGTAGGCGCATCGGGCGCAGGTAAATCGACTGCACTGAGTCTGCTGTACCGCGCCTTTGATCCGCAATCCGGCAACATCACCATTGATGGCATTGATATTCGGCAATTTCAGCTAACAGCTCTGCGGCGCAATATTGGAGTTGTTTTTCAGGAACCGCTTTTGTTTAACCGCAGCATTGCCGATAACCTTCGTATCGGCGCACCGACCGCTAGTGATGCAGAATTGCGCATAGCCTGTGCGCGCGCTCAGGCCTTGGAGTTCATCGAGCAACAGCCTGAGGGTTTTAATACCATTATTGGCGAACGTGGACGTACCCTTTCCGGGGGCGAGCGCCAGCGCTTATCGATTGCACGGGCATTACTCAAAGATGCGCCTATTCTGATTTTGGATGAAGCTACCAGTGCTCTGGATACCCCAACCGAAGCTACTGTATTGACTGCACTGGAAGCAGTGACGCATTCCCGCAGCACTTTAGTTATTGCCCATCGATTAAGTACCATCCGACAAGCCGACCAAATTTTGGTAATGGATAAAGGAAAAGTGATTGAATCCGGCAGTTTTGAGGAGCTCTACCAACAGAATGGCCGATTTACTGAAATCATGCAGCAACAATATGGCCTCACTCTGCAGGTAAATCAATCTAGTAGCATAGTCAGTAACATGCGACGAACAAACGAACCATGAGTGGATTTTCAGCAGAATGGCTAGCGCTGCGTGAACCGGTCGATCACCGATCGCGTAACTTAGCTCTGCAAACCAAGGTTATTCAATTCCTTGGGGAGATGCAGTTGTTGCTACCTGGCTCCCTTCACATCACCGATCTGGGATCGGGCACCGGGTCTAACCTACGCGCATTAGCGCCATACTTTGGCTTGAAGCAATCATGGACTTTGGTTGATTACGATACCAATCTTTTAAGGTCTGCGCGCACTAGCCTAATTGCCTGGGCCGACAGCGTAGTGAACGTAAATGAAAGTGAATCGGAATTCACCACATCGGGCTTAATTCACCCATTGACGATTACAAAAAATAACAATGTGATTGCAATCGAATTTCAATGCGCTGATTTAGTCCATGATTACCAAACTATTCTAGACAAGCCTGCTGACCTAATTACAGCAGCCGCTTTTTTTGACTTGGTGGCCAAGCCTTGGTTAACCCAATTTTGCGCTGCACTTACCAAGCCTCTTTATACCGTGCTGACCTACAATGGCATTGAAAAGTGGAGTCCTCCCGAGTTCATCGACGCTGATGTTCTGTATGCCTTTCATGCGCATCAATGTACTGATAAGGGTTTTGGCGCTGCTGTTGGACCTTCTGCTGCAGACCACTTGCAATCGCTACTGCAGACCCAAGGCTTCACAACAGTATGCGCGCCCAGCAATTGGGTGATGGATCAGCATGATCGGGTTCTAATAGAGCAACTAGCAATTGGCACCGCCAGAGCTGCGCGAGAAATGGGCACTCTACCCAATGCCAGGGTTAACCAATGGGAGCACACTAGGCGCAACGCGACGCAGTGCGAGATCGGCCACGTCGATATTTTTGCCTATAAGGCATAAAAAGTGAGCTAACTTTGTCCATTTTCTCAAATTGGGCGTTTAGACTCTCAAAAAGGGTTGTCATCATTGCTTCTCTCCTTTTTTGATATGATATTTGCTTCTCAACAGCCTAGGTGCTTCTGCACCACTATATGGAAGTCGTAATACTCGTTGGACTGATTGTCCTCAATGGCTTGTTTGCCATGTCTGAAATTGCTCTAGTCACGAGCAGAAAAGCAAAACTCCAAAAATTAATTGATCGCGGCGACGACGAGGCCAAAGTCGCAGTTGAGCTGGGCGAAGATCCAACCAAGTTTTTATCCACCATACAGATTGGCATAACTTCTATTGGCGTCTTGAATGGTATTGTCGGTGAGTCTGCCATTGCTGTCCCGATGTCTCACCTATTGGTGGCCGAGGGTATGGATCCTAAATATGCCGAATGGCTTTCCCTAGGTGTCGTGGTTGCAGTAATCACCTACCTCTCGATTGTGATTGGTGAGCTGGTTCCAAAACGGATTGCCCAAAATAACCCAGAGCAGATTGCTCGCTACATTGCTAAACCCATCTCTGCTCTGGCATTCATTTCAAAACCGTTTGTACTTTTACTGACGGGCTCAACCAACTTCATATTAAAGATATTGGGCATTAAGGACCGCACTCACAATGAGGTCACCGAAGAAGAGATCCATGCAGTGCTTGAAGAAGGCACTACTGCCGGCCTAATCGAAGTGAATGAGCATAATATGCTGCGCAACGTCTTTCGTCTCGATGATCGTCAGATCGTCTCCCTGATGGTGCCACGGGCCGATATTGTCTATCTCGATGTAGAAAATACCTTTGCAGAATCGATTGATTTGATTGATGCATCTGAGCACGCCCGCTTTCCAGTAGTCAAAGGGGGGCTTGATAACATCCTCGGCATACTCAATGCACGCAAGATGTTAGCTTCCGTTGCCAAAGGGGGTCCACAAACCCTTGAAAATGGTTTACAAGCGCCCTTATACGTACCCGAAACGCTCACCGGTCTTGAGTTGCTAGAGAACTTTAAGTCCTCACACAATCAAATGGCCTTTGTGATTGATGAGTACGGCGAGGTCATGGGTCTCATCACCCTGCAAGACTTAATTGAATCCATCACCGGCGAGTTCTCCACCAATGATCCGGAAGAATCTTGGGCAATCAAGCGCGAGGATGGTTCCTGGTTATTTGATGGGCACATTCCGATTCCGGAATTCAAAGACTCCCTCGAACTCGACTCAGTCCCCGAAGAGGATTTGGGGCGTTATCACACCCTCAGCGGCTTGATGATGCTCCTCAGCGGCAAGATCCCCAATACGGGCGATATTGTGGAGTGGGAAGGCTGGAAACTCGAGATTGTTGATATGGATGGAAAAACCATCGACAAGGTGCTAGCGAAGCGCAGTTGAATCGCTAAATCGCTTTAGTGTGTAGATTAAAAATTACTCGGGTTGCCAGCTGTATCCCCGAGCCTTCATGCAGGCACGGTATAACTCTGGATTAGTTTGCACACCGGAATATCCACTCGCACCACCCCACCCCGGTCCCCAGCCAGGGCCCCATCCTGAGCCCCAACCAGGAGGGCTACTCAAATAGCTAAACGGTTGCTGGGACTCTTGTAAACAAGCGTACTTATCTTGATCTACTTGCAATGGCTGGGCACTGTCTTTCACCCAATCGCCCTTAGGCGCGGCGCATCCCACGAGCATCAGCGTCGCGATTAATGCTAACGGAAAGGTATTTTTGGATGAGAACTTATTCATATCTTGAGTGATGTTCGGATTGCCCTAATCAATTGACTTACTCAGTTGCGCTAAATCACTTGCGGACAGCCAACGCCACTCACCCTCTTTTAGATCGGCTGGCATGGTGTAGTTCCCGATCGAGGAACGATGCAATTGAGCGACGTGATTTCCTACTGCGGCTAGCATGCGCTTTACCTGATGGTAACGCCCTTCCACAATCGTCATTGCGAGGCGCCTTTCTTCCAAAATAGTACAAGCTTTGGCGAAGCACGGTTTTGGATCATCATCCAGCACTACGCCATTTAGCAGATGATCAACTTGCTTTTGGGTAATCGGCTCAGCGGTGGTGATCTCGTAGACCTTGCCAATGTTTTTCTTGGGGGTGGTCATGCGGTGAATAAATTGCCCATCGTCGGATAGCAGTAACAAACCTGTTGTGTCTTGATCGAGGCGCCCTACGCATTGCACTGCTCGCTCAATCAAGGGTCTTGGTAACAGGCTATAAACGCTCGGGTGATGCTTGGTCTTGTGGGAGCACTCGTAATTGGCTGGCTTATTAAACGCTATATAGGCTTTTTCGTGATAAATCCAATCTATGCCCTCCACTCGCAATACCAGGCCTTCTGGATCCATTTTGATTTCAGGATCATCGGCAAGGACGCCATTGATCTCGACTAAATCGGCATATACCAAATCACTGCAATAGCGGCGAGTGCCAAAGCCCTGGCTAAAGAGTATTTTTTCGAGCGTAAGGGGTTTGGCCATGCAATGGTACTGAGTTCGATGAGTGTCTGCCTAGCAGAATACACCGATCAACCCACCAACAGCAAAGGGCGCCCTTACTTTTTATGCTGCTCGACGTGAAAGGTGGCTTTTTCCAAGGCATCTACAGCGTCAACGCCAACCATATCAGCACCCAAATCCTCAACTAACTCGGGGTTTTGATTAAACACCGGGCTGCCAATCATGATGCCGATCTGAGGATTCATCGACACCGATCGCACTTCCGTGATCATGCGCTTGAGATCTGGAAATTGCTCACGCACACTTGCTGATAAACCTATCACATCAAACCACTGCGTCTGAACCATGCGCAAAATATCCACCTCGGTTGCGGCAAGCTCGCCCCATACACGCCAGCCTGCGCGTGCGAAAAACTCGGACACCATAAATAAACCGAGTGTGTGCTGCGAGCCAGGCAATGGAACCAACATCACATTCTTACCCTGTTGCTTATACTCAGCGTATTCACGAAAAACGGGACTCAGGTCATACATCAATTGCTTAATCCGCCACAGTGCTACCGTGACCTGAGTAAAGTCAGCATCGTCGCTTTCCCATCGTTCACCGAGCTTGCGAGCCACTGGAGTCAATAAATTCAGGTAAATCTCTTCCAGCTCAATGCCATTCGCAAACAATTCTTTGACGTAGTTTGCCGAAGGCGTGGCGTCATCCTGTAAGAGCAAAAGCAAGAGTTGATCAATGTGTGCACTGTCAATGCTAGGGTGTGCCGGTACATTAAGCTGGCCGTTTTCTAATCGCTCGGCCTTTAAGTGATGCTCCACAATGTGCGGCAGGATATTGCCTTCAATTGTTTTCACCAGAGAACTTAAGTACTCTTCCGGAGTACATGCCTTCGATAAGGGATGTGCTTCAATTGGGGAGTTGGCACCCCCATCAATCGGCGCATCATTGGTCAAGCAATCGGCCCAGGCATTCCGCTGACTGTTATTGATTGCATCGGGCGCACTGGAAACTGGCTTAGTTTTAATAACCAATTTCTCGCGCGCTAAATCAACTAACCTGAGAAGGTTCATGTTATTCGGTTAAATGGTCCCACCAGATCATTTTTACGAGAAAATATCAAATATACGTAAATGAAATCGAAGGCAAATAAGAGGTCCAGGTAAGTAAAAGAAATTACTTTATAAATGGTTTTTTTCTTTCCTGCACGACCTCCAATACCACTAAGGGATTACCTTAATGAGTGCTTTCACATCATAAAAAAATAATGCGACGCAGAATGATCAGCCAATCTGCAATTAATGTATATCGCTGGATTTACTTTGCTCAGTAGATTCAGGGCGTAAGCCGTATCGCTCGACTAAATTCCAGATATGTTTGGGCAGCATATTCTTGATTTTGTGGGGCGCCATTTGCCGTAAGTGCAATACCGACTCTATACCCTTCATCTCAACGCGGGCTTTAGCAAATTCAAGTCCGCGAGGACCAAATCGGGGCATCACCCAGGCCATGATGGGTCGCAAAAAATGAGGCATGCGGTTTACAGGCAATCCCCCCGCAGCTAATTTGACGTTTTTCATGAATCCCTGCACGGCGGAGATCCGATTGCCTGCACTCCTTACTGGCTCGAGCGTTAATTCAGGAGCGATCAGATCCAGCACTGCTTGCCCTCGTGGATTGCGCACGATGACCCACTGCGCTCCTGTTCCAGCCATATAGCCCACCGTGATATCTGATAAGGCATTGACATAATCCACGCAGGTCTTGCACGTTAACGGAAAAAAATCACTGGGCAAATCGGATAAGGGCAAATTCAGAAACGGAATTTCTTGTGTCGTGCCATTTTTAAAACGCAATTCCACCTTATAGTCCGCCCGAAACTCCAAGTAAGTAATGCTATCGGGATCTTTATTCAGCAAACTCAAAAAGTGATGAAAGTGTTCAGTCGTTGTATTGTCTGAACACGGCGACCCTACGATCAGGAGTTTTTCAAAACCCAGCTCTCGCTCCAATGCGCGTGCCGCATACACCTGACACGGAATACCAATCATCGCCACTTTTTTATGCCCGGCTTGCTTGGCTAATTCGAGGTACTGCACTACGGGTGCATAACCCATACGCATGCCACGGCACCGTGCCATGTCCTCTGCCTTCGTGACAATAATCGGTACGGGCTTCCAGCGGTCATCTGGATCGCCTGTAACTGTCACCACGGCATCCACAATGCCTTTTTCAAGGAGCAACTCACCAATACGCGTGATGATGCCGGTCCACTGTGCTCCGGCTAAAGGCATCTTCATCTGTGCCCGTGCCATGCTAAGGTAAGGCCCGAAAAAGACCTCATCAGATTCAATTAGATTGCGCGGGCGACCATGTACTGCGGTTTCGAAACCGGGATAGTCCGGCTGAATAAACTGGCAGGCGGAGCCGCAGCGCTTAGGATCACTGCTGCGCGATACACCGCAGTCAGTGCATAAATCCCGATAGGGTGCAGCGACTTGATTTACAGCGCTATCGTACATGCCTCAATCGCAAAACGGGCTCGCACCCGAGCTTCAATCTGCTTGGCTGAGATGCCATATAGCTCCATCAGTGAAGGAATATCGCCATGCTCGGTAAATTGATCGGGCAAGCCAATCTGCAAGGCCGATATCGAAATATCCTGCTCTGCTAAATACTCCAGACAAGCACTACCCGCACCGCCCATCACACAGCTATCTTCGACGAGCACAATGCCATCGTGACTGGAAGCAATCATTTTCAGTAAAGCTTCATCCAGCGGCTTGACAAAGCGCATATTAACCACCGTAGCATCGATTACTTCGGCTACCTCCATGGCGGTATAAAGCATTGGACCAAAGCAAATGAATGCAATACGCTTAGAAGGATCACCTTGGATACTACGTTCTACTTGGCCCTTACCAATCACCATCGCCTCGAGTGCTGTTCCTGCATCCGGGCCTTGACCATTGCCGCGGGGATAGCGAATCGCCGCAGGGCCATCGAAGGCAAAGCCCGTCGTGAGCATGTCACGGCACTCGCGTGCATTGGCCGGCGTCATTACCAGCATATTGGGTAAACAGCGTAAGTAGGCAATATCAAACGCGCCCGCATGCGTCGCGCCATCGGCGCCGACCATACCAGCCCGATCAATCGCAAAGACTACGGGTAAGTTTTGTAAGGCCACATCGTGTACCAACTGATCATAGCCGCGCTGCAAGAAGGTGGAGTAAATCGCGACGACAGGTTTTAATCCCTCACAGGCAATGCCAGCAGCGAATGTCACAGCATGCTGCTCGGCAATACCGACATCGTGGTAACGCTCTGGAAAGCGACGCTCAAATTCCACCAGGCCAGAACCTTCGCGCATCGCCGGCGTAATACCAATCAAGCGTTCATCAGCCGCCGCCATATCGCATAACCAGTTACCAAATACTTGGGTAAAGGTTTGTTTGGACGGCTTACTGGGCTGTATTCCGGCTTCAATATTAAATGGGCTAGGGCCATGATAAGCAATCGGATCGGCTTCGGCGCGATCGTAGCCTTTGCCCTTTTTAGTCACAATATGTAAAAACTGGGGGCCTTCGGTTTTAGACAGCTTATTGATATTCTCGAGTGTAGCAACGAGAGCATGAATGTCATGCCCATCAATTGGGCCGTAGTAATCAAAACCAAATTCTTCAAAGATGGTGGCTGGTCCAACCATGCCTTTGGCATGCCCCTCAAGGCGTTTGGCAAACTCCCGCAGCGGCGGCGCATACGACAAGACGCGATCGAGGCCGCGTTTAGTGACGGCATAGGCTGAACTGCTAATCAGTTTTGCAAAGTAGCGATTGAGCGCGCCTACTGCTGGTGAAATTGACATCTCGTTGTCATTCAAAATCACGATCAGTGGCACGTCTTTGCGTACGCCAGCATTATTCATCGCCTCAAAGGCCATACCCGCACTCATCGAGCCATCGCCAATCACCGCCACCACCGTACGATCTTCGCCTTTGGTCTTGGCCGCAACCGCCATACCCAGTGCTGCTGAAATACTGGTCGACGAATGCGCAGTACCAAATGCATCAAATTCGCTTTCAGAGCGCCTCGGAAATCCCGAGATGCCATTGAATTGGCGCAAATTGGCCATACCCTCACGGCGGCCAGTCAAAATCTTATGTGCGTAACTCTGATGACCCACATCCCAAATAATCCGGTCCTCTGGGGTATTGAGTACATAGTGCAGGGCCAGACTGAGTTCCACCGTGCCCAAGTTAGACGACAAATGCCCGCCCGTCTTAGCCACCGACTTTAGGATGTATTCCCGTAAATCATGTGCGAGCTGCGGCAGTTGACCTGGATCACAATCGCGCAAGTCCTGCGGCGACGCAATGGTTTCGAGAAGATTGGTTACTTTGAGCATAGCGACCTCACTGTCCTATTTTTGGCCATACATACTGGCGATAATTTTTTTGAAATCATCCAATTCATTTGCAGGGGATGTTTTTAAGGCATGAATTGGTGCATGCATTAACTTATTTGCTAAGGCTTGCGCCATCGTCGCCATTACATCCATGGGATCATCACCCTTTGCCAAACGCCGGCGGGCTTTTTCCAATTCAATTTGCTTAAACTGCTCGGTTGATTCTTGGAGCGATTGAATAATCGGCACAACGGTGCGGCGCTCAAGGGATTCATAAAACTCACTCACGCCCTGATCAATAATCGACTCTGCTTCGGATACGGCTTGCAAACGGCTATCTTGCCCCGCTTGCACCACCTCACCCAAATCATCCACGGAATACAAGTAAATGTCGCGAATCGATTGAATCTCTGGCTCCACATCGCGCGGTACCGCTAAATCAATTAAGACCATCGGCCGGCGATTGCGTGCTTTTAGTGCGGTTTTAATCATGCCCATACCGATAATGGGCAAGGAGCTCGCAGTACAGGAGACCACAATATCAAATTGATGCAATTGGCTTGGCAGGTCCTGCAAGGCAAATACTTCGGTAGCAATACCTTGCTGGGTAAACACAGCAGCTAATTCATGGCCCTTATCAAGGGTGCGATTAGAGATCGTTATTTGCTTGGGCTTACGGGTTGCAAAATGATTGGCGCACAAGGAGATCATTTCGCCGGCACCAATAAAGAGCACTTTGCTATTGCCAATATCGCCAAAAATACGCTCACTTAGGCGTACAGCAGCGCTGGCCATCGACACCGACTGGCTACCAATCTTTGTATTACCCCGAACTGCTTTCGCAATTGAGAAAGTCTTATTGAATAATGGTTTTAAGTAGGAGCCTAGGGTGCCCACCTCATCGGCGTGCTGCACCGCTTGTTTCATCTGCCCCAGAATTTGGGTCTCGCCCAGGACCATCGAATCCAGGCCACAGCCAACACGGAAGGCATGCTTTACAGCATGATTTTCCTTCGCAGAGTAAATATAGGGCTTAAGTTCATGGTGGTGCATGTTTTTTTGCGCCACGAGCCAATCGATTGCTTTGGCTTCTAAGTGATTGTCGGTGTAATCCAAATCATTGGCAGCGCAATAAATTTCCATGCGATTGCAGGTCGACAAGATCGCCACTTCAGGCGAGCTCGCTGCATTGGTGCCTTTGAGATAGGCCCGTAAATCCAACAAGGCATCGCGCAACACCTCAGGCGCAACAGCCACACTCTCCCGAATATCAATCGGTGCGGTATGGTGGTTTACGCCTAGGTTAAGTAGTTTCATGGTGATATATACCTAGGCAAACGGTCCATTGAGGCGAATCGTTTCCCAATTGAGGGCCATCGCAATCGAGACCCACACCAAGTACGGCACCATCAACCAGGCAGCTAGACTCGATACTGGAATCATCGCCACAATAATGGCAGCGACCGATCCCCATAAAAAGACTGCCTCGATCATCGACCAATCTGGACGGTGCAGCTTGAAATACAAAACGCTCCATAAAATGTTGAACGCGCCATTCAAAAGAAACAAAATAATCACGATGGATTTTTGATTGGCGCTCGGGCTGCGACTCCAAAACTCGAGCCAGGCAAACGCTGATGCGATAAAGATGCACGTCCACACCACCCCAAAAGCCCAATCGGGCGGTTTCCATGGTGGCTGCTGTAAGGACTTATACCAAGCCCCCACTTCAGTCGCAAGCCCGCCTGCAATGGCGACAACCAAAACCCAGGCTACAGCAGCGAGCACATGCTTTTGCAGTAGGAAATCCGTGGTGCTCATTATTTATGCCTTGGCGATCCCGAGAAGGTGCCCCATGTCTTTAAAGAAAATCTTCACGTGGGCCAAGGGTTTTTTACGCACTAGCTTTTTATGCATATATGACTCAAAGGTTAGCTTTTGTACGTCTTTGTCTTCACACATCTTCACAAAGCTCTCACGGCGTTTATTGGTGGTATACCAAAAATACTGCATGATGCCGAGCACAATAAAAGTTAAGCGGTGCTCTTTCATGAAACGCTTACGCGCGAGTTGTAAGCATGCGGGGTTCTTGCTCTCTAAAAATTCGATTACCGACTCACCAGCCAATTGACCGCCGAGCATGGCGTAATAAATCCCTTCGCCCGATGCAGGAGCCACGACTCCAGCGGCATCGCCGGCAAGAACCACTTGCTTACCGTCATCCCATTTTTTAAGAGGCTTCATTGGCAGGGGTGCGCCCTCGTGACGGACGAGCTCAGCATTTTCGAGGCCAATTTCTTTACGGAGCTTGCCAACGGCATGGCGCAGTGAAAAACCTTTATCCGCACTGCCTGTGCCGATACTTAAGGTATCGCCGTGCGGGAACACCCAGCCATAAAAATCAGGGGACAAGGGCTTTTGATAAAACACATCACAGCGGTCCGGGTTGTACGACTCGGGTTTAACCGCGGGTGTCTTCACAATCTCATGGTAAGCAAAAACATAATTGGCTTCAGCGCATCCCTTTACGCCGGCGCTGCGGCCCACTTGCGATTTAGCGCCATCCGCACCAATTACTGCTCTTGCCAGAATGCTATCCATGGCGCCCTCGACCGTGGACTTGTTATCGCGTACCTTAAAGTGAATACGTGCCAAGTCACCCTCCCGCGTTAACTTCTCAAAAATGCCATCGCGTCGCTCTGCACCATGCTCAACCGCGCGATTGCGTAGCCATTCATCAAATTCCGAACGGTCAACCATGCCGACAAAACCATTCTCAATCTGAATATCAACCTTCTTACCTGCTGGAGAAATCATGCGTGCCGAAGTCGACTTAGCAACCAATAATTCATCGGGAATCGCAAAATCCTTAATCAAGCGAGGCGGTATTGCACCGCCGCAAGGCTTGATGCGTCCGCGTCTGTCTAGTAGCAATACTTTCTTACCTTTTTTGGCAAGCGTCTCTGCCGCAGTAGCACCTGCCGGACCGCCACCGACCACCACGACGTCATAGACAATGGAATTTGGGTTTGTTTGCATAATTACTTCTCCACTTTCGAAGCCAAATAGGCTGATGCGATAAATAATCCGGACTCAATACTGAATACACTGGCGTAGGCAACAGATTGACTTTCCATGAGGGCTCTAGCGATATCGCTGGCTGCTGCGCCAAGGAGTCCACCCACACCAAAGGCAATCGCTTGTGCGCCGCCCCAAAGGCCAATCCGTACACCCTCTTTTCCGGCGCCACCAGCAACCGCCAAACGCATCATCGAGGCAATCGCGGCTATGGAAAACGCGCCATTAGCTAAGCCCAACAGAAAAACGTTAAAACGCAGTGGCCACTCGGGCCCGACCATGCTGCCAATCGCTAAGCCCAGCATCGCTATACCGGAAGCCACGCAGCCATAAATCATCCACAGACGTAAGGAGCCACAATAAGCGCGCAATCGGCTCGAACCGCAAATTGCCACGAGTAGCATGCCCATCAGTACGCCCGAGTGCTGCACGCCTGAGAGACTGGTCGTTTGCCCTAAGCTATAACCAAAGACGATGCCTGCAAATGGCTCTAAGATTAAGTCTTGTGAGCTAAACGCAAACATGGAGATAAAGATAAAGATCGAGAAGCGACGTGCATCTCCATCCGCCCACACTTCAGCCAATGCCTGACGGAAGGGCGTTTTACGTTCTGCGTGCACAGGGCTATTTTGTAATTCAGGGGTTTCTAAGCGATAGAGGGCAGTAATGGTTACCAACACCGCAATCGTTGAAATGATTCCCGAGATCACGACTACTTTATACGGCTCATAGGGATCCAAAAACTTACCGGCCATAATGCTGGTGAAAGCAAATCCAAAAATCATCATGAGCCACACAATGGTTGCTGCTGCAGCGCGGCGCTCGTCGTTGACACCCTTAGCAAGCAGTGCCAGTAGCGAAGTGCCACTAATGCTGACGCCAATACCAATCAGGAAAAAAGCCAATGCAGCGCACGCAATCCCCAGAATCAAATAGCTTGCCATCAATGCAGTGGAGAGCGCTGCTCCAAATCCACCTAGGGCCAAGATGCATATACCGCCAATAATCCAAGGGGTCTTCTTGGCTCCGCTGTCAGAAGCGTGCCCCATGCGTGGGCGAATCACTTGAATGAAGTAATGAAAGGCCACCAGCAAACCAGGCAAGATGGCGGGTAGCGCCAACTCCACCACCATGATGCGGTTGAGGGTCGATGTAGTCATCACCACAATTCCGCCAATCGCGGTTTGCACTAAACCCAAACGCACGATATCGAGCCAGCCAAAGCCGCTCGTACGAATGAAGGTCGGAGTGAGAGCGATGCTCATGAGCGCGCCCCGAATGCGTGAATAGCAAATGCCGAAACCATCATGCCGCTCACCAAAAGTGGCACACCAAATCCGCTATAGAACAGGGCATAGCGTACTGGATCAGATAAAAACTTTCGCATCAACACCAGCTGACACACAATCAAGGCAGCAATGGCAAGCGCGTAATTGCTGCGATCCCAGTACAAGAGCAAGATCAGAACAATCACTTGTGGCACGATCATGACCCAACACGCCAAGCGCGCTGCACGATCAACGCCGAGCTGGACTGGCAAGGAGCGTACGCCCATTCTACGATCGCCCTCGATCGCCTTAAAGTCATTGAGCGTCATGATGCCGTGGGCACTGAGGCTATACAAAATCGCAAAGGTCAATGAGGGCATGCTTGGTGCCATGCCGCCAGCAAGCAGTGCTGCGCCAGTAATCCACGCTAAGCCTTCGTAACTAAGTCCGCAAGCTAAGTTTCCCCACCAACCATTTTGTTTTAGTCGCACCGGTGGCATGCTGTAGGCCCACGCCAAAACGATTGCCACCATCGTTGCAATAAATCCCCAGTGACCCAAGGCACTCGCAATGAGTAATGACAAGAGTGACCACGCGATGGCAATGTATAAACCCCAATGACCCGGAATACGTCCCGATGGTATGGGTCGATTGGGTTCGTTAATCGCGTCGACATGGCGATCAAACCAATCGTTGGTGGCTTGGCTGGATGCACAGACCAAGGGGCCTGTGAGTAATAATCCAATCAACATGATTTGCCAATTGGCAGTAATGGAATATCCAGATGAGATCGCGCCGCAAGCAAACGCCCACATCGGCGGAAACCACGTAATGGGTTTGAGCAGCGTTGCGACAGCACTGATCTGAGGCATATTCATGTAAATAATTTTTACATTTACATATCAGACTGTCAAATAAATTTGACACTATTTCCCCGTTTGGGGCTTGGGAGTTACCCTATTCTACGGGTTTACCATTAGATTGCCGTAAAGAGCGGCGATACGTAAAAAGGGTTTAGCGCCCTTCTCGAAATCCCCATTTCCATAGGGCTTCGCTCGAAAACGGCAAGACCAGCAAGATGTGCTCCAAAATGCCGAGTGACAAGAGGGTCGCAAGCAAGGTTTTGGAGGTGAGCGCAAAAGCACTCTCCGTCGCAGTAACGATATCGATCCATAGGGGCGTCACTACGATAACCGCCAGCACAACCGAAAATGGCATCAGATAGTTCATCGCACGGCGGCGAAAGTACGTCTGCAAATACTTGAGGTGGTCTGGTAAGAAGCGTTCATTTAAATTGAGTACGCCCAAGAAAATATTAATTTTGGCGCTTTGACGCATCACCCACAAAATCACGAAAGCCCACAGACCCGTCGTGTTTGCGGCATCGACATGCAATACGGCTAACACGATGCCAAGTACGAGCAAAGCAAGTTCATGGTGATTGATGGTTTGAAATGCATACCAAGCGCGCTGCCAACCCCTGGCATCAGGAGGGCAGAGCACGCGACGTGAGCCGGTAATGTAGCCGAGCAAGAAAGCCAATTCTTGCCAACCCCAGATCAATATAGCGCAGGTGAATGCGCAGTAAGCTCCGAGCACCGTATCTTGCGTGCTGGAAATACTGATGCCCCAAAAGGCAAAGAACAACAGTACGCACGATACAAAGAAAATCGGCCGAAAGAATTTTTTAGAAAACCCATCGAGCCACAGAATCGCGCCCGTGCTAAACCACCATACCAAGATGGCAAAGACGAGTGGAACGATCCATGCTGACATTACGCTGCGAACCCTTGCTTTATGCCTACCATGCTGGAGCCATGCGAATATCCGCAGGTAGCTCGTTTGGCACGACAGGGAGCATATAGATGCGTGCAAATACCAATGCAGCATTGGCCGCTAAGTAACCGCGCTTTACGAACGAGAACAGGCCGCCTTGTAATTTAGCTGCCTCAACCTCATCGGAGATTTCCCGCAGGCGCTCAAAGCCTGCCCACAAGCGATCATCCTCCAAATTAATCGTAAATGGAAATACCTGCTTTGAAATATCCGATGTGATTTGCAGTACTTTGCGGTCGTAATCTGAAACTGATACGCCCAGGGCCGCATGAAACTCCGGCCGGGAATGATCGCGTACGTACATAGTGGCGTAGACCGCTATTAAGAAGAAACGAATCCACAATTTATTGCGCCCCTCGAGTAAATAGGGATTAGCGCGCATCATGAGTGCAAATGCTTCGCCATGGCGGAACTCATCATTGCACCACTTTTCGAACCAGGTAAAGATCGGATGGAAACGCAGTTCTGGGTGTTTTTCTATGATGCGGAAAATCGTGATGTAACGTGCGTAGCCAATCTTTTCGGACAAGTAAGTTGCGTAGAAAATAAACTTTGGCTTGAAGAAGGTGTATTTTTTCTCGCGCGCCAAGAACCCCAAGTCGACACCGATACCAAAGTCTTTTAACCACTGGTTAATAAAGCCAGCATGGCGACTTTCATCCCTAGCCATATAGGAAAACAAATCTTTCAAATCAGGGTTCTTAATGCGCTTTTTGATTTCGGCATACAGCACGCAACCCGAGAACTCGGAGGTAATCGAGCTAATTAAAAAATCCAGAAACTCTTGGTACAAGCCTTCTGGCAATTGCGAATAGTCCTTGATCATGTCTTCAGGACGCTGAAAGTGGTTTTGATTGATATCGCTATCAAACTCCTTCATGAGGCGATTCCACTCAGGACGCACCGACTCAATATCAAAACTATCCATTTCCTTGAAGTCGGTGGTATAAAAGCGGGGGCTTAAGATCGTACTCTCTAGAGCCCGATCGGTAGACTCACTAATCGAGTTTGCGTGCATGGTTGCGCTGGTCATACTTCTACCCTCTTTCCTAAATTCAGATTCATTGCTGTTGTATTGTCTGCCTGCTGCTCGGCTGGTTTCAGCCTAGGATACTTTTTGGTATGCGAAAAACGTGTTGTAGAGAAGCTCACTTCATACAACATGGTGAGCTCTAGGCGGGCCGTGCAATAGGTCCACAAACGACTCAGCAAACCAGCCCTCGAAATCGTGGCTTTACGGGTAAATTCCATTTGCTGACCAAATTCAATATGTGTGAGCGGGTCATGAATCAAGACCTGGTCGCCAGGACCAACCTCAACCCCCTGTAGTTCCGCATGGGCATATAGAAATTCAGCGGTATTCGATAGCCGAATTTGGCAATCGACGATCTCTTTGTCCATCACTGCACCCCTTGTGGCTTAAGTAATACTGCAAACTCGATCACATTGTCTTTGCCAAATGACTCTAAATCAATGCGATTACCGGTTGCAGGGTCTAGTAGTGTTAGCCGGCCATCAGCCCGCGCAATCAAATCAAATGGGACCGTTTGATCAACTTCTTTAATGCGCCGCTCGCGCGCCATGGCCCGCAAAATTCCACGCATAAACCCAGCTTCCCCCTCAATGACTTTCACTACCCGGCCATCAGGTGCTGAGACTACGGCGATCGAGCCATCGCTGCGATCTTCAAAACGCAATTGCTTGGTAATCACAGCTTGCGCATCAGTCTCGCGCGTCAACTTACCGGAGTCCACGAAATCAGCCACAAACAAAATCAACACCGCCAGGCCACCCACTGCAATGAGTGCCAGCGATTTGGGGATGCGCATACCGCGATGGGAAGACTGTGCTGTATTCATGCGGCTTTAATTTCCCCGTTTAGCCCGGAATGACTGCTTTGCACATCAGCATACATGGAGGCATCAGTATTTGCTGAGCGCATAGTGTGTTCAGCTAAATCCACTTGATTGGCTTTTGCCCATGCATCGGATAACAAGCTAGCTACCTTCTGGCTATCTGGGATGCAACGCAACATGGGTTCGGGATTAGCCCAAGCACCAGGTTTGGCGTGTGGCCACAAATGAAATACCGCAATCTTGGTATGTATATCAAGCTTCAATGGAATGTCGCCAATACCATGTTGACCTACATTTAAGCCCGCACTCTGAATTTTCTTCAAGGGCAGATTAAAGGTCATATTCAGCACAATGCCAATGCGCATCACAATGCGGCGATCCGTCAGCGTATACAGGGTGGTTGAGCAGATTAAATGGGCAAAATAAGCAACCAACCCCAAACACGTTGCCGAAAGCAGCGTCATCCACAGCATCGACATTCCTAAACTGGCAATGGCGTCGCCATCGTAGATACCCGAGAACAAGCGGTAGGCCAGCAAAATACCAAAGTAAATGAACAGCGCCCGCATATGAAAAACCCGTAATGCAACTGCCTTAAAGTCAGGGGCGCCTTGCCAAAGGATCGATTCTCCCTTTGGCAATTTCTCGGGCAAACCCAGCTGAGCCTCAAACTCATGCTCCGGACTTGAATGCAGATTGGGGTTCATACAAGGGGCTCCTGACGCTCAGGTGTTGCGTATAAAGTGCCGCCGCCGTAATACGCCATGACCTTCTCTTCTTCAAGTAAGGTAATTTGCTCAGGGTGCTTGGTTGTTGGTACATGGGCAAACTGAGTCGATAGAATCGACTTCACAGCGATATCGTGCTTACCAATACGGCAGAAATTGATTGGCAACAATACGATATGACCGCTATCCAGCTTCACTTCCAAGTAGCGAATCGTCACTTCCATGTGATCGATCCAGGCATCTGCAACAACGCCAGCTACATTCCCATCAGCACCAACCACTTCCATCCCAATCGGGTTGCGGTCTTTAGTTGATAAAGCAAATGCAGGTAATAAACGCAGTGGACGAATGCGGGCGTGGCCTTCTAAGTCATAGTCGACATGATCGGCGCGCTGTGCATACGAGCCTGGCCCTACTCCAGCCAGCATCGGATTGCCGGTCGGCTGCATGGGCGCGCCATTCCAGGGGTGCGATGGTTCGGCCGCAATGCGCTCCACCTCCGGTGGGGTAGGTAAAGGAGCAGTGTATGTTTTGCCGAATTCGGTTTTATACGTCACTGGCCGCGGCATACCTAAAATGCCATCTTCACGACGCACTTGACCAAAACGCTCAGTCTCCAGCGGAAAGCCTTCCCGCTTGCTTTCAAGGGTCAAGTAAATGACAAGGCCAATGAAAAAAAGCAAAAAGATATAAAAAGCGATTTGCGCTACATCGATGTACTGCGTTATTGCTCCGGTTCCCATTTTCTACTCCTTTACAAAATTAACTAGCCTGGAAAATCAGCTAAACCAAACTTTTTGATGCCTGAAACAGAGCGCTGATGGCGACTTGCCACCAAAGGCCCTAATGCCACTAATGTTGCAAACAACAAATAAATCTCAATGTGATAGACCACGCTATATCCAGTCCCTGCACCATTCAATACAGGGCCTATTGCGCCACTAGTCGCAAGAGTTGATACGCCATCGCGAATCACGCCACCAATCGACATGCCGATACCGGAACAGGTTGCAGTCACCGCGCCCCATGCACCAATCACCATGCCGGTCATGTTTTCTTGTTCGATGCTCATGGCAATCGTTAGCGTACTCACCGCAAACAATCCACCGCCAAATCCAATTAAAAAGGCGCCGACCCGAAATAAAGTAGCGGAGTTGAGTGGCTCTGAAAAAATCACGGATGTAAATGCAAGCAAACCAACCAACAAACCAATTGATGCGACTCGGTAAGCGTTGATACCCTTCACTAGCCAGCGCGCCGACAATACAAAGGCAAGCAACGACCCACCTGAAATCAATGCCGTTAACAAACTGGTTGCTGACACGCTTAAACCTAAGATCTCGCCGCCATAGGGCTCCAAAATGACGTCTTGCATGCTAAATGCAATCGTCCCCAAACCCAACATGATGAGGAAACGCTTGACCTGTGGCATCGCTATAAATGCGTTCCACGACTCTGAAAAATCAGGCCGCGCAACACTAGGGTGAGTTTTGTGGGGCTGGCGTACCTCTTGCTTCCATAAGGCAATTAAATTCAGGATTAAGGTGACTGAGGCTGCTCCTTGAATCACTTGAACTAATTGCACTTGCGTAAATGGCTTTAATAGAATGCTAAATACAATGCCGCTCACCACCATACCAACCAAGAGCATCACATACATCATGGCTACCACGCGTGGACGATTTTGCGGCTCAGCTAAATCGGTCGCCAATGCTAATCCTGCAGTTTGGGTTGTCTGCATTCCGGCACCAACCAGTAGGAAGGCTAATGCGCTGGCAATATAACTAAACCAAATTGGCCAGTGCGTATCACCTGACAGTAAGATCAGTGCAAACGGCATGATGGCCAAGCCACCAAATTGCAACCAAGTCCCAATCCAAATGTAAGGTACGCGCTTCCAGCCCAAAATCGAGCGATGGGTATCGGAGCGATGGCCAATCAGCGCCCGAAATGGTGCAAATATTAAGGGCAAGGCGACCATCATAGCCACCATCCAAGCGCTCATGCCCATCTCCACAATCATCACGCGATTCAGTGTGCCAATGAGTAAGGTTGCTGCCATACCCACGGTGACTTGGAATAAGGACAAACGCAATAAACGGCTTAGCGGTAAGTCGACTGTTGCGACGTCCGCAAATGGCAAGAAGCGTGGATTAATCCGCGTCCATGCTTTGGCTGTTTTAAAAAATTGCATCATGAGAAACGACGTAGCTCCATGATTTGCGATTGGTAAAAGCCACTCGAAATGCGCAAGGTAAAGCTCACTCGCCAACTGTGTAGCAGTTTGGACTGGCTGACCAGATCGCGTAATTTTTGCTCGCTCACAGGCTCAATAAAGGGTGCGCGATCTTTACGCGGGAAAAGACGCCCTACTCGAATCATGATCTCCAGCAAAGCAGAGCTGGGAGCAAAAGTAAAAATGATTTTTTGGTGGGTACGCTCGGCCAAACGCTCCAGTACATTGAGCATGTCGTCGGACTGGTAATGGATCATCGAATCCATACCCACCACATAATCAAACTCGCCGAATGACTCATCGAGCATGTCGCCGGAATGAAAGGCAATGTTCTGACGCTCCTCTACAGGAATACGCTCTTGTGCCAACTCCACTAATTTGGGTGATAAATCCACCGCAACCACGTTGGCACCGCGCTTAGCCATTTCTAAAGCCAAGGCGCCAGTGCCGCAACCGGCATCCAAGATCCGCTTACCGGTTAAGTCCTCTGGCAAGCGGTTCAAAATACGTTGACGGGTTTGATCCCTACCGGCACGGACCGTCGCCCGAATGCCACTCACGGGCGCATCGGAGGTGAGCTTAGCCCACGCATCCACTGCAGTCCGATCGAAGTAGTTCTTCAGCTTAGTACGACGATCTTGGTATGACATTCCAGGCATGCTTAATCAAATCCCAATAAGTCAAAAATTTCACGGTCTTTTAATGATTCGCTCAAAATCGGATCATCATCCAGCAATAAGCTGGCAGCTAAGCGCAGATACTCTGCTTTGACTGCCTCAATTTCAGGGGTTGATTCCATTTCAAAAATAGTGCACTTCTTGAGGCGACTGCGGCGAATAGCATCGAGATCCGGGAAGTGCGCCATGGTCTTGAGGCCAACCCGGTTATTGAACTTATCAATTTGATCGGTGTCTTTACTGCGATTCGCAATCACGCCGCCCAGACGAACGTTGTAGTTTTTTGCTTTTGCGCTAATCGCCTGCACGATGCGATTCATGGCAAAGATCGAATCAAAGTCATTGGCCGCCACAATCAAGGCCCGATCAGCATGTTGTAAGGGTGCAGCAAAGCCGCCGCAAACCACGTCACCTAAAACGTCAAAGATCACCACATCGGTATCTTCTAAGAGGTGATGCTCCTTGAGTAATTTGACGGTCTGGCCAACCACATAGCCACCGCAACCCGTTCCAGCGGGAGGGCCGCCTGCTTCTACGCACATCACGCCATTAAAACCTTCGTATACAAAGTCCTCTACCCGCAATTCCTCCGAATGGAAATCCACGGTCTCCAAAATATCAATCACGGTTGGCACCAACTTGCCCGTCAACGTAAAGGTCGAGTCATGCTTGGGATCGCAGCCAATTTGAATGACTTTTTTACCCAGCATCGAGAATGCCGCGGACAAGTTTGAGGAGGTTGTGCTTTTACCAATACCGCCTTTGCCATAAATGGCAAATACTTTGGCATTACCAATTTTCTCCGAGGGATCTAAATGGACCTGAACGCTTCCCTCTCCATCGGGCGGTTTGCGGGTTGAAATTTCTGAGATGGGTACGCTGACGGTATTCATTAAATTGCTACTCCTTCGTAAACACCTTCTAATCTATCTTCGAAATCTTGCGCAACACGACGCAGGGTTTCTAGAACAGATGGTTCGGGTTTCCAATATTGCCTTTCAGAGGCTTCTAAAAGGCGGTTTGCTACTTTTACTGAGGCGGCTGGATTAAGGCGCATAAGGCGCTCGCGCATATCCGCATCCAAGATAAATGTTTGGGTAAGCTGCTGGTATACCCAAGGCTCCACTTGGCCGGTGGTGGCGGACCAGCCGATGGTATTGGTAAGGTGCGATTCAATCTGACGCACGCCTTCATATCCATGCTTAAGCATGCCTTCGTACCACTTTGGATTAAGCATTCGTGAACGTGTTTCCAGAGCAACTTGTTCATTTAAGGTACGGACAACGCTATCGCCCTTGGTTTGATCGCCAATGTAAACCGGTGGCGCTTTGCCGCCTTTGGCGCGCTTGACGGCACGGCTTATCCCACCCAAGGTATCGAAGTAGGTATCAATGGTAGTAACGCCCAGCTCAATCGAATCGAGGTTTTGGTAGGTCAATTCCACATCCGCCAAAATGCGCTGGAGCAATTCCTTTTGCGCTTGGGGACGGCCATTGCGGCCATAAGCAAAACTCTTGCGGCTGGTATAAGTTTCGGCTAATTCATCCTCATCCTGCCATAAGCCGTTATCCACCATCATATTAACGTTGGCGCCGTAAGCACTCTCTGCATTGCCATATACACGCAAAGCCGCTGTCTCTAAATCGCAACCGGTTTTGGCTTGGTAGTCGAGTGCATGCTTACGGACAAAGTTGTCTGCAATGGACTCATCTGCAGCGGCGGCAAGATAGGCTGCTTCGGCCAATACTTTGACTTGAAGCGGCATTAAGTCTCTGAAAATTCCGGAGATTGAGACCATTACATCGATCCGGGGACGTCCTAGCTCTGCCAATGGAATCAAGCTGGCGCCTGCGACTCGGCCAAAGCTATCAAAGCGTGGCAAGGTTCCCATCAAGGCCAAAATTTGGGCAATCGGACCGCCTTCAGTTTTGAGGTTATCCGTACCCCAGAGTACTAAAGCGATGGACTCTGGTAAAGGATTGCCATCTGCCTGATAGCGCTCTAGTAATTTATTGGCTTGCATTTGCCCATCGCGCACAGCAAATTTACTAGGAATGCGGAATGGATCAAAGCCATGGACATTGCGACCGGTTGGCAATACATCAGGATTGCGCAGCACATCACCGCCCGGTGCTGGCTTAATGTAACGACCATCCAATGCACGGTAGATGCCTTGCAGCTCACTATCTTCTTGCATCAGCTGATCCATCTTCACCAGACCATCCAACTGCTCGCGCATTTCGTTGGAGAGTTCTAAGTGATTTTCGCTAATGGAACGATCAACGGTGGTGCCCTCCACCAATCCAGCAATAATGGCGCGATCGAGTGTCTTTGCTGGGCCATCGCCGGCCTGAGCCGAGCTAACGAGCATATCGATCCGCTCTTCTTTACTCAGCGCATTGCCAAGCACATGGAGCCCATGGGGAATCAAAGCGTATTCCATTTCCAAGATTTGCTCGTTGAGCTTATTCAGACTGGCCAGAACGATCTGGCGATCCATGGTTTTCCAGCTGGGCTCGAGTGGCGCTAAATTCAGTTCAGCCGCTTGAACCTGAATCATCTCGATCAATTCCAACTGCTCATTACTATCCATGGCGACCGGTGCATCATCCGTTTGGGCTACTGGCGCTAGAGTACGCCACCGATCGAGGGATGCTTTGAGGTCAACCAAGCCACGATACAAACCGGCTTGCGCAACTGGAGGTGTTAGATAACTAACTAAAGTAGCGCCGGCACGGCGTTTTGCAATCGCACCTTCCGATGGATTATTGGAGGCGTAAATGTAAATATTAGGCAAATCACTAATTAAGCGATCTGGCCAGCAAGCGCCGGACATACCGGATTGCTTGCCTGGCATAAATTCGAGTGCGCCATGTGTACCAAAATGCAATACCGCGTTGGCATTAAAGTCTTCGCGAATGTAGCGGTAGAAGGCAGAGAAGGCATGGGTTGGTGCAAAGCCTTTTTCGTATAAGAGGCGCATGGGATCGCCCTCGTAACCAAAGCCGGGCTGAATCGCTACCAGCACATTGCCAAATTGCTTACCCAGCACAAATAAAGCGCTGCCGTTCGTGAGCATGCGCCCTGGGGCCGGGCCCCACTGTGCCTCAATCTCTTTTAACCAAGGTTCACGCTTGACGTAATCATCCAAAGCAATTTGCGTATGTACATTGGCATCCATACTGAATTGCTGTGCATTGCCTGTGAGCATTTGCTCGCGCAAATCATCTACCGAAGCTGGAACATCGACGGTATATCCCTCATCGCGCAAGCCCTTAAGCGTATTAAAGACCGATTCAAATACGCTTAAGTGCGCTGCTGTGCCAATGCGACCGGCATTGGGTGGAAAGTTAAAAATAACCAAAGCTACTTTGCGGTCGTGTTTCACGGTTTTACGCATCGCAATTAACTTGGTAACGCGCGCTGCTAGCATCGCGGTCCGCTCAACGCAGGTAAACATGTCATGCGCGTTGGTATTGACTTCAAAGGTGCAGGCTTTATGGCAACCGGTGCAAGCAACGCCAGCAGCGCCAGCACGTCCGCCGAAGATCATGGGATTGGTCGCGCCATCGAGCTCTGGAATGGCAACCATCAGGGTGTTCTCCACCGGCATTAAGCCTTGATCTGACTTGCCCCAATCGCTCAGAGTTTGAAACTCCAGCGGATGCGCTGCCAAATAAGGAACATCCATCTTGGATAAAACTTCTTCGGCTGCTTTAGCATCGTTATAAGCGGGGCCACCAACCAGGGAGAACCCCGTTAAGGAAACTACGGCATCAACCGCACAGTCTTCACCCTTCGTTAAGAAGGCGTCAATCGCGGGTCTGGCATCAAGGCCCACTGCAAAAATAGGAACTACTTGCAATCCTTGGGCTTCCATCGCCGCAATCACGGAATCGTAATGCAGGGTATTGCCAGCCAAGATGTAGGAACGGAGTAATAACAGTCCAACACGACCGCGCGATTTTTGGTCAGAAACTAATTTGGGTAAATCACGCAGCTCTTCGCTCATGCGGCCCTTGAGGCGCGGATGATAAATTCCGGTATCGGGGTAAATCAGTGGCTCAACGCTTTTCTCTTGGCTACGCAATACTGCCCGCTCACCTTGGGCGTAGCGATTAATGAGGCTGCGCACCATGTGGTACATGTTTTCTTCGGAGCCGCCCAGCCAATATTGCAATGTTAGAAAATAAGCGCGAACATCCTGAGCGCTTCCAGGAATGAATTTCAGGATCTTCGGTAAGCGGCGCAACATCCGCATTTGAGCAGCGCCGCCGGTTTGTGCTTTTTCTTTGTTGCCACGCAAACGCTTGAGTAACGCCATCAAACCGGTAGCGGGCTTGCTCATATTAAAGCTACCCATGTGGGTAAGCGTGACAATCTCTGCCGCCGACATGGCGCAGACCATAGCGTCGCACTCCAGGCGACGGGCTTTCAGGGCATCAATCACCGGTAGGAAATGGTCTTCCATAAAGAGCATCATCGCCACCACAATGTCCGCCCGAGCAATATCATCCACGCACGCTTTTAAGGCTTTTGCATCCACGGTCCAGCTCGATGCCGCATGAATGGTTAAAACCAAGCCGGGCATTTTCTTTTGCAAAGCAAAGCGAGCCCGCTCGGTTGCGCTGACCAAATGGGTATCCATGGTCACGATCACCACCCGAATTGGTGTGTGATTAGCGGCCATAGTGTGCCTTTGCATCGTATAAGGTCTCAATCGTGATCATCGACAGTCCCTGCTCAGTAGCAAAACGCTCTGTATTGCGACGGGCCTTTCCACGCACAAAGAAAGGAATTTTTCCAAGCTCTTTCATGGCATCGGGCGCCCATGTTGCTTCACCTATAACAGCATCAATTACTGCACTGGCGGTAACGCTGATTTGTTCTGCTGGAATTTCTGTTTTGGCCGGAGCTGCTGGAGCATGATTGACAGCACGGTGACCTAAATGCGATCCTGCAGCGCTGGCATCAAACTCAAAATCTTCACGGAACATCATGATGAGGTGCTCTTCTAAGCCCATCATCAGCGGATGAATCCAGGTATCAAATAACACGTTTGCACCTTCAAAGCCCATTTGTGGGGAATAGCGCGCTGGAAAGTCCTGCACATGAATGGGTGCCGAAATCACTGCGCACGGAACGCCGAGGCGCTTGGCAATGTGGCGCTCCATTTGTGTGCCGAGCATTAAATCCGGAGCAAGCTCACTGGCCTTTTGCTCTACTTCTAAATAATCATCGGTTATTAAGGCCTCTACGCCGTAAAGCGCTGCAGCCTCGCGTACGTCACGGGCAAACTCACGGCTATAGGTGCCAAGCCCAACTACCTCAAAGCCAATTTCTTGGCTCGCAACGCGGGCAGCGGCAATCACGTGAGTCGCATCACCAAAAATGAAAACTCGCTTACCGGTTAAGTAGGTTGAGTCAACCGATTTGGAATACCACTGTGCGCGACTATTTTGATAGCGCTCCACAATACTGGCATCAAGCCCTGCGAGGGCGACGACTTCAGCAATGAATTCAGTAGTGGCATTGACGCCAATTGGAATGACTTTGGTAGCAGGCTGACCAAACGTCCGCGTGAGCCAGGATGCGGCTACACCAGCGATTTCAGGATACAGAACCACGTTAAAGTCGGCTGCGCCCAAACGCTGCAGGTCTGCAACACTAGCATTCAGCGGCGCTGTGACATTGACTTCAATACCCAGCTCGCCCAATAGTTTCTGAATTTCATGCACGTCGTCGCGGTGCCGAAATCCGAGTGCCGTAGCGCCCAAGATATTGCAGCTAGGCGCTTTGCCGGCAGCGCGCGCAGCAGTGCGCTCTGCTACTAAAGTGGCGGCAGGTGTTTTCACTACAGGCGCTGCTAAGGTGCGCACCATTTGATAAAAGGTTTCGGCTGCGCCCCAGTTTTCTTTTTTCTGATACGACGGCAACTCCAGTGGAATGACCGGAATGGGTAAATTAAGTGCCTTTGCTAAGCCTGCGGGATCATCTTGAATGAGTTCTGCTGTACAGGAAGCACCCACCATCATCGCGTTGGGTTGAAAGCGCGCATAAGCCTCGCGGGTTGCATTTTTAAAGAGCTCTGCGGTATCGCCGCCCAAGTCACGCGCCTGAAAGGTCGTATAGGTCACGGGTGGGCGTTTTTTTGAACGCTCAATCATCGTGAATAGCAGATCAGCGTAGGTATCGCCTTGAGGTGCATGCAACACGTAATGCACATCCTTCAATGCAGTAGCAATGCGCATAGCGCCGACGTGTGGTGGTCCTTCGTAGGTCCAGAGTGTCAGTTGCATATTAGGCCGCCAATTTCATACGACGTTGCAATGGACGGGCAAACAATTCAGCTAAGTCAGCTGCCTGCTCGTAACCATGGACTGGACTAAATACCAACTCAATCGACCACTTAGTGGTGATGCCTTCGGCTTCTAATGGATTGGCTAAGCCCAAACCACAAACCACGATATCCGGATTATCTGTTCGGCAACGATCGAGCTGCTTTTCAACATCTTGCCCCTCAACCAGGCGAACATCGTCTGGTAAGAGTGCGAGTTCTTGAGCCAAATGCTGGCGATGTAAGTATGGTGTGCCGACTTCCAGTAAAGTCATACCCATCTCGTTGTGCAAAAAACGGGCCAAGGGAATTTCCAGCTGCGAATCCGGAAAGAAGGAAATGGTTTTTTGATTCAGAATCGCCTTGTACCGCTCTAATGCCGATTTTGCACGGGCCTTTCTGGGCGCAGTTACACGCTCAAAGTCAGCATCGGCAATGCCCCACTCTTTGGCTGCTGCCGCAAGCCATTGGCTTGTTCCCTCAACACCAAAGGGGAATGGCGCATCAAGGCGCTGGGCTCCGCGCTCATCGAATAAGCGCCCTGTCTCAGCAAGGAAAGGCTGGGCTAACAAATAGCGTGTATTCGAATTGACAGTAACCGTGTCGTTACTATGGCGGGGCGGGAAGAATGACACTGCATCAATGCCAAGCTCATTAAAGACGCGCCGAAATTGATCTTCTACAACGTCTGGTAAGCAGCCCACAATCACGAGATTCTTGACATCGGCATCAACAGAACTTGCACTTCTCTCGCTGGGCTTAGGCAACTCTTTTACTAAGGCAGCTAAACAGGCATCTTCGCCCTGGGTAAAGGTGGTTTCGATTCCGCTGCCGGAGTAACTTAAGATCCGGCATTGCTGAATAAACTGCTTGCTAAGACGCTCTGAGGCGCGTGATAAATCCAACTTGATTACTTCGGATGGGCACGACCCAACTAGAAAAAGTAGTTTGATATCAGGCCGACGACTTAATAATTTAGTTACCACTTTATCTAACTCGTCATTGGCATCGGCAATGCCGGCTAAATCACGGTCATCAATAATGGCAGTAGCAAAACGGGGCTCTGCAAAAATCATGACGCCCGCGGCCGACTGAATTAAATGCGCGCAGGTGCGTGAGCCCACCACCAAGAAAAAAGCATCCTGTATTTTGCGATGGAGCCAGATAATTCCGGTGAGGCCGCAAAAGACCTCGCGCTGGCCCTTTTCTTTCATGATGGGGATGTCGCGACTTGCATCACGTGCCGGGCTTAGGTTCGGCGTAGTAATGGCATTCATGTTGCCATCCCCCCGTGAATATTGGGCTTATCCGAGTTTAGTAATTCCTCCTCGATGCCTTCATATCGCGCCACCCTTAGCTTCCATACAAACTGCGCCGCATTAATCAAGTAAGCGACGTATGCGGCTAAGGCCAGGTAAATTAATTCGTTTGCGCTAAGTGCGCCATTCATTAAGAAATAAAGATAAGCAGTATGAAGCGCTAGAACTAGCATACTAAAAACATCTTCCCAAAAAAAACTCTCGGCAAACAGGTATTTACCAAAAACCACTTTTTCCCAAATCGATCCAGTGATCATGATCAAATACAAGGCAATCGTTTTGACTACGATCGATACTGTTGCTATTTCATAGCCATCGCCAGTAAAGAGGTAGCGAATGACCAAACAAAAACTGACAATAAAAATGAGGAATTGAGCAGGAGCCAAAATGCCTTGAACTAAGGTCCACACCGATTCATTGCGCCGTTTGCGCTGATCTGCTGTGTAGAGGGGTTTAATCAAATTACTCACGTTTTTGCTTTGCCAATTCCTTTGAATGTGTAAACAAAACTTTACGACTAATTTAATTTACAAAATACCGTATTTACCCTTAGTTAATTGGGGTTTACCCTTAAATATCATCTTTATTTACAGCTTATTCTATCAAAAGTGTAATATTTGTTTTACATTGTAAACAAGTTTATTTTTTTACCTATCGCAAACGAATCCCTTATGTTGGCAAAAAAAGAGAACCAGCAAGAATCGACTGAAGCACCCGCCTTAGATACCGGCAAGGTTCTAGCCATGGTGAAGGGAATTGGGCGCGTGAATCAAACGGGCAATCGGGATTGGATTGAAGATCGCCTACTCAATACCATTTTGGAAACGGGTGCGCTTGAATTAAAACCGCATTCGTCAGCACATCTGACCTGGCAAATCATTGAAGATCATGCGGATGGTTTTGTCGCGCTCATTACACGCGATGGTCCACAAAAAACAGAGCAATACATTGCTGAGTTATTAAATTTAGGAATGGGCATTGATTTAATAGTGCTGGAGCTAATACCACGTATAGCACGCAAGCTGGGCGATCAATGGAGTAGCGATAGCCTTAGCTTTACTGAGGTCACCATTGCAACGGGTCGTTTACAGAAATTAATCTACAGTTTAGATTATCTGTTTCAGGAAACTCGAACCCACGCCTCAACTACCCACAGCATTCTGATTAGCGCTGCGCCAGGCTCACACCACACACTGGGGCCACTAATTTTATCGAATTACTTTACCTGGGCCGGATGGAATGTCCTGAGCGAAAGTATGCCGACCCAACGCTTTATTGAAACGACCGTTGCCAGTAAATCCCTGACCGCGGTTGCAATTAGTATTGCCGATTACGATCAACTGGATCAGCTTCCAGCACTCATTCAGTCGATCCGCAATAAGTCGTTAAACCCAGCAATCATCGTACTTACAGGGGGATCGCTATATAATTCTGACGCGATGTCATTTGGGCATATTCAGGCCGATATAAAATCCAATACGCCCGAAGAAGCATTGCATCAACTTAACCGAATTTTAAATATTACAACCGAAGTCAGCAGCTCAGTTTCAGCCCTTAATAATTAAAATAAAAGTAAATGGCGCTCACCGCACAACCTCATGACAGTCTCGATACAGTCGATATCAAGACCGCTGTATCGTTAGTTGCATACTCCGCCGATGTTGTTTTTGTGCTCGACACGAATGGAACTATTCGTGATGTCGTAAATGCTGAAAAAATTGGCATCGAAGATAGTAACAGCCTAATCAATAAAAAATGGATGGATACGATTGCAATCGATAGCCATCCAAAAGTACACGCCCTGATGGATACCAATACCAGTGAGGGCGCACAAAAATGGCGACAAATTAATCAACTACTTCCCGATGGAAAATCGTTACCCATTTTATTTAGTACCGTTCATCTGCCCAAACAAAAAACGGTACTGGCGATTGGCCGTGATCTTCGTAGTATTTCTGCCTTACAACAACGCTTAGTAGAGGCGCAGCAAGAAATCGAGCGTGACTATACCCGCTTGCATGCGATTGAAAATCGATACTCACAGTTATTTAATATTACCGATCAAGCCTATTTATTGATCGACAGCCAAACGCTGCGCATAATTGAGGCGAATAAAGCATCCGGCACCTTACTCGGCGACTCCAAAAAATTGGTAGGAAAAGCGATTGGTGACTTATTTTCGAAGGCCGATCAAGAGGTTATTCAGGACTATTTTGCTGATTTTAAGATTGGTAATTTGCAACAAAATCGGGTGGTACATCTGCTGAATTCAGCAGATGAGGTGGAGATTTCAAGTGCCTTGCTGCGTGAGGGTCGGCAAAGTGTTTATCTCGTTAGCCTTAATCCACTCTCGGTCAATGCTGCCACCATTAATTATGGTGAGCAAAGTGCCCTCGTATTAAAAGCCATTGAGGAGTCAAGCGATGCATTCGTGGTTACGAATTTGCAAGGCCTCATTCTGTCCTCCAATAAAGCATTTACCCAAATGACCCATTCTGCACAGGCAGAATATGTCATCGGTAAATCATTAGAGCAGTGGCTTGGACGCTCAACCATTGATTTGCGCATCATCTTAAATACATTACGTGAGCATGGCGTCATTAAGAACTACGCCACTACCATTACCAGTGACGATGGCAGCTCGCCTTTAGAAGCAGAGATTTCAGGGGTTGACGTACGTTCTCATAATCCCCCTGCGTTTGCCTTTAGCATCCGTAGTATTTCCAAGCGGGTCGCACAGGCTGGCCCTACACCCAGCAATATTGAGAAAAATGCGCGGCACCTGACCGAGCTAGTTGGTAAAGTTCCCCTCAAGGAAATTGTGACTGAAACGACCGACATCATTGAAAAACTCTGCATTATTTCGGCTTTAGAGCTCACTATGTCGAATCGCGCTTCTGCTGCAGAATTATTAGGCCTATCGCGTCAAGGCCTCTACATTAAGATGCGTCGCTTTGGCATTATTGAGAACAGCGCCTCCGAAGACAACGACTCCTAGATTACGTCACCATGCGCAATCAAACCGCAGTATTAGTGTTAGTCGATATTGCGCCCGATTCATTCCTCTGGGGCCTCTCCCGTTATGTGATTGGTCGTTTTTCTCTGTACAACATTCCTGGGCTGCAATTTTTTAAAATATTGGGCTCTGGGTTTGAGGGCGGCTTTAGTACCAAGCCCAGTTTCCACAAACAAGGTTTGTTTTGTGTATTCGATAGCGAACAGCATGCCAAGCAATTCCGAACGCATTCAAGCCTTGTCCAGTCATACCTGAAGCACTCGCGCGAGTTCTTTGCTGTAACCCTCAATGCATTTAGTACGCGGGGTTCCTGGGCTGGTACCCAATTGGATGTTACAGCCAATGCCCCGATATCCGGACCGATTGCTTCATTAACGCGTGCATCCATCAAACCCCTGAAAGCAAATGCGTTTTGGAAAAATGCGCAGCCCGCCGAGGTCTCGATTAATCAGTCGGAAGGGGTGATTTTGAGCGCCGGTCTTGGTGAGGCGCCTTATCTACGGCAAGCCACTTTTACGATTTGGGAAAATGAGACTGCACTCAATGCCTATGCGCAGCAAGGTGCCCACCTCGCCGCGATCAAAGCAGCCTACGGCCAGCAGTACTTTTCTGAATCGATGTTTACGCGTTTCACGCCATCTGAAATGCAAGGTACCTGGCGGGGAAAACACTATGGCTAGGATATGAGTAGCGAACGCGTCGTGGTTATTGGGGGCGGCATTGGCGGTTTGTGTGCCTGCCTTGAGCTTGCCCACCTCGGCTTTGAAGTGACTCTGCTTGAAAAAGAACAGGCTGTTGGCGGAAAGATTCGACAAGTCGCCGTTGGCGCTCCCGGCGATTGCGGATTGGTTGATTCGGGACCAACAGTGTTTACGATGCGCTGGGTATTTGAGCAACTGTTTGATGCCTGTGGCGAATCATTCTCCTCGCACATCCAAACCGACCCATTGACGATCTTAGCAAGACATACCTGGGGCGAACAGTATCTGGATTTATTTGCCGATCGCGAGCAAAGTGCAGATGCCATTGCCGCATTTTCTAGTCCGGCAGAAGCAAAAGCGTTTTTAGCGTTCTGCAACATGGCTAAAAAAGTGTATGGGGTTCTCGAGAAGCCCTTCATTCAATCCGCCAGACCATCGATGACAGGCATGATGGGGTCACTGGGCATCACAAAATCGATGCCGCTGATGGCAATCGGGCCCTTTAGTGATCTCTGGTCCTCGCTCGGAAAATACTTTAAGGACCCACGCCTGCACCAACTCTTTGGTCGCTATGCCACCTATTGCGGTTCCTCACCCTTTCTGGCTCCGGCAACCTTAATGTTGATCGCCCAAGTTGAAATGGATGGGGTTTGGTCAGTGCGGGGCGGCATGGCTGAAATCCCGAAAGCCATTGCCCGTTTGGCGCAAAGTAAGGGGGCGCGTATTCGAACGAATGCATCAGTACATACGATTCACCAGCAGCACAATCGGGTTGAGTCGATTGAACTCTCTGATGGAGAGCGTATACCGGCAGACTATGTTGTCTTTAATGGTGACATCAATGCCCTGCGACAAGGTTTAATGGGTGCATCTATGCGGTCGGTCGTTTCCAATTCGATCCCAACCAGCAGATCGCTCTCGGCGATAACCTGGTCAATGAAAGTCAAAACCAGCGGCTTCCCACTGGTTCGTCATAACGTCTTTTTTAATAGCCATTATTCCCGTGAATTCAGTGATATTTTCGAGCACAAGAGCTACCCCAATGAGCCCACCGTCTATGTCTGCGCTCAAGATAGAAACGATAGCGGCGCTGCCCTGGAGCAGAAGGAACGACTACTGTGCCTTGTCAATGCGCCAGCCATAGGGGATCATGAAGTTAACCAGAAGGAAATTGACCGATGCCAGCAAACCGCATTTACCCTACTCAAGCAATGTGGTCTGGAGCTTCAGGAGTCCAGCCATTCAACTATCCGGACATCGCCCACGGAATTCAATCGGTTGTTTCCGGGTCGCGGGGGAGCGCTGTACGGCCAAGCAACCCATGGATGGATGAGCTCATTCCAGCGTTCCAATGCGCTGACGCAAATCGAGAATCTCTTTCTGGCGGGCGGCAGCGTCCATCCGGGTCCGGGGGTGCCGATGGCCGCTTTATCGGGTCGACAGGCGGTCGCAGCGCTAATGGCACGCCGCAGTTCAACCAAGCGGTAAATCCAGGTAATTACCTCTGGTGGTATGTTGATGCGCTGAGCGATGATGGTCAGCACGGGATCAGCATCATTGCCTTTGTTGGTAGTGTGTTTTCACCGTACTATGCGTGGGCCAATCGATCACAGCCAGCAGATGCAAACGACTACTGCGCACTCAACGTGGCAATCTATAGTCCCGGCAATAAACGCTGGACTATGACCGAGCGGGGTGGCAAATGGATTCACCGCGATCAGCACACCTTCCAGATTGGGCCCAGCGGGCTACACTGGGATGGCAACTGCCTGACCATTAGTATTGCCGAGCGCGCCATTCCATTTGGTCAAAAAGTTGCTGGCACGATTAAAGTCTATCCAGATCAGTTATTTCAGTTCACCACCCCTTTGGATGATGCACAAAAACACCGCTGGGGCCCGATTGCCCCATCGGCCCGCGTTGAGGTCAGCATGGATCACCCTAAACTGAGCTGGCAAGGACATGCTTACTTTGATTCAAACGAAGGAGACGAGGCGATCAGCGTTCCGTTTACGGAATGGGATTGGTCGCGCGCTGCTATGAAAGACGGTAGCACTGCCGTGATTTACGATGTCCGCCAAAAATCAGGGGTTGAGCGACTGATTGCACTGCGCTTTAAGCCCGATGGCAGTGTGGAGCCATTTGAGGCTCCTGCGCGGCAAGCCCTCAAGAAAACCGGCTGGCGGATTCAGCGCCACATGCGCACAGATCCCAATACCCAGGCTAGCACTAGTCAACTTCTCGAAGATACGCCCTTTTATGCACGTTCCATTTTGCAGTCGACTTTACTTGGAGAAAAAGTAACGTCGATGCATGAAACACTCAACGTGCCACGCCTTGTAGCCACCAGTACCCAGTTGATGTTGCCATGGCGCATGCCACGCATACCCAAGATCTTTTCCTAAAGATACTGCTTTAGTTGTCTAACTGATTTAAGCTGCAGCCTTTTCTGGCTGCATAAAAGCATCGTAGTTCTGAATACGGCGGCGCTCGACACGCTCCATTAAATTAATCACCCAAATCATGCGATCCTCAATTGAGCCTTCGTAATGGGCATGCGGATCATTCGGTAAAACAGCTTCTACTAAAAACTGCAGCTCTGCAATGGGCTCGTGTATTGCGTTTAATTTAGGGCTGTAAATGCCCGCCATCAGAGCCTGACCCATCAATAGCAATTTTTTGGAGAATGGCACCACCGCACGGTGATTGATTGAATTCATACCACGTCGCTCGACTTCACGACCGATTTCACAATAAATCAAACGCGCTGCTGAAATCGCTGCACGGCAATTTCGGGGAAGCCCGGCAACTCCAGCAATCGAACGCTGATACATGCCATCCGCGGTCTTTAACAAGCGTGATACAACGGTACCAAGCGCTTCACTGAATACCGGGTCCTGCAGCCAAACATCAGGGTCAATTCCAGCATCACGCATCCAGCTTCGGGGTAAATACAAGCGGCCATTGCGAGCATCCTCGCCCACATCGCGTGCAATATTGGTTAACTGCATCGCCAAACCCAGCTCACACGCACGCTGCAGCACAACTGGATCACGCACACCCATGATGAGGGTCATCATGACCCCAACTGTAGAAGCAACGCGTGCGCCATAGGCTTGTAAATCGTCGATAGTTTCATAACGACGGCCATCGCGATCCCACTCGAATCCCTCAATAAGGGCCTCAAGCAAAATCTTCGGGATGCCAAATCGCTCCACTACTAATGCAAGTGCACGATCCGCAGGCACATCAACCGGATCTTGCTTGTAGATTCGAGCCAGCCGCTCTTGAATTTGGGGAATGACATCAGCGCTTGCATTCTGATCGTCCACCAAATCATCCAATAGACGGCAGAAGGCATACAAAGCTGTTGCCGAACTTCGAATATTGCTTGGCAGAATTTTAGAGGCGGCAAAAAACGATTTAGACCCGTCTTTCATGAGCTCCGTACAAGTACGCAAATCCAACTGAAAGCCAAATTCAGCAGTAATAGCGCGGACGGTATTAAGTTGCTGCATGTCTTGCCTGATTTAAATAGGTATTGACTACGGGCTCTATCACTGAATCCAATGCCTTAGCCGAAGATAAAACACCTGGAATGCCAGCGCCTGGATGGGTGCTGGCACCAACCATATAAAGACCAGGAATGTCTTCGCTGCGGTTGTGGGGCCTAAACCAAGCACTTTGTGTGAGTAAGGGCTCAAGACCAAATGCAGCGCCTTTATGCGAGAGCAAACGGTCTTTAAAGTCTTGCGGCGTCATCATGAATGACTCGGTGATATTAGCTTGCAAATCCGGCATCACAGTACTTTCCAGCATGTTAGCGATGGCCTTGCGGTATGACTCTGCTGCCGTTTGCCAATCCGTTCCACTATCTAGATGGGGTACTGGAGAGAGGACATAAAACGTATCACAGCCCTCTGGGGCCATCGATGGATCGGTTGCGGTTGGCCGATGCAAATACAAACTAAAGTCTTTTGCTAAGTGATGCTTTTTGAAGATATCATCCAGCAGTGTTTTATAGCGCTCACCCAGCAGCATCATGTGGTGCGGTATTTCGGGGTATTTTTTCTTGGTTCCGAAGTACCAAACAAATAAGCTCATCGAGTACTTGCCGTTATCGACCTTTTTATCTGTCCATACCTTACGGTATTTAGCGTCGATTAAATTCTTATAGGTCCAAGCGGTATCGGCATTAGAAACGACTAAATCGGAGTAGAGTACCTGGCCATTTTCTAAGGTAACGCCAGTGACATGATTATTTTCGATGTTTATCTTACGAACAGTGGAGTTGTAACGAACCTCAACGCCCTGCTCGTTCAGTAACTTCACGAGTCCCTGTATTAACTTACCTGTACCACCCATAACTGAATGCACACCCCATTTACGCTCTAGGGCATTAATGAGTGAATAGACTGCCGTTACCGAGAAGGGATTGCCACCAATCAACAGTGGGTGAAAACTCATTACTTCACGCAGCTGTGGATTTTTAATGTGCTTGGCAACTAAGGAATACAAATTGTTCCAAGCACGCATCTTGACCAGACTCGGAAAGGCTTTAGCCAGATCACCCAAACTCTGAAAGCAGAAATCACCCAACTCTTCAAAGCCTAACTTGTAGCATTTTTCTGCTTCCTCCAGAAATCGCTCATATCCTGGCAGATCAGATGGCTCAAATTTAGCTACCTCTGCGCGCATTTTTTCTGGGTCGCCGGTGTAATGAAAAATTCGCCCATCGGCAAAGCGAACCTGATAAAACGGATCCATTAATCGTAGATCGATGTCGTTCTTCATGTCGCGGCCACACAGGGTCCACAACTCTTCCAGCAGAAATGGTGCAGTAATGATGGTGGGGCCTGCATCAAAGGTATAGCCATTACGGCGATGCACATAGGCACGACCTCCGGGTGAATCAAGGCGCTCGAGAACCGTTACCTCATACCCTTTGACTGCAAGACGTATAGCGGCAGCCAAGCCGCCAAAGCCACTACCAATCACGATGGCCCGAGTACCTGTTTTTTTAGCTCCGCCTAAAACAGCCAGCTCGGGTATCTTAAAACGATCGACCTTTTGGTCCATCCCTACTCCTTCATGATTGGCGGTGCTTGAAAATCAAACCCGCCTACTTCTTTTGTGCGACTGCTAGTGGCTTTCCAGTTGGCGGACCAACTAAATATGGATAGTCTTTCAGCATGCTTTTACCTAATAGGGGTTTATTCACGCCCTGATGGCACGTCGCGCAATTGGCTTTTGCTACATCCCCATCCGGTCCTAAGCGGTGCGAAGGAAAGAGGGGCGTAGTGGGCACAATGTAATTGCTATTGACGTCCTTGACCATCTGAATACCATGCCATGCCTGAGCACGCTGTGGAGGACTTTCCGTCCAGTCCGCAAATGCTCTGGAGTTATGGCAGTAGGTGCAATTGACACCCAATGCATTGGATAAGTGAGTCATCACCCCAAAGACCGATTCCGTTTCCTGAATTGTTTTTACATGGCCAGTTGGTAAAGCGGTTGGCCCTGTAATCCGCGCCGCATCTTTTCCGGCTAAGAAATAACTGGAAAAGGGTTGATTTGGTAATGAAGCATAACCTACGGCTGGCGAAGGTGCATTCTGTCCATTGCGATTACCCAGCATACCGCCCTTTTTCTTTTCAGCGGTATCAAACCAGACTTCCTTTGGAACGGGATTGCCACGATGGCAGGTATAGCATGTTACGCCTGTATCTTTGACGTGAGCATTCCAATTAGAATTAATTGCCTGCGTCATTTGAATCATCGTTCGCGCGACATTCTTAGTGTAGACCGAATCATCTGCAAAGTTCTGGACGTTATGGCAATAGCCGCAACCTTCTTTTGGCGCAATCCACGAAGTCATTGCGACCATAAACGTAGTGAACTGTGCCTCACTGAGATTACCCAGCACTTTTACGTTCTTGTAAACCGCACTTGCCTTGGGACCGTCTGCAGGAACAGGCACACCAGGAGGCGCTACATTTTCAGCCGCTAGCTTTTCTTGGGTGCGTGGATTATTGATTTCCACCATTGCTGTGCCACGGAAACCAGTTTGCTTAGCATCAATCGGTGGTCGCTCACAGCCCGTTAATAGGACTGCCGAGGCGAGACCTAAGGTGATCAGTAATTTATTCAATCCGGCTTTCATTATTTCGCTCCCTGAATAGCGGCAGGTGCCATCGGTGCACTGAGTGCTGGATCAGCAACTACCTCAAAATAGGCGGGGTATGCCGGAGCAATGCCGTGTTTGACGCCCCACAGATACCAGTTATCGACTACGGTGCCTGTTAACAGGATGCCAATGCCGCCTGTGATTGGGGTCAATACCGCAAACCACCAAGCCCAACGGTGAATCGATTCCATCGTCGCATTAAAGCCCATCGTCCAACGCCAGAAAAGGCCGGCACGCTCAGAAGCAGTACCGCGATCGACGATTTGCTCAATTTCACGCTCACCACCAAAACGACTGACAGCCAAGATGGTTGCGCCGTGCATTGCAAAAAGCAATACCGAGCCATACAAGAACACAATCGATAGCATGTGGAAGGGGTTATAGAACAAATTGCCATACCGAATGGAGAAGGCGGCTGTCCAATCCAGGTGCGAGAAGATGCCAAACGGAACGGCCTCACTCCAGCTGCCCATCAGCACTGGGCGAATCAAGCCCAGCACCAAGAATAACCAAATGGCAGCAGCAAATGCCCAAGGTACATGCGTTCCCATGCCCAGCGCAATCGCGCGGCGATAGGTGCGATACCACCACAACATAATTGAAATGGTCGTGAAGAGGCCGGCGATTAGCCACCATCCGCCCTCATTCATTGGCGGGAAGGTCAAGCCATATTTCGGTGCTGGCGGATCTAGTGACAACCAAAACAATTGGCGCACAAACTGAATTGGATTCCAATCCACTTGGGCCAGCATATTAAAACCAATCATGACGAATGCGGCAAGGCCAAACATTAGTGATGCTAGGCCAAGTCGACCTAAGTAAATGGGCCCGAGTTGTGCATTGCCGATGAGACCCATGAGGTAGCTAAAGCCAAATGGCTTGGTACGCTCACGCATATCGTATGCATTGATCGGCACGCCATGACTAGCAGGACCCGTTACTTGGGTTTGAGTAAATAAATTTTGATATTCGATCATGTTCTCTCCTATTAGCTCCAGATGGGCAAGTTAAGCCACCATGTCCACCATTCAGGCCATCCTTTAGTCCAGAATGGGCCGCTAATCACAATACAAACTGCACTCCAAAAGCCCGCTGCTAAAGCTAGGAACAAGCCGACACGATGGATACCTAAGGTACCAACGGAGTAACCAACGATATCTCGGAAGAAGGTATCTTCATGCTCTGGCGTTTTTACATTGTGGCCAGGCTGTGGATTGGTTGATGACAAAATCAAAGCGCCATGCAAAGACAATGCGAGTGTTGTTGTAAAGAAGAAGGTAACCGCCAGCATATGAGCTGGGTTGTAATGAAAATGGAGGTATTGATATCCAGTGTTCGATACCCAATCTAAATGACTCAAGATGCCATATGGGAAACCATGGCCCCATGCACCCATCAAGACGGGACGAATGACCACGAGTGTGAAATAAGCAAAGATCGCCATACTGAAGGCGGCGGGAACATGCAGTCCCATACCGAGCTTGCGGCAAATTTCAACCTCCCGGAGAGCCCAGGATATAAAAGCGCCGAGAGCACAGATTGTGATGATTTGCCAGAGACCACCCTCCATCATCGGCGCCGGCCCTAGTCCGTATTTCAGGTCAGGCGGGGCAATATTGATTTGCCAAATATTCCAAACCCCAGATT
>CAZWPR010000006.1:0-72732 GCA_964636135.1 uncultured Polynucleobacter sp.
AACGACATCGGACTTAATTGTTTCAGAGGGGAATTTTTAGGGCTTCCAAAATCCCGCCAGGCTAGTTTCTTGCTAGTTACAGAAACTAATTTTCCTTTGGGGGTTTCTTGAATTTCTGCCTCGAGTCGCCCAAACTCCAATAGATCGCGCTCCTGTTTAAATTGAACGCGTAAGTCATCCGCGAAGAGCAAGGCATCGCCGCCATTCAGTCTGCCCTTATTTAGGCTCACAAAACCACGCGATTCCAGAATGCCCTCAAGTATGGGCGGGGGCAGCTTAAAGTCGAGCGCCAAGCGTTTAAGATTGAGCCCTTTAAAGTCCCAGCTAAATTGCCCGCTCCAGTTACGCCAATTACCAGGCTCGCCACCGATACCGTGCTTAAAGTCTGCGCTCAAGCGCACTGGGCTTGGATCGCTAGGCAGGTACGCCACCAAGTCAACCAGGTGATCTCGCAGACCGCTGGAAATAGCGAGAGACTCAATGCGAATAGCGGTATCTAATTTTTTCTTCTCGTGATCCCGCCAGTGAATCACCGCATTGTTTAGCTGAATAGCGTTTTGCGCCAAGAGCCAATCACTACCTGCATGACCACTTTCATTTGGATCGAGTGCAATGCCAGCAATCGAAATGATCCCGGCTTGACTTCGCTCGGCAGTGAGCTCAGCATTGCTGATAGTCAGCCTTTGAAAATACGGGGTAAGGTGATAAAAGGACAGCAGGCTGAGTTCGCCTGATATGGATTGGATTGCTAGCGCAGGCAAATTTTTTTTTGGATCACTGATCTTATCTCCATTCTGCGCATAAAACCGCAATCCATCGATTTCAAATTCAGGCCGTAGACCATCCCAGCTGAGGCGCACATCATCCATCGTTACCGTAACGCCTAGCCTGGATCCCATCAGTTTTTCCAGGGTTGGCTTGGATTTTTCAATCTGCGGCCAAACAAGATAGCGGACCCCAAAATGCAATACCACCGCAAGTGCGGCAAGGATAGCCATTACCTTAAGTAGGCGGACTAGCCAACGCGACCAATGAAGCTGAGCAATACCGCTTTTCATGCTGCGCAGCAAGGGCCGGAGGGAAAAGTTATCAAACATAAACCCTATTATCCGTCACCCCACTCAAGAATAGCTATGATTCGGTATGACCTCGTTTGATCATCAAATCGACTTTTTGAAGCGGCACTCTGTATTTGCTAGCCGCTGGCTACAGGCACGTCCCGATTGGGCTCCATGGCTCGCCGAGCATCAAGCTCAGCCGGTTAATTTAGCAGCAATTAAGGCCCTGCTTGAGCCAGCGCAACATATCGCTGCCGAGCCGGAATTAGACGAGTTAAAGCTAATGACAGAGTTGCGCTTAGCCCGTCAGAAATTAATGCTTTACGTGGGCTTACGTGACCTTACTGGGCAGGCCCCGCTGGCTGAGGTTACCGAAGCGCTGAGTGTATTTGCTGAGCAAACCGTCGCAATAGCTCTGGGGGCGATCCGCGCCGATTTAAAGACACGATTTGGTATTCCATGGTCTTCGGAAGCCAATTGTGAGGTCCCACTGATGGTGGTTGGTATGGGTAAGCTCGGCGGCTATGAACTGAACTTGTCGTCAGACATCGACTTAATTTTTCTCTATGAGTATGAGGGCGAGACCCAAGGCGGTGAAAAAAGCCTGTCGAATCATGAGTGGTTTACGCGGATGGGCAAACGCTTAATTAAGATCATCTCTGAGCACGATGCCAATGGTTTTGTTTTCCGGGTAGATATGCGTTTAAGGCCCAATGGTGACTCTGGCCCCCTGGTTTGTAGCTTGGATATGCTCGAGGTGTATTTAACAGTACAAGGCCGCGAGTGGGAGCGATATGCCTGGATTAAAGGGCGATTGATTTATCCGCTACCAGGCTCGGCTGACTATGGACGCTGCGAAAAAGCATTGGATCAACTGATACGTCCGTTTGTTTATCGGCGCCACTTAGATTACGGCGTGATTGCAGCGATTCGGGATTTGCACTCGCAAATACAGCGTGAGGCGGAAAAACGTAGCGCCAATCGCCATGGCAGATCTCACGATATCAAGCTGGGACGAGGCGGTATCCGTGAAATTGAATTTTTAGCGCAAATGTTTCAATTGATGCGTGGCGGTACCGATCCACGCCTGCGAATTAGACCGACTTTACAAGTATTGCAGTTGTTAGCCCAGCAGAATCTGTTACCAGAGAATGAGGTGCATGATTTAAGCGAGGCCTATGTTTTTCTGCGCCGCCTTGAGCACCGTATTCAGTTGTGGGAAGATCAGCAAACCCACTATTTTCCTGAAGAAACGGAATCGCGAGCGCGCTTAGCGGAGGCAATGGCTGGCCCAGATGAAAAGTCTGGGGCGACTTTATCTACATTCCTAGACGAGCTCACGCGCCAACAAGAGCGGGTTGCACGCTTATTTGAAAAAGCCTTTGTGCTGGACGATAAAACGCGCCTCGATACCGAATCGATTGCATCCGACTGGCAGCCCAATGGCGACCGCTATCCAGAAGCCTGCCAGCGTTGGCAGACTTGGCTGGACAGTTCAAAACAGCGCAGCTTGCCAGAAAAAAGCCGACACATCTTTAACAATTTGATTTGCAAGGCGGCGGAGCAGTTAGAGCACGATACCATTGACCCTGCGCTGGCAGACCAAACCTTGCTGCGCTTCTTTGATCTATTGGAGGCGATTGCACGGCGTAGCGCTTACCTGTCGATATTGGCTGAGTACCCCAGTGCCTTGCATAATATTTTGGCCTTATTGCAAGCCTCGCAATGGGGTGCAAGTTACTTAAGTCGCCATCCCCATTTGCTGGATTACTTACTCGCTACGCGCTCAGAATCCGAACTCGTCAATCATCCCGAGGCCTATTGGAAGGGCATTAAGGCCGATTTAGATATGCGCCTCGATGACGCTCTAGCAGATGGCGATGGCGCAGCCGAGCACGCCATGGATATTTTGCGGGTCACGCACCATACCGAAACCTTCATTACGCTTTTGGCCGATTTAGGAATTGGCATCGCTAAGCCTTTAAGCGTTGAGGCGGTCAGTGATCGCTTATCTGCCTTGGCTGATTTAATTCTGCAGGCGAGTTTTGAGCGGATTTGGCCGGGCGTGGCCAAGAAATTTGATTTAGATCCAGCCCTGCCTTCATTTGCCGTGATTGCGTACGGTAAATTGGGTGGTAAGGAATTGGGCTACGCGTCGGATTTAGATTTGGTTTTTCTATACGATGAAAAGGAGGCCCAAACGGATGCAGCGCATTTTCCGGCACAAGAAGTTTTCTCATTGCTGGCCAAGCGTATGATTAATTGGTTGACGACACACACTGCTGCAGGCACCCTGTTTGAAATCGATACCCGCTTACGGCCCAATGGTTCTGCCGGCTTTTTGGTGACGAGCCTCGATTCATTTCGCAAGTATCAATTTCGCGAGGGCGATAATGCTGCTTGGGTCTGGGAGCATCAGGCCTTAACGCGCGCTCGATTTGCTGCCGGTAATCTCCAAGTAGCACCGCAGTTTGACGCCATTCGATCCGATGTATTAAGTCAGGTACGCGATGTTGCTGCTTTGCGTTCAGAGATTTTGAGTATGCGTCGCAAAGTGCATGCTGGACACCCTAACCCCAGTGCTCAGTTTGACCTAAAACACGATGCCGGCGGTATGGTCGATATTGAGTTCATCGTGCAATTTCTGATATTGGCTTATGCACACCAGCATCCTGCGCTGATTGGTAATTTGGGGAACATTGCATTGTTAGGTATTGCTGCGAACGCAGGATTGATTCCAAAAGAATCTGCCGTTTCAGTAGCCGATGCTTACCGCCTGCTACGCGAACAGCAGCACCGATTGCGCTTAGATGGGGCTGAGAAAACCCGAGTTGATTTGAGTCTGCATCCCGACCTTTTGCAGGCGCGGACCGCAGTCAGCACCTTGTGGGACTCCATTTTTCAAGATACATCGAACGAATAACGTCGTTACCCTAGCAAAATAAGGCAGTTTAATTTTGCTCTAGTAGCTCGCGGGCATGACGCCGCGTTGTATCGGTAATGGTTGCGCCCCCGAGCATGCGGGCGATTTCTTCTACGCGTTCATTGCGACCCAGCACGCTGACCTGTGAGAGAGTGGTACTACCCATTTGGGATTTACTGACTTTGAGGTGATGGTTACCTTGGGCTGCAACTTGAGGCAGATGGGTCACGCAGATAATTTGATGGGATTCGCCCAGTTGCCGCAGTAGTTTTCCGACTGTTTCAGCAACGGCGCCACCAATGCCGGCATCGACTTCATCAAAAATTAAGGTAGGCGTAAAGGAGGCTTTGCTAGTAATGACGCTGATCGCTAGGCTAATGCGGGCAAGTTCACCGCCAGAAGCAACCTTAGTAAGGGAGCGCGGAGTGCTGCCTGCATGACCTGCCACCTGAAATTCGATTTGCTCAAGACCACTAGCTCCACCTTCGGACAAGGGAAGAAGAGCAATCTCCAGTTGACCACCGGCCATGGATAAATCTTGCATCGCTAAGGTCACTTCTTTACTGAGTTGGGTTGCCGCTTTGCTGCGCTTTTGGGACAGTTGCTTTGCTGCCTTGAGATAGACCTCTTGCGCTTGCTTTACTTTATTGCGTAGCGCCTCAATGTCTTGCGCCGCAGTTAAGGCACGCAAGTGGTCTGCAGTATCGGTCAGTAATTGCGGCAAGGCATCGGCATCCACTTTGTATTTGCGCGCAGCACTATGTAAATTTTGCATGCGAACCTCGAGCTGGGCTAAGCGCTCTGGATCGAGATCTAACTTTTGCAAATAGCGGTTCAGGCCATGCACAGCTTCATCCACCTGAATTTGTGCAGACTCGAGTGCGTCTGCAATGTCTTTTAAATTGGGGTCATGCTCGACTAGATCTTGCATCACTGCATTGATCTTAGATAGGGAGGAGTCAATGGAGTGATCAGATTCGCTTAGGGTTGCGATTGACTCTTGGCAGCCGCTAATGATTTTGGCTGCATTAGCCAATCGGCTATGGTCACTTTGAATGGTGAGCCACTCCCCGGCAATAGGTGCTAGCTCCGTTAGTTCTTCTAGTTGCCACTCGAGGCGCTCGCGCTCCCGGGCAAGGTCTTGGCCGGCATTCTCTGCTTGGTCGAGTTGCTTGCGTAAGTCATATGCTGCCCGAAAAGCCTTGCTGACATCGCTCACCAAAGCTCCTAGGCCCGCATGGCGATCGAGTAGATCACGCTGCGCGCCGCCCTTGAGTAAAAGCTGGTGGGCATGCTGGCCATGGATGTCTACCAATTGATCGCCAGCTTCCCGCAGTTGCGAGAGCGTGGCAACGCTGCCATTAATAAAGGCGCGACTCCGTCCATTGCTTTCGACGATGCGTTTTAGAAAAAGACTTTCGCCCTTGTCTTCACTGGGAAAGCCATTCTCATCAAGCCAAGTAGCGATGGCTGCTCGCGCATCAGCATCAATTTGGAAGAGGGCGCTAATCTCAGCGCGATTGCAACCTTCCCGAATTTGACTGCTGTCGGCGCGTTCGCCTAAGACCAGACCAAGCGCATCGAGCAAGATGGACTTACCAGCACCGGTTTCACCGGTCAGTACCGTAAACCCCGATGTGAAATCAAGCTCAAGTGCGTCGACGATGACAAAGTCACGAAGGGCTATGGTTTGCAGCATGGATCTAGAGTACTAAATAAAGGGAATTCAGAATGTCGATGGATACTCATTCCAATGTAGCTTCTCACGCAAAGTTCTGTAGTCACTGTGCCCGCGGGGATGCAATAAAGAAATGGTTTTATCGGATTGGCGTACTTCAACCCGATCGCCAACCTGCAGATGAGTCAAGGATTGCATATCAAAGTTGACGATGACCTCGCGGCCGCTGATCACCTCAATGCTGGTTTTTGCATCTTGTGGCAAGACAATCGGTCGATTGGAGAGGGCGTGGGGAGCAATTGGTACGAGCAAAATACCTGCAACCCGTGGATGCAAGATAGGACCTCCCGCAGATAGTGCGTATGCGGTGGAGCCCGTTGGTGTAGACACAATCAAACCATCGGAGCGCTGGTTGTACATAAACGAGTCATTGACCTTGACTGCCAACTCCACCATGCCGGATATTCCGGAGCGGTTGACAACCACGTCGTTAAGAGCGAGCGCACGATTAATCACCTGGCCGTCGCGCAGAACAACGGCATCGAGGAGGGTGCGCTCATCAGCCTCATAGTGGCCTGCCATGATTTCGGTAAGCACGGGTTTGACATCCTGAATCGGAATATCGGTCATATAACCAAGACGACCCAAGTTCACTCCAACTAAAGGCACCTTGCTGCCTGCAAGCTGACGCCCAATACCCAGCATGGTGCCATCCCCTCCCAGCACAATGGCCAAATCGATCGAGCCGGCAAAGTCCTCCACTTTTTTATGGGGATAGTCATTAATCTGGGTATTTTTTGCGGTTTCAGCCTCGAGAAAGACGTCGCATCCACGCCCCAGCGCTAGCTTGGCCAGTTCGTGCAAATGATCCGCAATACCATCTGCCTGATATTTGCCAACAAGCGCAATCCGGCAGAAGCCTTTTGGGTGGTTTGGGGAAGAAGGGCTTACCATATCAAGATTAAACCATAGGCATAAAATAAAGCCCACCATGGATGACCGCTCCCGCGCCCTCTTAAAAACCCTCATTGAGCGATACATTGAGGAGGGGCAACCTATTGGCTCAAGAACCCTATCGCGCTTTTCAGGACTGGATCTCTCCGCGGCAACCATTCGGAATGTAATGGCCGATCTGGAGGACATGGGTTTTGTTACCAGCCCCCACACCTCTGCCGGTCGTGTTCCAACCCCGCGGGGGTATCGCCTGTTTGTGGACACAATGTTGACAATGCAGCCCCTCGAGGCGGTAGCGGCCCGTGATTTGGAACAGCATTTGTTGCCCGATTCGCCGCAGCGCGTGATTAACTCCGCCGCAGAAATCCTATCGAACTTGACTCACTTTGCCGGGGTGGTGATGACCCCAAAGCGTGCCCAGGTGTTTAAGCACATTGAATTCTTGCGCCTAGGTGAGGGCAAAATTTTGCTGATTGTGGTGACTCCTGATGGCGATGTGCAAAATCGCATTTTGCCAACCAACCAAGATTACAGTCCAAGCCAATTGATCGAGGCTGGCAATTACATTAACTCACAATTCTCGGGCAGAAGTTTTGATGAGGTGCGTTCGCGCATCAAAGCAGACCTCGATAATTTACGAGCTGATATTTCTGGCTTGATGACCTTAGCACTAGATAGCAGCTCTACTATTGGCGATATGGGCTACGGTGGCATGGTGCTCTCGGGCGAGCGCCGCTTGCTCAATGTAGGGGATCTCAGTTCCAACTTGGATAAATTACGCAAGATGTTCGATATGCTCGAGCAGAAATCAGTTTTGATGCAATTGCTCGACGTATCCAGCCATGCTGATGGTATTCAGATCTTTATTGGCGGTGAAAGCGATTTATTGCCCTATGAAGATTTAGCCGTCATCAGTGCGCCCTACAGTGTCGATGGCACCATCGTCGGAACCTTGGGGGTGATAGGTCCAACGCGCATGGCTTATGATCGTGTTATCCCGATTGTTGATATCACCTCGAAATTGCTTTCTGGCGCCCTCAGCCATTCCTAAGGATTTGTTTTGAATCAAAACCCCCATCTGCGCCCAAGCAAGACGGCCATTTTGCTGCTGAACTTAGGCACGCCATCAGCGCCTACCCGTAGCGCAGTCAAAGTCTATTTAAAAGAATTTCTTTCCGATCCGCGGGTCGTGGAGATTCCACGCATCATTTGGTGGTTTATTTTGAATGGCATTATTTTGCCGATTCGCAGTGGTGCTTCTGCCAAAAAATACGCCACGATTTGGTTGCCTGAGTTGGGATCGCCGCTATTGCATTACTCGCGCTTACAAGCCAAATCTTTGGCGGCAAACTATGCCAATCAAAACCAAACCGTATTGGTGGATTTGGCGATGCGCTATGGCAAACCGACAACTCAAGAAGCCCTAGATGCACTGCAGGCTCAAGGCATGGAGCGCTTACTGCTCCTGCCCCTCTATCCCCAGTACTCAGCAACGACGACGGCATCGAGTTTTGATGAAGTGTTTCGTGTGCTACGTTCATGGCGCAATCAGCCAGAGGTACGCACGGTCAAGCATTACCACGACCACCCCGCTTACATTGAAGCCCTGCGCCAACAAGTAACCGAGTTTTGGGAGAAAGAAGGCCGCCCTGACTTTGCAAAAGGCGAGCGTCTGGTGATGTCATTTCATGGTTTGCCCAAACGGAATTTATTAAAAGGTGACCCCTATCACTGCGAATGCCTCAAAAGCGGCCGCTTGCTGGGTGAAGCCTTGGGACTGGTTCCGGGGCAATATATCGTGACCTTTCAATCGCGTTTTGGTAAGGCGGAATGGTTAAAGCCCTATACCGCGCCCACCCTCGAACAGCTCGGCAAAGAGCAATGTCCTCGAGTGGATATTTTTTGCCCTGGATTTCCGGCGGACTGCTTGGAAACGCTCGAAGAAATTGCCATGGAAGGCAAAGAAATTTTTATTGAGCATGGCGGTAATGATTACCGTTACATTCCCTGTCTGAATAACAGTCCAGCGTGGATTAATGCATTGCATGCCATCGCTGCGGATCACATGGCTGCCTGGCCCTTGACTGAGGAATCACCTGCGCTCCTAGCCAAGCGCAATGCCCTGGTTGCGGTTGCCGAGGCGCATATTGCTAACCCCACCGCCCCAGCTATCCCTTGAAATGGCATGATTTGCGCCCATATACAGATCAAATAAGTAGCAGTAAGTGCACTCAAAACCACTTCCTTTCCGACATAATTCAAGCGATTTAGACCTATGACCCAAGAAAAACCCAATTCAACACCAGAAAATCAAGCCGAATCAGCGCCAGCGGATGCGGCTGCCAATGCTGCAGAAGCAGCAGTCGAGCAGACTGCTGAGCAGCAGCTGGCCGAGCTGCAGCAAAAATTAAGCGAGATGCAAGACAACTTCCTGCGTGCCAAGGCCGAAGGGGAAAACATCCGCCGCCGCGCAGCAGAAGACATTGGTAAGGCGCATAAATTTGCCATTGAGGGCTTTGCCGAGCATTTAGTGCCGGTTGCCGATAGTCTGTATGCAGCCCTGAACGCCGAAGCAGTCGATGCAAAAGGCTTTAAGGAGGGATTGGAGATTACGCTCAAGCAGTTAATGAGCGCCTTTGAAAAAGGCCGCCTAGTCGAAATAAACCCCGCTAGTGGCGATAAATTTGACCCCCATCACCACCAAGCCATCTCAATGGTTCCGTCAGAGCAGGAGCCTGGAACCGTGGTGAGCGTGTTGCAGCGCGGCTATTCCTTGGCAGACCGGGTTTTAAGACCTGCTTTGGTCACCGTCAGTCAGGCAGCTTAGCGGCCGAGAACGGCATTTAGGTCAAAAAAGCGAATAAATTGGTTTTTCTGGGTTTTTGCCCTTGAATTGCCCTTTTTTGACCCCAAATACCGTACAAGAGATGTAATAACGCGACTTTAGCGCACACCTTATTTTTAAGCGGAGTAGATATGGGAAAGATTATTGGAATTGACTTAGGAACCACCAACTCGTGCGTTTCTGTAATTGAAAACGGCACCCCTCGGGTGATCGAAAACGCCGAAGGCGGACGTACAACCCCGTCGATCATTGCTTACATGGAAGACGGCGAAGTACTCGTTGGCGCCCCTGCGAAACGCCAATCGGTTACCAACCCACGCAATACCGTGTATGCGGTAAAGCGCCTGATGGGTCGCAAATTTACCGACAGTGAAGTGCAAAAAGACATCAGCCTGATGCCATACAAAATCATTCAGGCGGATAACGGCGATGCATGGGTTGAGGCGCGCGATAAAAAAATGGCACCACAGCAAGTCTCCGCTGAAATTCTGCGCAAAATGAAAAAGACAGCAGAAGATTATTTGGGCGAAGAAGTAAGCGAAGCGGTCATTACTGTGCCAGCTTACTTTAATGACAGCCAACGCCAAGCAACGAAAGATGCTGGTCGTATTGCTGGCCTGGAAGTAAAGCGCATCATCAATGAGCCTACTGCAGCTGCCTTGGCATTCGGTCTAGACAAGCAAGAGAAGGCGGATCGCAAGATTGCTGTTTATGACCTCGGCGGCGGAACCTTTGACGTTTCCATTATTGAAATTGCTAACGTGGACGGTGAAAAGCAATTTGAAGTGCTTTCTACTAACGGCGATACCTTTTTGGGCGGCGAAGATTTTGACCAACGCATCATCGACTGGATCATCGACGAGTTCAAAAAAGAGCAGGGCGTTGATCTCAGTAAAGACGTGTTGGCATTGCAGCGTTTAAAAGATGCAGCAGAAAAAGCCAAGATCGAATTATCTTCATCGCAGCAAACCGAAATCAATTTGCCTTACGTTACGGCAGACGCTAGCGGTCCTAAGCACCTGAACCTGAAACTCACCCGTTCCAAGCTCGAGTCCTTGGTCGAGGAGTTGATTGAGCGCACTATGGGCCCATGTCAAATGGCGCTCAAGGATGCGGGCGTATCGGCATCTGACATCGATGATGTGATTTTGGTGGGCGGTCAAACGCGTATGCCAAAAGTACAAGACAAAGTGAAGGATATCTTTGGTAAAGAGCCACGCAAAGATGTGAACCCAGATGAAGCAGTTGCCGTTGGTGCAGCGATTCAGGGATCGGTTTTGTCGGGCGACCGCAAAGACGTTCTGTTGCTGGACGTAACGCCACTTTCCTTGGGTATTGAAACCTTAGGCGGTGTGATGACCAAGATGATTCCAAAAAATACGACCATCCCAACCAAGCATGCGCAGGTCTATTCCACAGCGGAAGATAACCAGCCTGCGGTCACGATTAAGTGCTACCAAGGCGAACGTGAGATGGCCAGTGCCAATAAGTTATTGGGCGAATTTAATTTGGAAGGTATTCCACCAGCTGCGCGTGGTACCCCACAAATTGAAGTTACCTTTGATATTGATGCCAACGGTATTTTGCATGTCACCGCCAAAGACAAAGCCTCTGGTAAAGAAAACAAAATTACCATTAAGGCGAACTCCGGCTTAACCGAAGAAGAAATTCAGCGGATGGTGAAAGATGCTGAAGCCAATGCAGCCGAAGACAAAAAAGTATTAGAGCTCGTCACTGCGCGTAATACAGCAGATGCTTTGGCCCACTCAACCAAGAAAGCATTGGAGGAGCATGGTGCCAGCTTAGAAGCAGCTGAGAAGGAAGCGATTGAGGCTGCTTTAAAAGAACTCGACGAGGCGATTAAAGGCAGCGACAAAGCAGCGATTGAGGCGAAAACCGAAGCGCTTGGTAAGGCGAGCCAAAAGCTGGGCGAAAAGGCCTTTGCTGCTGAGCAGGCCAAAGCCGGCGGCGGTGCTGCCCCTGGCGCTGCTGGTGCGAGTGCATCGCAAGGCGGCCCAGCCGATGCGGATGTAGTCGATGCCGACTTTAAAGAGGTTAAAGAGGATAAGAAATAATCCGCTTTTTACATACGCAGTAAACACAAGTCGGCCCAGTGCCGACTTGTGTCGTTTTAATGATGCTGAGAGGAATAGGTTGTGGCTACAAGTAAACGCGATTTTTATGAGGTACTGGGCGTTGGTAAAAATGCCAGCGACGAAGAATTAAAAAAGGCGTATCGCAAATTAGCGATGAAGCACCACCCCGATCGCAATCCAGATAGTCCGGGTGCTGAAGCCAAATTCAAAGAGGCGAAAGAAGCCTATGAGATGCTCAGCGATCCTCAAAAGCGGGCTGCCTATGATCAATATGGCCACGCAGGCGTCGACCCCAATATGGGCGGCGGTGGATTTGCAGGCGGCGGTTTTGCGGATGCCTTTGGCGATATTTTCGGGGATATTTTTGGTCAAGCTGGCGGTCGCAATGCGGGACCCCAAGTTTATAAAGGCGCCGATCTGCGCTACAACATGGACATTACCCTCGAGCAAGCAGCAGAGGGCTATTCCACTCAAATTCGGGTACCCAGTTGGAGCAACTGTAAGCACTGCAGCGGCAGTGGCGCCGAACCCGGAAGTAAAGTCGAAACCTGCCCAACGTGTAATGGTCAAGGGCAAGTACGGGTGGCGCAGGGATTTTTTTCAATGCAGCAAACCTGCCCCAAGTGCCGCGGTACCGGCCAATACATTCCGAAGCCATGCAAACAATGCCATGGCAGCGGTAAGTTAAAAGAACAAAAGACCTTAGAGATCAAAATTCCAGCAGGCATTGATGACGGCATGCGTGTCCGTTCGGTTGGCAATGGCGAGCCTGGTGTGAATGGTGGTCCGAATGGTGATTTGTATGTTGAGGTGCGCGTGAAGCCGCATCCGGTTTTCGAGCGCGATGGCACTGATCTGCATGTGCAAATGCCGATTTCGTTTGCGACCGCAACCATTGGTGGCGAGATTGAAGTGCCCACCCTGACCGGCCGAGTTGAGTTTCCGATTCCAGAGGGAACGCAAACCGGTAAAACATTCCGCTTGCGCAACAAAGGCATTAAAGGATTGCGCTCAGCCGTCGTGGGCGACCTGTTTGTGCATGTGATGGTGGAGACACCAGTCAAGCTGTCCGATGAGCAAAAGGACCTACTCAAGCAGTTTGATGAGAGCCTAAGATCGGGGGGTGCTAAGCACAATCCCCATCAAAAAGGATGGTTTGATAGTGTGAAAAACTTTTTTAGCTAAAAGCTAAAAATAGTTAAGAGGCGAAGCCGTGCTCCGGACCCGGAAAACGGCCCGCCTTCACATCGCGTATAAAGGCTTTCACTGCTGCCTCGATAGAGGGCTTACCTTCCATAAAATTCTTGACGAACTTGGGCGGCTTGCCAGGACTAATTCCGAGCATATCGGGTAGTACCAATACTTGGCCAGAGCAATCTGGTCCAGCCCCAATCCCAATCGTCGGAATTGAGACAGCCTCTGTAATTTTTTTTCCTAAGGCTGATGGAATAGCCTCTAAGACGAGCAGCTGGGCGCCAGCAGCGGCGCACGCCTGAGCTTGTTCGAGCATCAGCGCTGCAGCATCTTTGTTTTTGCCTTGCACTTTGTAACCACCAAGTAAATGCACGGATTGCGGCAACAAGCCAAGGTGAGCGCATACGGGTACGCTACGCTCAACCAAGTGGGCAATGATATCCAGTTGCCAATCGCCTCCCCCCTCGAGCTTCACCATGTCGGCACCCGCACGCATCAGTTCGGCAGCAGACTCTAAGGCAAGGTAGGGATCGCCATAACTAGCAAAGGGTAGGTCGGCCATCAAAAAAGCTTTGGCATTAGCCCGAGCAACGCATTCGGTGTGATACGCCATCTCATCAACCGTGACCGGTGTGGTGCTGTTGTGGCCTTGCACGACATTGCCGAGGGAATCGCCCACCAAAATCACGTCAATGTCGCAGCGATTGAGGAGCGCAGCCATGGTTGAATCGTAGGCCGTCAGGACAGCAATTTTTTCCTGCTCTGCATGCATTGAGAGCAGTTTAGAAATCGTAATGGGCTTTTCGCCTTGTAAATAACTCATACCGCCAGTGTAATGAATTAACAGGCCGAGGGGCGATATTCGGCTTTTTCGTCGCTGGCGCAGTTGCGGCAGGTCAGTTTTTCAATGCGCTGATGCGCTACCTGGGGTAGGTAACTTTTGAGTGCGCCAAACTCCGGCAAAAAGAAATCCGGTGCAATTTCCAAGAGGGGGAGTAAGACAAATGAGCGCTCGGTAATGCGGGGATGCGGTAAGGTCAGCTCAGTATCACCCTGTGCAACCCCTTCAAAATACAAGATATCCAGATCCAAGGTGCGCGGCGCATTTTCATACGGACGCTCGCGACCAAACTGCTGCTCGATCGTTTGGCAAACATGCAGAAGACCATAGGGCGTTAAGTCAGTTTCAATTTGGACTACGGAATTAATGTAGTCCCCACCTGTCGCCTCCACGGGCGCGCTTTGGTAAAGACAGCTTTTATGGATGATGCGCAATTGACTACGCAATGCCAAGCAAACCATGGCATCGGTAATGATTTGCCGTGTATCGCCGACATTGCCGCCAAATCCAATAAACGCTTTTGCCATAGTGGCTCCCAACTCAAGATCTGAGTACTTTACTGAACATTTCCAAATCGTGCTTGGCAGCCCTCATTTAGTCGGTGGCGGCTTGATCAGGGCCTGCTGTGGCTGCTTTGGGTTTGCGCCGCCTGCGCCGCTTGGTCGATGGGCCGCCCGCGCCAGAGAGGGAAACCTCCTCTTTGACGGCGGCCAATAGCGCCTCTTGCTGGACCGGGTCGGCATCAATAAAGCGGGTCCACCATTGCCCTAAGCTTGCAGGGCGCTCACCCGTGGCGCAGCGGAGCAACATGAAGTCATAACCCGCCCGAAAGCGTGGCAACTCCAGCATGCGTTGTGGGAAGCGGCCAATCCGTTTATCAAACCGAGGCTGCAGGGCCCAGATTTCGCGCATGTCGGCCTCAAAGCGGCGTTGAATCATCATACCCTTGCTTTGGGTTGCGATCACATCGTCCATGGCAGCATGCAAGGCGGCAATATTCGCCATCCCGGCAGCCAGATTTTTTTGCCACGTACTGAGTAGCTCAGGCCACAGCAGGGTAGCAAACAGAAAGCCGGCAGAAACGCCTTTGCCATTCTGAATCCGTTCATCGGTATTGTTTAAGGCCAAGCGTATAAACGCCTCGCTACCTGGAACGCCGGCTTTGGGGTCGAGCGCGGCATCCAGCAGGGGCAATACCCCGTGATGCAGACCTGCTTCGCGCAAACCCTGGATGGCTTGCCACGAGTAGCCCGACATGAGCAGTTTGAGGATTTCATCAAAGAGCCGAGCGGCAGGCACGTCATGGATCAACTTAGCCAGTTTAGCAATTGGCGCGCGCGTTTCGGGGGATAGAGTAAAGCCCGTTTTGGCTGCAAAGCGAATCGCCCGCAACATGCGCACAGGGTCTTCACGGTAGCGTTTGGATGGATCGCCAATCATGCGCAGGGTGCGCTGCTGCATGTCAACCATACCGCCGTGATAATCGAGAACAGTCTCGGTAGCAGGATCGTAATACATGGCATTAATGGTGAAGTCACGCCGCGTAGCGTCTTCTACTTGAGTACCCCAAACGTTGTCGCGCAGAATGCGGCCGCTGTCAGCGACATGGTCACCCGCGTTTTCAAGTAATGCCCTGAAGGTAGATACTTCAATGATTTCAGGACGCTCTTTACCAAAAAAAGTGACGTGCACAATCTGAAAGCGACGACCGATTAAGCGTGATTTCCGAAACAGTTTTTGTACTTGCTCCGGTGTGGCATTAGTTGCCACATCAAAGTCTTTAGGGCCAATGCCGAGGGCAAGATCACGCACTGCACCGCCGACGATGTAGGCCTGGTAGCCGGCTTGTTGCAAAGTATGGGTTACCTTGACTGCATTTTTGGAAAGAAGCTGGGGGTCAATTCGATGGGCTTTTTTGCTAATGCGCTTAGGGGCGCCAGCCGCGGGCGATTGCGTTACCTTAGACCTTGGACTGCGGCGAAAGATACGCTGGATTAACTTGGTAATCATGCGAACAATTCCAAAATAGGCCATTGCCGTTTTTCCGCTTCTGCACGCAAGCGGGGGTCTGGGTTAGTTGCAATCGGATGACTCACCACTTCCAATAAAGGCAGGTCATTGAGCGAATCAGAATAAAAATAGCTCTTTTCCATTTGCTCCATGGTGTGACCCAGGGAAGCTAACCAGTCCTGCACCCGCTGAATTTTGCCCTCCCGAAAACTGGGGATACCATGCACCGCGCCGGTAAACATTTGCTTGGCATCATTATTAACAGTGGCGGGCTCAGTGGCTACCAAGTGCGAAATCCCGAATGCATTGACAATCGGACGAGTGACAAAGCTATTGGTCGCAGTGACAACGCAGCATAGATCCCCGGCAGCTTGATGACGTTTTACTAAAGCAATAGAGGCAGGATGCAATTTGCCGATGATCACTTCTGCCATAAATGTATCGTGCCATTGCTGCAGTTGGGCGCGCGGATACTCGGAGAGCGGCTTTAAAGCAAAGCGCAAAAATGCATCGATGTCTAACTTACCGAGTTTGTAGTCCGCATAAAACTGATCATTCTTCTGCGCATAGTCAACGGCATCGACAACCCCTTGGCGAACCAAAAATTGACCCCACTCGTAATCACTATCGAAGGGCAATAGGGTGTGGTCTAGATCAAATAAAGCAAGTCGTGTCATCGGTTCATCAATTCATTATTCGGACTGCTGGAAAGCTGCAGTAATTCGCGTACTAAAGGCAATGTAACTGCCCGTTTTGTTTCCAAAGAGTAGGCGTCAAGCGCATCGAGTAGCGCCATGAGGTTGGGCATATCTCGGTAAAACCGACTCAAAAGCCAGGGCAGCACATCGGGCGAAAGTACCAGTCCGCGATCAATCGCTGCCTGTTCTAATGCCAGTATCTTCTCATGGTCACTGAGGAGGTGGGTCTGAAACACTAAGCCCCAGGCCAGGCGCGTGCGTAAATCTTCCCGCAGCTTGAGATTAGCAGGCGCATCGTTGCCCGCCATAAAGATATACAGTTGCTGATTATCTCGTACCGCATTGAGAATGCGAAAGAGTGCGCTACTCAAGCGCTCATCTAGTAGCTCCACATCGTCGACTGCTATCGCAATTGGAATACCCGCCTTTAATTGCTGGGGTAGTTCTGCTTCCAATTTGACCCACGTGCTTGGCTCATCACTTCGTAAATAGTAATAAGGAAGTGAGGCAGTTTGCGCTGCATGCATTAGAGCGTGCAATAAATGGCTGCGCCCTGAGCCTGGCGCTCCCCACCAATAAACCCAGCGGTGGTTTAATGAGTTTGCATCAGCAATCACTGGAATCGCCTCGGGCGCAGCCCACAGCTCGGCTACTTTTTCGAGCGCAGAAATGAGCGCGCGATCGCCGCCGGGCAAAAAATTACCTAAGCTTGCCTGATGTGCACGACCTAGGTCTAAGGCAAATTGCCGTGGCAGGGCATTCGAACTCATTTGCCTTGGTACCAGCTGCTCTTGATGTACAAAGACCAGCCAAATTGAATGAGGACCAAGCTGACGGCACTGGCGGGCAGCGCAAGCAAGACACCAAAAAACCCAAAGAGCTTGCCAAAAATAATTAAGGCAAACAACACGGCAACGGGATGCAGGCCAATACGCTCACCTACCAGTCGCGGCGTCAGAAAAAAGCCTTCCAAAAACTGGCCGACGCCAAAGATGGCTAGTACCCACAGTAACTCAGAGCCAAAGCCAAATTGGAGGATTGCCGACAAAACGCCAATACTCAGTCCCAAGGTGATGCCAATGTAGGGAATGATGATCATCAGGCCAGTAAAAACGCCCAAGGCAATCGCGCCGTCCATCCCAACGAGGCTGAGGCCAATGCTATAGAAGGTCGCCATCACCAAGATGACCATAATCTGTCCCCGCAGATATTGCGATAGAAGTCCATCGGTATGCATGCAGAGATGACGTGCGGTATGCGCAAAGCGGGGAGGAATGAAGCCCCCTAGCAGCTTGAAAAAGTGATCCCAGTCAATTAAGAGATAAAACAAGACAAACAAAATCAAAATGAGATTGACAAAGCCATGCACGACTGAGCTGCCCGATAAAAGAATCCTGTCGAGCGTAGTACTGACTAAGGCATCGGCATTTGTGCTGAGATGGGCTGTTACTTTTTGCGTCACGGTTTCGCGAAGCGCAGCCCAATCAAATTGAATGTGGTATTCGGCGAGGGTAGGTTCTAACCATGCCTGGGTGTTTTGCACCCAAATCGGCAACTTCGTTTTAATCAGGGGAATTTCATGGCCTAGGAGGTTCACCAGCAGCATGAAGAGCCCAGTAACCAGGCTCAGGCCAAAAAGAATCGTCAAGGTCGCCGCTAAGGCGCGGGGGATGCGAAGTCCCTCCAGCCGGCTTGCTACAGGCCGTAGAGCATAGGCAAGAATAAAAGCAGCCAAAAAAGGGGTAAAAATTTCTGCCATGGGGCATTGATCCTCTAGAATTCAATGATTCTACCGATCAACGCACGCTTTCACCTTATTTCCAAACGGCCCCCCATGAGTTCATCCCCTAATTCCCAAGCCCAAAGCCTCTCGTACCGCGATGCTGGCGTTGATATTGACGCTGGCGATGCCTTGGTCGACCGCATTAAGCCGCTGGCCAAGAAAACCATGCGCGAAGGTGTACTGGCGGGCATTGGCGGCTTTGGCGCCTTGTTTGAAGTGCCCAAGCGCTACCAGGAGCCGGTGTTGGTATCGGGTACTGATGGCGTGGGTACCAAACTCAAATTAGCATTCGAATGGAATCGCCATGACACCATTGGGCAAGATTTGGTTGCGATGAGCGTCAATGACATTCTGGTGCAGGGCGCAGAACCCCTCTTTTTCCTGGATTACTTTGCCTGCGGCAAGCTGACAGTGGATACCGCAGCAACGGTAGTCAGTGGCATTGCAGCCGGCTGTGAATTGGCTGGCTGCGCCCTGATTGGTGGCGAGACCGCTGAAATGCCGGGCATGTACCCCGATGGCGAATACGATTTAGCCGGTTTTGCTGTCGGCGCAGTTGAAAAATCCAAGATCATTAATGGCAGCCGGATTGTGCCGGGCGACGTCATTTTGGCCCTGGGTTCCAGCGGTGCGCATTCCAATGGCTATTCCTTGGTAAGAAAGATCATCGAGCGGGCTGGCGCTAAGCCAAGCGACGACCTGGGCGGACGTCCCTTAATTGATGTGGTGATGGCCCCTACTGAAATCTACGTTAAGCCATTGTTGAAGTTAATTGGCGAAGTTGATGTGAAAGGTATGGCTCACATTACTGGCGGTGGACTGGTGGATAACGTGCCCCGGGTTTTGCCAGAACATACTCAGGCTGTTTTGCATCGTGATAGTTGGGTTATGCCCGATTTATTCCGTTGGCTGCAAATGAAAGGCGGCGTGGTTGATACAGAGATGGTTCGCGTCTTCAATTGCGGCATTGGTATGGTCGTTGTTCTGGCCAAAGGCGAGGCAGATAAAGCCCTCGCTTCACTTCAGGCACAAGGTCTAAAAGCCTGGGTCGTGGGTGAGGTGGTTGAGCGCGCACCGAATGCAGCGCAAACGATTGTTATTTGATCGTACTGATTTGATCTAAGCAGTATTGCAGCGCTGCTGGTAAGCCACTTGCATCAAACGGATTAAATACGGTTCGGCCCTCAATCGCCCTGAGCCAGGTCAGTTGACGTTTCCCCAGTTGCCGCGTTGCTGCTAATGCCTTGTAACGCATTTGTTCTGCATTGATCTGCCCTTCTAAAAACTCCCAGACTTGACGGTAGCCGACGGCCCGCATGGCAGGTAGCTCGGCATGGATACCCGGATACTCGCGAAGCAAACGGACTTCATCAATCAATCCGGCTTCAAGCATGCCATCAAAGCGACTCTCTAAATTCTGATGCAGTTGCGCTCGCTCGCTGGGTTCTAAGGAAACCAGGCGAAGCCAACTTGGAATTAATGAACCCGCGCGACCGTCCTCACTGGGGGATTCCGCAAGCCAGGCCGACATCGGCTTGCCGGTGGACTGCACGACCTCTAAGGCGCGCTGAATGCGCTGCGAATCATTGGGCTCTAAGCGCGCTGCTGTAATCGGATCAACTGCCATTAATTCAGCATGCATGGCTGGCCAGCCGAGTGCCTTGCCTTTCGCATCCAGGCTTGCCCGAATCGCTGGGTCAGCAGGCGGAAGGCTAGATAAGCCATACGCAAATGCACGCCAATACAGCATGGTACCGCCGACGATGACGGGCACATTACCCCGTTGCTGAATGTCAGTTACAAGCCTTGTCGTGTCGCTGGCAAAGCGCGCTGCAGAGTAGGCTTCGGTTGGGTCGAGTATGTCGATGAGGTGGTGCTTCACTGCTGCGCGTTCAGCCAAGGTGGGTTTGGCGCTACCAATGTCCATACCCCGATAGACCAGCGCAGAGTCCATGCTGATGAGTTCAACTGTGATGTTGCGCGCCAGTGCCGCCTCTGCAAGTAGTATGGCTAGGTGGGTCTTTCCGGATCCAGTAGGGCCAGCTATCGACAATAGGGGCTGATGCGATTCAGTCGGCATGGCGAGTTGATCGCAATGGTTTTAATGTGAGCGAGCTTGGCTTTCGAGGGTGGCAATGTGGTTACGAATCTCTTCCGCATCGCTCGCCTCGGGCGCTTCACGAATGTACTGTTGCATGTCCTGCAGGGCTGGACGGAGGTATTCCAACTGGGCAAAGATAAGACCGCGATCACGTACCTCTTCGATAGAGTCGGGCAATAAGATCACCAAGCGCTCCTGAATGCCAAGCAAACGTTCCCAGCGTTCATGTTCGGAATAAATCAATTTGAGGTTACGCAAAAAACGCGAGAGGATTTCTCGGCTGCTGGATGCGCGCAAGAAAATACTTAAAGGCAGTGCGGTTTCACCCCGATAGCCTTTTGCATCCAGGTAGGGATCGAGCATGGCTTGTAACTCATCTTTAGAGTAGGTCGCGCCATTGAGCGGATCCATGATGATTTCACCTTGAGGCAAGGAGACGCGCATCATGAAGTGGTTCGGAAAAGAGACCCCACGAATCTTCAAGCCAATTTGCTGACCCAGCTCCATCATCAGAATCGCAAGCGAGATTGGAATGCCGCGACGACTTTCCATTACGTGGTGTAGATACGAATTCTCGGGGGCATAAAAGTCGTTTGCGTTTGGACCAAATCCTAGCTCGGTATAAAAGAAATGCTTCAGCAATTGCAGGCGCTGTACTTGCGAGGCGTCGGGAGTGATGCGTTTTTTTAGCTTGCTACCTAAGGCATCAATTTCATCAAGCGTGTGTTGCACATCCAAATCCGGAAAGGCATGCTGTGCTACTGCAATCGCAGCTTCGGTTAATGGAAAATGATCATCCTCGGCAACGAGGGAAGTGAAGTAATCAAGTTGACGTGTAGGCATACGGTCTATTTTGCATGACGCCGAAAATGCTGCCAACGAATGCCCACAATCCAAAGGGTCATGAAATACACCACAGCAGCGCCCAGAATCCACGCAGTCAATAAGCCAACCCGTGTCCATGGCTCACTCTGCATGGCGATCCATTGATGCAGGTTGGCGCCATAGTGGAGTAAGAGCGATAAAGGAATCAGTGCAATAGCAAGTTGAAAGAGGTATTTGGTCCAGCCAAAGCCGACCGCAATCGCGCCGCGCCGGTGCAAACCAATCCAGAGTAGGGCTGCATTTAAACAGGCGCCAAGACCAACCGAAAGCGCTAGGCCGGTATGGCCCAATAAAGGTACCAACACAATATTGGCGAGCTGGGTCGAGATCAGCACCAGCAACGCAATCCGAACGGGCGTACGAATGTCTTGGCGGGCATAAAACCCAGGCGCCAGAATTTTGATTAGGATCAGTCCAATCAATCCAACGCCATAGGCGGCCAGTGCGTGCTGAGTCATCACGACATCAAGCGCAGTAAAGCGGCCATAGTGATACAGCACTGCAGCGATAGGCTCACCAAATAGCAACAGCGCTACTGCACAGGGCGCGGCTAGCAAGAAGGTGAGTTGCAAGCCCCAGACTAAAAGTTCACTCGCCTGTTTTGTGTCTTGCTGGGCATTGGCACGGCTGAGGCTGGGCAGCAAGACAGTGCCTAGCGCCACACCCAGTAAGGCGGTCGGAAATTCCATCAGGCGGTCGGCATACGATAACCAAGAAACGCTGCCAGTTTGTAAGCGAGAGGCAATATTGGTGTTGATGACTAAGGAGATTTGCGCAACCGATACGGCAAAGACAGCAGGCCCCATTAGTTTGACTACTCTGCGCGCATCGGGGTTGGTCCAAGCGTTTCGAATCGCTTTGGGTAAGAGGCCAATGCGCGGCAGTAAGCCCAATCGGCGCAGCGCAGGAATTTGAATCGCCAATTGCAAAACGCCACCTATCAGCACCCCGAATGCCAGGGCATAAATCGGTTGATCGAGTTGGGGGGCAAGCCAAACCGCACTACCAATTAATGCCAAGTTCAGCAAAACAGGGGTGAAGGCTGGAATCGCAAAACGCTGGAATGTATTGAGAATGCCTGCCGACAGCGACACCATCGAAATCAGCCCAATGTAAGGAAACATAATTTGGGTCATGACCACACTGGCTTCATAAGCGGGGCTGCCGCTAAAGCCGGTGGCAATCGCCAGAATGAGGAGTGGGGCGCCAATAATCCCCAAGGCTACGGTAAGCAAAAGGGCCCAAAAGAGGAGGGTTGCCACCGCATTAATCAGGGTTTTAGACTGGGTAGGGTCATCCTTGCTGGAAACTTCGCCCAAAATGGGCACAAATGCCTGAGAAAATGCCCCTTCGGCAAACAGTCTGCGGAGCAGATTGGGTAGCCGAAAAGCCACATTAAAGGCGTCTGTCCACTCGGAGGCGCCAAAACTACGGGCAATCAGGGTTTCGCGTAAAAGCCCTGTAATGCGCGATAGCATGGTGAAGGAGCTAACCTTGGCGGCAGCGGAAAGCAGGTTCATGGGTCAATTTTCACCTATTTATCAGGCAACTGGGCTTTTTAACTGCTTTCAGGTAAAATCTTGGGTTTTGGTGATCTGACTAAAGGCAATCCGCAAGAAAACCCTCAAAAAGAGGATTTCCCTTGTATAGGCAATTTATTCAGCTTGCTATCGAACGATTTAACCCATTGAAATTACAGAGGTAGGTTTAAACATGGCCAATACCGCACAGGCACGCAAGCGCGCCAGGCAAGCAGTAAAACAAAACGAGCACAACTCCAGTTTGCGTTCGAAGCTTCGTACATCCATCAAGGCTGTACGCAAAGCAATTGATACTGGCGATAAGGCAGCTGCTGCGAAAGTATTTGTCGCTGCGCAAGCTACCATCGACAAAATTGCAGATAAGAAAATTGCACACAAAAATACCGCGGCTCGTCAAAAGTCCCGTTTGTCTGCAGCAATTAAGGCGATGGCAGCCTAAGACGTTTTTGTTGGTTTAGCAGTACCCAGCCATAGCCCGCTCCTTATTAGGGCGGGTTTTGCTTTTAAGGTTTGGGTTTTGATTTAGGTTCGAATTCGCACGCTTCCTCAATGGCCAAATCGTTGTCTTTGGCAAAGTTGAGAACAAAGTCGAGGGCGCGTGGGTCGAGTTCATGCAGTCGGGTGTCGATGACGACGCACTTGATTTGCGCTATTTGAACTGGCCTTGCATAGGGTGAGTAGGTGAAGCGTGGATCCGCATAATCCCCTGGCGGCCGGAATGAGGCCATAACCCCGCAGAGCCGCTCGGCCCAGTCACTTGGCCGAAATGCCTTGCCGGATGATGTAACGCCTTGGATAAACAGTTTTTTGTGTTTCAAGTGGATGGGTATTTTGGTTAGGGTATTCGTACCGCGTTACCCTATAGCTTAACAGTGTGGATTGCATGAAATCGACGCATTGATAAAGGCATCGTGTTTTGAAAATGAGATCAGTACAAACTCCTCGGAGAGCCTCATGAATACTTCCTTAGCAAAGCCCCAAGTGCCGGGCCAACTGAAGCATTATTTGCAATTTACTGATCTCACGCGCAGCGAATACGATTACCTCTTCGCACGTTCCGCATGGCTCAAGACCAAATTCAAGAGCTACGAAACCTGGCATCCTTTGCACGATCGAACCTTGGCGATGATTTTTGAAAAACAATCGACCCGTACTCGCCTGTCATTTGAAGCGGGAATTCACCAACTGGGTGGTCATGCGGTTTACCTCAATACGCGCGATACTCAATTAGGCCGGGGCGAGCCAGTCGAGGATGCCGCTCAAGTCATTTCTAGAATGACCGACATCATTATGATTCGCACCTTTGGGCAGGACATCATTGAGCGCTTTGCCGCAAACTCACGGGTCCCGGTTATCAATGGCTTAACCAATGAATTTCATCCATGCCAAGTGCTAACTGATGTGTTTACCTTTGTCGAGGCGCGTGGACCGATCCAAGGTAAAACCGTAGCCTGGGTTGGTGATGCGAACAATATGGCTTATACCTGGATTCAGGCGGCTGAAGTATTGGGCTTTCAGGTTCGCTTTTCTGCGCCCAATGGATATACCTTAGATCCCGCACGCTTAAGCGCTGCGGCAGCCCAGCACCTGACGGTTTGCAATAGCCCTGAGGACGCATGCAAGGATGCTGACATCGTGAGCACCGATGTTTGGACCAGCATGGGCTTTGAGGATGAAAATACCTCCCGAATGGCAGCATTTAAAAACTGGATGGTCTCCGATCGGTTGATGGCCTTAGCTAAACCCGATGCACTCTTTATGCACTGCCTACCTGCTCATCGTGGCGAGGAAGTGAGCGCATCGGTGATCGATGGTCCGCAAAGCGTGGTCTGGGAAGAGGCTGAAAATCGCTTGCATGTCCAAAAAGCATTAATGGAGTATCTCTTGTGCGGCCGCTTGGATTAATGCATTGCCGTCTTGACATTCCTTTTTTAAAATAGCATTTGAATCAAAATTTTACGTAAAGCGAACACCTCCATCATGTCGGAAATTAAAAAAGCAGTTTTAGCGTACTCGGGTGGTTTAGATACCAGTGTGATCTTGAAGTGGTTGCAAGATACCTACCAGTGCGAAATCGTGACCTTTACTGCTGATCTGGGTCAGGGCGAAGAGCTGGAGCCAGCGCGCACCAAAGCCCTGCAATTTGGCATTAAGCCAGAAAATATCTTCATTGATGATTTGCGTGAAGAGTTTGTACGTGACTTCGTGTTTCCGATGTTCCGCGCGAATACCGTATACGAAGGCGAGTATTTATTGGGTACCTCGATTGCCCGTCCTCTGATTGCGAAACGGCAAATTGAGATTGCGCGCCAAGTCAAAGCTGATTCGGTTTCGCACGGCGCGACGGGCAAAGGCAATGACCAAGTTCGGTTTGAGCTGGGTTATTACGCACTGGAACCAGGAATCAAAGTCATTGCGCCGTGGCGCGAATGGGATTTGCTGTCCCGCGAAAAGCTCCTTGCATACGCTGAAAAACATGGTATTCCGGTTGAGATGAAGCATAAGCAAGGTGGCGCTCCTTACTCCATGGATGCCAACTTGCTCCACATTAGTTTTGAGGGTCGCCATCTCGAGAATCCGAATGCAGAGGCCGAAGAGTCGATGTGGCGTTGGACGGTTTCCCCCGAGAACGCACCCGATGCAGCAGAGATCATTGAAATTGAATTCCGTACGGGTGACCCAGTAGCGGTTAATGGCAAAGCCTATAAGCCCCATGAGCTCTTGGCTGAGCTCAATCGCTTAGGTGGCAAACACGGTATTGGTCGCCTGGATTTGGTTGAGAATCGCTTTGTTGGTATGAAAAGCCGTGGCTGCTATGAAACCCCCGGCGGCACGATTTTGCTCAAAGCCCACCGCGGCATCGAGAGTATTACCCTCGATCGCGAAGTGGCCCACCTCAAAGACGATTTAATGCCACGCTACGCCAGCCTGATTTACAACGGCTACTGGTGGTCGCCAGAGCGCTTGGCGCTGCAGACTTTAATTGACCATACCCAAACCAGCGTCAATGGTGTAGTGCGTTTGAAGCTCTATAAAGGATCTGTCTCGGTGATTTCACGGGACTCTGCTAACACCCTGTTTGATCAAAACATTGCTACGTTTGATGACGATGGTGGCGCATACAACCAAGCCGATGCGGGCGGATTTATTAAGCTCAATGCCTTACGCATGCGCATTGCTGAAATTGCAAAACGCAAACGCGTTACTAAGTAAAGAGTTAACCCTTTCCCTAAATATTTATTTAAATTCAAATAAAGAACATCACCATGCAATTTGATCACGTCTCGGTAGGAAAAAAAGCCAACGTCTACTTTGATGGGAAGTGCGTATCGCATACCGTTACGCTGGCCGACGGCACGCGTAAATCGGTGGGCGTTGTATTGCCGAGCACCCTTCGTTTTGACTTGAGCACTCGCGAGGTAATGGAAGTGGTTGATGGTACGGCTTATGTGAGTATCAACGGAGCGCCTGAGCAAGCCTTTGCCGCAGGCCAAAGTTGGGAGGTTGCCGCAGGGGGTTACTTTGTGATCCGTGCAGAATCACCCGTGCATTACGTTTGCCACTTCGATTAATTTATTGGCGCGGTAAGCCCTGGATCACACTACCAGGGCCAATTGCCCGCTGACTAAACCACTGCCGGTTCATTTCTAAGGCATAGCGAACGGGCGCCTTAGGACAGTGATTATTCAAGGTTTCTGCCTGCATTTCTTCAATGTTGACGATCTTGCCATCATCGGCAATAAAGGCAATCGCCAAGGGTATCTTGGTGTTGCTCATCCAAAAACAATGTGTCGCTTTTTGATCAAAAATAAAAAGCATGCCTGAGTCAGTTGGCATGGAAGTGCGATTCATGAGTCCAATCTGCCGTGCTTGCTGCGTACTAGCTACCTCAGCCTGTATGCGATAGATGCTCGTCTTAAGCTCAATAATGGGAAGGCTGGTATTAATGCTTTGCGCCAGGCTTAGGCCCGTTGTCAGTGCGAGCAATCCAGCGAAAAGAGTGCGGCGAATGAAAGTCAGCATGACTGCATTCTAAATAAGGAAGTCATCAAACCAAAAAATTGGACGAAAAAAAACCCAGGGATAAACCTGGGCTTTTAATTTGATCAAGGACAGTGATCAAGCGCCTTGAATATTGGTCGCTTGTTTGCCTTTAGGACCTTGGGTAATGTCAAACGTTACCTTTTGGCCTTCTTTGAGGGTTTTAAAACCGCCCATAGTAATCGCGCTGAAATGCGCGAACAGCTCTTCTTCACCATCATCAGGTTTAATAAACCCGAAACCTTTTGCATCATTAAACCACTTAACAACTCCGGTCGCCATGCGAACTCCATTACATAAACTTGAAACAACCGTGAAAATGGGGGGAATACCTTTTAATCAGTCTCACTCCAAAACACGCCTAATAGAACCTCAACTTGAAGCACTACCCTGATTGTTTGCCCTTTTGGCAGGGGTGTCAAGGAGTTCCGGTGTTATTCGTACTAGGAGAAACCCCTTTTTATCTCCAAAATCGTCCCCATATGATCATTAACCCCAGTTTTTGCCGTTTTTTTGCAACATAACGTGGTTTGAGTCAAGGTTTCTGCCTTGTGTTTAGAATGGTTCATATGAGTCGCGCAATCAAAATTCCAGGTAATACCAACCCACTTATTCCGGGTATTGGCGACACCGCATTACTCGAAAAGCAGGCGGAGAAGCTCAAAGCCCCTGCTATGTTCAAAGTGATGCTCCTGAACGATGATTACACCCCCATGGAGTTTGTGGTGATGGTGATTCAGGAATACTTTAATAAGGATCATGAGACGGCCACCCGGATCATGCTCCAGGTTCATTTGGCTGGCAAAGGCGTTTGCGGAATCTTTACCCGTGACGTTGCTGCCACCAAAGTGCACCAGGTTGTTGAGCTATCCCGTGAAGCGGGTCACCCACTACAGTGCACTATGGAGGAAGCATGATTGCCCAAGAATTAGAAGTGAGCTTGCACATGGCGTTTGTTGATGCGCGGGCCGCACGGCACGAGTTCATCACCGTCGAACATCTTCTGGCTGCGCTCCTGGATAACGCGACTGCAGTCGAAGTCCTGAAGGCGTGTTCAGTCAACATTGCTGAGTTACGTGCTCAGCTTAAAAACTTTATTAATGACAACACCCCAGTTGTGCCTGGCACCGAGGAGGTGGATACACAACCGACACTGGGATTTCAGCGGGTGATCCAGCGCTCGATCATGCACGTGCAATCGACCTCCAATGGCAAGAAGGAAGTGACCGGCGCTAATGTCCTCGTTGCCATTTTTGGCGAAAAGGATTCACATGCGGTGTATTTCTTGCAGCAGCAAGGCGTTACCCGTTTAGACGTCGTCAATTTTATTAGCCACGGTATTCGTAAAGATCAAGTCGAGCCCGCAAAGGCCGCAGATCCAAGCCAAGAGACAGAAGAGTCAGCGGCTAGCGGCAAAGAGAGCCCGCTCGACCAGTTCACACAAAATCTCAATGCCATGGCGCGCCAAGGCAAGATCGATCCTCTGATTGGGCGCGACAGTGAAGTCGAGCGCGTAGTGCAAGTGCTCTGCCGTCGTCGTAAAAACAATCCACTATTAGTGGGTGAGGCCGGCGTAGGCAAAACAGCAATTGCGGAAGGCTTGGCATGGCGCATTACTAAGGGGGAAGTACCTGATATTTTGGCCAATGCCACGGTCTATTCGCTGGACATGGGCGCACTTCTTGCTGGTACGAAATACCGCGGTGATTTTGAGCAACGCTTAAAGGGCGTGCTCAAAGCCCTGAAAGACAATTCCAACGGCATTTTGTTCATCGATGAGATTCACACTCTGATTGGTGCCGGCGCAGCTTCGGGTGGTACTTTAGATGCGAGTAATTTACTCAAGCCCGCTTTATCGAACGGCCAGCTGAAATGCATTGGCGCCACCACCTTTACGGAATACCGCAGCATTTTTGAAAAGGATGCCGCACTGGCGCGTCGCTTCCAAAAAGTGGATGTGGTCGAGCCTACGGTTGATCAGACGGTGCAAATCTTGCGTGGCCTCAAGTCACGCTTTGAGGAACACCATAGTGTGAAATACGCTTCTGCCGCCTTGGTCGCTGCTGCTGAATTGTCCTCGCGCTACATCAATGATCGCCATTTACCCGATAAAGCAATTGATGTGATTGATGAAGCAGGCGCCGCCCAGCGTATCTTGCCTAAATCAAAGCAGAAGAAAACAATTGGCCGTCCTGAGATTGAGGAGATTGTGGCCAAGATTGCCCGTATACCACCGCAATCGGTAACGGTTGACGACCGCAGTAAATTGCAAACCTTGGACCGCGACATTAAGAGCGTCGTCTTTGGTCAAGATCCAGCGATCGAAGCATTAGCTAGCGCAATTAAGATGACCCGCGCAGGCCTTGGCAAGATTGATCGTCCGATTGGCTCCTTCCTGTTCTCGGGTCCAACTGGCGTTGGTAAGACTGAGGTTGCAAAACAACTGGCTTACATCCTCGGCATCGAGTTGCTGCGCTTTGATATGTCGGAGTACATGGAGCGCCATGCGGTAAGCCGGTTAATTGGCGCGCCTCCAGGCTATGTTGGTTTTGACCAGGGCGGTTTGTTAACCGAGGCAGTCAATAAAAAGCCCCATTGCGTACTGCTACTCGATGAAGTTGAAAAAGCCCATCCGGATATTTTCAACATTCTCTTGCAGGTCATGGACCACGGTACGCTCACCGACAACAATGGCCGTAAAACGGATTTCCGTAACGTCATCATCATCATGACCACCAACGCCGGTGCTGAAGCTATGCAGAAGTCGGTCATTGGCTTTACCAATGCGCGCGAGTCTGGCGATGAGATGGCCGATATCAAGAAGTTCTTCACGCCCGAGTTCCGTAACCGTTTAGATGCGATTGTGTCCTTTAAGGCGCTCGATGAGACCATCATCATGCGGGTAGTCGACAAGTTCTTAATGCAGCTCGAAGAGCAGTTGCATGAGAAGAAAGTCGATGCGACCTTCAGTCCTGAATTGCGGGCGCATTTAGCCAAGCATGGCTTTGATCCACTCATGGGCGCAAGACCAATGCAGCGAATTATTCAGGATACGGTTCGTAAAGCCCTCGCCGATGAATTACTCTTTGGACGCTTGGCGCAAGGCGGTACGGTTGCGGTTGGGATTGATGCGGATGGCAAGGTATTGCTGGACATTCATCAGGCCACCCCGCCAACAAAGGCTAGCAAGACCGATGTGGCGCCTGCTGAGGAAATCTAACTTCTAAGTTAACTACCTTGCAATGAAAAATACCAACCGAAGGGTTGGTATTTTTTTACCTGCAATGACAGGTTAAGCAACTGGTCAATCAAGAAGGACTCGGTGTTTAGGTACGACCCGTACTTCCAAAGCCACCTGCCCCGCGACTGCTCTCAGCAAACTCATCGACGATCTTGAGCTCTACTTGCTGTATTGGGACAATCACAAGCTGCGCTAAGCGCTCCATGGGCTCTAGAGTAAAAGGTGTGCTGCTGCGATTCCAGGTGCTCACCATGAGTTGCCCTTGGTAATCGGAATCAATCAAACCAACGAGGTTGCCTAAAACAATCCCATGCTTATGGCCCAGGCCCGAGCGCGGCAGGATGAGGGCTGCGTAGCGTGGATCTTCCACGTAGATTGATAGACCTGTCGGCACTAATACCGTTTGACCGGGAGCAATCACTATAGCGGCATCGATACAGGCGCGTAGATCCAGACCGGCGCTACCGGGCGTTCCGTAGCTGGGCATCTGGTCGCGCATGCGTTCATCGAGAATTTTGACTTGCAGTGTTTGCATGGTGTTTTTAGAGTTGGGTTGCAACAAATTGAATGAGTTGACGGGCTAACTGCAGCTTTGGAGCTTTTGCTAACTTCTTGCTACCCCGCTCATGAATCAGAAGCAGTTGATTTTGGTCGCTGCCAAAAGTATCGGGGCCAATGTTGCCAACAATGAGCGGGATGCCTTTGCGCTTGCGCTTGTCCCCTGCGTGCTCTTCCAGTTTGGTCGATTCAGCGGCAAAACCAACGCAGTAGGGATGTGGCTTACCTTTCATCTTTTTGGCAGACTGCGCCATCGTCAACAAAATATCGGGATTGGGAGCGAACTCGATGTTTGGCGTCGATTTGCCACTACCTTGGCGCTTCATTTTTTCTTTGGATGGGTTGGCGATAGCCCAGTCTGCAACTGCGGCAACGGCAAAAAAGAGATCGCAATTGGGCGAGGCCATCACTGCCTCGTACATGTCTTTGGCAGAGACGACATCAGTCCGCTGGATTTTTCCTGTGGCAAGAAGAGGGGTATCTAACTCACAAGGACCGGCAATGAGATGTACTTCCGCGCCTGCCTCTAGGGCGGCTCTGGCTATGGCAAAGCCCATCTTTCCGGAGCTACGATTAGTAATGCCCCGTACCGGATCAATTGCCTCAAAGGTAGGTCCTGCAGTGATCAACACGCGCTTACCTGCCAATACTTTTTTCTGACAGAAGGCAATTAATTCTTCGGTGATTTCAGCAGGCTCGAGCATTCTGCCCATACCCACTTCACCGCAAGCTTGGGCGCCGCTGGCAGGGCCGAGTAATTCAACGCGATCACTACGCAAGCGCTCTGCACTACGGACGGTTGCGGGATGTTGCCACATCTGTAAGTTCATTGCGGGAGCCAAGAGCAAAGGGCAGTCCCGCGCGAGGGATAGGGTAGTGAGAAGATCGTCTGCAAGGCCGAGGGACAGCTTGGCCATCAAATCAGCGCTAGCAGGCGCAATCAAAATTGCATCCGCAGCGCGCGATAACTCAATGTGCGCCATATTGTTATTGATGCGTGCATCCCATTGATTGGTGAAGACGGGATTGCCAGTTAATGCCTGCATCGTTACCGGTGTGATGAACTGGGTTGCAGCCTCGGTCATGACGACTTGAACGCTTGCACCCTCTTGCATTAGTAGGCGTGCGAGTTCAGCCGATTTATAGGCCGCGATTCCGCCAGAGATGCCGAGAACAATTTTTTTATTGAGAAGTGACTGCATAGTCGAAGATTAAACGGGTTTGTGCGGAATGGCTAGATTAGGTAGGGTTTGATGTTCTTTTGGGGCGGATTTCACCCCAAATAATCAGAACTGCACCGAGCACAATGGCGCTATCAGCCAGATTGAATGCAGGCCAATGCCATTGCGCATAGTGCAGATCAATGAAGTCCACAACGGCGCCATACACCAGGCGATCGATGACATTGCCGATGGCACCGCCCAAAATAAAGCTAATTGCAAACGCGAGCAAGGTCTCGTGTTGATGGCGTCGTAAATACCAAATCATAAAAATAGCTGCAGCGCTACCTAGTATGGTGAAGAACCAGCGTTGCCAACCACCACTACTGGCCAAAAAAGAAAATGCAGCGCCCGGGTTATAAATTAAGAACCAGTTTAAAAAACTAGTAACTGGGACCGGTACGGCAAATTGGAGCGTTGTTTGTGCCCATAGCTTCGTTGACTGATCCAAAATAAGGACGAGGCAAGCTAAGCTGAGCCAGCCATAAAAACGGCGCTGATTGCGGGGGTCGGCCTTAGCGCTCACAGCGATCTGATTTGATTATGCAAACGCGCGCTCTTCACCAGCGCCAAATAAATTACTGACGCAGCGACCGCAGAGTTCGGGGTGCGTAGGGTCTGTCCCCACATCTGCGGTATGGTGCCAACAGCGACCGCATTTTTTGTATTGACTTGCGCGGACCAGAACCTCCAGCCCCGCTTTACTGAGTTCAATATTGGCGCTGGAGGTAATGGTGACAAAGCGCAGATCGTCTTCCAGGGAATGCAGGATGGCAAAGTCAATGTCATCGACTTTGATGGTCAGCTCTGCTTGCAGTGACGATCCAACATGACCTGCTTCGCGTTCAATTTCAATGGCCTTGGTTACCTCGGAACGTATCTCCCGAATGCGATTCCATTTATCGAGTAATTCGGTGTTCTTGTCGATATCGGGGAATGTGCCGAACTCTTCCATGAAGATGGATTGCTTGCCTTGATTCTCAGGCCCATGGGGAAAGGATACCCACGCTTCTTCTGCAGTAAAAGAGAGGAAGGGGGCCAGCCATTTCAGCAGATTGCGGGTAATGTGGAATAGGGCATTTTGCGCAGTACGCCGGTCTTTTGAATTAGGCGCGCTGGTGTAGAGGCGATCTTTAAGAATATCCAAGTAAAAACCGCCGAGGTCTTCAGAGCAGAAGGTCAGCATACGCACCACTGCAGGTTGGAATTCATAAGCTTGGTAGTGCGTCTGAATCTCCTCTTGCAATTGACTTGCAAGCGCGACGGCATAGCGGTCGATCTCCAGCCAATCTGTGCTCGGCATGCTGTGCTGGGTTGGATCAAAGTCAGCCAAGTTCGCTAGCAAGAAACGTAAAGTGTTACGCATGCGGCGATAACTTTCAACTACCCGCTTCAGAATCTCATCAGATATCGTCATCTCGCCTGAGTAGTCAGTAGAGGCAACCCAAAGGCGAATGATTTCAGCACCTAACTTATCGGCCACCTGTTGGGGTGCGATGACGTTACCGACGGATTTGCTCATTTTGCGACCTTGGCCATCGACTGTGAAACCATGGGTCAGCAATGCCTTGTAGGGTGGCTTGCCATCGAGCATTGCGCCAGTGAGAAGCGAAGAGTGAAACCAACCGCGGTGTTGATCTGAGCCCTCTAAATACAAATCAGCCAATCGACCTTCCGGTAGTTCGGCTTCTGGTCTATACAGTTCATTACGGTGCGAGCCACGGATCACATGCCAGTGGGTTGTCCCTGAATCAAACCACACGTCTAAGGTGTCACGATTCTTTTCATAGAGAGCGGATTCTTCGCCCAGTAATTCAGCCACATCGAGTTTTTGCCAAGCCTCAATACCGCCTTGCTCAACACGTTTGGCAATTTCTTCCAAGAGTTCAGCTGTGCGGGGATGAGGCTCACCCGTTTCTTTATGCACCAAGAAGGCCATCGGTACACCCCATTGACGCTGGCGCGACAAGGTCCAGTCTGGGCGGTTGGCAATCATGCTGTGCAGGCGTTGCTTACCCCAAGCCGGATAGAACTGCGTATTGTTGATGCCTTCGAGTGCTGCCTCACGCAAGCTGGCTTTGCCATCGGCCGGTTTTTTATCCATGCTGGCAAACCACTGTGAAGTGGCGCGATAAATGATCGGCGTTTTGTGGCGCCAGCAATGCATATAGGAGTGGTTATACGATTTGTCTTTTAAAAGACTGCCGGCACTGCGCAGCGCTTCTACGATTTTCGGATTGGCCTTCCAGACAAATTCATTGGCAAAGAGAGGCAGCCAGGAGGCATACACACCATTGCCCATGACTGGATTCAGAATATCCTTATCGACTAAGCCATTGGCTTTGCACGACTTAAAGTCTTCCTCACCGTAGGCAGGGGAGCAGTGAACCAGACCTGTGCCGGTATCGAGCGTGACGTACTCTGCTGGATAGATTGGCGAGAGGCGACGATAGCCTTCATCGAGCGATGCGAGCGGATGCCAAAAGGAGATACCCGCTAATTTTTGGCCGGCGCAGGTCGCAATGATCTTGCCTTCGAGACCATACTCTTGCAGGCAAATTTCGACACGGTCTTTGGCCAGAATAAGTAGGGCTTGATCAGTTTCCACCAAAGCGTATTCCAGCTCGGGGTGAACATTGAGCGCTTGGTTGGCAGGAAGTGTCCATGGTGTGGTGGTCCAGATGACGACCATGCCTTTTTTATCTGGCAATTGCGGTAGGCCAAACGCCTTGGCTAAATTACCTCGCTGGGCATCGTCAAAAGCAAAACCAACATCGACGGCAGGATCGGTTTTGTCTTGGTATTCCACTTCGGCTTCGGCAAGCGCAGAGCCACAATCAAAACACCAATTCACTGGCTTCAGACCGCGGAACACATACCCCTTTTGCCAAATCGAGCCCAGCGCACGGATCTCGTCTGCCTCGTTGCGATAGTTCATGGTGAGGTAGGGATTGTTCCAGTCACCCAGAACGCCCAAGCGCTCAAAGTCGGTTTTCTGTTTCGCAATTTGCTCGCTAGCGTACTGGCGTGCTTTAGCCTGGACTTCAGCTGTCGGTAAATTTTTGCCAAACTGCTTTTCAATTTGGATTTCAATCGGCATGCCATGGCAGTCCCAGCCGGGAACGTAGGCGGCATCAAAGCCCATCAGCCAACGGGATTTAACGATCATGTCTTTGAGAATCTTATTGACCGCATGACCAATGTGAATATCGCCATTGGCATATGGGGGACCATCATGCAGGATGAATTTAGGTTGTCCTGCATGTGCTGCCCGAATGGCTTCGTAGAGTTTATTTTTTTGCCACTGCGCTACCCATTGCGGCTCGCGCTTGGGCAAATCACCGCGCATCGGAAAAGTAGTTTCCAGAAGGTTAACGGGATAAGAATTGGATTTATCAGACATGGACTTTTTTCTGGAAATAATCACGCGCACATTGCGCATCGTTTTGGATAGCAGACTGCAGAGTTTCGAGGTCAGGGTATTTTGCCTCGTCTCGAATTTTTTCTAAGAGTTCAACGCGAATAATGCGGCCATACACTTGGGCATTGAAATCAAATAAATGCACCTCAAGTAAAACACGCCCCGCATCTTCAACCGTCGGCCTAACTCCCAGGCTAGCAACACCAGGCAATGGAGTGTCTCCAAGACCATGAACGAGGACAGTAAAGATACCGGTCATGGCGGGCTTGCGCTCGTTCAGGTGATTTGCTACTGCCAAGTTCAAGGTGGGAAAGCCCAGTGTTCTGCCAAGTTGACGACCATAAATCACGTGCCCAGAAATCATATAGGGCCTCCCTAGAAGTAGGGCCGCCTTGGCCATATCACCATTTGCTAATGCATGACGTAGTGCTGAACTGGAGATACGCTCTTGATTCTCCAAAACAGTATTGATATTGGAAACCTCAAAACCAAATTGCTCACCAGCGCGCTTGAGGCTGGCAAAGTCCCCTGCGCGTTTTGCGCCGTAACAGAAGTCATCACCAATCAAAATCCATTTGGTGTTCAGGCGTCGCAGCAGAATTTCAGCAACAAATTGCTCGGGGGTTAACTTGGCATAAGCAGCATTGAAGCGCTCAATGACAACCCGATCAATGCCGATGTCGGCAAAGGCGGCTAACTTATCCCGCAAATTCAAGATGCGGGGTGGGGCCTCGGCTGGTGAAAAAAATTCTTTGGGGTGTGGTTCAAACGTCATGACACAAGAAGTAAGGCTCCTTGCTCGTGCGCCTGCAGTCAAAGCCTGGAGCAAGGCGTGATGACCCCGATGCACGCCATCAAAATTACCGATGGTAAGAGCACAAGGGGGTGCGGCACGAAGGTGGGCGGAGCCTCGGAATACGTTCACTGGTCGCTTTCAGGGTAGCCTTGAATTATATTGTGGGCATGCACTCCATCGTTACCTTAATCTCTGGGCGCGGATCGAATTTCGAAGCCATCGTCAAAACAGCCCAAAAAGAGAATTGGGCAGTCCAATTTAGTGGGGTGATAGCCAATCGCCCTGAAGCCAAGGGCCTTGATTTTGCTCGCTCCGAGGGCATTCCTGCATTTGCTTTGGATCACAAAGCCTACCCAGATCGGGTTGCATTTGATCAGGCATTAATGCAGCAAATCGACCTCCTTAAGCCGGATTTAGTGGTTTTGGCTGGCTTTATGCGCATCTTAACGCCCGAGTTTATTCGGCATTACGCCGGAAAGTTGATCAATATTCACCCCTCCCTGCTACCCAGCTTCCCCGGTTTGCACACCCATGAACGGGCTTTGGAGGCGGGCGTAGAGATGCATGGCGCCAGCGTGCACTTTGTCAGCGAGGGCGTCGATGAGGGTCCCATCATCTGCCAAGCCACTGTTCCTGTGCTTCCAGGCGATTCGCCAGAGCAATTGGCTGCACGGGTTTTACAAATGGAGCATCAAATCTATCCGCGGGCCGTAAAATGGTTCCTTGACGGTCGATTGCGAATAGAAGGAAATCAAGTGAAGGTGCACCCCCCAGAGTCGCAGTTGTTTGCCCATGAGTAAAGCCAGACCCGAGCGCGGCGCTAAGCCGACCCGCAGTAGAGCATCCGATCGATCCCTATCCTCTGGCGCTAGGACACAAAGCCGTCCCCAGCGACGTGGTCCTGAGGCTGCTCCCGTGAGTGGGCAGAAGAATTTCTCCCATGCCAAAGCCTTGCCCCAGCATGCTGCCCATTTAGAGCGTCTGCTTCCTGAGCTCTTGAGTTTTGAACAGCCCTCGGATCGCGTGGTCAGTCGCTACTTTCGCGCCGAGCCCCAGCTCGGTAACCGCGATCGCGCCTTAATTGCCGAGAGTGCCTTTGCTATTTTGCGCCGTAAAAATGAGATGTCGCAGTTTGCTTCGAGCGGGAGTGGAACCCAAGCGAGACGCCTTGCTCTGCTTGGCATGATGTCCGCATTGTCGGAGGGCGGTCTTGGCTCAGCGAATCGCCCAGAGAGCGCGCTAGCCGACTTGGCTCACGTGATTCAGCCCAGTGAATATGACTGGCTCAAACGCTACTCTGAACTCGATCGCGATACCTTAGCGCCGATGGTGCGCAATAACTTGCCCGAATGGCTTTGGAATGCATTTGAGTCATCGCCCGGCGAGGCTCAGCGTCAAGATCTCGCGATCGCTTTGATGCGCCCAGCCCTGCTGGATTTGCGTGTCAATACCATTAAGGCAAATCGCGATACGCTGCTCGAAGAAATGAATGCTTTGGGTGGCCGTTATCAAGCGGTGCCAACGCCTTTTTCGCCAGATGGTATTCGGATTATGGGGAAACCTGCATTACAGAATTCCAGCTGGTTTAAGGAAGGTCTTTTTGAAGTACAGGACGAAGGTAGTCAATTGCTTTGCCATTTATTGGGCCCCAAGCGCGGCGAGATGGTGGTTGATTTTTGTGCGGGCGCTGGTGGTAAGACCTTGGCCTTGGGCGCCTTAATGCGCTCTACTGGGCGCCTGTATGCCTTTGATACTTCCGAGCGTAGGTTAGCCAATTTGAAGCCACGCCAAGCTCGTAGCGGGCTATCCAATGTGCACCCCGTCTGGATCGACAGTGAGAATGATTCGAAGGTGAAGCGCCTCGCTGGTAAGATCGATCGGGTGTTGGTAGATGCTCCTTGCAGTGGTATTGGTACCTTGCGCCGCAACCCCGATCTGAAATGGCGTCAAACACCTGCTGCGGTAGCCGAGCTCAATGCAAAGCAAGCCAGCATTTTGGCTTCAGCCAGCCGTTTACTAAAACCCGGTGGCCGTTTGGTCTATGCCACGTGCAGCTTATTACCCCAAGAAAATCAGGCTATTGCCTTGCAGTTCTTAGAAAAACACCCTGAATTTGAGTTAATTCCTGCTGCTGAAGTGCTGAAAGACCACTTTTTGGATGGCGTGCAGCCGATTGGGACGAGCCCGGATAATCCCTGGTGGCAGCTTTGGCCCCATTTACATGGCACCGATGGTTTCTTCGGGGCAATTTTTAGGCGAAAAGCTTAAAATACGGGGTTATTGATTCCGTTTAGGGGATACCTTGAATTCTAGCTTTGACATAACCGCATTACACGATGGTTTGATTCAGTGGTTAGCCCATGGCTACCTTGATTGGACCTGGTGGCAAATAGTGCTGTTTACCTTAGTGATGACCCACATCACCATCGCCGGCGTCACTATTTTTCTGCACCGTTGCCAAGCGCACCGTGCGCTCGATTTACACCCCATTGCATCCCATTTTTTCCGTTTCTGGCTCTGGCTCACCACCGGCATGGTCACCAAAGAGTGGGCTGCGGTTCACCGTAAGCATCACGCTAAATGCGAAACCGTGGATGATCCCCACAGCCCACAGGTTTTAGGTATCAACACCGTGTTGTCGCGCGGCGCTGAACTCTACAAAGCCGAGGCAAGTAATCAAGAGACTCTGCAAAAGTTTGGTCATGGCACTCCCGATGACTGGATTGAACGTAATATCTATTCCAAGTTTTCTTGGCAGGGCGTTGCGATCATGATGATCATCGATCTGTTCTTGTTTGGTGCGATTGGGGCAACCGTATGGGCAGTGCAAATGCTCTGGATTCCAATTACTGCTGCCGGCGTCATTAATGGTATTGGTCACTTTTGGGGCTATCGCAACTTCAATAATGAAGACGCGTCGCGCAATATCGTGCCCTGGGGTATTTTGATTGGCGGCGAAGAGTTACACAACAACCACCACACCTATGCCACTAGCGCGAAACTTTCGAACAAATGGTATGAGTTTGATATCGGCTGGCTCTATATTCAGATGATGAGTGCAGTGGGTTTGGCTACGGTAAAAAAGGTGCCACCCAAGCCAGTGTTGCTGGATGTGCGCCCTGCAGATCACAGTACCTTAGAGGCCATCATCGCCAATCGCTATGAAGTGATGGCGCGCTACAGTAAATCCTTGAAGAAGTTCTTCACAAGTGAAGTTCAGCACATGCAAGAGTTAGCTGCTCATTTGAATGATGCGCGCACCTGGCTCTGTAAGGATGAAGCTCAGCTAACCGCTATTGAGAAACGCAAGCTGGAGGAGCTCACACAGCAAAATGCACAACTGCGCAAGATGATTGAAATGCGCCGTGATTTGCAGGCCTTGTGGAGCCGCTCTAATGCGACTGGCGAGCAACTCTTAAGCCAACTGCGTACTTGGTGCCAGCAGGCGGAGGAGAGCGGTGTATCGAACCTGCGTGACTTCTCGATTCGTTTGCGTCGCTACAGCTAGTCACCCGCAGAAACGAGGTAATAAAAAAACCCGCACATAGCGGGTTTTTTTATGAAGACGAAAGCGAAAACTTACTTCAGCTTAGTCTCTTTGTACGCAACGTGCTTGCGAACGGTAGGATCAAACTTCATGATCTCTAGCTTCTCAGGCTTGGTACGCTTGTTTTTGGTAGTTGTGTAGAAGTGACCAGTACCAGCTGATGACTCTAACTTAATCTTTTCTCTGCCGCCCTTAGCCATTTCAATATTCCTTTAGATTTGGCCGCGTGCGCGCAAGTCAACTAAAACGGCATCGATGCCATTCTTGTCAATTACACGCAAACCTGCGTTGGTTAAGCGAAGGCTGATCCAGCGATTTTCTGATTCAACCCAGAAACGGCGATTTTGCAAGTTAGGCAAAAAGCGGCGCTTCGTTTTATTGTTTGCATGGGAAACATTATTGCCAACCATCGGCTTTTTCCCAGTGACTTGGCAAACTTTTGCCATGACACGACTCCTTAATTGCGAAAAAAGAAGATTGTAGCAGGCGAATGGCTAAATGAGCTAGCCCTTTTGTAGATTGCCAAATACAGCTGGATTATTCCTTGCAATTTAATCAATAAGTTAGTGTTTACTACTAATCTTGATCAATATCCATAATGCCAGCCTCCACAAATGAGAAGAAACTGCTCTGACTAACGATGCAATGGTCCAATAGGCCAATCGCAACCCATTGCAGTGCTTGCTGGAGCGTTCGGGTTAATTCAATATCCTTTTTACTGGGATAGGGGTCGCCGCTGGGGTGATTGTGGGCCACGATTAGGGCGCTGGTGTTGCGGATCAAAGCCTCTTTGACGATTTCGCGGGGGTAGATGGCGGTCTGTGACACGGAACCCCGAAACAGCTCCTGGCACTCAATTAAACGGTTTTTAGAGTCCAGGTGAAGGCAGAGAAAGACCTCATGCGGCAGTTGCCCGATTTTTGCCTGAATCAGCTCTCGCATTTGGGCCGGTGAACCCAGCACCGAGTCGTGCGTGAGTTCATGCTCCAAACTGCGCTTGACTAGCTCATAAGCAGCTTGAATTTGTGCCCATTTCGATATTCCCATGCCATAGCAACGGGTAATTTCCTCGGCGCTTGAGTTAAGTAACCGAGGAAGGCTTCCAAACGTACCCAAAAGGTCTTGAGCAAGGGTTACAGCGGTTTTCCCCTTTACGCCAACCCGCAGGAAGATCGCCAGTAATTCGGCGTCTGAGAGCGCCTCAGGGCCGGATAGGCGCAGTTTCTCGCGTGGTTGCTGACCCTTAGGCCATTCGGAGATCGGAGAATGAACTCGGTTCGCCGGTCTAGCTACAATATTCCGATGACTACCCCGACCGTTCAATCTGACTCCTATTTGACCCTCAACTACCGCTTGGTTTTGCCTGGTGGGGAGGACTACATCAACACCTTTGAGGACAACCCGGCGACGGTGATGTTTGGTACTGGTCAATTTGCCCCCTGTTTTGAAAAGGCGCTATTAGGCATGACGACCGGAGAGCGCAGAACGGTAGTGATTCCTCCCGAGGAAGGCTTTGGATTGCACAAGCCAGAGTTAGTACAGTGGGTCACGATGGAGACCTTGAAAGAAAACACCGATGAAACCCCGAACTTTGCTCCTGGCGATGTGATTGAGTTCAATGCGCCCAGTGGTGCTCAATATGCCGGCGTCTTGCAATCGATGACCGATGAGGGAGCATGGTTTGATTTCAACCATCCTTTGGCGGGCAAACCCATTACGTTTGAAGCAGAAATCGTAGCTATCCTGTAGACCGCTATGAGCCAAACTGATCAACCCGAAATTTTGCTCGCCCAACCTAGGGGATTTTGCGCGGGCGTTGATCGCGCAATCAACATTGTGAATGAGGCCTTGAGCCGCTTTGGTAAGCCCATTTATGTGCGCCATGAGATTGTGCACAACAAGTACGTGGTGGACGAGTTGCGTACTAAGGGCGCGGTATTTGTAGAAGAGTTGGAAGAAGTGCCGCGCGGTGGGATTGTGGTGTTTAGTGCCCATGGCGTTTCGCAAGAAGTCAGGCGCGATGCCGAAGCCCGTGGCTTGCAGGTATATGACGCGACATGCCCACTCGTAACCAAGGTGCATTTGGAAGTAGTCAAGATGTGCAAAGAGGGTTTTACCGTCTTGATGATTGGTCATGCTGGCCACCCCGAGGTAGAGGGCACGATGGGCCAAGTGGGCGAGGGCATTATCTTGATCGAGGATTTGGAAGACGTAGCCAAGCTCAATCTGCCAGCCGATGAAAAGGTGGCCTTTGTTACCCAAACCACCTTATCGGTTGATGAAACAAAAGAAATCGTTGACGCCTTAACCACCAAGTTTCCCCACATTACAAAGCCACGCAAACAAGATATTTGTTATGCGACGCAAAATCGCCAAGACGCTGTTAAATTCATGGCGCCGCAAGTTGATCTTGTTATTGTGGTGGGAAGTAAGGCAAGCTCGAACTCCAATCGCTTGCGGGAACTATCTGAAAAGTTAGGCGTACCTTCCTACATGGTCGATGCGCCAGAGCAACTGGAAGAAAAATGGTTTGAAGGAAAAAAACGGATTGGCTTAACTGCAGGCGCATCCGCACCAGAGAGCCTAGCGCAGTCGATTGTTGCGCGCATTCAGGAATTTGGTCCGCGGCAAATCCGTTCATTGCCAGGGGTGGTGGAAGACGTTACATTCTCCCTGCCGAAAAACTTAACGAACTGAGTTTTTAATGGATCTGCTGTAAGAGGCCGCGCAGCATACCGCACATCTGCGCAATCTCAGCATCCGTTACCGCCAGCGACGGCATAAAACGCAATAAATTAGGTCTAGGGGAGTTGATTAGTAAGCCCTCAGGATCCCGATCGCGCGCCATCTCAACCAGCTTAGGCCCAATATCGCTGCCCAGCATCAAGGCCCGCAATAAACCTTTACCACGTTCACCTTCGAGCTTAAATTCGGTTGCAAGGGTTCGCAGCTCACGGCTCAGCAATTCGCCCTTACGAACCACCTCATCTAAAAAGCCTGGTGCTAGTAGTTGCTCGATCACGCTGATACCAACCGCAGTCATGAGTGCATTGCCGTTGTAGGTGCCGCCTTGATCGCCGGGAACAAAACACGAGACTTCCTCAGTCGCTAACAAAGCGGCCAACGGAACGCCACCACCAATGCCTTTGCCTAAGGTCATGATGTCGGGTTTGATGTTGTAGTGCTGATAGGCAAATAGTTTGCCGGTACGCCCGCAGCCTGCTTGGACTTCATCGACGATGAGGAGCACCTTGTGCTCTTGTGTCAATGCGCGCAAACCTTCCATAAATGCAGTCGTAGTGGGTATCACGCCACCTTCACCCTGCACTGGCTCGACCATTACTGCTACGGTTTTAGGGCCAATTAATTTCTTAACGGAATCGAGGTTATTCAATTCTGCTTTTAAAAAACCAGGAACCTGCGGCGCGAACATCGTGTCCCAGCCTGGCTTACCGGAGGCGCTCATGGTGGCTAAGGTTCTGCCATGAAAGGCATGCTCAAAGGTAATGATTTCGTGCGCGCCAGACTTATGGAGCTGTCCCCATTTGCGGGCCAACTTAATTGCACCCTCATTGGCTTCAGCGCCGCTATTGGCGAAGAAGACGCGATTAAAGCAACTCTGTTCCGTGAGTAGATTCGATAAGCGAATCATCGGCTCATTGTAAAAAGCAGGACTTGGATTAATTAATTTACGCGCTTGGGCATTCATCGCGGCGATCATGCCGGGATTGCTGTGACCTAAGCAATTGACAGCCCAGCCTTGTAAAAAGTCGAGGTAGCGTTTGCCGTTGTGATCAACCAACCAGGAGCCCAGGCCTTCCGTCATCACGAGCTCAGGGCGCTGGGTGATGAACATCACAGAGTGACTATCAACCGCGGTTGGGCTCAGTGGAGCAGAGGGGATGTCGTGCGGCTTGTTCATGGCTCCATCATACAAAAAGGCAGGGATTGCTGCAGAGGTTTTTAGAATTAGGCACTTGCAGGAAGTAAATCGGCAGCAGTAGTAAACGAATCGGCAAAGAAGGCGTCGCTGGGCAATTGGCATGACGCGACAAAATCAGCACGTGCTGCATTGATCACAACAGGTGCACCGCAGGCATAGACTTCTACGCTACGCATGTCAGGAAAATCGGCCATGGCTGCTTGATGAACAAAGCCATCCCGGCCAGTCCACTGATCTTCTGGCAGTGCATGGGAAACAACTGGAACATACTTAAAGTTCGGCATGCTATTGGCCCAGCTATGGCAAAGGGCATCTAAATAGAGGTCATGTGGGCGACGACCACCCCAATACAGGGTCATCGGACGCTCTATTTTTTTGGCTTGCATGTGTTCGATGATCGATTTGATCGGAGCAAAGCCGGTTCCTGCTGCGACAAAAATAATGGGGCTGCTGCTGTCTTCGCGCAAAAAGAAGCTACCCATGGGTCCCTCAAAGCGCAAAATATCTTTTAATTTGAGTACGGGTTTATCGGGCACCCCAAAAACAAAATCGGTAAATAGGCCTCCAGGGGCATGGCGAATATGGAGCTCTAGTGGACCTTCAGCCTCTGGAGCAGAGGCAATCGAGTAGGCGCGCCGCTGCCCATCTTTGAGTAAAAACTCAAGGTATTGGCCCGCTAAAAACTGAAAGCGCTCTGCAGCTGGAAGTTGTAACTTCAGAATGGCAACATCGGGGCTGGGACGTTCCATTTCATTAACACGGCAGGGGATTTTCCGAATCGATAAATCACCAGCACCCTGCACCTCACGCACCGCAATTACCAGATCACTTTGCGCGTGGGCACAGCAAAACAGGGCATTACCCGCCGTTTTTTCAGCGGCAGTGAGGGCGCCTTCATTGTGGTTGCCATGACTTACAGAACCCTCAGCCACCTGACCTTTGCAGGAGCCGCATGCGCCATTTTTGCAACCATAGGGCAGGGTAATGCCTTGCCGCAGGGCGGCTTGCAAAATGGTTTCATCCGGGCTGGCATCAAACTGTTTGCCGCTGGATTTCAGGGTCACTTGGTAAGGCAATCTCATTCCTTTAAATAAATCGGTACGATAGTAGGTATGCCATCGTCACATCATGCTCTAGCGGCCCCATTTCAGCGCCCCCGCGTTTTAATCGTCGGTTGCGGCGATATCGGTATGCGGGTACTGCAACAGCTGACTCGCTTTCAGGCGTACCGCGTTTTCGCATTGACCTCACAAAGCAGCCGTTTTCCAGAAATTAGGGCAATGGGCGCTATTCCGATGCTGGGCAACTTAGACCAAATAGACACACTTTGGCGTCTGCGTGGTTTAGCTAGCACGGTGGTCCATTTAGCTCCGCCACAAACGACGGGCGCAAACGACCTACGCACCCAAAACTTAATACGGATTTTATCGCAAGGCGGAGTCGCTGTCAGGCGGCTGGTCTATGTCAGTACCACCGGGGTATATGGTGACTGTGGCGGTGGTGATGCCATTGAAACAAGCACAACAAAGCCGCAAAGTGAGCGGGCTAAGCGGCGCTGGGATGCTGAATGGCAATTACGCCAATGGGCCCTGCTGCACCACGTGCGACTCACCATATTAAGGGTGCCTGGGATTTATGATGCCAATCGATTACCGACGGAGCGGATAAAGGCCGGTACACCCGCTTTGTTGCCCGAGGTAGATGCCTATTCGAATCACATTCAAGCCGACGATTTGGCGCGGATTATTTGCGCTGCCATTTATCACGGCAAACCACAGCGTGTGGTGAATGCCTGCGATGGTGCGCAAATCAAAATGGGTGATTACTTCGACCAAGTTGCGGATGCATTCGGCTTGGAGCGCCCGCCGCGTTTGCCAGCAAACCAAGTACAAGAGTTAGTTAGCCCGATGCTGTGGTCTTTTATGCGTGAATCCCGGCGTGTGGGTAATGACCGCTTGAAGGAATTAAAAGTACAACTGCGCTACGCCAGTACGCAGGATTTTCTTAGCGAGCTTACTTCCAGGAATCCTTCAGTCCAACTGCGCGATTGAAGATGGGCTTGCCGGGCTTCGAGTCCACTGCATCCACTACAAAGTAGCCATGCCGCTCAAACTGAAAGCGGGACTCTGCCAGCGCATCCACCATTGAAGGCTCTAAGTAGGCAGTGATCACTTCTTTGGAACGGGGATTGAGGTAGTCTAAGAAATTCTTTTCGCCACTGTCGGGATGGGGGTCGGTAAAGAGGTGTTCATACAAACGCACTTCCGCTGCCAGCGCATGCTGCGCACTGACCCAATGAATATTGCCTTTGACTTTGTAGTTATCTGAACCGGGCGTACCACTCTTACTGTCCGGAAAATAACGTGCATGCACTTGCTTTACTTCGCCATTCGCATCCAGTTCAAAGCCAGTACATTCAATCACAAAGCCATAACGCAAGCGCACGCGGCTCCCCGGCTGATCACCAATCGGTGGATAAAGCCGAAAAAAGCCTTTGACCGGTTCGATCATGAAATCGTCTGCTTCAATCCAGAGTTCACGCGTAAACGGAAATTCACGGCGTCCCCAGTCGGGGTGATGCGGATGGCGCGGCGCCGAGCAGATTTCACTGGCGCCCGGATCCATGTTTTCAATGATTAATTTGAGGGGTTTTAAGACTGCAATCGCACGCGGTGCTTTTGCGTCCAAGTCATCCCGCAGCGCACCTTCGAGCGTGCTCATCTCAATCCAGCTATCCGCTTTAGCTACCCCAATGCGCTCGCAAAACAAACGAATGCTTTCAGGGGTGTAGCCCCGGCGACGAATGCCCACAATGGTTGGCATGCGCGGATCATCCCAGCCATCCACTTTCTTTTCTTCGACTAATTGCAAGAGCTTGCGCTTGCTAGTTAGGGTGTGCGTTAGATTTAGCCGGGCGAACTCATGCTGGTGAGGAAGAGGCTCTGTGAAAACACCGAGATCTTTGAGTGCATTCAGAATCCAGTCATAGAGGGGACGATTGTTTTCAAACTCCAGCGTACAGATCGAGTGCGATACATTTTCAAGTGCATCGGAGATGCAGTGTGTGAAATCGTAAAGGGGGTAGATACACCAGGTGTTGCCGGTACGGTGGTGCTCCACATGCCGAATCCGGTAAATCACCGGATCACGCATCACGATATTGGGGTGGGCCATGTCGATCTTGAGCCGCAGCACATGAGTGCCATCGGCAAACTTCCCATCCCGCATATCGCGGAAGAGTTGCAGGTTTTCTGCGGGGCTGCGATCGCGAAATGGGCTGGGTGTGCCGGCTTGATTGAAGTTTCCGCGATTGGCATGTATGGCATCCGCGCTTTGACTGTCAACGTAGGCTTTACTATTCTGGATCAAGAGTTCGGCAAATTCATAGAGGCGATCAAAATAATCGCTGGCGTGATACAGGTGCTCCTCACCTTGCGCGTTCCAGTTAAAGCCAAGCCACTGCACCGCATCCAAAATACTATCGGCATATTCCACATCTTCTTTGGTGGGATTGGTGTCATCTAGGCGCATATTGCAGCGCGCACCACCGGGTAGGAGACTGTAATCAGCGGCTAAACCAAAATTAAGGCAGATGCTTTTCGCATGACCGATATGCAGGTAGCCGTTGGGCTCGGGTGGAAAGCGCGTAATGATGGCAGGAACACTGTTACCAGCCCGATTGGTTCGGCCCTGATAACGACCGCTTGCCAAATCGGAATCGATGATTTGACGCAGAAAATTAGACGGCTCTGCAGGTGGAGTAGTCGCTTTAGGGGGTTTGCTATCAATAGCCATACCCCTATTGTAGAGAAGAAAATGCGCCTACCCGGAAAGACAAAGCCCGCAGGGTGAGTGCGGGCCTTATCAGTCGCTACGGTAGCGAGCTTTACTCTTCGACAAAAACCTCTTCGCGGCTCTTCTTCACGGCGGGCAGCATAACCACAATCACCAGCAATGCTGCTGCAATCAATAAGCCAAGTGAAAGTGGACGAGTCACAAAAGTCGTGAAATCACCGCGCGAGAGCAAGAGGGCGCGGCGGAAATTTTCTTCCATCATGGGCCCGAGTACAAATCCTAACAGCAGTGGCGCAGGCTCGCATCCTAGCTTAAAGAATAAGTAACCGATGATGCCAAAGGAAGCTGTGATGTACACGTCAATAATCGAGTTATTCACGGTATATACGCCGATACAGCAGAACACCAAAATCGCAGGATATAAATAGCGGTATGGAATTTGCAATAACTTCACCCAAATACCAATGAGGGGCAGGTTCAGCAAGATCAGCATCACGTTACCAATCCACATCGAAGCAATTAAGCCCCAGAACAGGGTTGGATTGCTGGTCATGACTTGAGGGCCAGGCTGAATGTTATGAATGGTCATTGCGCCGACCATCAAGGCCATCACTGCATTGGGTGGGATGCCGAGGGTCAAGAGGGGGATGAATGAGGTTTGGGCTGCAGCATTATTAGCGGCTTCTGGACCAGCGACGCCTTCAATGGCGCCTTTACCGAATTCGTCGCTGTGCTTGGACGATTTCTTTTCAACAGAGTACGCACCAAAGGCTGCAAGCGCAGCGCCACCGCCAGGCAGAATACCCAGAATCGAGCCAATCGTAGTGCCCCGCAGAATCGACGGGGTCATGCGTTTGATGTCGTTCCATGTTGGAATGAGGGTGGTGACTTTATTCAAGAATGACTCGCCGGTGCCTTTCTTTTCTAAGTTCGTCATGATCTCAGCAAAACCAAACACGCCCATGGCAACCGAAACGAAACCAATGCCATCGCTGAGTTGGGGTACGTCAAAGGTGTAACGAGCCACGCCGGAATTGACGTCCGTACCAATCAGTCCCATTAAGAGGCCCAAAATGATCATGCCGATCGCCTTGAGGAGCGAGCCCGATGCCAACACAACCGCACCAATCAAACCTAGAACCATTAAGGAAAAATATTCTGCCGGACCGAATTTGAAAGCAACTTCTGCTAGAGGTGCAGCAAAGCCTGCCAAAATCAGTGTAGCTACGCAGCCCGCAAAAAAGGAGCCCATACCTGCGGTAAAGAGCGCCACGCCGCCGCGACCGCGGCGTGCCATTTGGTAGCCATCAATAGCGGTAACGACCGAAGCAGTTTCGCCAGGTATGTTGAGCAGAATCGCGGTGGTTGAGCCGCCATACTGTGAGCCGTAATAAATACCGGCCAGCATGATCAGGGCGGCAATTGGAGGCAATGCATAAGTTGCAGGTAGCAGCATTGCAATCGTAGCCACTGGACCCAAGCCTGGCAATACGCCAATCAAGGTCCCCAGAACGCAACCAATAAAGCAATACATCAAATTCTGCAGAGTGAACGCAGTGTCAAAACCAAGTGACAGGTTAGCTAATAATTCCATTTTTATTGTCTCGTCAACTTAGTTCATGAAGAAAGGCAAAAGCGGGAATGAAAGTCCCAGTCCTTTAACAAAGGCCAAATAAGTAAATACAACTAGGAAGGCCGCATTGAGTACGGTGCCCTTCCAGCCAAACTCGTGGCTGGCTGAAGCAGAGACCAATACCAGTGCAAAAATTGCAACAATGAAACCCATGGTGGGTAACAAAAGGCCATAGAGTACAACCGATCCAGTGATCCAAAGCATGATTTTAAAATCCCACTTGGGCATTTTTTCTTCAATGGATTTTTTGGATAGCGAGCCCCACAAAACAATCAGCCCGATTACGGCCATTAAAATACCAAGCCAGAATGGAAAATAGCCTGGACCCATCTTGGCGGCAGTGCCCATGCGGTACTGGGTTGCGATAATGGCAAAAAAGACACCAACAACAATAAACATGATGCCGGCACCAAAGTCCCTTTGGTTACGAATCTTCAAAACGAGGCTCCTTTTGGCTAATGGTTAGCCACTCTAATTTTTTTAGTGTGGTGCGATTGTAAGGCACAGATTCTCGCATATATAAAGGGTTTACCCTAATATTCCGTCAATGCCATAATTGAGGCTATGAAAGTTACCGAAATCCGCCAAGCCTACCTCGATTATTTTGCCGCCAAAGGCCATCAAATTGTGCCCTCGAGCCCTGTTGTGCCTGGGGATGATCCCACTTTATTGTTTACCAATGCAGGGATGAATCAGTTTAAGGATGTTTTTCTCGGGTTTGATAAGCGCCCATACCAACGTGCAACCACTGCCCAAAAGTGCATTCGGGCCGGCGGCAAACACAATGATTTGGATAACGTGGGCTATACCGCCAGGCACCATACATTTTTTGAGATGCTGGGTAATTTTTCATTTGGGGATTACTTCAAAAAAGATGCGATTGCATTTGCATGGGAATTTCTTACGGAAGTATTGAAGCTACCTAAAGAAAAGTTGCTGGTCACGGTGTATGCCGAAGATGACGAAGCCTACGATATTTGGAACAAAGTGATTGGCGTTCCAGCGGACCGCATTATCCGAATTGGTGATAACAAAGGTACTCGTTACGCCTCGGATAATTTTTGGATGATGGGTGATACCGGACCTTGCGGACCATGTACTGAGATTTTCTATGATCACGGCCCAGAAATAGCAGGCGGCCCTCCCGGCAGTCCCGATGAGGATGGCGATCGTTATATCGAAATTTGGAATAACGTATTTATGCAGTACAACCGCGATGAAGCGGGCGTAATGCATCCACTACCGAAGCCGAGTGTGGATACCGGCATGGGTCTTGAGCGCATTGCTGCCGTGCTGCAGCATGTGCATTCCAATTATGAGATCGATTTGTTTGTGCATTTATTGCAAGCTGCTAAAACAGCTGTAGATAATGCCGGCGGCGGCAATTGCGATGCGACTAGCCCATCCTTAAAGGTGATTGCAGACCACATTCGTGCTTGTAGCTTTGTGATTATGGATGGTGTAATTCCAGGTAATGCGGGTCGTGGTTATGTGCTGCGCCGTATTGCGCGTAGAGCGATTCGCCACGGTTACAAATTGGGAGCGCGTAAACCCTTTTTCTACCAGTTGGTTCCCGCCTTGGTGGCGCAGATGGGTGATGCGTATCCCGAGTTGCGCCAAGCCCAAGAAAAAGTGGCTGCGGTAATTCAGCAAGAGGAGGAGCGCTTTTTCCAAACGATTGCTAATGGCATGGAAATTCTAGAAAGTGCTTTGGCTGGCGGCGGTAAAACGCTCGATGGCGAAACTGCATTTCGCTTGCATGACACCTTTGGCTTTCCGCTCGATTTAACCGCAGATGTATGCCGCGAACGGAATGTTACTGTCGATGCAGCTGGTTTTGAAGCGGCCATGCAACAACAGCGCGATCAGGCGCGCGCGGCAGGCAAATTCAAAGTAGCGCAAGGATTGGAATACAAGGGCGCTCCGACGCAATTTCATGGCTACGAAGGATTGCGCCATGAGAAAGCAAAGGTACTTGCCTTATATCTTGATGGCGCTGCGGTGCAATCGATTCAGGCGGGTGATGCTGCGGTGGTTGTTTTGGACAATACACCTTTTTACGCTGAGTCAGGCGGTCAAGTCGGCGATCAAGGCGAGTTACGTAATGATGCAGCCCGCTTTGAGGTGGCCGATACATTTAAAATTCAGGCCGATGTTTTTGGTCACCAAGGTGAATTACTCGAGGGTAAGTTAAGTATTGGCGATCACTTGGATGCGATGGTAGATCCGCAGCAACGCCTTGACACCATGCGTAATCACAGCGCTACCCACATCATGCATAAAGCCTTACGCGAAGTATTAGGGGATCATGTACAGCAAAAAGGATCGTTGGTGGATGCCAATAAAACCCGATTTGACTTTACCCATAATGCACCGGTAAGCCAAGAGCAAATTCGCCGAATTGAAGCCATTGTCAATGATGAGATTTTGCATAACCAGGCAACATCTGCCCAGGTCATGGCCTTAGAGGATGCGCAAAAAACCGGCGCCATGATGCTCTTTGGTGAGAAGTATGGCGATTCCGTACGCGTCTTAGAAATTGGCACATCTAAAGAGTTGTGTGGCGGTACCCATGTGTCGCGCACAGGTGATATTGGTAGCTTGAAGATTGTGTCGGAGAGTGGTGTCGCTGCCGGTATAAGGCGTGTCGAGGCAGTAACTGGTCGCCATGCGCTCCACTTTTTGCAATCCTTAGAAGATCGCATCAATCTGACCGCTGCGGTTCTAAAAACCAATCCCCATGAATTAACTCAGCGCGTAACGCAGTTGCAAGATAGTCTGCGTCAAGCAGAACGTGAGTTGGAAAAACTCAATTCCAAATTGGCTGCTAGTCAGGGCGATGAGTTGGCAGAGCAAGCAATCGATGTGGGTGGCTTAATGGTCTTAGCTGCTCGTGTGGATGGTGCCGATGCACAGGTTCTCCGCGAGACTATGGATGCCCTTAAAGGCAAATTGAAAACTGCCGCGATTGTCTTGGCTTCAGTGCAGGGCGATAAAGTCAGTTTGATTGCAGGCGTGACTGCAGACGCCACTGGGCGTGTTAAAGCAGGCGACCTGGTCAATTTTGTCGCGCAGCAAGTGGGCGGGAAGGGCGGTGGCAAGCCAGAGATGGCCATGGCCGGAGGCACCAATCCATCGGCCTTACCTGCTGCATTGGCGGGCGTAAAAGACTGGGTTATTCAGTCAAGCAAGGCGTAAGAAAGAGGAGTAGGACATGAGTGAAGTCATCATCCCCGAAGTCAATCGTGAAATCGATGCGATTGGTATGAATTGCCCCTTACCGATTTTGCGTACTAAAAAAGCCTTAGCGGATATGGAGTCAGGCCAGATTTTGATGGTGAAGGCAACTGATGCAGGCGCTGCGCATGATTTTCCGGTCTTTGCGAAGCAGACTGGAAACGAACTCATTGCCACCGCAAGCGAAGGCGATACCCTGATTTTTTATCTCAAGCGCCGATAAGCGCTTCGGCCTACGATCTGTTTTTAAGGAAGGCAGTGAACTCAGCGCCTAGCTCGGAGTGGCGTAAGGCAAACTCAACCGAGGCCTTCATATAGCCGAGCTTACTACCGCAGTCGTAGCGCACGCCATCATATTCATAAGCAAACACCGGTTCTTCCTTCAGGAGTGAGGCAATTGCATCGGTCAGTTGAATTTCACCGCCCGCACCAGGCTTAAGGTTCCGAATGTGCGCAAAGATCGAGGACGATAAAACATAGCGTCCAACCACCGCCAAATTCGATGGCGCATCATTGGGGTGTGGCTTTTCCACAATCCCATTTAGGCGATAGATGCCTTTAGATACTTCGGCACCATCCACAATGCCGTAGGAACTACTTTTGGCAGGATCAATTTTTTCAACCGCGATCACAGAGCCTTGTTGTGCCTCATGTACCTTGAGCATCTGCTGTAATACCGGCGGCTGGCCATCCAATAAGTCGTCAGCCAAAATGATGGCAAAGGGCTCGTCGCGTACGAGCTTTTCAGCGCAGAGCACTGCATGACCCAGGCCCAAGGCTTCGGGCTGGCGTACGTAAACACAATCGACGTGACTGGGTTTAATGCTGCGGACGATTTCTAATAAGGCATGCTTATTTTTTGCCTCCAGCTCGGCTTCCAGTTCATATGCTTTATCAAAGTGATCTTCAATTGCGCGCTTACTACGACCGGTTACAAAAATCATTTCAGTAATGCCCGCTGCAATGGCCTCTTCTACCGCATACTGAATTAGAGGCTTATCCACCACATTGAGCATTTCTTTTGGACTGGCTTTGGTCGCAGGCAAAAAGCGGGTGCCCAATCCAGCAACGGGAAATACAGCTTTGCTAACTGGCTTAGAGAAAGGGGCGGTCATTGCAAATCCAATCAAACAAAAAGAATGAGCTGATTCTAGCGGAGATCAGGTAGGTCAACTAGGCTTTGCCAAGGCGATCCAGCTGGGCAAGCAATTTTTCGTGGTTTTGCTCAAATCCTGCCAAACGCAGTTTTTCTTGTGCCACCACCTCAGCGGGTGCCCTTGCTACAAAGCTCTCGTTGTCTAATTTGCTGCGGGCTTTAGTGATTTCACTAGCAAGTCGATCAATTTCTTTACGTAAGCGTATACGTTCAGCGTCTATGTCGACTTCAATCTTCAGCAATAACTTGAGATCGCCTACCAACGCAATTGGCGCTCCAGGGGCATCGCGCTCGAGCAAGGCTTCATCACTGTAAATCTTCACTTCCGATAGTTTTGCCAGCGCTTGTAAATAGGGGCTCGCCTTTTCTAAGAAAGCGGCGGGTCCATAAATCCAAAGTGGTACTTTTTGCGCTGGAGAAATTTGCATCTCTCCTCGCAGGTTGCGGCAAGCATCGACAATCGCCTTGACTTGATTCACCCAAGATTCGCTGTGCTCATCGAGCTTTGAGGTTTGTGCAACGGGATAGGGCTGCAATGCAATTGACTGCCCTGCTTGTTCAGCGAGGTCCTTGCCCGTCTTTGGTCCAACCGTTTGCCATAGAGTCTCGGTAATAAACGGAATCAATGGATGAGCCATGCGCAAAATGGTTTCGAGTACGCGCAAAAGAGTGCGACGGGTTGCGCGTTGTTGCGCCGGCGTACCCGTTTGTAGCTGGACCTTAGCAAGCTCTAAATACCAATCGCAGTACTCGTCCCAGACAAACTGATAAATCGCGCTCGCGATATTGTCAAAGCGGTATTGTGTAAAGCCTTTCTCAACTTCAAGTTCGGTGCGCTGCAAGGCCGATACAATCCAGCGATCGGCTGCTGAAAAATCGAGGTGGCCATCGGGACCGCACTGTTCGTTGCATGGGGCAAAGCCATTGTCTTCATCTGACCCAGGGCAATTCATTAAGACGAAGCGGGTGGCATTCCAGAGTTTGTTGCAAAAGTTTCGGTAACCTTCGCAGCGCTTCTGATCAAAGTTAATATTGCGACCCAAGGAAGCAAGTGAGGCAAAGGTAAAGCGTAGTGCATCGGTACCAAATGCCGGTATGCCTTCCGGAAATTCTTTCCGTGTTTTTTTGCCAATGCTATCCGCCTGCTTTGGATTCATCAGGCCGGTAGTGCGTTTGTCGATGAGTGTGTCAAGCGTGATGCCATCAATCAGGTCGATTGGGTCCAAGGTATTGCCTTTGGACTTACTCATCTTCTGGCCTTCTGCATCCCGTACAAGACCATGCACATAGACCGTGTGAAACGGTACCTTGCCCGTGAAATGGCAGGTCATCATGACCATGCGCGCCACCCAAAAGAAAATGATGTCAAAGCCAGTAACCAATACCGATGAGGGCAAGAAATGCTTGAGCTCTGGCGTTTCTTTAGGCCAGCCCAGCGCACTAAACGGCACCAGGGCAGAGCTAAACCAGGTATCGAGCACGTCGGGGTCACGTGTTAGGGTGCCGGTATAGCCAGCAGCCATTGCCTTTGCTCTCGCATCGGCTTCGGATCGCGCCACAAAAATCTGCCCAGCATCGCCATACCATGCTGGAATCTGATGACCCCACCACAATTGGCGCGAAATACACCAATCCTGAATGTTCTCTAACCACTGGTTATAGGTGCTGTTCCAGTTTTCAGGAACTAATTTGATATCGCCGCTAGTGACCGCATGCAATGCGGCCTCTGCAATGGATGCACCCGGTTTGTACGCGTTGTCTTGCGATGGCTTGGACACTGCCACAAACCATTGATCGGTCAGCATTGGTTCGATAATCACGTGTGTACGGTCGCCGCGCGGCACCATCAGCTTGTGGGGCTGCACCTTTTCTAATAAACCACTTGCCTCTAAATCAGCAACCACGCGCTTGCGGGCCTCAAAGCGATCAAGACCTTGGTATGCGATCGGCGCGTTCTCATTGATCTTGGCATCGAGCGTCAGAACATTGATGAGGGGGAGCTGATGGCGCTGACCAACGGCATAGTCATTAAAGTCATGTGCTGGAGTTACCTTCACAACACCCGTTCCAAACTCAAGGTCAACGTAATCGTCGGCGATGATGGGGATGGTGCGATCACACAGTGGCAGGCTGACCGATTGACCAATCAGATGGCGATAGCGCTCATCATTGGGATTGACCATGACGGCAACGTCCCCAAGGAGGGTTTCTGGGCGAGTCGTTGCTACCACCAGCGAGCCAGAACCATCGCTGAGGGGGTAGCGGATGTGCCACATGCTACCGTCTTCTTCTTCACTTACTACCTCAAGATCAGAGACTGCTGTACCCAACTGTGGATCCCAGTTCACCAGTCGCTTACCGCGGTAGATCAAACCTTGCTCATGCAGGCGAACAAATACCTCAACAACCGAGGCCGACATTTTGTCGTCCATCGTGAAATACTCCCGGCCCCAATCAATCGACGCACCTAAGCGTCGAATTTGCCGAGTAATGGTCGAGCCGGACGTTTCTTTCCACTCCCATACTTTTTCTAGAAAAGCATCGCGGCCTAAATCATGGCGGGATACTTTTTGTGCATCGAGTTGGCGCTCAACCACGATTTGCGTGGCAATACCAGCATGGTCGGTTCCTGGAACCCACAACGTGTTTTTGCCAGACATGCGGGCATGACGGATCAAGCCATCCATAATGGTTTGATTAAATGCGTGACCCATATGCAAGGTGCCGGTGACATTGGGCGGTGGTAGCTGAATGCTGAAATCCACCTTATCGTCGTCAAGGGTGGCGCTTGCTATGCCGCGCTTTTCCCATTCCGGACCCCAAAATGCTTCGATTGGGGCAGGCTCGTATGATTTGGCAAGCTCCACTCCGGCAGGCGATTCTGCTGTGGACTGGGCTGGGCTTGATTCAGGGGTATTCGGGGAGATTGGCATAAGAGTCAAATTATAATTGGCGTAATGTATTCAGACCTGCTCGCGAACCTAAACCCAGAACAACGCGAGGCGGTGACCCTTCCTCCGGTTGCCGAAAATGGCTACGCCCAGTCAGCCCTGATCTTGGCTGGCGCCGGTAGCGGTAAGACGCGGGTGCTTACCACCCGCATCGCCTGGCTAATCCAAACAGGCCAGGTTTCGCCAATTGGGGTCTTGGCAGTGACATTCACCAATAAAGCAGCCAAAGAGATGATGATGCGGCTTAGCTCGATGCTGCCGATCAATACCCGCGGGATGTGGATTGGCACGTTTCATGGCCTTTGTAACCGCTTACTGCGGGCGCATCACCGCGACGCGGGCTTACCCTCCACCTTTCAAATACTAGACACCCAAGACCAGTTGTCGGCAATCAAACGTCTCCTCAAAGGCTTGAAGGTCGATGATGAAAAGTACCCGCCAAAGCAGCTCCAGTATTTCATTGCGCATGCCAAAGAACGCGGTATGCGGGCGCGCGATTTGGAAAGCGGCGATGATTTTCAGGCGCGCATGGGACAGCTCTATGATGCCTATGATCAGCAGTGCCAACGTGAAGGCGTGGTTGATTTTGCTGAGCTCTTATTGCGTAGCTACGAACTCTTAAAGCACAGCGAAGCGATTCGTAGCCACTACCAAGAGCGCTTCCGTCATATTTTGATTGATGAGTTTCAAGATACCAATGCCTTGCAGTACGCCTGGCTAAAACTCCTCTCAGGCCATGATGGTGGCCGCGCCAAAGCGGATGCGAGTGCCGTTTTTGCGGTAGGTGATGACGATCAAAGCATCTATGCTTTCCGTGGGGCAGATGTTGCCAATATGCGCCTTTATGAAACCCAGTTTCAGCCGATCATGGTCAAGCTAGAGCAAAACTACCGCTCACATGGCCATATTTTGGATTCGGCAAATCACTTGATTGCGAACAACACGGGACGCCTCGGAAAAAATCTACGCACTGATGCGGGTCATGGCGAGCCGGTTCGTATCTATGAAGCGGCTAGTGATGGCATGGAGGCGAGTTGGCTGATTGATGAGATTAAAGCGCTCGTCAATAGTGGTTTACGGCGCAGTGATATTGCGCTGCTCTATCGCAGCAATGCCCAGTCACGCATTATTGAGCATGGTTTGTTTTCGTCAGGCATTCCGTACCGAGTCTATGGCGGTCTGCGCTTTTTTGAGCGCGCTGAAATTAAACATGCCCTCGCTTACTTGCGCTTATTAGAAAATCCCAATGACGACACCTCATTCTCTAGAGTGGTTAATTTTCCAACGCGCGGTATTGGGGCGCGCTCGATCGAGGCGCTACAAGATGCAGCACGGCAGCAGCAATGCTCACTGTATTTGGCGGCTTCCAGCTTGGAAGGAAAGGCCGGAGCGGCCTTAGGTGGATTTGTTCGTCTCGTTGATCACATGCGTGAGGCAACCCGCCGTAATACCCTGCCTGAAACCGTTGAGTTTGTGATTCAGCACAGCGGTTTAATCCAGCACTATTTGACCGAGCGCGAAGGCCAGGATCGCGTCGAAAACTTACAAGAACTCGTTAATGCGGCCACTGCTTTTATTGCCGAAGAGGGCTATGGGCAAAATGCTGAAGCCGCTTTGCTGCCCGGAGAAAACGACCCGGGTACGCTCGAAGCATCGCCATTGGCAGGCTTTTTATCCCATGCCTCGCTTGAGGCGGGCGATAACCAAGCGCAAGCCGGTCAGGACGCGATTCAGTTGATGACGGTGCACTCTGCTAAAGGGCTGGAGTTCACCGCTGTCTTTATTACGGGTCTTGAAGAAGGTTTATTTCCGCATGAGAACAGTGTTAACGAGGCCAATGGTTTAGAGGAAGAGCGCCGTTTAATGTATGTGGCGATTACCCGTGCAAAAGAGCGTCTTTACCTATCGCATACACAATCCCGTATGTTGCACGGTCAGGTGCGCTACAACATGCCCTCGCGCTTCTTGGAAGAGCTGCCATCTGACTCCCTGAAGTGGCTGACACCCAAAGCAAAGGATGCTCGCTGGGGTGGTAGTCGTAATACGGGCTCCAGTTGGCAGGGTGGCGGTTATACCCGTCAGCGCGATAACGATAGCGCAGACACGTTTGATATGGATACGCCACGCTTAGGCAGTCGTAACAAAGCCACTGAGACCGTTAAGCGGATGGCCGCACCACCACGTTCAGGCTATCCATTTACGATTGGCCAGCAGGTATTCCATACGAAGTTTGGCGAGGGCCGTGTTGTCGGCTTAGAAGGCCTCGACCTTGAGGCACGCGCCCAAGTGAACTTCAAGCGCCATGGCGTGAAGTGGTTGCAACTCAGCATTGCCAAACTCACAGCAATTGACGCCTAGGTCGATCTACCCTTCGGTCGATAACTGCTCAATATTGTTGTCAGTGAAGCAACCTTTCCAGGTAGCAAAGAAAGAGCAATACATAATCGTCAGTCCCGCCATCGAGATGGGTGCAACCACGTAGGAAGCAATGCTCCCTAAATCAAGGGCATCAAGCAAGCCTCCAATCATCATGGGTAGCGCCACCAGAACGATGCCCCAAATCACCAAGTAATAAGCAAAGGCAGTGCGATTGGACCAGCATGCCATCCAGCTCGAAAAGATGGCTTGCATCACCGGCATTTCAGCCCACGCCACCAAAAGGGGGGCAAACCACATCAGCATTGCAACTGGAACATAGAGTAAGCCGCCAATAAACACCAATTTGTACAACTGTTGCATCGCCTCCGCACTAGGAGCTTGATCGCTAGTCAGGAGTGGGAGAAGTGCTTCAAAGTCGACAATGAGGCTAGCCAAAAAACTCAAGATTAAGATGCAGGCGGTATAAATTAGACCGAGTTGCAAAATACGCTTACGTGCCACAGTAGATGGCAAGCGAAATGCAGCTAAATACGCCGTTGGCAGAATCCGTTCTTTTTGAATCGCTTGCCGACACGCCGTCATAAATCCGACCGAAAGGGCAGGGGTGACTAAGAGCACAGCAAAAACGCCAATCACTGGAATCAAGATAGATAACTGTGCAAAGAAGATGTACATGAAGACCAGCATTAAAAACCCCAGCGGGTTTTGCTTAAAAAGCCAAAAGCCCTGGCGGATCCAGGTGATGGCCTCTTTGTAGTTGACGTGATTGAGTTTCATCGTGGCACTTTGTGGGATCGATGTTAAAAAACAGAGCCTGCAGCGGAATGGCGGCGACTACGTAATATCCGCTCGAAGTGGCTTGGGTCATGGGGCGTCAACATCTGGGCATCGCGGGGCAAATAAAAATCCCACAAACGCGAGATCCAAAAACGCAGGGCGGCCGCGCGTAGCATCGCTGTAATGCTAGCCAATTCATCTGGGCTGAGTAGTCGAACGGATTGGTAGGCATCAACTAAGGCTTGCATGCGAACCGAATCCAGCGCGCCACCTTCTAGGAAGCACCAATCATTGATGGTGACCGCTAGATCAAACAACCATTTATCGGTGCCCGCAAAATAGAAATCAAAAAATCCACCCAGGCGCATGGCTGATCCTTGACCTTCAAAGAGGACATTGTCGCGAAAGAGATCGCAATGGCTAGCACCTTCTGGAAGCGTGCGGTAAGCGGCCGATGCAAAAAATGCTTCTTGAAAAGCCATCTCATCGACCAATAGGCTGCGTTGATCGGAGCTCAGGTGGGGCAAGATTGCCGGAACCGTTTCGCGCCACCAGCCAAGGCTGCGCAGATTGGGTTGATGTTGGGCAAAGTCAGCGCCAGCCAAATGCATTTTTGCCAGCATACTTCCTACCATAGCGCAGTGTGCTGGGGAGGGCTGCATGCACGATGCACCTGCGAGCTTACTGACGATGGCAGCCGGCTTACCTTTGAGGGTAAACAAAATAGCGCCTGCGTGATTCGCAATCGGCTTAGGTACGGGAATGCCTTTTTCAGCGAGATGGCGCATGAGCTCCAGGTAATAGGGCAGTTGCGTCGCAGATAAGCGCTCAAAAAGGGTGAGAACGTATTCGTCTGTGCCGCGCGCGTTGTTTGTGTCGAGAAAAAAATTGGAGTTCTCGATCCCGCCCTGAATGCCGCGAACAGCCGCCGCTACCCCAATATCAAAGTCTGTCGCAATCCATTCGGAGATATCGCTTAATTCGACGGGAGTAAATACGGCCATACGAAGTGTGACTTAAAACGGAATGCTGATGCTAGGCACACTCAGCAAATTGTCATTGCTTTGATTGCTCGGCCCTGGCATGACTGATGTGGGGGGCGACATTTCATAGGTCCCCAAGGGGCCTTTGACTTGAACTTCCGTTGGTGCGTTGGCATCACGAAATTCCCGAACTTGAGTGCCTCCTGGATCGGTGTACTCAAAAGTGGGTTTACGCGCATCTGCATTGCCTAATGCGCCGGGGTTGCCAACAGGGGCGGCAATCGGTTGATTATTTATCCGATTGAGCTCAGCTGGGCTTAGGGCCTGGGAATTTCCCCCTTGGGCTTGGGCAGGGGCGCAAATGGCCATGAGGCTTGAAATTAGCGAAGTTGCAAGCAGGTGCAGGGTTGGGCGCATAAAGTGTCTTGGTTTTTGGTTAGCTCAAGCTAGCCCCTCAGCCGAGATGGTAAGGAATTAGCAACAAGTAAGTAACTAGATTGTACGATTGCGGTATGACTAAACATAGACTCTTGTTGGTAGACGGCTCCAGTTACCTGTATCGGGCCTTTCATGGCATGCCAGACCTCCGAAATGCGGCTGGGGAGCCTACCGGGGCGGTCTATGGCATGGTCAATATGATGCGGCGGGCCCGTGCCGAGATCCAGGCAGACCACTTAGCCTGCGTTTTTGATGCCAAGGGAAAGACCTTTCGGGATGAAATGTACCCGGAATACAAGGCAAACCGCAGCTCGATGCCAGAAGACCTGGTGGCACAAATTGAGCCGATTCATGAGCTGGTCAAGGCCCTAGGCTGGCCCGTTTTGGTCGTTTCAGGGGTGGAGGCGGATGATGTGATTGGCACGCTGGCTAGGCAAGCCACTGAGGCGGGCTGGGAAACCATTATTTCGACTGGAGATAAGGATTTAGCGCAACTGGTTAATCCGTCGGTATCGCTAATTAATACGATGACCGATGAGAAACTCGATGTGGATGGCGTGACACAAAAGTTTGGCGTACCGCCTGAGCGCATTGTGGATTACCTCACCATTGTGGGTGATGCCGTGGATAACGTACCCGGAGTGCCGAAGGCTGGACCGAAGACCGCGAATAAATGGCTCGCCGAATACGGTGACTTAGATCAGTTAATGGCCCGCGCCGATGAAATCAAGGGCGTGGTGGGCGATAACCTCCGCGCCAGCCTGCCATGGTTACTGCGCGCGCGTGAGCTGCTCACCGTTAAGCAAGACTGTGATCTCAATGAACATATTCCTGGTCTCGATGATTTGCATGCGAAGCCAGAGAATTTACCGGCATTAAAAGAGTTCTTCGAGCGCTTTGCATTTAAAACCTGGTTGCGTGATGTGGAAAAGCGTTTAAGTGAAGAAGGCGCTACAACAGTAAGTGGAGCCACAAAAAATGATGCTCCCGCATTTGATTTAGTGGGCGACACAGGCTCATCGCCGAGTACCGTCCCATCAAAAACAAGCCATGCTCCAGCGCTAACGCCAACCATTCCCGCAAAAGATGCCGCGGAGCAAAATGCGATCGAGCGTCAATATGAATGCGTCGTTGATCAGACCAGACTCGATGCATGGCTGGCCAAAATAGCCGCTACTGATTTGGTGTGCATTGATACGGAAACCACGGGGCTTGATGCATTGGTAGCCGAGCTCGTTGGAATTTCACTCAGCACCGAAGAGGGGGTTGCCTGTTACATCCCGCTGGCCCACTGTACCGGCGAGGATCAGCTCGATCGCCAATCAGTATTGGATCAAATGCGCCCGTGGTTGGAGGACCCTAAGCACCACAAAGTCGGGCAGAACCTCAAGTACGACACCCACATTTTTGCGAACTACGGCATTACCTTGCGCGGCATTCAGCACGACACCTTATTGGAGTCCTATGTATTGGAATCCCATTTGGCCCACAATATGGATAGCCTAGCGGAGCGCCACTTGGGCGTGAAGACCATTCGCTACGAAGAGGTGTGCGGCAAGGGTGCGCATCAAATTGGCTTTGATCAAGTGGATCTGGCAACGGCAACCAACTATGCCGCAGAAGATGCCGACATTACCTTGCGCCTGCATCATTTCCTATGGCCACAAATTGAACACAGCCCTGGCTTGCGCTACGTATACGAACAGATCGAAATGCCGGCGATGCGCGTCCTAGGAGTGATGGAGCGCAATGGCATTCGGATTGACTCGGCCCGTTTAGCTACCCAAGGGCTTGAAGTAGGAAAGCGACTCTTGACCTTAGAGGGTGAGATTCATGCGCTTGCAGGGCAGCCATTTAATATTCAATCACCCAAACAAATTGCCGAGATTTTATTTGGGCAATTGCAGTTACCGGTAATTAAGAAAACACCATCGGGCGCGCCTTCGACCGATGAAGAGGTATTGCAAAAACTGGCGGAGGATTTTCCCTTGCCTGCGCGGATTTTGGATTACCGCGGCCTTGCAAAACTGATGTCGACCTACATTGAGAAATTGCCACGCATGGTGAACCCTAAAACAGGGCGCGTGCATACCAATTTTTCCCAAGCCGTTGCAGTGACAGGTCGCTTGGCATCGAGCGAGCCCAATATGCAGAACATTCCGGTTCGTACCGAAGAGGGTAGGCGGATACGGGAGGCGTTCGTGCCGGCAGCGGGCTGTAAATTATTGTCAGCTGATTATTCGCAAATCGAACTGCGCATCATGGCGCACATTGCGGAAGATGAAAGTTTGTTAACCGCATTTGCAGCGGGTAAAGACATTCATCAGGCAACTGCCGCTGAAATTTTCGGCATTCCGCTCGAGCAAGTGTCGTCAGAGCAGCGCCGCTATGCCAAAGTGATTAACTTCGGTTTGATTTATGGCATGAGTGCATATGGCCTTGCTGGCAATTTAGGTATTGAGCGTGCCGCTGCACAAAAATACATTGCCACTTACTTTGAGCGTTATCCCAGCGTAGCCCACTACATGGAAGAAACTAAACTACAGGCGCGGGAGCAAGGCTATGTTGAAACGGTTTTTGGTAGGCGCCTGTGGCTGCCTGATATTAAGGGTTCCAATGGGCCTCGCCGACAGGGCGCTGAACGTGCTGCTATTAATGCGCCGATGCAAGGCACTGCTGCGGATTTAATTAAATTGGCGATGGTAGCGGTACAGAATTGGCTGGAGGCGGAAGGCTTAAAGACGCGCATGCTGCTGCAAGTGCATGATGAATTGGTCTTTGATGTGCCTTTGGATGAGCTGGATTACGTGCAAAAGGCCTTACCGGGACTGATGTGCTCGGTCGCAACACTGAAGGTACCTTTGCTGGTGAGTATCGGTGTCGGTGATAATTGGGAAGAAGCGCATTAATCTAATGAAATGAGGAGATGAATATGAGCACCAAACGAAGAGACTTTATGAAGGCATCGGCTGTAACAGCAACCGGCCTTGGCGTCGGTTTTGTTGCGGCATCCCAACCCGTTCTAGCGCAGGCAATTAAAACCGACTTTGCCGGTATCAAGGCGGGCGAACTATCGATTCCATCCGGCGGTATTCAAATGCCCGCTTACGTGTCACGCCCTGAAAAAGCTAAGGGACCATTGCCGATCGTGATTGTGTGTAGTGAGATTTTTGGTGTCCATGAATACATTGCGGATACCACCCGCCGTTTTGCGAAGTTGGGCTACCTCGCGATTGCCCCCGAATTTTTTGTGCGTGCGGGTGATCCCAATACCTATGGAACCGTAGCTGAAATTTTTAGCAATATTGTGTCAAAAACCCCCGATGCGCAAGTTCTCGGCGACATGCGCGCAGCGATTGCGTGGGCTGGTGCGAATGGTGGTGATGTGAAGCGGGTCGGCGTTACTGGTTTTTGCTGGGGCGGCCGCATTACGTGGCTCTCTGCCACGATGCCTGAAGTGCGCGCAGGCGTTGCCTGGTACGGGCGTTTGGTCGGCGAAAAAACAGCCGGTAATCCACTCCACCCAGTCGATATTGCGGCAGACCTGAAGGCTCCTGTGCTTGGTTTGTATGGCTCTGCTGATACTGGCATTCCACTGGAAAGCGTCGATAAGATGCGTCAAGCATTGGCTGCGGCAGGATCAAAAAATCTCGCAGCCAAAGCATCGCGTTTTGAGATTTACCTCGATGCGCCCCATGCGTTTCATGCCGATTATCGTGAGACCTATCGTGCTGGCCCTGCGGCCGATGGTTGGGTGAAGTGCTTGGATTGGTTTAAGCGGAACGGAGTGGCATGACCGCTCTGCAGCTCATCGTTTTAGTAACAGCAGGCGCAGGTCTCTCCAGTGTTCTGATTGCGGCTAGCCTATCGCTGGGTGTTTTAGCGAAGCTGGTTGATCGCATGGTGAGCATTTCAGTTGGGATTTTGCTCGCTACAGCATTACTGCATTCCTTGCCAGAGGCATTTGAGATGCCTGGGATTAATGCCCATGTGCTCTTTGGGGTGCTCTTGGCGGGATTGCTGGGTTTCTTTTTACTTGAGAAAGTCGCGCTCCTGCGCCATAGCCACCATCACGAAGGTGATGGCCACGACCACCACCACGGGCATGATGCAGAAGAGGCCGGTCAAAGCGGTTGGATGATTTTGATCGGTGATGGCCTACATAATTTTGTTGATGGTGTCTTGATTGCCGCCGCGTTCATGGTGGATTTTGAAGTGGGCATGTTTACCGCAATTGCCATTGTGGCCCACGAGATTCCTCAAGAGATTGGTGATTTCATTGTGCTGATTAATGCCGGCTTCTCACGCGCACGCGCATTGCTCTACAACGTGGTAAGTGGCGCGCTCTCCGTATTAGGTGGCGTGCTTGGTTACTACTTTTTAGAAAAAGCCAATGCGGCAATGCCCTACTTACTCGTGATTGCCTCGAGTGGATTTATTTATATTGCCGTCAGTGATTTAATTCCGCAAATGCATCGCAGATCCCAATGGCAAGAGTCTTTGCGCCAAATCGCCCTGATTGGCTGTGGCGTTGGTCTGGTTGTATTGCTCTCGCGCGGACATTAAGTAGCTGCACTAGAACTATCGAGCTAGGTAGTAGCAATCGGCCGTTTTGGATCGGCGCACCACTCGCTCCAGCTACCTACGTATAAGCGGGATCCCGATAAGCCGGCCACTTCCATTGCTAAGAGATTATGGCAAGCACTCACACCAGAGCCACACTGATTGATCACCTTATTTGCAGGGATGCTACCCAGTAAGGCTTTAAATTCAGTGCGCAAGACTTCAGGTGATTTAAATTGCCCTGCACTTAAGTTATGTTTGAAGAAACGATTCAGCGCCCCTGGAATATGGCCACCAATTGGATCTAAGGTTTCATTTTCTCCACGAAAGCGATCCTCAGCGCGTGCATCGATCATGCAATGGCCCAGTAAATTCGGATCTGCAATGCATTCTTCGATCGCATCTACGGTGACTGCGCCCGCCCACTCCTGCGGAGTGGGAGTTACTTTTAAAGGCGCAATCACCGGTGGAATAGTGCCAATCGAACCATTCCATGCGGAGAGGCCACCATCTAAGACTTGGACTTGTGTATGCCCGCTGGCTTTGAGCATCCACCACAAACGGCTTGCATAGACGGAGCCGTGATTATCGTAGGCAATGACAGTTGTCTTTGGGTCAATACCAAGGCGCTGTCTCGTATCTGCCCACGCTTGGGGGCTCGGAAGTGGATGACGACCGTTACTGCTTGTTTTTGCAGCAGAGAGATCGCGATCGAGATCAACGTAAATAGCGCCCAAGATATGCCCTGCGTTATAGGCTTCACGACCCGCTTGCGGATTGGTTAAATCAAAGCGGCAGTCGCAGATCAGAATGTCCGCGCCCGTATTAACGAGCTCTTCTAATTGATTGGGCGTGATGAGTGGGTGCATAGCGCAAGCTCCTTGTGGGTCGTCGGCAAAAAATAGTCTACCGTGAATGCATCTACCAGCCTAGTTAAAACTGCATCTCCCGGCGATACCATTCATGAAAATGCTGCATCCCATCTTCCATTGGACTTTGGTACGGGCCAACTTCATTCACGCCTCTAGCTAGGAGTGCGGCGCGACCTGCATCCATGCGCTCCGCAATCTCATCATCTTCGATGCAGGTTTCCATATACGCAGCGCGCTCAGCCTCGACGAACTCACGTTCAAATAGGGCGATTTCTTCAGGATAGTAAAACTCCACAATATTGCGGGTTTTATTGGGGCCCATGGGATGCAGTGTAGAAATGCACAGCACGCCTGGATACCACTCGACCATCACGTTGGGGTAGTAGGTCAGCCAAATAGCACCATGCCGCGGAGGCTTATTGCCATGGTGGCGCAGCACTGCCTCATGCCATTGACGGTAGACCGGGGAGCCTGGGTTGGCGAGGTTTTTGTGGATGCCCACCGTCTGCACACTGTGCCAATCACCAAATTCCCAATGCAAGTCTTCACAGGAGACAAATTGACCAAGCCCTGGATGGAAGGGCACTACGTGGTAATCCTCGAGGTAAACCTCAATGAAGGTTTTCCAGTTGTAGTTGCATTCATGCACCTCAACGTGATCGAGCATGTAGCCGGTAAAGTCTAAATCGTCGGCCACACCCAATTTGCCTAAGTCTTTCGCAACATCACGTGGACCTTCAAACAGCATGCCTTGCCAGTTCTGCAAAGGCGATTTACCTAAATGCAGACATGGCTTATCGCCAAAATGGGGTGCCCCTAGTAATTGCCCTTCTAAGTCATAGGTCCAGCGGTGCAAAGGGCAAACGATCGTGTCTACTTTGCCTGAACCATTGAGCATGAGGGCCTGACGATGGCGGCATACATTGGAGAGTAGTTCAACCCCTGCGCTATTTCGAACCAGTAGTCGCCCTTCGTTTTCGGCAGAGAGGGTGCGATAAGAGCCTTGATCTGGAACCATCAATTGATGCCCAACATAGCCTGGCCCCTGCTTGAAAAGCAGAGCCATTTCACGCTGATATAAATCAACGTCAAAGTAGGCCGAAACCGGCAACTGCAGATTGGACGGCGCAAGTTGCTGCGCGGTAGCCAGATTAGTCATTCTCCCCACCCCCGAAAAAGTCAGCCGAAGCTAAGCGGAACAACCAATCCAACCATCGAAAGATCGATATTGGAAAGGAAGGAGGGGATTATACCCACCGAAGACTGAGGCTGCTTTTATAGGAAGGCGCTGCTTTGGTGGAAAATCAGGCATGATTTAGTCATACCAGCCATATAAACCGTATTATTTTCCGGAAAACTGCGCATGCCAGCAAAAAAATCCGCTGCCACTCCCAGTGGTACAGAGATCCAAATTGACCCAGCCCTGCGCTATGAGCAGGCTGTAAAAGAACTTGAAAAGCTCATTGCCGATATGGAATCAGGTCAGTTTTCACTGGAAGAAACATTGGCCGCTTATCAGCGCGGCGCCGCTTTATTGCGCCATTGTCAGGGCGTCTTAGCGCAAGTCGAGCAGCAGGTTCGGGTGTTTGAGGCCTAATCCCATGACATTTGATTTTGGAGTGTGGTTACAGGCCGGCTCAGCGCGCGCCGAAGCGGCCTTAGACTTTCGTCTGGATTCTGCCCAGTTACTACCGCAACGCCTGCACGAGGCCATGCGCTACGCCGCCCAAGGTGGTGGTAAACGCATTCGTCCCTTATTGGTGTTTGCGGCGGGTGAGCTGGGGAACGCGAATCCCAAGGTGCTCGATGCTGCAGCCGCTGCGATTGAGATGATTCATGCCTATTCCTTGGTGCACGATGATTTGCCGTGCATGGATGACGATGATTTACGTCGCGGTCGCCCTACCGTACACAAAGCGTTTGATGAGGCAACCGCACTCTTGGTTGGTGATGCCCTACAAACCAAAGCGTTTGAAGTATTGGTGGATACCCAAGGCACGGCGGAGATGCGCTTGTCCCTGATTGGTGAGCTGAGTAAAGCCTCAGGCTCGCTTGGTATGGCTGGTGGCCAAGCAATTGATTTGGAGAGTGTGGGTCAAAAAATTGATTTAACTGCCCTCAAACAAATGCACGCCATGAAAACCGGCGCTTTGCTGAGCTGTGCCGTACGCATGGGCGCAATTGCCGCCGAGTTGGACGCAACCGCAGTGAATCAATTGACGCAATACTCGACCGCACTTGGACTTGCCTTTCAGGTGGTGGATGATGTGCTCGATGCAACTGCCGATAGCCAAACTCTAGGGAAGACTGCGGGTAAAGATGCGGCTGACGATAAGCCAACCTACGTCACGCTGATGGGCTTAGAGTATGCTCAAAGCCAAGCAAAAGAATTGCAAGCGAATGCATTAGAAAGTCTTGCGCCGTTTGGTCCCAAAGCAGATGCACTGCGCGCACTAGCGCGTCTTGTAGTTGAGCGCACACACTAACTAATTTATAACTACGTTCTGACTACGATGATGTTGAATACGATTAACGATCCTGCCGACTTGCGTAAATTGGAACGCGAGGCACTGCCGGCCCTTGCCGATGAGCTGCGTCAATTTGTGATTGATTCGGTATCTAAAACCGGCGGACACTTATCGTCTAACCTAGGTACGGTCGAGCTATCGATTGCACTCCATTACATATTTGATACGCCGCGTGATCGCATTGTGTGGGACGTAGGGCATCAAAGTTACCCTCATAAAATTTTGACGGGTCGCCGTGAGCGCATGAGTACCCTGCGCCAATTTAATGGCCTCTCCGGATTTCCGCGCCGCGCAGAAAGTGAATACGATACCTTCGGCACTGGGCATTCCTCAACGAGCATTTCTGCGGCCATGGGGATGGCTAGGGCGGCGCAAACCAAAGGCGAGAAGCGGGTTGCGGTCGCCGTGATTGGGGATGGCGCCATGAGTGCTGGTATGCCGTTTGAAGCCATGAACAACGCCGGTGTCTACGATGATCTGCCCTTGATTGTGATTTTGAACGACAACGATATGTCGATTTCACCCGCAGTGGGGGCGCTCAATCGCTACCTCGCGCGACTACTTAGCGGCAATATTTATTCGGCAACCAAGAAAGGCATTGATAGCGTTTTATCGATTGCGCCGTCCTTGCGTGAGTTTGCTAAGCGCTTAGAGGATCATGCGAAGGGTATGGTTTCCCCATCCACGATTTTTCAAGAATTTGGTTTTAACTATTTTGGTCCGATCGATGGTCACGATTTGGATGCTTTGCTGCCCATGCTGCAAAACGTTCGACGACTCGCTTTAGAGGGCGGCGGCCCACAGTTTTTGCATGTGGTCACGCGTAAAGGCCAAGGGTATATGTTGGCAGAAGCCGATCCGGTTTTGTATCACGGCCCCGGTAAATTTAATCCCTCCGAGGGCATTCAAAAAACCAGCAATACCAAGCAAACCTTTACACAGGTGTTTGGTGAGTGGCTGTGCGATATGGCACATGCTGATCCACTACTTGTTGGTATTACGCCGGCGATGCGTGAGGGATCGGGCCTCGTTGAGTTTGAAAAGCGCTTCCCCGATCGTTATTACGACGTTGGCATAGCAGAACAGCATGCGGTTACCTTTGCTGCGGGCATGGCCTGTGAGGGTATGAAGCCGGTGGTAGCGATTTATTCCACCTTCTTGCAGCGCGCCTACGACCAACTGATTCACGATGTGGCGATTCAGGATCTGCCGGTGGTCTTTGCGCTTGATCGCGCTGGGCTGGTGGGTGCCGATGGTGCAACTCATGCTGGTGCATATGACATCCCCTTCTTGCGTTGCATACCCAACATGCTGGTGATGACCCCGGCCGATGAATCCGAGTGCCGTGATTTATTAACCACCGCCTATCGTCAGCCGCACCCAAGCGCCGTGCGTTATCCGCGCGGATCCGGGGTTGGCGTAAAGCCGTCGGCAGAGTTACGGACTCTGCCCTTGGGTAAGGGTGAGATACGCCGCGAGTCGACTGCAGCGGTTGGCAAGCGAGTTGCCATTTTGGCGTTTGGAACATTGCTGTACCCCGCACTCGATGTGGGTGAAGCGCTCAATGCGACCGTAGTGAATATGCGTTTTGTAAAACCCTTGGATTTGGATCTACTGAAAGCAGTTGCGACTCAGCACGATTACCTTGTCACGATTGAGGACGGCGCAATCATGGGTGGTGCTGGCAGCGCTTGCTTAGAGGCACTCATCCAATTGAATATTACTAAGCCAGTATTGCAGTTGGGCCTGAAAGATGAATTCATTGAGCATGGTGATTACAACTTGCTGATGTCGCGCTGCGGTCTAGATGTTGATGGCATTAAGACTTCAATTACCACACGCTTTCCAGGCGCTGTACCGAATTAAGCAGCAGTTAAGTCCCAGCGTGGCTTCACGTCAAAAGCGGCAGTATCGCCGTCCTGATGCCCTGCCAGTAAACGCAAAGCCCCCGCAAAGGCAATCATGACGCCGTTGTCGGTGCAGAGCTGCAGCGGTGGGTAGTGCACCTGAAATTGATCGCGTAGGGCGCGCGCATTGAGCGCCGCTCGCAGCTGTTTGTTGGCGCCCACTCCACCTGCTAAGACCAAGTCACGGTAGCCTGTTTGCTTGATGGCTTTGGCTGACTTTTGTACCAGTACATCCACGAGAGACTCAACAAATGCATGGGCTAGATCGGCATCAAACTGCGCTTGATCGTTTGGACTCTCCGGACGAAAGCGATTGACTTGATTCAGAACGGCTGTCTTTAGTCCCGAGAATGAAAAATCCAAATCACCTGAATGCAGCATGGGCCGGGGCAAATCAAAGCACCCTGGTTTGCCGCGCTCCGCTAATAGCGATACCGCAGCACCGCCGGGGTAATCCAAGCCTAATAATTTGGCTGTTTTATCAAATGCCTCACCGGCGGCATCATCGACCGTTTCCCCAAGGAGTTCATATTGCCCGACCCCTTGCACCGCCATGAGTTGGGTATGGCCTCCCGATACTAGGAGGGCAATAAATGGAAATTGAAGGGCGGATTCGCCCAAAAGGGGGGAAAGTAGGTGGCCCTCAAGGTGGTGCACCCCAATGGATGGTTTATTCAAAGCCAAGGCCAAAGACCGGCCAAAGGCAGTACCGACCAATAGGGCCCCAGCAAGCCCAGGACCTTGGGTATAGGCAATGGCATCAATCGACTCCAGGGGCAGACTGGCCTGGTCTAAAGCCTGCTCAAGCAGAGGTAAAACCCGCCGAATATGGTCTCTAGAGGCTAATTCGGGGACAACGCCGCCATAATCGCGGTGCATGGCCACTTGAGAGTGGAGGGCCTGGCCCAGTATGCCAAGGCCAGCCGCCTGACCTGCTTCCCAGTTTTTAGTGTCGTAAACCGCGATTCCGGTCTCGTCACAGGAAGTTTCTATACCCAAAACGATCATTTTTAGTTAAGCCGTGCTAGAATCCGAGATTCAGTTAATTTCGATTATTCGAGCATATACGAGTTAAACCAGCATGACTACAGTCCGCCTCCGCGAAAACGAGCCTTTTGAAGTGGCATTACGCCGTTTCAAGCGCACCATTGAAAAAAACGGTCTTTTGACTGACTTGCGTGCCCGCGAGTTTTACGAAAAGCCAACTGCAGAGCGGAAGCGCAAAAAAGCGGCTGCCGCTAAACGCCATTACAAGCGTATTCGCAGCCAGATGTTGCCTAAAAAGCTCTACTAATAGGGCATCCCGAATACAGGCACTCCATTCATAGAGTTGCCAACAAGCCCGCTGACGGTGAAACGCAGCGGGTTTTTGTTTTTTGTTGTGGTACTAATAGACGCCAAGACATTCAATAATTGCAAGGAAATGCTATGAGCCTGAAAGACCAAATCACTGAGGATATGAAAAACGCCATGCGCGCTAAAGAGGCTGAGCGTTTAGGTGCAATTCGCCTTTTGCTGGCAGCGATCAAACAGCGTGAGGTTGATGAGCGCGTAACGGTGGATGACGCCGGCGTGATTGCGATTGTCGAAAAATTAATTAAGCAGCGTAAAGACTCCATCAGCCAGTTTGAAAAAGCGGGCCGTGCGGATTTGGTGGCGATCGAAGCGGCTGAGATGGCCATCATGCAAGCCTATTTGCCAGCACAGTTATCCGATGCCGAAGTCGCTGCTATTGTGACTGCAACCATCAAGCAACTGGGCGCTAGTGGACCGCAGGACATGGGCAAGGTGATTGGCGCGCTCAAGCCCCAATTGGCAGGCAAAGCTGATATGGGCGCTGTTTCTAGCCTCGTGAAAGCGGCACTCGCTCAGTAAGCTAAAAGCAAAGCGCATCATGGGCATGATCCCTCAATCGTTTATTGCGGATTTATTAAATCGAGTTGATATCGTCGACGTCGTTGGGCAGCACGTTAAGTTAAAAAAAGCGGGGGCCAACTACCAAGGTCTATGCCCATTCCATCAAGAAAAGTCTCCGTCGTTTTCAGTGTCTGCGACTAAGCAGTTCTATCACTGCTTTGGTTGCGGTGCCCATGGTTCTGCCATCGGCTTTTTAATGGAGTACTCCGGGCTCGGTTATGT
>CAZWPR010000007.1:0-59213 GCA_964636135.1 uncultured Polynucleobacter sp.
GGACAGCGCGGTGCGTTTAATCGAATGCTTCATGAATGCTCCTCCGGAAGAATGGTTTACCAATTGTGAATCTGGTTTTTTTATATGTGACAACACAGGCTGGATTTTTAAACAATTAGTGCGCGCATGTCTTGATTACCATCAATAAATTAAAAAATCACGCTAGGGACTTACGCTACCTACTCGATAAGCATCAAAGGTACTAGTAGAAACCCGTAGTGTTTGAGAACTATTGCGCTGCAATGTGGTGCCGGAAAGAGGAATCGAACCTCCGACCTTCGCATTACGAATGCGCTGCTCTACCAACTGAGCTATTCCGGCGAGAACCTTATTTTAAAGCATGCTCTAGGCTGATGCCTTGAAGGCAAAGTTGCTTACAAAAAACGATCCAATAACTTGCGGCTTTGTTTATTCAATTGGCTTGAATCACGCACCAAATACTGCACGCCATTAGCGTCCGATATCAGCAAGGTGTTTCCGCCAACCCGGCGAATATTTTCTTCGCCATTGAGGCGCAGTCGCGTCTCACCGCGGTCTGTCTGCACCAGCCAAATACTCGGGGTAGCGTAGCTCGATACGCTACTGATTTGCTCTATTACAGGCATGAACTCACGAGCAGCCAGCTCTTCCATCAACAGCGCGCGATCCTCTTCCGGTATTGCTGCTAAGGAAGTAAACCAGAACAGCTCTTTACCAGCCGAGTCCATGAGCGAGATACCGGCGTTCGGAGCGGTAATCGGGAAGGCGCGAACCGCATGGACGTCTACGTGCTGGGTACCAGCATCGTCGATGAAGACAAGACGTCCCAGCGAATCACGAATCAAGCTAGGCTTTTTCAAGTGTCTCTCCAATCGCGCCGCCCTCCACCAATTCGGTAGCGTGGCGAATTTGTGCTTGATACAACTGGTAGTAGGCGCCTTGCGCGGCCATCAACTCATCGTGCGAACCAATCTCCACAATCTCGCCCTTATCTAATACCACCAAGCGATCTGCTTTACGTAAGGTAGAGAGGCGGTGCGCGATGGCAATTGTCGTGCGGCCCTTGACTAAATTATCCAAAGCCCGCTGGATTTCTTTTTCAGTGGTGGTGTCAACCGATGAGGTGGCCTCATCCAAAATCAGAATGCTGGGATTAATCAATAAGGCACGGGCAATCGAAATGCGTTGGCGCTCACCACCCGACAGCGATTGGCCACGCTCGCCCACAAGCGAGTCATAACCCAAGGGTAAACGCAAAATAAACTCATGGGCATGCGCCGCCCTCGCCGCCTCAATGATCTCCTCGCGCGAGGCATCGGGCTTGCCATAGGCAATGTTATCGGCAATGGTGCCAAAAAATAAGAAGGGTTCTTGCAGCACAAGACCAATGCACTTGCGGTAATCGGCGATACCAATGCTGCGAACATCGCGTCCATCTAATGTAATGGAGCCTTCGCTCACATCATAGAATCGGCAAATTAAATTAACCAAGGTACTTTTTCCGGAGCCGCTATGTCCCACTAAGCCAATCATTTCGCCGGGCGCAATGTGCAAGTCAATGCCTTTGGTAACCGCACGATTGCCGTAGCGAAAGCCCACGCCACGCAAATCAATCTTGCCCTGAATGGGGCCGAGTGGCGCGGGATTGACGGGCTCCGGTACGCTAGATACGTGATCCAAAATATCAAAAATTCGCTTCGTGCCAGCAGCCGCTTTTTGCGTATGAGAAACAATGCGACTCATGGTGTCGAGGCGAATGTAAAAGCGGCCGATGTAAGCCAAAAAGGCAACCAATACACCGACCGAGACATTGTTATTAGCAACCTGCCAAATGCCAAACGCCCACACCACCAACAGACCAATCTCCGTTAACAAGGTCACAGTGGGCGTAAACAAACTCCAGACGCGATTAACGCGGTCATTGATTTGTAAATTATGGTGATTAGAATCCACAAAGCGTTTGAGTTCACGCTTTTCTTGGGCAAAGGCCTTCACCACCCGAATACCTGGAATGGTATCGGTCAGCACATTGGTGACCTCCCCCCAAATGCGGTCGATCTTTTCAAAGCCGTAACGCAATTTATCGCGCACTACATGAATCATCCACGCAATGAATGGCAGTGGCGCTAAGGTCACCAAGGCGAGCAATGGATCAATCGACGCCAAAATAGCGGCGGTCATGATGATCATGAGTAAATCGGTTAAAAAATCAAGCAGGTAGAGCGACAGAAAAACACAAATCCGATCGGTTTCTACCCCAATGCGTGCGATTAAATCGCCTGTGCGTTTTCCGCCAAAGTATTCCAGCGATAGCTTTAATAGGTGCTCAAAGGTGGTATTGCGCAGATCCGCGCCAATGCGCTCGCTCACCAAAGCCAGCAGATAAGTACGCCACCAGCCTAGACCCCAAGCCAGTAAGGCAGCTCCCAGCAACGCGCCCAAGTAGAGTCGCGCTAAATCAAAATCGATAGGCTGACCGCGCTCATACGGAATCAGGATGTTGTCCATCAGCGGCATCGTCAAGTATGGCGGCACGAGGGTGGCGCCGGTCGAGGCTAAGGTCAAAATAAATCCGAGGAACAACTCTTTTTTATATGGCTTTGCAAAGCGCCACAACTTAAATAACGTCCAGGTGGATGGCGGCTTATCGTCTAAAGGATCGTCATCGCTAAGGAAGCCCACTGGCGTTTGCGATGCATGTTGCTCATTCAGAAAGGCGGCCTGCAAACGAAGCACCTGGGGATTGACGGCGAGGGTGTAGTGCCATAGCGCAAGCAGGGTATCGCCCTGCTGTAAACGCAAACAACCTACGCCAGCGTGGTCCGAGTGACTTAAATCCAGCCCGGCTTGAATGGGCCACGATTGACACTGTGTGCCATTGACCCACACCAGAAAATCGCCATTAATAAGCAGAAGCGATTTATTAAAACGCAGCCCTGCATCCAGATCGAGCTCGATCCAGGCTCGGGGCGACAAAGGCCGTAATGCTGGGAGCGATTGGGCCGCCAAGCTATCTTGCCAATGCGCTGGAAGCGGCGGCGAAAGTGCGGGAAAATCGGGTTCCATGGGTAGTCAAAGTATAGTGGAGCGCAGATCTTTTCAATTTATTGAATTTGTCAACTTATGGAGCTGGTGCGGCGTTTAAACATAAATCTGTCATTCTTTTCACCTCTAACCCTTTTTCCTTTAGCCATCGTCCTGAATCACCCCCACCCCCTGCCCATCCGATGCTGCGAAGCGCAACCTAGCCTGAAGTGAAAATATCCCGTTTTTATGCCCCAATTACTCGATAAAACCATTGAGATCCTGAGCGTCAAGCATCTCCGTGGCCCCAATATGTGGACCTACCACCCGGTAATCGAGGTTTGGGTCGATATTGGCGATTTAGAAGACTACCCATCCAACCTCATCCCTGGGTTTTATGAGCGCCTTGTGGCCTGTATGCCTGCCTTAGTGGAGCACCGTTGTAGCTATGGTGAGCACGGCGGGTTTCTGAAGCGAGTTCAGGAAGGCACTTGGCCTGCCCATATCCTCGAGCACCTTACCCTCGAACTGCAAAACATGGCCGGCATCCCTGGCGGCTTTGGTAAAGCCCGCGATGGTGATCGCCGTGGCGTTTATAAAGTGATTGTCAGCGCAATTAATGAAAAAGTAACCCTGACCGCCTTGGAATACGCCCGCGACCTCTATTTGGCATTGGCGCAGGATACACAAGATGCTTCGATTCTATTAAAGCAACTGGTTGAGAAATTACGTGACGTTGGTGACGACCTCTTACTTGGCCCGAGCACGGCGAGCATTGTTTATGCCGCCGAGGAGAAAGGCGTTCCGTGGATTCGCTTATCGAGTGGTAACCTGGTTCAACTGGGTTATGGCGCAAAACAGCGCCGTATTTGGACGGCAGAGACCGACCGCACTAGCGCCATTGCAGAAAGCGTTTCTCGCGATAAAGATCTCACCAAAAGTTTATTAAATAGCGCAGGGTTGCCTACGCCCGAAGGCCGCATTGTTGCAACTGCACTTGATGCTTGGGACGCAGCAGAAGAGATCGGCCTACCGGTAGTAGTCAAACCGATTGATGGCAATCACGGCAGAGGCGTTTTCATTAATCTATACACTCAAGAAGAAGTGGAAGCAGCCTACGCCGTTGCAGTTCAAGAAGGTAGTGCCGTATTGGTCGAGCGCCATATTTTGGGTGATGAACATCGCCTCCTCGTGGTTGGTAACCAGGTCGTTGCTGCAGCTAAAGGCGAAACCGTTTGGATTGTGGGCGACGGCAAGCACACCGTCATTGAGCTAATCAACCTGCAGATCAATTCAGATCCACGGCGCGGTACTGCAGAAGAGTGTCCATTAAATCCGGTACGCGTTGACTCTGCTGTTGAGCTTGAATTGACTCGGCAAAAACTCAGTGCAAATGCAATTCCGGCGGAAGGCCAGCGGGTATTTATTCAGAGCAATGGCAACGTTGCTTTTGACGTAACCGATCAAGTACATCCCGAAGTAGCCCGGCAAGTTGCATTAGCAGCACGGGTAGTTGGGCTTGAAATTGCTGGTGTTGACTTAGTAGCACAAGACATTAGCAAGCCGTTTGAGGAACAAGGGGCTGCCATTGTAGAAGTCAATGCCGGTCCCGGCCTCTTGATGCATTTAAAGCCTGCCAGCGGAACACCACAGCCGGTCGGTAAGGCGATTGCTGATCACCTTTTTCCTGCCAATGTCGATTTCAGAATTCCACTCGTTGGCATCACCGGATCCAAAGGCAAAACCCTGGTCGCTGAAATGGTTGGTCACTTCCTTAGACTGACAAACCAATATGTTGGTGTGTCGTGTGGCAACCAGCTCTATTTTGGTAATCGCATCATTAAAAAAGAGAAGCAATCGGATTGGGAAAATGCCCGCCGCACCCTTCTCAATCGAGCAGTTGAAGCAGCGGTAATCGAAAATAATCATTTGTCGATGCTGATTGAAGGCCTCGCCTATGACCGCTGTCAGGTTGGCGTCGTTCTCAACATCGATGCCAGCACCCGCTTTCCAGAATATTCGATCTACGATGAAGATCAACTCTTCAGCATTGTGCGCACCCAAGTGGATGTAGTGTTGCCCAATGGCGCTGCTGTTCTTAATGCAGATGATCCCTTAGTAGCCAAGATGGCTGAGCTATGTGATGGTGAAGTGATTTTCTTCTCCAGCAATGAGGCCAACCCCTTAATCGAAGATCATTTAAAACAAGGTGGTCGTGCCGTGCTGGTCCGTGACCAAGAAATTGTTTTAAAAACCGCACGCCGGGATGAGCAAGTGCTGCGCTTACCTAAAAATCCAAAGAGCACTCCCGAGAGCATGCAATGGAAGGCCATTAATCTCGCTGCGGCGATAGCCACAGCATGGGCCTTGGGCATTCCATTTAATATTATTTTTGCTGGCACAGAAACGTTTTATTCTGCCAGCGCATCCCAGACAGAGGCGTAATTGAAAGTATCTCGGATTCGCATGTTGCGTGGGCCCAATTTGTGGAGCAGGCATACTGCCCTGGAGGCGATTGTTGATTGCGATCCCTCGGAGCGCGCCATTGATCAGCTACCCGCCTTTGAAGTCAAGCTGCGAGAGCGCTTTCCCCAACTCGGTTTTATGCGCTTTAGTGGCAAAACCGAGGTAGTCTCTCTGGCGCACGTGATTGAGCATGCTGCGCTAGACCTACAGGCGCAAGCAGGTTGTCCTGTCACGTTCAGCCGCACCATTCCAACATCCGATGAGGGTGTTTACCAAGTGGTGGTCGAGTACATCGAAGAAGCGGTAGGTCGAATGGCTTTTGACTTTGCGCTCGCTTTAATTCAAGCTGCTCGCGATGAGGCGCCGTTTGATCTCGCAACTGCCTTGCATGAATTAGCCTCCCTTTATGAAGAGGTTCGTTTAGGGCCGAGCACTGGCTCAATCGTCGATGCCGCCATCGCGCGCCACATTCCGTATCGGCGCATGACCGAAGGCAGCATGGTTCAGTTTGGCTGGGGTAGCAAACAAAAGCGTATTCAAGCTGCTGAAACCAGCGATACCAGCGCGATTGCTGAATCCATTGCGCAAGATAAAGAGCTCACCAAAAACTTGCTGCATGCTGCCGGAGTATCCGTTCCCCATGGCGAAGTGGTGACCAGCGCCGATGAGGCTTGGCGCGCAGCTCAAGCGATTGGCGGGCCAGTCGTATTAAAACCCAAAGATGGTAATCAAGGAAAAGGTGTGGTTGCCAACATTCGCAGCGAAGAACAAGTGCGCGCTGCGTTTGAAGGAACCCAAGCGTATGGTAGCCAAACCATCGTTGAACGCTACTTACCAGGTCAAGATTACCGCTTGCTGGTGGTAGGCAATCAGCTGGTTGCAGCGGCAAGGCGTGAGCCGGCCCAAGTGATTGGCGATGGTATTCATACGATTGAGGAATTGGTGGCGCTCGAAAATAAAAACCCTCTACGTGGAGATGGTCACGCTACTGCATTAACCAAGATTCGTTTGGATGCAATTGCAATTGCGACATTAGCTGCCGTGAATTTAGATATTGCCTACATACCTAAAATAGGTGAGCGTATTTTGTTACGCAATAACGCCAATTTAAGTACAGGCGGTACCGCAACCGATGTAACCGAAGATGTCCACCCCGATGTGGCAGCGAGTGCAGTCGCTGCGGCGCAGATGATTGGACTCGATATTGCCGGCGTGGATATTCTGTGCGAGGCGATTTATAAGCCCTTAGAAGCCCAAGGTGGTGGCATTGTTGAAGTGAATGCGGCACCGGGCTTACGGATGCATTTACAACCGTCTTACGGCAAAGGTCGACCCGTCGGTGAGCACATCATCAACATGATGTTCCCAGGCGGTGACAATGGTCGCATTCCGACGGTCGCGGTAACGGGCACCAACGGAAAAACCACTACAGTTCGCTTGATTGCCCATCTGATTCATGAAACTGGTCTGCGCATTGGCATGACTACTACCGATGGCGTTTATATCGAAGGGCGACGCATTGATACGGGCGACTGCAGCGGCCCCAAGAGCGCCCGCAATGTCTTAATGCACCCCGATGTCGACGCAGCCGTGCTTGAAACTGCGCGTGGCGGCATTTTGCGTGAAGGACTGGGATTTGATCGCTGCGACGTAGCGGTAGTCACCAACATTGGTGAAGGCGATCACTTGGGAATGAACTTTATTCACAGCGTTGATGGTATCGCGGTTGTGAAGCGGGTGATTGTGCAAAACGTTTCTGCTACTGGGGTTGCAGTTCTCAATGCAATGGATCCACTGGTCGTGAAGATGCGGGAGAGCTGCCCGGGCGACATTATGTTCTTCTCCTATGATCCAACCCACCCCGTGATCGTGGCACACCGCGCTCAAGATAAGCGTGTTGTGTTTTTTGATGGGACCGACATTGTTGCCGCCAAAGGAACAGAAGAAATCCACCGCATTCCAGTCAAACGCATTCCAATGACCAACCAGGGTTTACTCCCCTTCCAGATTGACAATGCGATGGCTTCAGTAGGTGCTGCCTGGGCTCTTGGAGTGCCGTGGAATGCGGTAAGTTCTGGGCTGGCTAGCTTTGACTCGAACGCTAATTCCGCACCAGGCCGCTTTAATCTCTTTGAGCACCGCGGTGCAACCGTAGTCGCCGACTATGGGCATAATCCGGATGCCATGCGTGCCTTGGTGGACGGCATTCACGCCATGAAACCAAAGCGGAGCCATGTCGTGATTAGCGGAGCAGGCGATCGCCGTGATGACGATATCCGCGCCCTAACCAAAATTCTGGGCAATGCGTTTGATCACGTTATCTTGTATCAAGACCAATGCCAGCGTGGTCGCGAAGATGGTGAAGTATTAAAGCTCTTGCAAGAAGGTTTGGTTGGCACTACCAAAGCAAAGCACGTTCAAGAGATTCGGGGGGAGTTCTTGGCCATTGACACCGCACTGGAGCAACTCGAGCCTGGCGATGTGTGTCTGATTCTGATTGACCAAGTTGAAGAAGCTTTAGCTTATCTCGCCAGCAAGGTCAAAGCCTAGACTTGTTTACTTTGCAGCGTGGTACTGACGCAGTAAGTTCACTTCCTCTTTCGAGCCCAGCATCACGGATACGCGCTCGTGCAATCCCTGCGGCTGTAAATCTAAAATGGTGTCAACGCCATTAATCACTGCGCCGCCAGCCTGCTCGACTAAAAAGCCCATCGGATTGGCTTCGTACATCAAACGCAGCTTTCCTGGTTTCTTCGGATCACGCTGATCCCATGGGTACATAAACACCCCGCCGCGCGAGAGCACCCGATGCACATCAGCGACCATCGATGCAATCCAGCGCATATTAAAGTCTTTCTGCCGAACACCACCGCTACCCGCTAAACATTCATCGACGTAGCGTTTTACTGGGGCAGCCCAATGCCGCATATTCGACATATTGATGGCAAATTCATGGGCTGATTCGGAAATCCGTACGCCCTGCTTGATGAGTAAAAATTGGCCCGAGACAGCATCCAGCGTAAATAAGTCCACACCCTCGCCTAAGCTAATGGCCAGAGTTGTTTGGGGACCATAGACGACATAGCCGGCAGCAACTTGCGCGCGCCCTGCCTGCAAAAAATCAGCCGTTGTCAGCGGTGCATTGGGATTGGGTTTTTTGAGAATCGAAAAAATGGTGCCGATCGATACGTTGACATCAATATTGGAGGAGCCATCCAAGGGATCAAAGAGCAATAGGTAGTCGCCTATTCCCTTACCCACCGGCAAGGGATCTTCTATTTCTTCGGAGGCGATGCCAGCTAGGGATTGGCAGGACTGCACGCCCTCGATCAATAGGTCATTAGCGATCACGTCCAGTTTTTGCTGCACTTCACCCTGGACATTGCCTGTTCCAGCCGAGCCCAAAATGCCAATGAGTGCACCTTGCGCAACTTCATCGCTTAATGTTACGCAGGTATTGGTCAGGGCCAACAAAAGATCCTGCAGTCCTCGCGGAACCGATGCACCGCGTAACTGCAACTGGTCAAGGTACTGCGCAAAGGGTGTCTTTAACTGAATAGGGGTGGTCAACACATTCTCCAAATAGGGTCTGGCAATCCGAATGGCTTTATTTTGCCTGTTTCAAAATCAAGTAAGGTTTTTTGTACCCCGTAGCCTACGCTTCGGCATTACTTAAGGCCTTCACAATCACCTCACGCACATCAGCCGATAGGGTCTTGGAAGCGGCAACCGTCTCCAAAGCAGCATGCATTTGCTTCTGGTAAGGCTCTGCAAAAACAGTCCAACGGTCGAGCGCCCGGGCAAGCCGCGCGGCAATTTGCGGATTAATTGCATCCAGCTTGAGCACGCTTTGTGCCCAAAACTGGTAACCGCGCCCATCCTGCATATGAAATCCAGCGGGGTTACCCATGCAATACGAATGAATCACACTGCGCACCCGATTCGGGTTGGTGAATGAAAACGCTGGATGGGATAACAATGCGGTGACGCGCTCAAGACTGGCGGCAGGATTATCTGCTGTGGGCGGCCAGGTGGCTTGTAAAGCGAACCATTTATCAATAACCAAGGGATCATCTGCAAAACGTTTATAAAAATCTGCGAGGCATGCTATGCCCTCCGGGATGTTGTTTTGGACTAAATGGGCTAATGCAGCATAGCGATCGGTCATATTGTTTGCCAAGCTATATTGCTGCTGAGCTCGTCCTGCCCACGCGGCCGGATTGGCAATCAAGAGCATTCCAAGCGCAAGATTCTTTAAGCCGCGCTTACCTGCGCTCACTGCATCTGGCTCAAACGCACCGGGCGTTTGCATTGCCTCATAGAGGTGCCGCCATTCCGACTGTAAAAACTGCGCAATTGCCTCCCGAAATGCCTTACGCTTGGCGTAGATAGCTTGGGGGTCAACGCTGGCGCACTGCTCATATAAATAGGTTTCGGCTGGCAATGTCAGAGCCAGCTCTTTAAATGCCGGATCCAACTGAGGATCTTGCAAAATCAAACGGTAGGTTTGGAGCAATGCCTCGTCTGGAGTGCGTCCAGCCAATATCACTTGCATTGCTAACTTCTGCCCTGCTTCCCAGCGATTAAATGCATCGTCGTCGTTAGTAAAGAGAGTCAACAAGTCTGTTTCGCTTTGATCAAACTCCAGCACAATCGGCGCCGAGAATCCACGGTTGATCGACAGAACAGGCTCACTGGTTACATGATCAAACACCCAAGTCTGAGTGACCTCAGTCAGTTCCAATAAACGCTCATTACGCAGCGACGGATCCACGGATTCGCTATTAGCAAAGACAAGCTGGGTTCGCAGTGGAATGTGAAACGGCTTTTTATTGTTCTGGCCTGGAGTGTCTGGACAGGACTGACTTAAGGTCAGGGTATAGCGCTGAGCCTTGTCATCGAAATGGGTTTTCACCTGGACCCGCGGTGTACCTGCTTGACTATACCAATGCTGAAATTGACTCAGGTCTCTGCCGTTGGCATCGGCCATCGCCATTCGAAAATCATCGCATGTCACTGCCTGACCATCGTGGCGCGCAAAGTACAAATCCATCCCCTTGCGAAAGCCATCGACTCCCAAAAGGGTTTGATACATGCGTACTACTTCAGCGCCTTTTTCATAAACAGTGACGGTGTAAAAATTATTAATCTCTTGATAGGTATCCGGGCGAATCGGGTGCGCCATCGGACCTGCATCTTCCGGAAATTGGAGTTGGCGTAAAACGCGCACGTCTTCAATCCGCTTCACCGCCCTGCCCGATTCACTGCCCATTTGATCGGCTGAAAATTCTTGATCCCGAAAAACCGTCAAGCCCTCTTTTAGCGAAAGCTGAAACCAATCGCGACACGTCACCCGGTTTCCGGTCCAATTGTGAAAGTACTCGTGTGCGACAACACTTTCGATATTGGCAAAATCCGTATCGGTTGCCGTCTCGGGCTGCGCGAGCACATACTTCGTATTAAAAATATTGAGGCCCTTGTTCTCCATCGCCCCCATATTGAAATCACTCACCGCCACAATCATGAAGCGATCCAAATCGAGCTCTAGACCATAACGCGCCTCATCCCAGCGAATCGAATGAATCAAGGAATCCATGGCATGGCGAGTTTTAGGTAAATCCTGCGGCTCCACCCATATCTGTAAGAGCTTCTTAGCTCCACTGCCGGTTGTAATGCTCTCTTCAATGCAGGCCAACTTCCCAGCGACCAGGGCAAACAAATACGATGGTTTGGGAAATGGGTCTTCCCAAACAGCACTATGCCAACCGTTGGGCAATTCTTCTGTGGCAACCAGATTACCGTTCGCTAGCAATACAGGGAAATCTGCCTTAATCGCACGTAAGGTGACGCGATAGCGAGCCATCACGTCGGGGCGATCTAAGAAATAGGTGATCTTCCGAAAGCCCTCTGCTTCGCATTGGGTAAAAAAATTGCCATTCGATACATACAGACCCATCAGGGAGGTATTTTTCTCGGGCACGCAGATTGATATAACTTCGAGCGTAAATGGTGCTGCGCCCTCTCCCGGCAGTGAGTGAATCGTGAGGGTCTCAGGCGTTAATTCAAAATGGCGGTGGGGCGTGCCATTAATACGCAAACTCATGAACTCGAGATCAACCCCTTGCAAGACCAAGGAAGATCCCTGCGCTAATGCATTGGCGGGATTCGGCAAGACCTCTATGCGGCTCTTCACAATGGTCTTGGCGGGATCAAGAGCGATATCCAAATCCACCTGCCCAAATAAAAATGGGGGCGGGCAATACGCAAGGCGCTGAAAGGAATGGGCAATGTCGGTTTTCATGCTCTGATTTTATGCCCTTGGAGCCTAGTGCATTAACCGTATAGCAAGGTCAGAATACCAATCACAATAAACACAACTGCAGCCACGGTATGCACCCATTTGATTGGAATGCGCTTGGTAAATTTAGTCCCAATCCATACTGCAGGGGCATTTGCGAGCATCATGCCCAAGGTAGTGCCAATGGTGACGGCAAGCACATCGTCGTAGCGTGCGCCCAGTGCAATCGTGGCAATTTGAGTCTTATCACCCATCTCCGCCATGAAAAACAAGCTGGTAGTTAGCAAAAAAACCGGCCAAGCCGCATTTTTAACCCGGGTACCCCCTGCGTCATCTAGACGGTCCGGAATTAACAGCCAGAAACCAATGGCCAAAAAGCCCACGCCCAAAATCCAGCGCATGGCATCCGGACTTAAAAAAGCAGCTATTAAATGCCCAAAATAAGCCGCACAAGCATGATTCGCCAAGGTAGCGACAAGGATCCCTGCAATAATCGGTAAGGCTTGGCGGGGGTAGCGTGCCGCCAGCATTAAGGATAAAAGTTGGGTTTTATCCCCCATTTCAGCAAGCGCAACCACCCCAGTAGAGAGAAATACGGCAGAAAAGTCCATTTAATCCAAATATTTAGTTAATTTCTATCGATAACCTTAATTAATACAATTTGGCTATTGAGCAACAAGCCCCTAAACTAAGGGTAATCCCAAATACGAGCGGTAAGCATAACAACTTACCAGTCAGACCAATCAATATCAATGAGGAAGTAAATGAGCACACGCGAAGGTAGTTTAGAGGCCCCAACCCGGCACCCCTTGGACTGGAAAAATCCAGAGTTCTATGACCGCGAGAACCTCGAAGCCGAAATGGAGCGGGTATTTGATTTATGCCACGGCTGCCGTCGTTGCTTAAGCTTATGCGGCTCCTTCCCCACTCTCTTCGACCTAATCGACGCCACCGAAGATGGTGAAGTCGAACAAGTAGCCAAAGCGGATTACCAAGCGGTGGTTGATCAATGTTATTTGTGCGACGTCTGCTACATGACCAAGTGCCCCTACGTACCGCCACACCCTTGGAACCTGGATTTCCCGCACCTCATGTTACGCGCCAAAGCCGTTGCCTTTAAGGAAGATAAAACCACGTTCCGCGATAAGTTGTTGTCATCCACGGACAAGCTGGGTCACTTCGCTGGTATTCCGATCGTCACGCAAGCAGTCAACGCCGTCAACCAAACTGGAGTTGCCCGTTTGGTGATGGAAGGCGCACTGGGCGTGGATAAAAAGGCATGGATTCCAGAATACGCGCCAAAGACCTTCCCACAGCTGGCCGAAAAATCCACTGCATTCCCCGTCAAAGATGGCAATAAGACGCCAGGCAAAGTGGCGATTTATGCCACGTGCTATGTGAACTACAACGAGCCGGGCATTGGTCAAGACTTGATCAAAATTTTGCAGCACAACCAAATTCCGTATGAGCTGGTCGATAAAGAAGCCTGCTGCGGTATGCCCAAGTTAGAGTTGGGAGACTTGGAGTCGGTTGAAGAAAACAAGAACAAAAACATTCCTAAATTGGCTAAATTAGCAAAAGAAGGCTATGCCATCTTGACTCCAATTCCATCGTGCACCTTGATGTTCAAACAAGAGCTGCCACTGATGTTCCCAGATGATGCGGACGTTCAATTGGTCAAGCAAGCGATGTGGGATCCATTTGAGTATTTAGTTGCACGTAACTCCGATGGCTTACTCAAGACCGATTACAAAACCGAGTTGGGTCATGTGAGCTACCACGTTGCCTGCCACTCACGCGTTCAAAACGTCGGGCAAAAGACCGCTGAAGCACTCAAGATGATTCCGGGCACCGAAGTGAATGTAGTCGAGCGTTGCTCTGGCCACTCGGGCACCTGGGGCGTTAAGAAAGAGTTCCATGCCATGGCCATGAAGATCGGGAAACCCGTATTCAAGGGTATGGCCGAGAATGAGCCTGATTACATCAGCTCCGATTGCCAGCTCGCTGGTCACCATATTGCGCAAGGTATGGAAGAGTTGGGTCTACCCAAGTCGGCGATGGCACATCCACTCACCTTAATGGCGAAAGCCTACGGTCTCTAAGCAGATCGATTGAATACAAACTAATACAGGAATATAAGTACCATGGCAAAAATTACCCGCGATAGCCTCTTAAGTTTGGAGGCGTACCACAAGGATCGCCCAGAAATTCGGGAGAAGGCAATTCAAGAGCGCCGCATTCGCACCGTCCATTTGGGCGAGCATCTCACCATGATTTTTGAAAACGAATTCTTAATGCGTTATCAAATTCAAGAGATGCTACGTGTTGAGAAAACGTTTGAAGAAGAAGGCATTCAAGATGAACTCGATGCCTACAATCCACTTGTACCTGATGGCACCAACTTCAAAGCCACGATGATGCTCGAGTACCCCAATGAAGGTGATCGCAAGATTGCTTTAGCTAAGTTGGTTGGGATTGAAGACAAGATCTTTATCGAAGTCGAAGGTCAGCCGCGCGTTTACGCTTTAGCTGATGAGGATCTGGAGCGCTCGACAGCTGAAAAAACATCCGCAGTGCATTTCATGCGCTTTGAGCTCACACCCGACATGATTAAGGCCCTCAAAGCAGGCGCGCAAATGATGGTGGGCTGCGATCACAAAGAGTACCCCATGCACGTTAAAACCTTGCCACACGAGACCTTGGCTTCGCTCATTTCTGACCTGAACTAAGCCACTGTCTCGCATGACAAGCCGCCCTGTTTTATGCTGCTAATAACTCAACCGCTGGAATAAAATCCAGCTGTTGAGCAATCGCAACTGGCTCTGAAACTAGCTGGCCGCGGTGCACATTCAGGCCATTGCGCAAATGCACATCGTGGTTCAGTGCAGCTACTAACCCCCGATTTGCTAAAGCCTCTACAAACGGATAAGTTGCGTTGGTTAAACCAAAGGTAGAAGTCCGTGCGACCGCCCCTGGCATATTGGCGACGCAGTAATGAATCACGCCATCGACCAAATAACTCGGAGCACTGTGTGTCGTTGGTCGTGATGTTTCAAAGCAGCCACCCTGATCAATTGCAACATCCACCACAACGGCTCCTGGCTTCATCTTGGCAACCATACTGGCACTGACCAATTTAGGTGCCGTTCCTCCTGGTAGGAGTACTGCGCCAATTACCACATCGGCCGCATAGACTTCACGCTCAATCGACAGGGGATCAGAATAGTACGTACGCACACGATTGCCGTAAGCGGCATCAATTTGACGCAAACGATCAATGTCTTTGTCGATGATGCAGACATCCGCACCAATGCCAACTGCTATCTGCAATGCATTTCGGCCTACCACGCCGGCACCTAGAATGACGACCTTTGCCGCTGCCACCCCCGGGATACCCGCCAACAAGATGCCAGGTCCACCATGGGTCTTTTCCATTTGCGATGCCGCCGCCTGAATCGACATCCGCCCCGCTACTTCGCTCATCGGCGCTAATAAAGGCAAAGTGCCGGCGCGTGAGGTGACGGTTTCATAAGCAATGCAGCTCGATCCAGAACTCAGGAGCGCTTTAGTTTGTAATGGATCCGGCGCCAGATGCAAGTAAGTAAAGAGGATTTGGTCTTCACGTAACATCGCACATTCTTGTGGCTGCGGCTCTTTTACTTTCACGACCAATTGCGATTTTGCATACACTTCGGTTGCGCTTTCGACTAAAGAAGCGCCGGCAGAACGATAGAGTTCATCCGTCAGGCCAATCTGCTGACCAGCGCCGCGTTGTATCAATACAGTATGGCCCTGAGCCACGAGTCCATTGACATTCCCTGGGGTCAAGCCGACCCGGAATTCATTGTCTTTTACTTCAGTAGGTACGCCAATAATCATGTGATGCTCCTTATTTCAGTTTATTTTTACGATGCAGGCCTAAGACGTAATACATAACAACATAGACCACCAGTAAGCACGGGCCCAAAATCAAGGCGGCGCGTGCATCCTCATGAAGCCCCATCAAGACAATGACGAGTGCAATGAAGGCTAGAGCAAACCACGAGGAGTAAGGCCACCATGGCGTGCGATAACTAAGACTCTCAGCTTGCGCTGGAGTCAGTGATTTTCTGAAACGCATTTGGGTATACAGAATGGCAATCCAAACCATCAACCCGATAAAGGTCACTGCTGCCATCACGTACTGGAATGCCTTATCCGGAACAAAGTAGTTCAGAACAACGCCAATCATCGGCACCATGACAGCCGCCATCACAGCTCGGTGTGGCACTCCGCTCTCGGAAAGGTGGGCAAACTTTTCAGGGGCATAGCCATTGATCGATAAGGAATACAGCAGTCGTCCACCACTGAAAATACCGGCGTTGCATGAAGACAGCGCTGCGGTAATCACCACAAAATTAACTATGCCAGCGGCTTCGCGCAAACCCAAGCGCTCGAACATCACGACAAATGGGCTGCCCTGTTGTCCTACCTCATTCCACGGGAAGATCGCCAAGATCACCAAGATGGCGCCCATGTAAAAGATCAAGATTCGCCATGCGAGCGAGTCGATTGCCATCGGAATGGTTTTTTTGGGATTCTCGGCTTCGCCAGCGGAGAGGCCAATCATTTCAATGCCAACGTAGGCAAACAGCACCATTTGCAAGGACATCAATAGACCGCCAATCCCATTGGGAAAGAATCCGCCATGGATCCACAAATTATCAAACCCCAGTGGCACCCAATTATTGGTAAAGCCAAAGAACACAACTCCTGCTCCCATCGCAATCAAGGCAATGATGGCGACGACTTTAATTAAGGAGAACCAGAACTCAAATTCCCCAAATAGCCGAACCGCAATCATATTGATGAGCCCCATCAAAATAATCGATGAAAGCGCCCAAACCCATTGCGGCATATCCGGAAACCAAATCCCCATGTAAATGCCGACCGCAGTAACCTCTGCAATGCTCACCACAATCCAATAGGTCCAATAACCCCAGCCCACCATGTATCCCGCAAGTGGCCCTACATAGGAATTGGCATAGGCAGCAAAGGAGCCAGCGACCGGCTCATGCACCGCCATCTCACCCAGAGTGCGCAACACAATGAAGGCCACAATCCCCGCTAGTAAATACCCCAAGAGAATCGAAGGGCCTGCGAGTTGAATCGCACTAGCCGATCCAAGAAAAAGCCCAACACCAATGGTTGACCCCAACGCCATAAGGCGAATATGCCGTACTTTTAGATGGCGTTTTAAGCCCGTTTGTTCTTTCTGCAAGAGAAACCTCCTTTTCGTTTTGATGTTGGTCATGCACCAACGCAACGAAGTCTAGGCAGGAGTTGAGCCTAGTACTAGCCCTTAAAAATTCATTAAATAAGCAAAGCTAAAGAAATGTCAAAGGGATAAAAAGAAGGGTATTTAAATCAGGGGGGCGGATAGCAAAATAAATATTGCTTCCTACAACAAAATACGAAATTTCTTACAGGGCATTCCCTAGGCTTCTTTGGGCTCTATGGGAATGAAATGGAATTGCTTTACTCGGATACGCTGTGTTGCATCCGAATCAAAGAGAGAACTTCAGCAGCAGCAACCAAACCGGCTGCTGCTGTGACGGTGACTGCTGAGCCGTAACCAGAGCAGGCTAAGCCTCCAGTAGCAGCGCCCGCGCGAGGTTCTTTCGAATACACGGCCCGAATACCCATCTTCTTTTTCAAATCACGCGAGAAGCCATGATCGGTTCGCAGCCCAACACGTACCTTGGCGAGCAACGCATCTTGCTCGGTTCTAGATAAATCATCGCAGCGTAGTTGAGTTGGATCGGCTTTGCCACCAGAGGCTCCACACATGACGAGTAAACGTTGATTCGCCACACTCCACGCAGCAAGGGCAATTTTGACTTGCACTGAATCGGTTGCGTCTAACACAATGGCATCCGCAGGAATCAATGCATCAAGTGTATCGGGCTCTAAAAAAGCATCGTGGCAGGTCAGCTGAATTTGGGGATTGATTTGGGTAATGCGCTGCGCCATCGCATCCACTTTGGCCTTGCCATACTCACCATCTAGGGCGTGCAATTGGCGATTGGTATTACTTTCGGCGATGTGGTCAAAATCAATTAAGACTAAATGGCCAATTGCAGATCGTGCGAGGGCTTCAGCAGCCCAGGAACCGACACCACCCAAACCGGCAACGACTACGGTAGCCTCTTGGAACTGGGCTAATGCAGCATCGCCAAATAAGCGGGCTACACCGCCAAAACGGCGATCTAGTGATCTTATCTCCTGATCCGGCGGCGGTATTTGAAAGTTTTCCATCGTCATCGCATCTCTTTATACTTAAAACATGGAATCCATTGCTGAATTACGTAAAAACTACACCCGCGGCGAACTGTCGGAACAAGACGTACCGCAGGAACCATTCGGCCTTTTTCAGACTTGGTTCGAGCAAGCAGTCCAGGCACAGTGCCCCGAGCCCAATGCAATGGCATTGGCAACCGCAAATCAGGCTGGTATTCCATCTGTTCGTATTGTCCTATTAAAAGCAGCAGACCACGGTAGTTTTACTTTCTTCACCAATTACGAAAGCCAAAAAGGCAAGGAGCTGGCTGCGCAACCCCATGCATCCTTACTCTTTCACTGGCATGAGCTAGAACGGCAGGTTCGCATCAGCGGTACCGTTGAGCGCATAAGCGCCGCCGAAAGCGATGCCTACTTTAATTCCAGACCGCCCGCATCACGCATTGGTGCATGGGCTTCTCCGCAAAGCGCTGCTATTCCCAGTCGTGCGTTTCTTGAGGAGCAGGAGCGGCAGTTTAAGGCAGAGCACGGAGATAACCCACCTCGCCCACCCTATTGGGGCGGGTATCACTTGACACCAACTCAAATTGAGTTTTGGCAAGGCAGGCCTTCGCGCCTGCACGACCGCATTTGCTATAGCCGCAACGATAGCGGATGGTCGATTGCGCGGCTCGCGCCTTAATTAAAAGCAGGATTGATCAAGCTTTTTAAAGTAGCGCGGAACTTAGCGAGTTTTGGTGCAACGACTGCCATGCAATACCCTTGCCCCGGGTGCTGCACAAAATAATTCTGGTGGTAATCCTCGGCTGGATAAAAAATCGGGGCTGGGGCAATGATGGTCACAATCGGCCTCGGAAATATTTTTTCATCACCCAACTCTTTAACCATCGCTTGTGCAGCCGCCATTTGTGCATCGGAGTGCGTGAAAATAACCGAGCGGTAACGCGCGCCCACATCATGGCCCTGGTAATTAAGGGTGGTGGGATCATGGATCACAAAAAAGATGGTGAGAATTTCCCGATAGGAAACGATCGCTGGATCAAACTGGATTTGCACGACTTCTGCATGACCGGTTGTTTCTGAACACACGGCTTCGTAGTTTGGGTTCGTGTCGTGCCCGCCAGCATAGCCAGACACAACCGAATGCACGCCGCGAACTTGCTGATAAACCGCCTCTAAACACCAAAAGCAGCCGCCACCCAGGGTTGCTGTCTCAAAAGTTATTTGTTTTTCATCCATGGCTTTATCCTAATGCCTTATTGTTTTATTTGCACACACCCTTTTATTGACCTTGCCGACTGCCCCTATGAATCGCCTTACCATCCAGCTTGATGAAATCCGCGCAGCGTATGCAGCGGAACCACACTCCACCATGGAGAAGCGCTTGGAGCGGATTGGCCGCGTGGAGGCAATGCTGCGTGCCAATGAAGAAAAGCTTTGCAAGGCGGTTGCTGCTGACTTTGGTCACCGTCACCCGATAGAAACCCAGCTGGCAGAGCTCAGTCAAATTTATCAGGCCTGCCGGTATACCAAAAAAAACCTCAAAGAATGGCTCAAACCTGTTCATTTAGAGACGCCAGCATACTTGTCGAGCTCGACCGCTTGGATGCAAGCTCAGCCCAAGGGCATTGTGGGCATCATGAGCCCTTGGAATTACCCCATCTTGTTGGCGCTTGCGCCGGCCATTGCGGCATTGGCTTCTGGAAATCGGGTTTGGCTCAAACCATCGGAGCGCAGCAGCCGTACCTCAGGGTTTTTAGCGACCCTAATTCAGGAGTATTTTCATTTCACTGAGTTCAATGTAACGACAGGCGATGCTAACACTGCAGCCGATTTTGCCGCCCTGCCCTTCGATCACCTGTTCTTTAGCGGTAGCACTGCCATCGGCAAAAAAGTCATGCGCGCCGCTGCCGATAATCTGGTGCCAGTGACTTTAGAACTGGGTGGTAAGTCTCCCGCGCTGGTGGATGCCTCAGCTAATTTACGTGATGCCGCGAGCAGTATTGTGTATGGCAAATTACTCAATAGTGGACAGACCTGCATTGCTCCGGACTATGTTCTGGTTGGTGAGCAACAACACGATGCACTCCTTGCTGAAATCGTGAAGGCTGCACACGCTCAATTTGGCAAACCCGAATTGCTCACAGGCCCAATTGATCCGGAACAAACAGCGCGCTGGCATTTTTTAGTCGACGATGCGATTGCCCGTGGTGCAATAGCGACGCCATTACTCGAGGCTAGTAGTGAGTCAGGGCGAGTTTTTGAACCGGTGGCACTGAGCAAGGTTTCTCCAGAATCTGCGGTGATCCAAGAAGAAATCTTCGGCCCCATTCTGCCGATCATCACCGTGAGTGATGGCGCAACCAGTACAACAGCGATGATTGATTTCATCAACGCAGGAAGTTCGCCTACGCCACTGGCACTCTACTGGTTTGGAAAGAATAAGGTGAATCTCAATCGCGTGATTGCCGATACCCGCTCCGGCGGCATCACCGTCAATGACGTGCTATTGCATGCTGCATGCGATAGTATTCCCTTTGGCGGTATTGGGTTTAGCGGTATGGGGTCTTACCACGGCAAAGCTGGGTTTGATGCCTTCAGTCACTATAAGCCAGTACTTCAGGTGCGTGGTTTGTTTGGGCTTAATTGGTTACGCGGTACCAGTGCAGTCCATCCACCCTATGGAAAAAAAGTAGCGCGCTTATTAAAGCAACTCAAGAAGTAAGCGCAGACTAAAGGCAATAAAGAGCACTCCGGTTGCCAGCCACAGGCTGGCTGCAATTCGGGGACGCGCCCTTACCAAGCCCAAGCAATGCTGTCCCGCCGCAATCAGAGTAGCCAAATACGCCATGCTGATCAATTGGGTCACGACTGCGAGATAGAAAAAACCAAGTGCTGGTTGATGGAAGTTGGGATCCACGAATTGCGTAAAAAACGACATGAAAAAGAAAATGGCCTTGGGGTTCGTCAGCGCCAGTAGTAATGCTGCCAAAAAAGGATGGAGGCGCAGGATTGCCTCGGCTTGTCGCAGGCTAGTGATGTTTGCAGTCGGCCCCTTAGCCTGAAGGCGCGCCAACCCAACTCGAATAATGCCAAGGCCCAACCACGCTAAATAGCCTGCACCGAGGAGCCGAAGCATCGCGTAGATCAGCGGCGAAGATGCGAGTAAGGTCGCTGCGCCCAAGGTAACGCTCAGCATGATGATGGCATCGCCCACCACAATCCCAGTTGCTGCCCAGATGCCTTTGCGCCAACCTTGTTCTGCTGATAAGGCTAAAACATGGAGCGAATTGGGGCCTGGCAGCAAGATGATGAGGATCGCCCCCAGCAAGTAACTAGGGAAGTGAATGATGCCGAAATCTGATGAATGCAGTAAAAAGCCCATGAAATGATGATAATCAGATTAAACACCCTAGGGATTGCCCTTAGGGTGGAACCATGCCATAATGGAGGGCTTTTTGAAACATCGTCCCCAGCAATTTACATATTCAGCGAATCAGTTTAGTAGCCATAAACACACCGCTGCCGCTTGTCTGATGGTCGATGCCCTAGACCATCGCGCCCTTTAAAACACCGAGGCGCACAACCGGAGACATCCCCGACGGGGATGTGATTTGCATGACTTTTTTAAATGAAAACCACACTGGGTCAATTGACTCGCATACTGATGTTCCTGCAGGCGAAAAAGTAACGGTATCTGTCGTTACATCGAGCGCCAATGCATTTGCATCGTTTGGCTTAGCAGCCCCCCTCTTACAAAACGTAGCTGAATTGGGTTTTACCCAAGCCACTCCAGTACAAGCACAGGTTATTCCTGCAGCCTTGGCTGGCGGCGATCTCTTGGTCAGCAGCCAAACCGGTAGCGGCAAAACCGCTGCCTTTTTGCTCCCTTTATTGAATCAATTGCTGGCGAGCAACCCAAGTAATTCGCCTGTTCCTGGCCGTGCACAGCCCAAAGTATTAGTACTGTGCCCAACCCGTGAACTAGCCCAACAAGTCGCTGCCGATGCCATTAACTTAGCCCGCGGCTTTAAAGGTATTCGGATTGCAACCGTCATGGGTGGCATGCCTTATGGCAAACAAATCCAAGCACTCAAAGGTGCATTGCTCGTCGTTGCAACCCCAGGTCGTTTACTGGATCTGAGCGACAGTCGTGCGATTCGCCTGGATGACGTTAAGCAACTCGTAATTGATGAAGCTGACCGCATGTTAGACATGGGTTTTGCAGATGATCTCGAGGCCATTGATGAGCGTTGCAAACAGCGCACTCAAACCCTGATGTTCTCGGCAACCTTTGCACCTAAAGTGATGTCCTTGGCTACCCAATTGACCAATGATGCAAAGCGCATTGAACTGGCGCAAGCCGGTGATGTGCATTCCAATATTGAGCAAAAGATGCATTGGGCCGACAACATGGCGCACAAGCACCGCTTGCTAGAGCACCTCTTAACCGATCCCACTGTGGATCAAGCAGTGGTGTTTGCAAGTACCCAAGTGGAAAGCGAAAAGATTGCCGACACCTTGCGTGCCAATGGTTACGAAGCAACCGCACTGCACGGCGCAATGCCACAAGCGGTTCGTATGCGTCGCCTCGAATCCCTGCGTAAAGGCCACACCAAGATTTTGGTTGCTACTGATGTTGCTGCACGCGGTATTGATGTGCCCCGCATCAGTCACGTGATTAACTTTGGCTTACCAATGAAGCCAGAAGACTACACACACCGCATCGGTCGTACTGGCCGTGCTGGTCGTAATGGTATTGCCATTACCTTGGTGGAGCATCGCGATCGTGCCAAGATTCGGAACATCGAGCGCTTTACTCAGCAAGACATTGTTGCTTCCGTGATTCCGGGTCTTGAGCCACAAGCCAAGCCTAGCTTTGGTGGTGGTGGCGGACGTCCTGGTAGCCGCTCAGGCGGCCGTCCTGGCGCACGCTCTGATTCGCGCCCTGGTAACCGCTCGGGTGGTCGTTTTGAATCCCGTTCGGGTGGCAGTCATTTTGAACAGCGCAGTGGTGGCGATTCCCGTCCAGCGCCGCGCTTTGATTCGAAACCAGCCGGTTTCTCAGGCGACTCCCGTCCAGCCAATCGTTTTGATTCCAAGCCATCCGGCGCACGCTCAGGCGATTCGCGCCCTACCGGTCGTTTTGATTCCAAACCAGCGGGTGCTCGCTCAGGTGATTCGCGCCCAACAGGTCCCCGCTTTGGTAAGCCAAAAGCAGCGGGAAGCCAGCGGAGATCCTTCGGCGGTAACTAAGCATGCGCCACCACAATCGCCTCCGTTCTGTTTGGAATCGAGTCGGTTCCGGTGGAATTCACCTTGCCCCGCGGCAGTGGCAAACGTGGCTTGGTGATACCGGTTCTTTAACGCGCAAACTCGAAGCGGCTTTTGAAAGTCCCATCGAGGTACACGTTTTAGCAGATTGTCTTCAAACCATCCATAGCGACGAAAGTCGCTTTTTTCATGGGCGTACCAAACGCTGTCGTGTACGGGAAGTGCTCTTACTCATTAATCAAGAGCCAGTCGTCATCGCCCGCAGTATCATCCCGATACTTACTGCAAGCGGTAGTAATCATGCCATTTTGAAATTAGGTAAAAAACCGCTGGGTGCTGTTTTGTTTCAGGGTCATAACCGCAATCGCAATCGGCTCAAAGCCCATCGCGAGATTGCCCAATTGGACCGTCGCCACCCCTTGTGGAAAAACGGTCAGCGTCGCTATCCTGAAATGCCGACCGGCACATGGGCCAGAAGAACCCTCTATCACTTAAAGGGGCATCCCTTGTTGGTTAATGAGGTTTTTTTGACTCTGCCTCCAGCCAAGTGATTGCAGCGCTAACTAAAGCAGCATCACCCGAGTGGCACCCCAGTACAGTCCCAAAGCCAATCTCATGTGCGCTACGAGCGATATTGTGATGTGGGCATAACGCGCTCGCGCCGGCCAAATAATCTTGACGGCCTTGCTGTTTTAAGACGGCGCCTAAATGCCGAACTGCTTCAGACGAAGTCAGGATCCAAAGCGCGCTATCCGTATCTGCATTGAGGACCCTCTCCCATTGGGAACTAGATTCACTTAGCGGTATGCGCGAGTACACCGCAATCGCCTCAACCTGCGCTCCAACCGATTGCAATTGATCCGCTAGCCAATCACGACCACCATCACCCCGAAATACCACAACCCGTCGGCCTATCCAGCTCGAAAAGTGATCTTGAATCGCCTCCCACAGCCCTTCGGAATCCCACTGCGCGGGATTACTTGGCATCCAAATAGGGGTAGGTAGATTGGCTTCTCTACCAATGCCGTGGCGCTCGAGGGCATGGTAACTGCTTTGACCGACTACCCCAATCGGAATGGGGCGCTGCGCAATCGACTGCCAATCGTCTCCTAGCAATCGCATGGTGCACTCAATGGCATTCGGACTGACAAACACTGCTAAATCGGCAGTCTGCATTGCAGTACGGATTGCAGCTGCAACATTCGGATCGGATTTGGGAACAATGGTTAAGAGCGGGAAGGCAAGAATCTGCGGCGCTTGCCAACCCTGCTCAGGATGTGAAGCCGCCATACTTGCAATTGCTGTTTGGAGGGCCTCGGTTAGGGCGCTTACTTGACCACTTGGCCGAGTGACAACCAGCGTAGTGGATTTCATGATGTTTAAGGCAGTAAGTCGCTCGCACCTTGGGCCATCAGGTCCTGCGCCACAGAGAGTCCCAGCGCTTCTGCATCGGCAACCGTTTTAATCGTGGCAGCAGCACTGGCCAAACAAATCTGCGTGCCATCGACGCTTGCCACAAAGGAACGAATACCTAACTGAGAGCCATTCCACTCACCGTGGGCTGCCAGAGGAACTTCGCAGGAACCACCCAACTGCCGTGACACCATCCGCTCTGCCGAAACGGCAAGCAAAGTAGGTAGGTCATTGAGTGGCGCAAGCCAGGCCTGCATATCTGCCCGATCACTGAGAGTTTCAATGCCAAGGGCGCCTTGGCCTGCTGCCGGTGTATAGGGGTCAAGCGGCAAGAAGGCTTTAATACGACTTGCCAGTCCCAGGCGCTTTAAGCCAGCTGCAGCCAAAATAATCGCTTGGTATTCGCCGCGGTCCAATTTACCCATGCGGGTATCTAGGTTGCCGCGCAAAGGTTGGATCTGCAGATGGGGGAAATGCTTGCGCAGGATAGCCTCACGGCGCAGGCTAGATGTACCGACAACAGCGCCCTGTGGCAGCTCATCCAGCGAGGAGTAATCATTGGAAACAAAGGCATCGCGCGCGTCTTCACGACTCATCACGCACGTTAAAGCAAAACCGTCCGGCATGATCATCGGCACATCCTTTAGGGAATGCACTGCCAAATCGGCGCGGCCGTCGGCTAAAGCAGCTTCTAATTCCTTCACAAATAATCCCTTGCCGCCCACTTTAGACAGGGCACGATCAAGGATTTGGTCACCGCGGGTGGTCATTCCTAAAATCTCGACCTGGCAGTCGGGATATAGGCCTTTTAGGCAATCTCGCAGGTACTCAGCCTGCCACATGGCTAGGCGGCTCTCTCGGGAAGCAATCACTAAACGCGCCGGGGCAAGGGGGAAAGGGGCAGAATTCGGGTGTTGGGACATAACATTTAAAATAGAGATGACTGACACCAATATACTGCCTTTATGAGCTCCTCTAAAAATTCCCTGGCCAATAAGGCCCAAGCGTGGTCGGCGCGCTTTGCCGAACCAGTAGATGAACTGGTTCAGCGCTATACCGCCTCCATTGGGTTTGACCACCGCTTTGCCTTGGTCGATATCGAGGGCTCCTTGGCCCATGCTGAAATGCTCGCCAAGCAAAACATCATCAGCACTGCCGATTTAGCGGATATTCAAAAGGGAATGGCCCAAATCAAAGGGGAAATCGAAGCCGGCCAGTTTGAATGGCAACTGGCCCTAGAAGATGTTCACCTCAATATCGAGGCGCGTCTGACCGCCCTCATTGGCGATGCCGGTAAGCGCCTGCATACCGGCCGTTCACGCAATGATCAAGTGGCGACCGACTTGCGTTTATGGCTGCGGAGCAACATCGATGAGATTCAGGTTTCCTTAACGGCATTGCGCTCAGCCTTACTCAATCTGGCAGAGAGGCATGCAGCCACCATCATGCCGGGTCACACCCATTTGCAGGTCGCTCAGCCAATCACCTTTGGTCATCACCTCATGGCCTATTTTGAGATGTTTAGTCGCGACGCCAGCCGCCTTGCCGATTGCCGCAAGCGCATGAATCGCCTGCCGCTCGGCGCTGCTGCCTTAGCCGGCACCAGCTACCCGATTGACCGTGAGTGGGTTGCGCAGAAGCTGAGCTTTGATGGCATTTGCACCAACTCCCTGGATGCCGTATCGGATCGGGATTTTGCGATTGAGTTTTGCGCCTTTTCGGCAACGCTGATGATGCACGTCTCGCGTTTATCGGAAGAGCTGATTTTATGGCTCAGTCCCCGCTTTGGTTTTATTGATTTGCCCGATCGGTTCTGTACGGGCAGCTCAATCATGCCGCAAAAGAAAAATCCCGATGTACCCGAACTGGCCCGCGGCAAAACAGGTCGGGTGTATGGTGATTTGATTGCCTTACTAACCCTCATGAAAAGCCAGCCCTTGGCTTATAACAAAGACAATCAAGAAGACAAAGAACCCTTGTTCGATGCGGTCGATACCGTGCAAGATACCTTGCGTATTTTTGCCGACATGATTCCGCACATCGAAGTTCAAAAGGCAGTCATGCAAGCAGCAGCTGAAGAAGGGTTTGCTACTGCCACTGACTTAGCCGACTACTTAGTTAAAAAGGGGTTGGCGTTTCGGGATGCCCATGAAGCGGTGGCCCATGCCGTCAAAGCCTGCGTGGGTCGCAAATGCAATCTAACGGACCTGAGCTTATCGGAGCTCCGCTTTGCGTGCGGCTTGGATACCAGAGCCGATCTGATAGGCGAAGATGTGTTCCTCTTATTGACCGTCACTGGCTCGGTACAGTCGCGCCAACATCCGGGTGGTACTGCGCCACAACAAGTCTTGGCGGCTGTTCAGCGTGGCCGCGCCGAACTCAAGCCCTAAGCGTCGTTCTCCTTAGGAACGGTGATGGCCTTTTGGCAGCGCATCTCCTCTCGCATCGATAGCATCAATGCGTGGTTTGGGAAGATTGCGAGCATCTTCATTTTGCTTTCGTGTGTGATTTCAGCAGGCAATGCAATCATGCGCTATGGCTTTGATCTCAGCGATAACTGGCCCTTGGAATTGCAATGGTATTTATTTGCCGCAACCGTGATGCTCGGCGCCTCCTACACCTTAAAGCGCAATGAGCATGTCCGAGTCGATCTGATTTACGCTCGCCTCTCAGAGCGCGGTCGCATCTGGGTCGATCTATTTGGTCTGAGCTTCTTTCTCATGCCAGCCTGCATCTTGTTTACCTGGCTGTCCTGGACCTCCCTGTTCTACCCTTCATTCTTGTCTCTAGAACATTCGCTTAATTCCGGCGGGCTCTTGCGCTACCCGATTAAGTTTGTCGTACCGATGGGATTTTTCATGCTGTGCTTACAAGGCCTCTCTGAAATCATCAAGCGCCTTGCTTTGTTGCAAGGTAATGCGCTCGGCATCCCTGCCCTTACTGCTTACGAGAAGCCCAAACAATGATTCCCTTGGAGTGGATGCCGCCCCTGATGTTTGCTGGCCTGATTGTCTTTATGTTGATCGGCTTTCCAGTGGCGTTTTCCTTAATGGCGGCGGGACTTTTCTTTGGCGCGATTGCGATCAGCCAAGGCTTTTTTGATCTCGTCTTTTTACAAGCTATACCGCAGCGTATTTTTGGTGGCGTACTAGCCAACGACTTATTACTAGCCATCCCTTTCTTCACCTTTATGGGGGCAATTCTGGAGCGCTGCGGCCTAGCAGAAGAAATGCTGGAATCCATGAGTCAACTATTTGGACGAATACGCGGCGGACTAGGATATTCGGTCATCATCGTGGGCTTTGTACTGGGCGCAATCACGGGCACTGTCGCAGCCCAAGTGATTGCGATGGCCATGATCTCCCTGCCCATCATGATCCGCTATGGCTATAACATGCGCTACGCTACTGGCGTATTGGCGGCCTCTGGCACGATTACCCAATTGGTGCCGCCCTCCCTGGTATTAATTGTCCTTGCAGATCAACTTAAAACGCAAACAGGCAGCGCGGATGTGGGCAGTATGTACTTGGGGGCCTGGGGACCATCCTTAATTCAGATTGGGCTTTTTGCGCTCTATACCTTTATCCTCACTCGCCTTAAGCCAGACTGGCTACCGGCAGCGCCCGTTAGTGAAGTGCGGGTAAGTGGCTGGGTGCTGTGGAAAAAATGTTTACTGGGCATTATTCCATCTGCCGTTTTAATCTTTTTAGTCTTGGGTACTATTTTGCTCGGCATTGCCACACCTACAGAATCGGGTGCCATGGGCGCTATGGGGGCTCTGTTATTGGCTTGGCTACGACGCGCCAAAATTGCCAATCTCAAAAAACAAATTACTGAGTCCTATCAAAACACCATGCGCCTGACATCGATGGTGATCTTTATCTTGATCGGCTCGACCTGCTTCTCGGTGGTGTTTCAAGGAGTAGATGGCGGCGTGTGGGTGGAGCACCTCTTTGCCAACATCCCCGGAGGCTGGATTGGATTTTTGATTGTGGTGAACATCTTGGTCTTTTTCTTGGCCTTCTTTTTAGACTTCTTTGAGATTGCCTTCATCATCGTCCCCTTACTAGCGCCCGTCGCTGAAAAAATGCTTGCGCCGGTTTTGCTCGAGGCCATGGGCGGTAATCTGCAGGCCGCTGGTAATGCAGCCCTCGTCTGGTTTGGCGTCATGCTCTGCGTCAATATGCAAACCTCCTTTATGCACCCGCCCTTTGGCTTTGCCCTCTTTTATCTTCGTGGGGTCGCCCCTAAAGAGGTCAAGAGCAGTGATATTTACTGGGGCGCAGTTCCGTGGGTTGGATTACAAGTCATCATGGTTGGTTTGGTCATTGCCTTTCCGGCACTGGTCACCACGTTCTTGGATAAGCCACCGCCCGTCGCAATCAATTCAGAGTTTGACTTTACGAGCGGGCAAAGCAGTGCGGGAGATAAGGCCTCACCCAACATGGATGAGGATGCGCCAGTTCGCTTTGAGCTTGAAAAACCCAGTCGATAAACTTATTTCTCTAAACGTACGCAATCAACGTAGTATTCGCTGCGACCATCCACCTCAGTCTTTACCAGGCCATGGATGTCGGTTTCAAAGCCAGGAAACTGCGCATTAAAGTCGCGGGCAAAGTACAGGTAGTCGACGATGCGTTTATTAAAACGCTCGCCCGGAATGAGCAAAGGAATGCCCGGTGGATAAGGCGTAACCAACATCGCAGTCACGCGCCCTTCGAGTTGATCTAATGGCACACGATCGACTTTTTTGTGCGCCATTTGTGCCCATGCATCCGAGGGCATCATTGCTGGCACCATATCGGAGGTATACATCTCGGTCGTCATGCGCGCAACATCACGGCCTTTATAGAAGGCATGAATTTGCTGGCAAATGTCATTGAGACCAACCCGCTCATACCGCGGATGCTTAGCCACAAACTCCGGCAACACTTTCCAAAGCGGTGCATTTTTATCAAAGTGATCCTTAAATTGCTGGAGCTCGGTTACCAAGCTATTCCAGCGTCCCTTGGTAATACCAATGGTGAACATGATGAAGAAGGAATATAGCCCGCATTTCTCAACAATAATGCCATGCTCAGCTAGATACTTGGTGACGATGCTCGCGGGTATACCGGTTGTGCCAAAGTTGCCTTCAATATCAAGGCCAGGAGTAACGATGGTCGCCTTGATGGGGTCCAGCATATTGAAGTCGTTCGCCAACTTACCAAAGTCATGCCAGCTAGCATTGGGCTCTAAAACCCAGTCACTGCGCTCGCCAATACCGTCTTCGGCCAAATGATCGGGACCCCATACCTTAAACCACCAGTCGGCACCAAACTGATCATCGACCTCACGCATCGCCCTGCGGAAATCCATCGCCTCTGCAATTGATTCTTCCACTAAGGTGGTTCCGCCTGGGGCCTCCATCATCGCAGCCGATACATCGCAAGAGGCAATGATGGCGTACTGCGGGCTGGTAGAGGTGTGCATCAAATACGCTTCATTAAAGCAATCGCGATCTAATTTATGCTCATCAGCATCTTGCACCAGTACTTGCGATGCTTGCGATAGGCCAGCCAACAGTTTGTGGGTTGATTGGGTTGCGAACATCAAGCTTTTCTTAGTGCGCTTGCGGTCAGCGCCAATCGCATGCATATCTTTATAGAAAGGATGGAAGGCCGCATGCGGCAACCATGCCTCATCGAAATGCAAGGAATCCACCCTACCATCGAGCATATCTTTAATCATCTCAACGTTGTAGATGATGCCATCGTAGGTGCTTTGCGTGAGGGTCATCACGCGGGGAATGGCGTTTTTGTCTTTAATAAAAGGGTTAGCATCGATTTTCTTTTTAATATTGACCCACTCAAACTCTTCCTTCGGAATTGGGCCAATGATGCCAAGATGGTTACGCGTGGGCATCAAGAAAATTGGAATCGCGCCCATCATCGTGATCGAATGAATCACCGATTTATGGCAATTGCGGTCAACTAAAACAATATCACCTGGGGCAACTGTCGAGTGCCAAACAATCTTGTTGGACGTCGATGTGCCATTGGTCACAAAAAACAAATGATCGGCATTGAAAATTCGCGCGGCATTGTGTTCACTTGCCAGCACTGGGCCGGTATGGTCTAGCAACTGGCCTAGTTCTTCAACGGCATTGCATACATCGGCGCGTAGCATATTCTCACCAAAGAATTGATGGAACATTCGGCCCACGGGGCTTTTAAGGAAAGCAACGCCACCCGAGTGACCGGGACAATGCCAGGAATACGAGCCTTCAGAGGCGTAATGCGTTAGGGCACGGAAGAAGGGAGGCGCCAATGAGTCGAGGTAGACCTTCGCTTCACGGATGATGTGGCGCGCCACAAACTCCGGCGTGTCTTCATTCATGTGGATGAAGCCGTGCAACTCACGCAAAATATCATTGGGCATATGGCGTGAGGTACGGGTCTCGCCATACAAGAAAATTGGAATGTCTTCATTGCGTTTCCGCACTTCGGCAACAAAGGCGCGCAGGTTATTTAACGCTGGTAAATCGTTGTCTTCGGTATCGCTGATGAACTCCTCATCGTCAATCGATAAAACAAAACAGGAGGCGCGCGATGCTTGCTGTGCAAATGATGTTAAGTCCCCATAACTGGTTAGGCCAATCACTTCAATGCCCTCACCCTCAATGGCTAAAGCCAGGTCGCGAATACCGGAACCTGAAATATTTTCAGAGCGAAAGTCCTCATCAATAATGATGATTGGGAAACGAAATTTCATGTGTGCCTTTGGAAAATTGCCGAATGCAATTAGGTCTTGGGTAGCGTAACGCCCTGCTGCCCTTGGTACTTACCGCCGCGGTCCTTATACGAGGTGCCGCAAACTTCATCACTTTCAAAAAAGAGGACTTGAGCACAACCCTCACCCGCATAGATTTTTGCTGGCAATGGCGTGGTGTTTGAAAACTCGAGGGTGACATAGCCTTCCCACTCAGGCTCAAAGGGCGTGACATTCACGATGATGCCGCAGCGCGCATACGTACTCTTACCAACGCAGATCGTCAGTACGCTGCGTGGGATTTTGAAGTATTCCACCGTACGAGCCAAAGCGAAGGAGTTGGGCGGAATAATGCACACATCCCCCTGAAAATCCACAAAGGATTTTTCATCGAAATGCTTCGGGTCCACAATCGTGCTGTTGATGTTGGTGAAGATCTTGAATTCGTTTGCGCAGCGAATGTCGTAACCGTAGCTCGAGGTACCGTAGCTCACGATTTTTTGTCCAGCGGCGTCTTGGCGGATTTGGCCAGGCTCAAACGGGCTGATCATGCCCTCTTCGGCCATACGGCGTATCCAGTGGTCGGATTTAATAGTCATGGCGGAATTGTAAAACCAACCCGACCCCGAAGACTATCTATTTACTGCTTGGACGGACTAAAAACAACCCGCTCGGGGGCGTTGTAAATCTCAAAATGGGTTCCCGAGCAACGCGATAGAAGCGTCAGGTGGGTCTTTCGGGCAAGCTCAAGGCCCATCTGGGTTACACCGGAACGCGTCAGTAGAAAGGGGATGCCCATTTGAGCGCCCTTAATGACCATCTCCGAGGTTAAGCGCCCGGTCGTAAAAAACACCAAATCCCGACCTGCCTTGTCGGCCAGCCACATCAACCCAGAAATCGAGTCCACGGCATTATGGCGGCCCACGTCCTCAATAAAGTGGAGCAATTCAACCCGATCATCGCCCTTGCGCTCAAATACGGCGCAGGCATGTACTGAGCCGGATTTCTTGTAGATGGTGTCGTGTTGGCGAATTTGGTCGATGAGGTCCACAATCGCCGCCTGATTCAAAGTAGGGCCATCCGCTAAACGGATTTGCTCCATTTCCTCGATGAGACCGCCAAACATCGTGCCCTGCCCGCAGCCGGTGGTCACAATGCGCTTACTAGTCATTTGATCGATATCGATGGTACTGCGCCGGGTTTTAACGGCGGCTGAATCCGTTTCCCAGTCAACCTGGATGCTTTCGATGTCGTCCGGCGATTCCACCAGCCGTTGGTTACGCAAATAGCCCAGTACCAGAGCCTCAGGGGCGCTACCTAGGGTCATGAGGGTGACAAGCTCACGCTTATCCAAATAAATCGTTAGGGAGCGCTCACCCGGTACATGGACAGTTTTATGGCGCCCAGCCTCATCGATGATCTGAACCTCATGGATGAGGGGGACAGAAGCATTGGACATCGCAATTCGGGGATTTACTGCCATACACGCCTTCCTTGATTCATTCTTCTAATTTTAAATGCGAGCCTTACTTTAACCGCAGTCTAAAATCCATGCTCTAGCAGCATAATTCACCTGAGAAGCCCAATTTTGCCTTTTTACCCACACCGTATCCCGCTTACAGCATGAGTCGCTCGCCACGCCGCCTTTTAGTTACCTCTGCCCTGCCTTATGCCAATGGGCAGATTCACATTGGCCATTTGGTGGAATACATTCAAACCGATATCTGGGTTCGCTATCAACGGATGCAGGGTCATGAAGTGCATTACATGGGAGCAGACGATACCCATGGCACCCCCATCATGCTGCGCGCAGAAAAAGAAGGGCTGACACCCAAAGAGCTCATCACCAAGGTTTGGCAAGAACACAAGCGCGACTTTGATGCCTTTCTAATTTCCTTTGATCACTACTACACCACCGATAGCCCTGAAAATGAAAAACTGGCTGGAGACATTTACCTTAAGCTGCGCGACGCGGGTCTGATTGAAAAGCGTGCTATCGAGCAGGCCTATGATCCCGTGAAAGAAATGTTCCTTCCGGATCGCTTTATTAAAGGCAAGTGTCCGAAATGCAAAGCGTCCGATCAGTACGGTGACTCTTGTGAAAAATGCGGCGCCACCTACGCACCAACCGATTTAATTGATCCTTTCTCGGTCGTCAGTGGCGCGACACCGATTCGCAAAGTATCTGATCATTACTTCTTCAAGTTATCCGATCCCCGCTGTGAAACCTTTTTACGCGACTGGACCCAGGTTCGTACGCCGCTACAACCTGAAGCCCGCAATAAAATGAAAGAGTGGGTTGGGCAAGCCGGTGACAGTAAATTGGGCGATTGGGATATTTCGCGCGATGCCCCCTACTTTGGCTTTGAAATCCCCGATGCCCCTGGTAAGTATTTTTATGTCTGGCTCGATGCGCCGATTGGCTATTACGCCAGTTTCTTAAAGTACTGCACCGATCAAGGCCTGAATTTTGATGAGTGGGTAAGAGCAGATAGCACAACCGAGCAATACCACTTTATCGGTAAAGACATTTTGTATTTCCATACCTTGTTTTGGCCTGCTACCTTGCATTTTGCTGGCTACCGCACCCCTACCAATGTATTCGCACACGGCTTTCTGACGGTCGACGGTGAAAAGATGAGTAAGTCACGCGGCACCCTGATCTCAGCCAATAGCGTGATTGAGTCGGGCTTTAACCCGGAGTGGTTCCGCTACTATTTTGCAACCAAGCTCAACGACAGCATGGAGGACCTTGACCTTAATCTGAGTGACTTCGTTGCGCGAGTTAACAGCGATTTAATTGGTAAGTACATCAATATTGCCAGTCGCAGTGCTGGATTTTTGGTGAAGCGTTTTGGTGGCGTGGTTGTGGACGATGCCATGCAACACCCCTTGCTGATTTCGATTCGAGCTGCGAATACCAAGATTGCTGAACTGTATGAGGGACGCGAGTTTGCAAAAGCGGTTCGCAGCATCATGGAATTGGCGGACCAAGTCAACGCTTTCGTCGATGAAAACAAGCCCTGGGATATTGCTAAAGACCCCGAGCGCACAGCAGACCTTCAGGCAATTTGCAGCGTGACCTTGGAAGCATTTCGGTGTTTAAGTCTGTACCTTAAACCAGTATTGCCGCAGGTTGCTGCCGGTGTTGAACGCTTTTTATGCATAGCGCCGATGGCTTGGAGCGACATCAATACGACCCTCTCCAGTCAGCAGCCCATCCAGCCTTACAGTCACCTGATGAGTCGGGTTGAGCCAGCTCAAATTGATATCCTGTTGGCGGCAAATACCTAAAAGTCGGCGGCAGATGAAAATCTGACTTAGGCCATACAAAATCGTTAATAATGAGGGTTACCCAGTTTCGTGGGATTTTATAAGTTATTGAATTTATTGAGAATTAAGTATTGATATGCGCAAATACCAATCTGACATCACCGTATTTCTTGAAAAACTCAAAGCGGCTAAACCCACCTTGGAGCAAGATCAGCAAGCTGGACGTGCCCTCCTTTGGGATAAAGAGCCAATTAGCCTTGATGAGCAGCGCCGCCTAAAGGCCGCCAAAGTAAAACAACGGGCCTACGTTTATTCCAATGAATGACCCCCTGGTTCAGCCGGTAGAGAGCTTATTTGACAGCACGCCCTCGGTCACCGATGGCATGTCAGAGGCTTTTGCCAAACTATATGGCGAGCCTCTTTTTAAGCTTCCGACTGACCTGTACATTCCGCCTGATGCGCTCGAGGTTTTTCTCGAGGCGTTTGAAGGCCCACTCGATTTACTGCTCTACCTCATTCGTAAACAGAACTTCAATGTGCTGGACATTCCGATGGCACAGGTCACATCCCAGTACTTGACCTACATTGATCAAATTCGCCATACCAATTTAGAACTGGCTGCAGAGTATCTGCTGATGGCGGCGATGTTGATTGAAATTAAATCGCGCATGCTTCTGCCAATGAAAAAAGCCGATAGCGAAGAAGAGGTCGAAGACCCCCGTGCTGAGTTGGTGCGTCGACTGCTTGAATACGAGCGCATGAAGTTGGCAGCACAAGAGTTAGACCAGATTCCGCAGCAAGGGCGTGACTTCCAAATTGCGCATGGCTATGTCGATACGACGGTGGCAGTGACATGGCCTGAAGTTAATTTAGAAGACTTGCAAATGGCTTGGCGTGATGTATTGCACCGAGCAAAATTAAATCAGCACCACACCATCACCCGTGAAACTCTATCGGTGCGTGATTTTATGACGCGCATTTTGCGTCGCCTGCAAAGCACCCGCTTTGTTGAGTTCAGTGAATTGTTTGAAGATGCGATTGCCTCAGGAAACGGGGTACCCGTGGTGATTGTGAATTTCATAGCTATGCTCGAACTCTCACGGGAAGCCTTGGTAGAGATTACCCAAGCAGAGCCCTATGCGCCTATTTACGTGCGCCTGGCCTATACCCCTAGTGCATGAAAATAATTAGTGATATCAATGAGTTACGTGATCATTTGCGGGGTCAAAATCGCGCTTCGTTTGTGCCTACCATGGGCAACCTACACGAAGGTCATTTATCTTTAATGCGCTTGGCGCGCCAACACGGCGATCCGGTTGTAGCCAGTATTTTTGTCAATCGCTTGCAATTTGGTCCGAATGAAGACTTTGATAGTTACCCTCGGACCATGCAGGCCGACATCGATAAACTTGAAAAAGAAGGGGTCTACATTTTATTTGCCCCGACTGAAAAAGACCTCTACCCCCAACCGCAAGAATACCGTGTTGATCCTCCGCAACAACTCGGCGATATTCTCGAAGGAGAATTTCGGCCCGGCTTTTTTAAGGGCGTCTGTACGGTTGTTTTAAAACTTTTTTCTTGCGTTCAGCCACGGGTTGCGGTCTTTGGAAAAAAAGATTATCAGCAGCTGATGATCGTTCGTCAGATGGCGAGTCAATTTGCTTTGCCGGTTGATATTATTCCAGCCGAAACCGTTCGTGCTGAAGATGGATTAGCCCTATCTTCGCGCAACATCTATCTTTCGGAAAGCGAGCGTGCGGAAGCGCCTGCACTGCAACGCCAGTTAAGCGCGATGCGCGAGCAGGTACTTGGCTTAAAAGAGAAGACGGTCAGTTCCTTGATGGATATTGAGGCGAGCGCCTTAATGCAAATACAAGCACGGGGATGGAAGCCAGACTATATAGCGATTCGCCAACAGCGGGATTTAGCCAAACCGACGCAAGCGGATTTGGATGGCGGTCAGCCGCTCGTGATTGTGACCGCTGCTAAGCTTGGCAAAACCCGCCTGATTGATAACTTAGAAATCTAAGCCCAAGACTCCGGGCCTATTTCGCTTTGCCTAGGCAGTAAAAAATTGCTCTACGGCTAAGCCAAGGCTTTTAGCCAGCTCCGCACCGCTGACTTTACCAGCAGGTCCTTTGGCCTTGAGTACCTCAATCTGCCCACCATGGCAGGCGACAAAAAAGGAGTCTGGGCCGATCGCCGTAATCTGGCCTGGCTTGCCTTTGACGGCGCCGTAGGTCGCTGTGACGTGTTTTTTGATGTCGTAAATCTGCACCTTTTGTTCACCAACCATAGTCCATGCACCAGGCGCTGGATTGCAGGCCCGAATCAAGTTATGAATCTGCGTAATGTGGTTTGACCAATGGATGCGCGCGGCCGCCTGATCGAACCAGCCTTCGTAATTGGCGAGCGCCTCGTCTTGCACTATCTCTTGGTGCTTGCCTGCAGCAACTAAGTCAGCAGCCTCTAATAGCGCCTGCACCCCAAGCGGAAACAAGTGGTCAAAGTAAACCGATCCCAGGGTGTCGTTGGCGCCAATGGCTACCTCTTTTTGCAAAATCACTTCGCCCTCATCCAAACCATCGGATGGCCTAAAAATGGTGAGGCCTGTCTTGGTTTCTCCCAAGGCAATAGCCCAGTTAATAGCACTGGGGCCACGATACTTTGGCAGCAATGAGGGATGATATTGAATCGTACCCAAGCGGGGTATCTTGGCGAGCTCTTGAGGAACAAACTGCAAAACATAGGCCATCACGCATATGTCTGCACCGCTATTGCGCATCGCATCCGCCGCTTCGGGGCTCTTGAGTGAGGCAAATTGCAAAGGGATGAGGCCTTTTGCCAGAGTTGCCTCTTTCAAAATCTCCGGTTTCGTGGCTTTGGGATTGTCGGGCGGACAAAACACCGCAACCACCTCATCGCCACGTTCTAAAAAGGCCTCTAAAGCAGCCTTACCAAAATCTTGACTGCCGATGAGAGCAACTTTCATTTAGATCACTTTCCGGTGGCGTAAATCGATCAGATCATCGATATTAAATCCCAGCTCCTGAAGAATTTCATCGGTGTGCTCTCCCAGCAAGGGTGAACGCGTAACCTCAGTTTCGCTATCGGATAACTTGATGGGGTTACCCACAGTTAAGTACTTGCCTCGAATTGGATGATCGACTTCCACAATCGTGCCGGTGGCGCGCAATGCTGGCTCTTCAGCAATTTCTTTCATCGACAGAATAGGGCCGCATGGCACATCGTATTTATTCAATATATCCATCACCTCAAACTTGGTTTTGGTCATAGTCCATTTTTCGATCTCACCAAATATTTGCATCAGTCTCGGTAAGCGCGCCATGGGTGATGAAAAGTCATGATCGGTAATCCACTCTTCTTTGCCAATCACTTTACAAATGGCTTCCCATACCGCTGCCTGGACGACAACATAAATGTAGGAGTTGGGATCGGTTTCCCAGCCTTTGCATTTCAGAATCCAGCCGGGCTGTCCACCGCCAGAGGCATTGCCAGCGCGAGGCACTGCCTCACCAAACTGGCCATTGGGGAACTGCGGATACTCTTGCATGAGGCCGTTGCGATCCAGGCGCTGCTGGTCGCGTAACTTCACGCGGCACAGGTTCAATACGGCGTCTTGCATCGCTGCCTGGACACGCTGACCACGACCCGAGTGGGTGCGTTGATACAGCGCAGTAACGATACCCAAAGCTAAATGCAAACCGGTTCCACTATCGCCAATCTGCGCGCCCGTTACCATCGGCGGGCCATCATCAAAACCAGTGGTGGATGCTGAGCCTCCAGCGCACTGCGCTACGTTTTCATATACCTTGCAATCTTCATAAGGCCCTGGACCAAAACCCTTGATTGATGCCATGATCATGCGTGGATTGAGATGCTGAATGTGCTCCCAAGTAAAGCCCATGCGATCCAAAGCGCCGGGCGCAAAGTTTTCCACCAAGACATCGCACTCTTTAATCAAGCGCTCGAGAATATCCTTGCCCTCAGGAGTTTTAGTATTGACTGTAATCGAGCGTTTATTGTGATTTAGCATAGTGAAATACAAGCTATCCGCATCAGGTATGTCACGTAACTGACCGCGGGTAGCATCGCCCTCGCCCGAGCGCTCCACCTTAATTACGTCCGCACCAAACCAAGCCAATAATTGGGTACAGGTTGGTCCCGATTGAACGTGCGTGAAATCGAGGATTTTCACCCCCTCAAGTGCTTTTGCCATAACAGTTAGTCCTAATAAGAATTGAAATTTTTAATTAATCAAATTCTACCAGTCGGCACTACTCTCAATTCCAGGTGACCGGCAGGCCCCGCATCCTTTAATTATCAAGCCCTGAAACTGGATTTCGCATTGTGCGATTTGGACTGATTCAGAGCAAATAAAACAATAAAAAAGGCGCCCACTCGGAGCGCCTTAAAGGATCAAACTAATTTATTGTTATTAAACTGCTTTTGCCGCATGCAACTTGGCAATATCGTCTTTTCCGTAGCCAAGGTCAGCTAAAACCTCATCGGTATGCTCACCTAAAACTGGGGATGGCTTCACTTCGATCTTCAAATCAGAGAACTTGATTGGGCTACCAATCGTCAGATACTTACCGCGTACCTTGTGATCGACTTCCACGATCGAACCACTTGCACGCAAGTCTGGTGATGCGGCTAGTTCTTTCATCGACAGTACAGGGGCGCATGGTATATCAAACTTACGCAAGATATCGACTGCTTCGTACTTGGTCTTATCTTTGAGCCAATCTTCAATGGTTGCGAAGATGTCAAAAATCTTGTCTTGACGCGCTTCTGCAGTCATGTAAGCAGGGTCGGTTGCCCACTCTGGACGACCTAAAGCCTTGGTAATTGGCTCCCAAGCGTGACCTTGAATGGTGAAATAAATGTAGGCGTTAGGATCAGTTTCCCAGCCCTTACACTTTAGAACCCAGCCTGGCTGACCGCCGCCACCGGCATTGCCGCCGCGGGGTACCACGTCCGAGAATGTGCCATGGGGATACTGTGGGTACTCTTCCAAGTAACCAACGCGATCCAAGCGCTGCTGATCGCGCAACTTCACGCGGCACAGATTCAATACGGCATCTTGCATCGAGCAAGCAACCTTCTGGCCACGGCCAGTCTTCTCACGATGCATCAACGCAGTCAAAATACCAATCGCCAAGTGCATACCAGTGTTGCTATCGCCCAAAGCAGCAGCAGATACGGTAGGAGGACCATCCCAGAAACCGGTGGTGGAGGCTGCGCCGCCAGCACACTGAGCTACGTTCTCATACACTTTTAAATCTTCGTATGAGTGGCCATCGCTGAAGCCCTTTACCGAGGCCATAATCATGCGTGGGTTCAGTTCCATGATGCGTTCCCATGAGAAACCCATGCGATCTAAGGCGCCTGGACCAAAGTTCTCGACCATGACGTCAGAAACTTTAATCAACTTCTCCAATACCTCTTTACCTTCTGCGGTCTTGGTATCCAATGTCAACGAACGCTTGTTACCGTTGAGCATAGTGAAATACAAGGCGTCAGCATCTGGAATATCGCGTAATTGGCTACGGGTTACGTCGCCAGATCCAGGACGCTCTACTTTGATTACGTCCGCGCCATACCATGCCAACAACTGGGTACATGCAGGGCCTGCTTGTACGTGTGTGAAATCGATGATGCGGATTCCGTCTAATGGCTTGCTCATATTAAATCTCCTTAGGGTTGCGTACGACTTAGCTCGTCAATTACTTCTTTGTAGCGGTACTTGCTGGGTTGAGATTCGTCAGGCGGCCACTTTCGGTGCCTGCTGTTTCATCAATGACAGCATTGATTAGTGCTGGCTTGCCTGCGGCTATTGCCTCAGTCAATGCCTTCTCTAATTCCTGCGGGGTGGTGACGTTATAACCGATTCCGCCAAACGCTTCCATCATCTTGTCATAGCGTGCGTTCTTCACGAATACGGTTGGAGCAACATCAGCGCCGCCGGTTGGGTTTACATCGGTCCCACGGTAAACACCATTGTTATTGAAAATTACGGTTGTGATTGGTAAGTTATAACGGCAGATGGTCTCGAGTTCCATGCCGCTGAAACCAAAGGCGCTATCACCTTCCACTGCGATAACAGGCAAACCACTGGTAACTGCTGCACCAATCGCATAGCCCATACCAATACCCATAATGCCCCATGTGCCAGAGTCAAAACGCTTACGTGGCTTGTACATATCGACAATTGAACGGCAATAGTCAAGGGTATTCGCGCCTTCGTTAACGAGGTTGACATCGGGGTTTTTCTTCACTACATCGCGAATCACACGCAATGCGCCATGGAAGTTCATTGGCACGGCATCTTTGGCAAGTGTTTCTGCCATCTTTGCCATGTTCTTGTCTTTCTTCTCATTGATCGCGCCAATCCATTCTGCGCTGGGCTTCGGTACAGCAGCGATGCCCTTCAAGAGCTCACCAACGCAAGAACCGATGTCACCAATCAATGGCGCATCGATCTGCACGTTGCTGTCAACTTCATTGGCCTGAATATCAATTTGAATAAATTGCTTACGCTCTTTACCCCAGGTCTTGCCTTTACCGTGGGCAAGCAACCAGTTCAAGCGCGCGCCAATTAACAGCACTGCATCGGCTTCGGCCAACACGAAAGAACGGGCTGCAGAAGCAGATTGGGGATGGTTATCAGGTAGCAAGCCTTTGGCCATCGACATGGGCAAATAAGGAATGCCGGATTTTTCGATCAAGGCCTTGATGTCTGCATCAGCCTGCGCATATGCAGCGCCTTTACCTAGCAGAATCAATGGACGCTTTGCGCCCTTCAGTACGTTTAATGCGCGCGCTACTGCATCAGGTGCTGGAATCTGACGGGGTACTGGATCGATTACTTTAAAGATCGATTTCTTGGCCTCAGCAACCGACAAAGTCTGTGACAAGAGTTGTGCTGGCAGGTCCAAGTAAACGCCGCCTGGACGTCCCGATACTGCGGCACGAATCGCACGTGCAACACCAATGCCGATGTCTTCAGCGTGGTTAATACGGTAAGCCGCTTTAGCGTATGGCTTGGCTGCGTTGAGCTGATCCATTTCTTCGTAATCGCCCTGCTGCAAGTCAACGATCTCGCGCTCGCTTGAGCCGCTAATCAGAATCATTGGGAAGCAGTTCACAGTCGCGTTGGCTAGGGCAGTTAAACCATTCAAAAAACCAGGCGCAGAAACAGTCATACAGATACCAGGCTTTTGTGTCATGTAGCCAGCAATAGCTGCGGCATTTCCTGCGTGCTGCTCATGGCGGAAGCCAATAAAGCGCATGCCTTCAGCTTGAGCTAAGCGGCACAAGTCCGTAATAGGAATGCCCACTAATCCATAAATGGTGTCAATGTCATTTGCCTTGAGGGCGTCGATAACGAGATGGAATCCGTCAGTGAGTTCTTGGTTTTGATTGTCGTTTGTCATAAAAGTTGTATTGGTTAGATTGCTTTACTCCGTTGGCAAGGCAATTTAGCTTCTGTCTTGTGTCTCCGATTAAAAATGCACCTAAATCCAGAGAATTACTAAACTGCATTTAGGTGGATGCATCTTAGGCTTGGGGGTGTGGATCAGCATTGACTTGCGTCAATTTCCCTTTAATTCCAATGAAAACAAGGCTTGGAGCCCGCTAGTGGCAAAGGCAAATCCTTATAAAAACTAGACAAATAGGTCTTTGTGCTTTGTTTTTAGGCGACTTAGGGTCTCAGGAGACAAATTCAAATAGGCTGCAAGCTCTTTTTTTGGTAAAAGTCCAAAAAGGCTCTCGTACTTACGCAGAAAGCGCTCGACACGGCCAGGTGCATCAAGCATGTGCAAGGTAATAGTGTGAGCCATGATTTCACTCATCAGGCGCATTACCTCAAACTCAAAACTCTCTTTCAGAGGAACATGATTCTCCAAAAACTCAGTCCACTTTTTCATGGGCAGACGTGCAACCCTAGCCTTTGTCACGCAAGCAATGCTGTAGGGGGCAGACTTCTTCAGGCGCCATGCGGCATAGCTGGTTTCGATATCTTTTTCGATCGAAAAACGCAAGATCATTTCTTTTGCATCTGAACTGGAAACGATGCGCTTCAAAATGCCATCCAAAATAAAGTACTGCTCCATCTGATGATCGCCTTGGTGCAGCAAAATCTCTGATTTTTTTAGGTCAGAGATCACCAAATGGCGCTCTAGCTCTGCCATGCTTGCCGGATCCAAATGCTGCAAGACGATGTTTTGACTCAGCTGCAAGCGAATCAGGTTCTTTTCGGGGTGTTTGTCTAGTACGGTCATGTTTTTATTGTTCTTAATATGCCATTGTAGGCTCAGTCAGTAAAAACCCCAGTATTTAGGGGTCTTAAATGCAGTACTATTGAAAGGTTATGGTGCTTTATTGCATTGCAATAAAGTTAAACGGGAAACACTACTCAAACGTGTGCTGCCCCCGCAACGGTAAGCAAATGTGCCTTGTAGCTAGGCACGGAGAACTTGGATATAGCCACTGTGCGCGTCAATCGCATGGGAAGGTCAAGTTCTTAAATTTGCCAGCCCGGATACCGGCCAGAACAGGTGGAATTTTGCGGACGGGGATCCTTCGCGCGCCGATAGAAGCGTTCGCATGGATTCCATGCGCCGTACATATTGACGTTCTGGACTCACGCCTACGAAGTTCTGTTCGACTCGGCTAACGGGGAAGTTAGCTTGGTGATTCGACGACAGAAGGTTCATCATGAAACAGCAGTTCAGTAATACACAGTGCGCCACTGCACTGAAAGCAGCTCCTATATCAGCACTGTTAGCAACGCTTTTATCGAGTGCTATTCCATTCCAAAACGCAATAGCGCAAACTCCATCGGTATCGGTATCGAATACAACCGACCTACTCAACCCAATTGTGGTTACCGCAACGCGAACACCAACTCGGGCGAGCGATGTTCTTGCAGACAATGTTTATATTGGCCCTGAAGAAATTGCGCAAGCAGGACAAACTAGTTTGGTGGAATTACTTCAGAGGCAACGGGGAGTTGAAATTTCAACCTCTGGAGGAGCTGGCTCACCAACCAGCGTCTTTTTACGTGGCGCAAATTCCAATCAAGCCTTAATACTGATTGATGGGGTGAGGACGCAATCCGTTTTATCGGGCAGTGCAAGCTTGCAAGCCATACCACTCGGTATAGTTGATCACATTGAAATCGTATTTGGGCCTCAAAGTAGTCTGTATGGCTCAGATGCTATTGGCGGCGTCATTCAAATTTTTACCAAGAAGGGCTCAGGGTCATTGCAAGTAAATGCCTCTACTGGCTACGGAAGTTATGGAACCAGCATTACAGATGCCAGCCTCTATGGTTCGATTGGCACAGAAAAAATTACAAGCTATTCATTAAGTGCAAGCCAAGAAATTTCAACGGGATTTTCTAGTATTGCTAGTAATAATCCTTGCAATCCAAACACGCAATCGACAGCAAACCTAAATAGAAATTTTTGTAATTCACCTCAATTATCTATGGGACGAACTGGCTACACAAAAAGCGGTGCATCTGGTCGACTTACGCAAGAGTGGCAAAAAGGGCAAGAACTGGGATTCCAATTTTTAGCAAGTAGGCTAGAAAACCAATATCCGGTGAGTTCTTTTTTTGGTGGGGGTATTGGTGACCAAGTCAATAATCTGGGTGTTTTCTCAGCCTTTTCAAACAATCAGATTAATGAGTTTTGGAAAAGTAGTCTTCAGATTTCACAGTCATACGACTTGGGTCAGCAAATTTATTCAAATGCGAACCCTCAGGTCAATACGAAGCTCACAACCTACTCGTGGCAGAATGATTTGAAAATAGGGTCTGATCTATTGCAACTAGTTGCCGAACGTAAAACTGCAAATGCATTTTCAACCGAAGGTACTATTAATCAAGATCAAAATACAAATACATTAGCTGGATCCTACAAGCTTCAACGCGGAAGTCATCTCGCAAATTTTGCAATTCGAAACGACAGTATTACTGGTTTTAGTCCGCAAACTACTGGCAGCGCTTCATACGGTTACTTTTTTACGAAAAATCTGAGAGGAAATATCAATTACGGGACTGGTTTTAAGGCTCCCTCATTTTTTGATTTGTACTTTCCGTTATATGGAAATACAAACTTATTGCCAGAGAAGAGTAAAAATACGGAGATCGGATTACATTACGAATCAAAAAGATTCGATCTACATGCCGTTGCGTTTAACAGCACTATTAACAATCTGATTCAGTACACAACTACATCCCCTCCATGCACTTCTGAGCAACTGAATGGTCCGCAAGGTGGTTGTGCCGGTAATGGCGGTGTAGCAAAGATATCGGGGGTATCACTTGGTGGTCGGGCCAGATTATCCGATTTTGTTCTAAAGGCATCGCTTGATCAGCAAAATCCGGTTGCACAGTCTACCGGCTTTGTACTTGCCAAACGAGCCAGGCAATTTGGAAATATTGGTGCAGAGTACAACGCCAAATCAGTTAAGGTGGGTGCAGAGGGTACATTTCAAGGCGGTAGATATAACTCAGGAAATTCGAATTACATGGGCGGCTATGCTATCTATAACCTCTATGCAAGTCATGACATAACAAAAAACCTGAGCCTTTTTGGTCGCTGGAACAACGTATTCAATAAAGACTATCAGTTGAGTTATGGCTTTAATACACCCGGTTCAAATGTATTTTTTGGTTTGCGTTATGCCATGCAGTAACTCATTAGATAACTAATATGCCCCAATACCCAGATAATTACGCAAAGATTTCTTTAGTCCTGTGTATTGGGGCGTGCTCATTTTTGTTAAGCAATATTGCGCTTGCAAGCATCACCGTTAAAGACGATCGTGGCACTGAGGTTAGCCTTAAAACCCCTGCCCAGCGCGTAGTCAGCATGCTGCCCTCATTGACGGAATCAGTATGTGCTCTGGGAAAGTGTTCGGTTTTAGTTGGGGTTGATCGCTTCTCCAATTGGCCAAAGTCAGTGGATGCTTTACCGCGCCTAGGCGGAATTGCTGATGCCAATATTGAGGGGATTGTTCGCCTAAAGCCAGACTTAGTCTTGGTTGAAAAATCATCCCCTCTGATTGCGCGCTTGCAGTCTTTAGGCATTTCAGTAATGGCATTTGATGTGCAGTCCATCGCCGATGTGCAGCGTAGCTTACGGCAATTGGATGTGGTTTTAGGATCTACTGAATCAGGCGCGGTATGGGAGCGCATCCAACTTGATATTGCACGGGCGAGCCGCACCTTATCGCCTTCACAAAAAGCTGCTCGAGTTTATTTTGAAGTAAACCCAGCCCCCTTTGCAGCTGGTAAAACATCCTTCATCGGTGAATTACTGGATCGGCTCGGAATGCAAAACATTGCTACGGAAAAAATGGGCGCCTATCCAAAGATCAATCCAGAATTCGTAGTGCAGGCGAGGCCCGATTTGATTATGACTACGGAAGCATCGCCCAAACAACTGGCGCAGCGTCCCGGCTGGAAATCCATTCCGGCGATTCAGGCTAATCGCATCTGCTTTTTTTCGGCAGCGCAAAGTGATGTAGTGGTTCGTCCTGGCCCGCGCATGGGTGATGCAGTTAGCCTGATCGCCGATTGCGCAATGAAGTCATTGCCCAAATGATAGTCTCCGGTATGCGCCCTACTTTATTGCCCCGCATTCTTGCTCTGCTGCTGATCAGCATTGCATTGCTATGCTTGGGCGCCTTACTGGGTAGTGGCGGCGTTGCCTGGAGCCCTGATGATGCAATCGTATTTGATATTCGCCTACCGCGCTCTGCGGGAGCCTGGCTAGCAGGCGCTCTACTAGGCTTAGCCGGCGCAATTGCACAAGGTGTATTTCGTAATCCATTGGCTGATCCCTATTTGCTTGGTAGTGCATCCGGCGCCTTAATGGGTGTCGCGCTTGTTTTGGGCTTTTCTCAGGCGATGACAGATTCTGGGCTTGATTTAATTGGACTGAACAGCGGTGCTTTTATTGGCGCGCTCGTGGGCGTTATTGCTGCGCTGATTCTGGCTGGTGGATATCGTAGCTCCTTGCGACTGTTGCTTTCGGGTATCGTGATTAGCGTCATCCTTGGCGCCGGTAACGCGCTCTTTACCTTTGTCCGGCCTGATCTCTATCAGCGCTTTCAGGCATTCATGCTGGGCAATACCAGCCTGCTGGATTGGTATGGTGTCTCGCTCATGCTCTTAGTTTGGCTCGCATGTATCGCAATCGCACTGCTCTTAAGTACAGCCTTGAATGCCTTGAGCCTTGGGGAACGCACGGCGAAAACGCTTGGTCTTCCGATTGATCAAATGCGTCTGGGTTTGATTGCCGTTCTCGCATTGGCTACAGGCGCAGCCGTCGCGCAAACTGGACTGATTGCATTCATTGGCCTTGCAGCGCCGCATCTGGTTCGCCGCTTTGCGAGCGGATCCCAACGCATGCATCTAGTCATGTCTAGCCTGGCAGGTGGAATCCTATTGCTAGCCTCCGATTTAGTGGCACGTACCGTATTAGCGCCACTGGAACTTCCGGTTGGAATTGTTACCGCAGTCCTGGGTGGCTCCTATTTACTTCTCTTACTGCGGCGTCAGACCTTAGGGATAAGTACATGAGTCAAATTGAACTGCGCAACGTGTCTTTATCCCGAAATAACACCGTTATTTTGCGAAACATTGATCTGATCATTCCTAGAGGTGAGTGGACTAGCGTTGTTGGCCCAAATGGCGTAGGTAAGTCTACTCTCGTTCAAGCCCTTGCTGGACTGTTGCCATATGAGGGCTCGATTCAGATAGGGGGAATAGAGCTTCATTCGATTACAAGCAAGGCACGCGCGCAACAGATTGCATGGCTTGAGCAAGCAATGGCAACCCCGGATAACCTTGATTTTGGACTACGAGCATATGACATTGCCATGCTAGGTCGTATACCTCATCAAAACTGGCTTTCCATTCCAAGCGCTGAAGATCATCTTGTGGTGGAACAAGCGATGCGTCAAACAGCCGTATGGGACATACGCGAGCGTTTTCTTAATCAGCTATCGGGGGGCGAGCGCCAGCGCGTTTTACTAGCTCGGCTCTTTGCGACACATGCCGCCATACTCCTCATGGACGAACCGATTGCCAATTTAGATCCGCCGCATCAAGCCGATTGGTTGCAGTGGCAAACTGCCTTGTCCGGCCAGGGCAAAACCAGCATCACCGTTTTGCATGAAATTCAGTTTGCCTTACAGGCCAAAAACCTGATTCTTTTGGGCAATAAAGGGGTCTATCATCAAGGCAAAAGTGATGATCCACTAACCCATCAGGCCTTAATTGATCTATTTGACGGCCGCATTGAACTGAGTAAGCTAGGCAATCGCTGGGTGGCACTGGCTCGCTAGGCAATCTGGCATTTGCGCAATGCGCACAGCCAAATTCAGGGGCTACAATGGAGTGATGAGCGATGCATTCCACCCCACCGAATCTTCCATAGATAACCTAAACCAGGCGATAGCACGGCTAAAAGACAAACTCACTTTAGCTACAAAAGCCGTAGAAGAGGCCCGTCAAGATCGCGCGCGGCTCGAAACCAAGATTGCGGATGCGCAAAATCGCATTCAACACATTTTGAGTCGACTACCCGAGCAGAACGATACGCGGCAACTAAACTTGCTCGCTACGGACGAACCTAACCCCACTATTTCAGGCGATGATCATGAGCCAACAACGCATTGAAGTCACGCTCGCTGGTCAAAAAATCACGCTAGCTACCACTGCTGAGCATGAACCTCTTTTGCGCGAGGCCTGCAGCCTTGTTGACGAACAAATTCAACTCGCCATTGCAGGCGGTAACCGCAGTATTGAGCGCGCCACCATGATGGCAGCCCTGAAGCTTGCTGGTGATCTGATTTCAAGTAAACGTCTGGCTGCAGATACTGCCGCGCAATTATCAATGCAGTCCGCCGCAATCCATCCAGATGAGGTAGCTCGGCTCGAAGCGGAAATCAAAGGCCTCGAGTTACAAGTGGATGCATTGCTGCAAACCCTTTCCCTGCCTGGCTCGCCAAGGCCAATAGATCTTTGAACCGATGCGCAAGCATACGGAGCGATCTTTGCAATGTGGGCGTGAGCGTTTCGCAACCGTACAGTGGCAGCCTCGAGCTGTTCACTCCCTGCGCTGCTTAGTGCACCCGAAGCATGGCGGCCGCTCCACCTTGAACCCGAGGGTTCAGGATAAGGGCCTAGCGGCTAAGGCGGGGAATTCAGTTTGGAATTAATTGACATATTAATTTTGCTTGCATGTGGCGCCGTGTCTGGCGTATTGGCTGGCATGCTCGGAATTGGCGGGGGAATGATTCTTGTACCCTTCATGATTATTGTCTTTAATCACCAGCAATTTGATCAGAGCATTATTGTTCATATGGCCATTGCAACTGGCATGGCAACCATTCTCTTTACATCGCTTTCTGCGATTCGGGCGCACCACAAACATGGCACCATCGATTGGAAACTGGTAACTGCTTTAACGCCCGGCATTATTGCAGGCGGCCTCATTGGCGGTAGTGAATTATTTGATGCCTTCCCTACTAGCTGGTTATCACTGTTCTTTGCCCTTTTTATTGTGTACAGCTCAATACAGATGTTCATCAATAAAAAACCAAAGCCCGGTCGTCAACTGCCGGGTAAATTAGGCTTATTTTCATTTGGCAGTTTTGTTGGTGCACTATCAAGCTTGCTTGGCGCAGGGGGTGCTTTCGTTACTGTGCCCTTCATGATTTGGTGTAACGTAACGCCCCACGTGGCAATGGCATCAGCATCGGGCCTCGGCTTCCCAATCGCAGTTGCCGCTACTATTGGTTATGTAGTGGGTAGCTGGAACCATCCCGGCTTACCCTCAGGTTCGCTAGGCTATATCTACTTACCAGCGGTTGCCTGCATCGTCGCAGCAAGTGTTTTCACGGCACCATTGGGAGCAAAGATCGCACGCAATATGAACACGGTAAACCTCAAGCGAGTGTTTGGCGTCATGCTGTTTTTCCTTGCCGCCTTCATGTTTAATGAAAGTCGGAAGGCCTTTGGCATGTAATTAACTTACGCGGTGTATTGCTGACGCAGAATATTTTTTTGCACCTTGCCCATCGCATTGCGTGGCAGATCTGAAACGATTTCAATGCGCTTAGGCACTTTGAAGTTGGCAATTTGCCCCTTCAGCGCATCAATCATCGCTTTCGAATCCAGCTTGGCGCCTGGCTTTGCAACTACGATGGCCATGACTGCCTCACCAAAATCCGGATGCGGCACACCAATCACCGCACTTTCATCGACCCCATCCATATCATCGATAAAGCTTTCAATTTCTTTTGGATAGACGTTATAGCCACCTGAAATGATTAAGTCCTTGCTGCGACCGACGATGCACAAATAATTGTCCGGCACTTTAGCGCCATTGGCTATGCCGCCGAAACGACCAACATCGCCCGTTTTAAACCAGCCATCGGCGGTAAATTCTTCGGCTGTTTTTTCTGGCATGCGCCAGTAACCCTTAAATACATTCGGCCCTTTAACCTGAATGTTGCCAATCTCGTTGACTGCGCATGGCTTATTGTTTTCATTCACCACACGGACTTTTACGCCAGTGAGAGGCAAGCCAACCGAGCCGCCAACGCGCGCGCCTTTATAGGGATTTGAAACCAACATGACGGTTTCACTCATGCCATAACGCTCAAGAATGGTTTCACCGGTCAGCTCTTTAAAGGTGTTAAATGTCTCGGTGAGGAGTGGCGCTGATCCAGAGACAAAGAGGCGCATATTACGGCATACCGCCTTGGTAAAGTTTTTATCGGCTAAGAGGCGAACATAGAAGGTGGGTACACCCATCATCACGGTCGAGCGCGGCATGTTCTGAATCAATGCAGCGGTGTCAAGGCGGGGCAGCCAGATCATTTTGCTACCATTGATTAAAGCGCCGTGGGCTGCAACAAACAATCCGTGCACATGAAAGATCGGCAAGGCGTGCAATAGCACGTCACCTTTTTTCCAACCCCAAAACTTCTGCAAGACAAGGGCATTGCTGCTCAAGTTTTTGTGCGTGAGCATAGCGCCTTTGCTGCGACCAGTAGTGCCGGAGGTATACAGAATTGCAGCCAGATCATCATCGCCACAGGCGACGGTTTTAAAACGATCGCTTTGTACAGCGGCACGGTCTAACAGGGTTCCGGTACGGTTGTCATCGAGCGTAAAGACGTGGCGGGTACCTGACTTAAAGGCAATTTTCGATACCCACGAAAAATTCTTACTGCTACATACCATCACTGCGGGTTCTGCATTTTGTATAAAGTATTCGATCTCAGCAGCTTGGTAGGCAGTATTCAGTGGTAGATAAACATAGCCGGCCTTGATGGTAGCCAAATACAAAAATAGTGCCTCAGGTGATTTTTCAACCTGAACTGCAACGCGGGAGCCCCTGGGTATTCCCAGTCCTTGGAGCAAGTTGGCCATCATCGCAGTGGCACGCTCCAGATCGCTCCAGGAGTAATACAAACCATCGTGCGTCTCTAGAGCGCAGGCCTGACGATCTTTTGGAAACCCTTTTTCTAATACCGAATACAGATTCATGACTACTCCACAACAAACAATTGATTGGCAATTCGCCTTTACCCAGCGAGTTCTAACTGCCTAAAGCGCTATTTTACGGTCTATCGGGTATTGATGCGCTAAACGCTCATGAGCTTGGCCACCGCCCTGGAATACATGATTTCGCCGTTCACAAAGCGCTCATGATTCTCTTCAACGCTCGAGAGATCATAGAGGTAATTGACCATAATGCCAGCCGATTGACGCAAGCCCTTACGCGATAAATCGCCAGCCCAATTAATTAGGTGCAGCTTGGCGCCATTGCCCAAATGGAACTTGGCAACGGGATTACCTTCGCGCCCGGTGGAGGCAAGTCCCAAGTAAATGGCGGTTAGACAGAGCAATGCCTCCCTCTCCTTTGCTGAGGCATTGTCGGGATGCCAGCCATTACTTAAACGCTCTGCCCAGGATTGCGCATTCAGACCCAACGCCTGCAAGGCATTATCTCGCTTGAGTTTGAGGGCTGGCTTGAGGCGATCAGGCGGCACGCCTTCACCTAAATTAGCGCCCGCAGCAATCCATTCGATTAAACCCGGCACGGGTGAGAGCGTAATAAAGGTTTTTAAGCTTGGGAACTCCTGGTGCAGCTGCTCAGCAACCCGCTTAATTAAGAAGTTACCCATCGAGACGCCGCGCAAACCCGGCTCGCAGTTGCTGATGGAATAAAACACCGCCACCTTGTACTGCTGCGCTTGAGTTACTGTCTCGGCTTTTTTATCCACCAAGGGAGCAATGGCCAGCGGTACTTCCGGCAGCAGGGCAACCTCCACAAAGATTAATGGCTCATTGGGCAATTGGGGATGAAAGAATGCAAAGCAACGCCGGTCGGGCTGCAAACGACGGCGCAAGTCGTCCCAACCGTCAATGGCATGTACCGCTTCATGTTGGATCAGCTTTTCTAAAACCTCAGCAGGTGATTTCCAGTCGACCCGGTGCATTTTTAAAAAACCGGGATTAAACCAAGAGGACAGCAGATGGCGCATATCAAAATCCACTGCGGCCAGCTCCGGTTTTTTATCCAAGAGTTGCAATAAATCGCGGCGCATTTCGACGACGGCGGCCGTACCATTTAGTCCCCGATTCAAACGTCGCATAAATTCTTGGCGGGGTGACTCTGATACTTTTTGCAAGCGAATGTAATTGCGGGCATTGGCTTCCGCCGCAAAGGCTTGTGATGCCGCCATCACCTCCGCTGGATTAGGACTGAGCTTGTCAATCAAGGCGGTAAAGAATTTAACGTGTTGATCTTTGGTGAGCTTGCGGTAGTTATCAATTACGTCGTTAGCCATGCTCACCGCATTCGACTCCCCGCGCTCAGACGTTAAACGCTGCACTGCACTCAGTGCTTTGGATAAATTGCGGGTTTTAGTGATTAACTCCAACATGATGCGTCCTTAGGTTGCACAAGGTCAAAAAATGAATTTTCGGATCAATTTGCTAAAACAGGAGGTATTAAAGCAAAATAAGCGACTTTTTAGGATCTTAGCAACAAATGATCTAAAAAAAGATATTTTTAGATGCAGTTAATGAAAATTACCGACTTATTTACGCTTTAATAAGTAAATACCGAATAAAATCATAGGGATAGATAGCCATTGGCCCATTGAAAGGCCTAGACCGAGTAGGCCTAAGAAGGCATCTGGCTCGCGCGCAAACTCTACCAAGAAGCGGCAAATGCCATAACCCAGCAAAAATAGTCCTGAAACCTGACCCAGACGACGCGGTTTTTGGGCATAGACCCATAAGACCAATCCAAGCAAGATGCCCTCGAAGAGTAATTGATAAATTTGCGATGGATGACGCGGTATGGCATCGACCAGTGGGAAAACCATAGCCCAAGGCAAATCGGTTGGCCTTCCCCACAATTCACCATTGATGAAGTTGCCTAGGCGCCCAAAAGCCAAACCAAAGGGCACCAAAGGGGCGACCAAATCACTGACAGTCCAAAAAGAGGTTTTCTTACGCCGCGCAAACCAAACCATCGCCAGAATGACTCCGAGCAGCCCGCCATGAAAGGACATGCCACCTTCCCATACTTTCAAGATGCTGAGCGGATTGGCCAAATAGAATTCAGGCATATAAAACAGCGAGTAGCCAATCCGTCCACCGAGGACCACGCCGAGTACGCCCGCAAAGAGCAGATCCTCTAAATCTTTAGTGGTCCACCCCAAGGCAACATAGTAGGGTCGCTTGATGCATAGCCGACCCAGCAGCATAAATTGCACAAAGGCCAGTAAGTACATTAGTCCATACCAGTGGACTCCAAATGACCCAATCTGAATGGCTACTGGATCGATTTGCGGGTGAATCAGCATTGCGGTTTAGCTTTTTGCTTGATCAAAATTATGGAGCTCATGGCCCAGGTCGCGGTAGGCTTTGTAACGCTCACGTCCTGCTAGGCGCTCCGCCTCATTCACTGTAACCACCTCAACAATCCGTGGGAATCGATCAACTAAGGCTGCGACATCGCTTGGCATCCGCATACTCAAATGAATCAGCACATCAGCATGCGGCAAGTTCGCCAAGGCTGGCGCCGCCGTATCTTCGAGGAGAACAATCGGCGTTTCAAACGCCGCCTCATGGTCTCCATAGCAGTGGGGTAAAAAGTCGGTCTTACTAAAAGTCCACAGCAATTCATTCAGGCGCTTGAGGTCTGCTTTTTCTGCCACCATCACGATGTTGCGAACAGGCTCGCCTTCAGCGGTCGCGCTCCAAATCTTGCGCGTTAGCCTGCAGGCATATTCCAGCTTGTCACTGACATTACTGTGAAAGTCGATACGCGCCATGCGAACTTAGGACTGAGCAAGTAAGTAGTTCACCAAAAGGGGAACTGGTCTACCAGTAGAGCCTTTTGCTGCGCCACCCTTCCATGCAGTACCGGCAATATCCAAATGTGCCCAAGGATACTTTTCAGTAAAGCGCTTTAAGAAGCAGGCGGCTGTCACGCTACCAGCAGGACGTCCACCGATATTGGCCATATCAGCAAAGTTTGATTTAAGTTGCTCTTGATAGGCAGCATCGAGTGGCATGCGCCAGACGGTATCAAGCGAGTCATGGCCGGCTTGGGTTAAATCCGCAAGCAAGTGACTATCATCCGAGAACATGCCGCTATGAACTGCGCCGAGCGCAATCACGCAGGCGCCCGTCAAGGTCGCAATATCAATCACCGCCTTGGGCTTGAAGCGCTCTACATAGGTGAGTGCATCACACAGAATCAGACGGCCTTCCGCATCGGTATTTAGGATCTCAATAGTCTGACCCGACATGCTTTTCACAATGTCGCCTGGTCGAGTTGCTTTGCCTGAGGGCATGTTTTCGCAAGTCGGGATAACGCCAATCACATTCTGCTTTAGGCCGAGTAATGCCGTTGAGAGCATCGTGCCAACAACGGATGCGGCGCCGCACATGTCGTACTTCATCTCATCCATTGCCTCGCCAGGCTTCAGGGAGATACCGCCAGTATCAAAGGTGATGCCCTTACCTACCAATACCGTTGGGGCCTCATTCGCCTTGCCGCCGTTGTGACGCATGATGATGAATTGCGGTGGAGTCTCTGAACCCTGTGCCACGGAAAGAAAGGAGCCCATGCCCAATGCTTCCATTTGCTTTTTACTGAGCAGCTCTACCTTCAGCTTGGTTTTCTTCATCAAGCCCTGCGCTGTTTTTGCAAGGTAGGTTGGAGTGCAGACATTAGGTGGCAAATTACCCAAATCCTTGGCTAGGTTCATGCCTTCGACTAAGGCTTCGCCCTGATGCACCGCTGCTTGAACCGCCTTTGCACCATCCTTGCAAACCACAAAACGAAGTTCTTGAAAGGGATCAACGTGCTCTACAGCCTTGAACTTCATGGCAGGCTGACGAACACCAAATCGATAGGTTTGCTCACCCGCCAGTTGTGCCGTTAAGCGAACTTGCTTTATTACCGTATCGGCATCTGCATTAGACCCAAAACTTGGCACAAACCACGATGCCGACTCAATGGCGCCCCCACTCAATGTCTTGAGGGTGGCCTTGGCTAACTTGGCATAGGACTGCAAGGACAAACTCTCTTTTGTACTCAGATCACCTAAGCCCACAAGCAAGACCCGCTTGGCCTTTACGCCCCCTTTTGACCAGCTTGCCTCCGCCCTTAACAAGCACTGACTGGCCTCTTTTCCGCTCAGATCACCGGCGAGCTTCGCCCGCGCAACCGAGCCGCCCAATAAGGCATCCAACTCAAGCAACAGGCTGCCTGGCGTTTTTTTGTTTAAATCAGCTTTGCTATAACCCAAAACAAGGCAATCGGTGACGAGGGTCACGAGACTGGCAATCGCGGGCTTGACCTGCTTTACAGAATCAAAGTCGGCTTGGGGCAATGTTTTCGTGCTAAATTGAATTTGCATAGGGAAGTCATTTGTAGTGGTTTTTTCCATTATCCTCCGAGCTGTAGGTTTCCTTCCGATTCGTGCCGCATTTCCCTACTAAACTAGACTTTTCTGCCAACATCCTTGCATAGAACGCATGATTTTTGACCAAGCCCTACGCCGCGAACTGAGCTTAACCACTGGGGGGGTTTTTTTGGTGTTAGTGACCATCATGGTCACCACCTTGGTCATCCGAATTTTGGGCTTTGCCGCAAATGGCGTCGTCAATCCAGAGGATGCGCTGGTATTGATCGCCTTGGCGACAATCGGCTACTTGGCCGTCCTGCTCACAGTATCTTTATTTATTGCCGTTCTCATTGTCTTGGTGCGCTGGTACAAAGACTCTGAAATGATTGTATGGTTTGCCAGTGGCCTGAGCATCATGAGTTTAATTCGGCCTATTCTGCGGTTTGCTATTCCACTCATCATCATCATTGCGCTGCTTGCTCTCTTTGCTTGGCCTTGGGCCAATCGCGAATCCGCCCTGATCAGCCAACGTTTTCAGCAGCGTGATGATGTGTCGATGGTCACAGCTGGGCAGTTTCGAGAGTCAGCCAAAGCTGAACGGGTTTTCTTTATAGAGGAACTCAATGTTGACAGTCGCGAAGTCAAAAATATCTTCGTTGCCGATTCCAGAAATCAACGTCTGAGTATTGCGGTAGCAGCAACCGGATTTATTGAAAATACCCCGACGGGTGAAAAGAACGTCATTCTCAAAGACGGTCGGCGCTATGAGGGTCTGCCCACCCAGCCTGACTTTCGCATTCTGGAGTTTGATGAGTATGAAACCAAGTTACGCAATAAAGAGTTAACCGAGCCTCCGCCACGCGACCGGGAACGCAGTGTTCAGGAACTTCTGAAGGACCCCTCGCCCTCTAACCGCGGGGAATTGCTATGGCGTATAGGACTACCACTCATGGCTTTAGGCTTAGTCTTTATTGCGATTCCATTAGCCTACGTTAACCCACGCCTCGGCAATTACACCGCCATGTTTTATGCCGTACTGATCTATTTGATTTACAGCAACCTACTTAATTTGGCACAAAATTTTGTTTCGCAAAGTCGCTTTGATTTTTTTGTGGCGATCTGGCCAATTCATCTGCTTGCCTTACTAATAGCCGCAGTATTGATTCGTAACCGAATTAATCCGTCCCTTAAATGGTGGAAGCGGCAGTTGCCTGCTTTTCTAACGCGCTCATGAATTTTCTCTTTCCTTACATCTATGAGCGCTACCTAGCAAAGCAAATCTATGCTGCGTTTGGCTTTATTCTTTTTGCGCTTGTTGCCCTCTTTTTATTTTTTGATGTTTTAGCCGAGCTGGGCTCGGTCAATCAGCAATACACCCTCTTGCTTGCCCTAGGCCATGTTTTGCTGAAGGCGCCGAGTCGCATTGTTGAAATTATTCCGATCGCCGGTTTAATTAGCAGTATTTATGTATTTGCAATGCTAGCCAGCCAATCTGAATTCACCATCCTGCGTATTGCTGGCCTCGATATCCGCCGCGGCCTTGTGATGCTGGGGAAAATCTCCTTACCGATTGTGGCAGTCACTCTATTGATGAGTGAGTGGCTAGGCCCAATGGCAGAGTCCTTCTCGGATCGTATGAAATTGAAAGCCATGGGCTCTAGCTTTTCGTCGCAATTTCGTACAGGGGTATGGGTCAAAGACCAGCTTCGCGATGAGGAGGGTGTTGGATCGGTGCGCCCGGGCGTACGCTACATCAATATTGGAAAAATTGAACCAGATAAGCAAGTGCGGCAGGTTCGCATGTATGAGTTCGATGATGCCTACCGATTACTCTCGATCCGCAATGCCGAATCAGGCCGATTTAATGAAACTGGCTCATGGGAGCTGAATAATGTGACGGAGACCCGCTTCAAAGAGGCGCAAACCAAGAATGCCTTGGATCCGGTTTACTCGGCCAATACCTCCATCAAGCCATCGATGACATTGGCATCCAAAGTCACCCCAGAAATCTTGGGCGTGCTACTCGTCAACCCAGAACGTATGTCGATCTTTAGCCTAGGGCAATTTATTACCCACCTGAATGAGAACAAGCAAGATGTGCAGCGCCACGCGATTGCATTCTGGAAGAAGATCATCTACCCCTTCATCGTCTTTGTCATGCTGGCACTGGCCTTGCCGTTTGCGTATTTAAAGGCGCGGGCAGGCGGGATTGGCATAAAGATTTTTGGCGGCATCATGCTCGGCATGAGCTTTCAGCTATTTAACGCCCTTTTTTCGAACGTTGGTCTACTGGGGGCATGGCCCGCCTACCTCACTGCCCTAACTCCACCCTTGGCGTATTTTCTGCTGGCCCTCATTGGGCTGAAATGGGTGTCGCGGTCTTAAATACCTAAAGATAATTTAGAATTGAGTTCCTATATCGATCAAGATATATAAGGAATCTTTTCATGAATTTGCATCAATTTCGCTTTGTCCGCGAGGCTGTTCGCCAGGAATTTAACCTCACTTCCGCTGCAAAAGCCCTCTTCACATCACAGCCCGGGGTTTCTAAGGCGATTATCGAGCTGGAAGATGAGCTAGGAGTCGAGATCTTTCGCCGCCACGGCAAACGCATTCGCTCCCTCACCGAGCCCGGCAAACGCATTCTGCTCTCGATTGAGCGGATCCTAGATGAAGTCGAAACCTTAAAACGGGTCGGCCAGGATTTTGCAACACAGGATCAAGGCAACTTTGTGATTGCGACCACCCATACACAAGCCCGCTATGCCCTACCAAAAGTCTTAACGGAATTTACCAAACGCTTCCCAAAAGTCCGCGTCAGCATAGCCCAAGGTAGCCCTTCACAAATCGCCGATATGCTCTTGCACGATGCAGCGGACATTGCGATTGCAACGGAAGGCATTGCCAATTGTGAAGGCGTTATCGCGCTACCCGGCTACCAATGGCAACACCTCCTGATCGTGCCGGTGAATCACCCCTTACTCAGCTCACGCTCCATTACGATCGAGGACCTTGGCAAGTACCCATTGATTACCTATGACAAAGCATTTGCAGGGCGTAACAAAATTGATGCCGCGTTTGCCCAGCGTAATGTACAAGCAGACATCATTCTGGAAGCCATCGATGCAGACGTGATTAAGACCTACGTCGAAGTTGGTATGGGCATTGGTATTGTTGCGGGGGTTGCGTTTGATGCGGAACGCGATCGTAATTTGCGTGCCATCCCCGTGGGGCATTTATTTGGCAATAACGTCACCCACTTGGGAGTGAAACAAGGCGCTTACTTGCGCTCGTTTGTCTTTACCTTCATTGAATTATTCTCGCCCACCTTGACGAAAAAGATCGTTGAGCAGGCCATGTCGAATACGCCAGAGAATTATCAGATCTAAAGGAACAGTGCATGAATGCGCTGTGGTGCCTCGGGTCGGACTCATATTTATTACATAAGTAATTGATTTATATA